>CAWUSW010000034.1:0-87352 GCA_963925675.1 uncultured Pseudomonadales bacterium
GTTCTGGTGGGGAATGCGACATCAGCATCATGCTCGTGAATGATGTCGATTACTTTTAACAGCACATCCTGTTTCACTTCATGAAAGTGAATCCAGTTGGTGGTTTTGGTGAAGGTATAGATGAAAAAGTCCAGGCTTGAAGGAGCCAGGGAATCTAAATTGACTATCAGAGTTTGTTCGGCGTCGATTTCTTCATGCTGTTGCAGCATGTCTTTAACTGCGGCAATGATCGAGCGGACTTTTCCTGAATCACAATAACGCAGGCCAAAAGTTTCTTTGATACGCCTGTTGGTCATGCGCGAAGGGTTTTCTACAGCTATGGTAGTAAAGGTGGCATTCGGAATATATAAAGGTCTTTTATCAAAGGTACGTATTCTGGTTAAGCGCCAGCCAATATCTTCTACAGTGCCTTCAATCTCTCGATCAGGAGAGCGCACCCAATCTCCAATTGAGAATGGGCGATCCAGATAAATCATTAGTCCGCCAAAAAAGTTGGCCAACAAATCTTTTGCCGCGAAACCTACAGCAATACCCCCTACGCCACCGAAAGCCAGCACCCCACTGATACTGATACCCAATGTTTGCAATATCACCAGGGTACCAGTGATAAGTACTGAGATACGCACCAGTCTTCCCAACACCTTGACTGTCACCTCATCGGTATCAACATTTTTCAAGGCGCGTTTATTTACAATGGATTCTTCGAGATTGGCAATGAGTTTAAGGAGAAACATCATCAGCAGCAGAACAATCGCGATATGCCTGATTAGCCCGGTAAGCTGAAACAGTTCGTTGTCAGAAACAGCTTCGATGACTTCAGCGGCGATAGACAAACCAATGACCCAGACAAAAAGTAGCAAGGGGCGCTTGATCGCATCGAGGAAAGTATCATCCCAGAGGCTGTTGGTTAATTCGGCTTTTTGTTGAATGCGCAGGAGAACCCGGCGCAGGATGAAATTACTCAGCACTGTGGCCAGCACTATGCCAAAGACATGAATTACCCAGTTATTTTTTTCTATCCAGTCCAGCAGTGAAGTTAACATGGTCTTCTGGTGTCAGTAGTTTCTTGATTAGCGGAAAATTCTGATTAACAATTATTTGGTAGTTCGCTCAATGATTGATAGTCGCGGGAGTCCCTTCTCCATCCAAAACCCAGTTGCCCTTACGATAATACATTTTCCAGCCGGTGGGTTTCTTGTCTATTTCACTTTGTACAAACTGTTCCTTGCTTTTACGGCTGAATTTCACCACGGTCTTGTTGCCATCTGGATCTTCCGTCGGTGCCTTCATCAGGAAAGCATACTTGGAATCAATTTCATTCTTATGGGGAAGCAGCTCAGCTACCAAGGGGGCACGTGTCTCTCTGTTTTTTGGAAATTGACTTGCGGCGAGGAAGAGTCCGGCAGCGCCATCTCTGAGGATATAGGTATCTTCAACTTTCTCACATTCAAGCTCGGGCATCGGCACCGGATCCATTTTCGGAGGAGCAGCCTCACCATTACGCAGGAGCTTGCGCGTATTTTTGCAATCTTCTGACATGCAGCCAAAATATTTTCCGAAGCGGCCATTTTTCAGTTGCATCTCGGCGCCGCACTTGTCGCATTCCAGGGTTGGTCCTTCATAGCCTTTCAGCTTGAATTTGCCCGCTTCTACTTCAAAGCCTGAACAACCCGGATTATTGCCACAAACATGCAGCTTGCGATCTTCATCAATCAGGTAGGAATCCATGGCGGTATCGCAAATTTTGCAACGATGCTTATCCATCAACAGCCTGGATTCAGCCTCATCATCGGCATCAACACTGATCGCTTCATCACCAGCAGTGAGATTCAGCGTGGTTTTGCAGCGCTCTTTTGGCGGCAGGTTGTATCCGGAACAGCCGAGGAAAACACCGGTTGCACCAGTACGGATCTGCATATTGCGTTCACAGGTCGGACATTTGATATCAGTTTCAGTGGGATTGTTTTCCCGCATTCCGTCTTCTTCTGACTGGGCCTGCTGCAACTGACGGGTGAAATCAACGTAAAAGGTATTGAGCACGTCCAGCCAGGGTTTCTTGCCCTTGGCTATATCATCAAGGTTACCTTCCATACGGGCAGTAAATTCATAATCCATCAGATCGGTAAAGTTTTCCACCAGACGGTCGGTCACAATATCGCCCATCTTCTGAGCATAAAAGCGACGGTTTTCCAGCTTCACATAACCGCGATCC
Organism: uncultured Pseudomonadales bacterium; assembly: GCA_963925675.1. Classification (GTDB taxonomy): domain Bacteria; phylum Pseudomonadota; class Gammaproteobacteria; order Pseudomonadales; family Pseudohongiellaceae; genus Eutrophocola. The sequence continues at coordinate 2,213 of CAWUSW010000034.1, forward strand.
TGAATAGTAGAAATAATAGACGCGTAGGTAGATGGCCGACCAATACTGCGTTTTTCCAGTTCCTTGACCAGGCTTGCTTCGTTGTAACGTGGTGGCGGTTTGGTGAAATGCTGTATGGGGTCGAGATCACGCAGATTCAGGCTCTCGCCTATTTTCAAATCAGGTAGCTCAACATCACCATCCTTGTTTGCCGATAACACACGAGTGTAGCCGTCAAATTCCATAATGCGACCTTTAATACGCATTTCATAATCAGCTGCAGTGACTTTTAATGTACTGCTTTTATAACGCGCTGGCGTCATCTGACAGGCAACAAATTGCTGCCATATCAGGTTATAGAGACGTACCGCATCACGGTCCAGCGCATCCATGCGAGATGAATTTTCCAGCACTTTGACATCTGATGGTCTGATTGCCTCATGGGCTTCCTGAGCCCCTTCGCGACTGCTATAGCGAATCGGGTCTGCGGGCAGATACTTTTCACCAAAATTGTCCTGAATGTAATCGCGCGCCATGGCCAAAGCATCATTACTCAGGGCTTTGGAATCAGTACGCATATAGGTGATAAAACCTGCCTCATACAGGCGCTGAGCCATTGTCATGGTTTTTTTGACGCTAAAACCCAGTCGGGTAGAAGCTGCCTGTTGCAAGGTCGAGGTAATAAAAGGGGCGCGTGGTTTAGATGAAGTAGGTTTGTCTTCTCTGTCACTGACATTAAAACTGGCTGGCTGGAGTGCAGCTATGGCGTTTTGTGTCTGTTCTTCTGTCTTGGGTTTGAAGTCACCATCCTTATATTTCAACACTTCAAAGTGCAGGGGCTCAACATCCTCATTGGCCTGCATATTTGCGGAGAGTAAATTGGCATAAAGTTCCCAGTACTCTTCCGGCACAAAGGCGCGAATTTCTTTTTCTCGCTCTACCAGCAAACGCACTGCAACAGACTGAACACGACCCGCTGACAAGCCTCTGGCGACTTTTGCCCACAATAGTGGAGATACCATGAAGCCCACAACCCTGTCGAGGAAACGGCGTGCCTGTTGCGCCTCAACATGTTTCATATCGACTTCACCAGGCTTAGCAAAAGCAGCTTGAATGGCTTTTTTGGTAATTTCGTTAAATACAACGCGCTTATAACGGGAATCATCACCGCCAATGGCTTCGCGCAGATGCCAGGCAATGGCTTCACCTTCCCTATCAAGGTCAGTCGCGAGATAAATAGTATCGGCGTCTTTGGCGAATTTTTTCAGGTCACTGACGACCTTTTCCTTGCCTGGGAGAATTTTGTAATTGGCCTTCCAGTTGTGTTCAGGATCAATGCCCATACGGGCGATGAGCTGGGTTTTAGCTTTTTTGGCTTTATGGATCTTCTTCTTTTCAGGATCCATTTTACGGGTTTCGGCAGCTGCCTTGGCCCTGGCTTTGGGGTCGACTGGAGCGCTGGATCCGCTGGTAGGCAGGTCACGAATATGACCAACAGATGACTTTACTATGAAGTCATTGCCGAGGTATTTGTTAATTGTTTTGGCCTTTGCAGGTGACTCAACAATAACCAGTGATTTACCCATTTAAATTTCGTATCCCGTTTTTTTGCAGAAAATTTAGGTCACTTTTGTAATATCTGGCGACCAAAACAGGCGCCATAATTAATGACAAGCCCCGTGTTGGTCAAGAGTTCTGTTTAATTATTTTTATAAATTGATCATGCAGGCATATTTCTATAAAGAAACATGCTGTAAATACAGGCATTTTTGAGCAGAAAAAAGTTTTCATTGCCCACAGCCCGAAAAAGGCGGGCATTAAACCACCGGTTTTGGGAAAAGAAAAGAGAAAATTTTGGGGCCTTCAGAAATCTTTTACAAGGGGACTTCCATAGTCCAGCCGAAATTATCTTCCCTTTCGCCATTTTGAATCTGGCATAAGAGATCATATAACTGCTGCATTACGGGACCTACTTCTTCACCATTGCCATAGAAACTGTGCCAGGCATTATCAAACCAGATCTTCCCTACAGGAGACAGCACTGCTGCGGTGCCACAGGCTGCCACTTCAACAAAGGTGTCCAGTTCGCCGCGCAGATCAATAGCACGTTCCTCGGTTTCCATGCCAAGATCGACCCTGGCAATATCCATGATTGAGCGTCGCGTTATGCTTGGCAATATAGCCGCCGATTTGGGAGTGATCAGTTTATTCTCGGTGGTACAGATGATGATATTCGCTGATCCTGCTTCTTCTATATATCGTCTTTCACCAGCATCAAGATAAAGTGCTTCGTTGGCACCGAGTTCCTGCGCCTTGCGTGTTGCATACAGGCCGCCTGGGTAATTTGCACCCGCCTTCACATCGCCGGTACCATGAGGTGCTGCACGGTCAAAGTCAGACACTGCCAGCTTGATGGCTGAAAGACCACCGCTCTTGTAATAAGGGCCTACCGGGGAAACCATGACGCGGAATTCATATTGCTTGGCTGGACGTAATCCCATGTTCTCCCCAATACCGATCAACAGGGGACGGATATACAGGGAAGCACCACTGCCATAAGGTGGAATCCAGGATAAATTGGCACGTACTGCTTCTTTTACACCATGCAGAAATAATTCATTGGGCACTTGGGGCATCGACAGGCGATCAGCGGTATTCTGCATACGCTCGCAATTAAGCTCCGGACGAAACAACAATACCCTTCCATCTTCAGCTGTTTGCGCTTTCATGCCCTCAAAACACTGCTGGGCATAATGCAAGGCAGGCGATCCTTCATGGATATGAATAATCTCGTCAGTACTCAGCTCGCCTTCAGTCCATTGCCCATTTTCATAGCGAGCGCTGAAGCGGTAGTCCGTCTTGGTATATTCAAAGCCAAGGCTTTTCCAGTCTATTGCCTGTTTCTGTTGTGCGGTCATGTTATTACGAGAAATTATCCAGCCCAAAAAAGCGCGTATTATAACGGGCAATGATAGTTTTCTCTCATGTTTTTTCCGGCTTTGCAGGAAAAAAAATAGTCCCAAGTTACAAGTCTCAAGTCGCAAGGAAACCTGCTAATTACTAACTTGTGACTTTTGTTCCAGAGTAAAAATGAAAATTCCGACCGAGCAGGCAACTTTAAACGCTTTGGGACTTGTGACTTGGGACTTGTGACTAGTAATATACAGACGTTCCTAAACTGTCACTTATCCCACCTATGCCCAGTAAGAATTCTTATCCGCTGATAGACATCGGCGCCAACCTGGGCCATGACAGTTTCAGTGCAGATCTTGAACAGATCATCGATGAAGCCACGCAGGCAGGCATTGAACATATTATGGTGACCGGCACCTCACTTGAGGGGAGCCATGCTGCATTAGCGGTGGCCGAAAAATATACTGAATTTTGCTCCAGTACTGCCGGGGTTCATCCGCACGAAGCGGAAAATTATGACGATCAGACGGCTATTGCCCTGCGTGAGCTTGCTACCCATTCCAGGGTAAAAGCAATGGGCGAAACAGGACTGGATTATTTTCGGGATTACTCACCTCGCGATGTCCAGCAAAGGGCTCTTGAAGGACAGTTACAGCTGGCTGCAGATCTGCACATGCCGGTGTTCCTGCACCAGCGGGAAGGCCATGAAGATTTTATCCGCCTGTTACGTGAATACCGCAATGCCCTGCCCCGTGCAGTAGTTCATTGCTTTACCGGGACAGAAAGTGAACTCAGGGACTATCTTGAGCTGGATATGTACATCGGAGTAACAGGCTGGATTTGTGATGAGCGCCGGGGTCATCATCTACACGAGTTTATCCACCTGATCCCTGAAAACAGACTTATGCTGGAAACGGATGCCCCCTACCTTCTTCCCCGGACCATTCAACCAAAACCAAAATCGCGAAGAAATGTGCCTGCCAATCTTGTTTATGTTTTGGCAAAAGTAGCCGAATGTTTGGGTAAAACAGAAAAAAATGTAGCAGAAAAGACAAGTCGGAACGCTAGGGATTTTTTCGTTCTGTAAACTCTGCTATATTCACGGAAATTATGAATAAACGAGATTTTTTGCAGCATTACTGGCCGGTGGGGGTATCTCCTTCCTGAGTTCGCGCCTCTATAACCAGTATAAAAATAATCAGTTTTCATTCTCCGACCTGCCTGGCCTTGATCAATTTAACCCTGCCATCCCGGATTCCACCCCTGTGGAGGAACTGATTGCGGAAAATATGCCCACTGCCAATTCGCCTGCCATCATCGTGGCGCCAGAAAATGATTTACAGGAAGGCTTCAAACATTCCGAACGCAGTCTCAGTGGCGCTGAGCTGGACAACCTGCAGGAAGACGAAGTGAGTTTTTATCTGGAGAAAATCCGCAATTTCGATGGCGATTTTCCCGGTGATATATATTTAAGTGAAATTAATCAGCTGCTGTTATCTCCCACCATTGATCGGCTGGAACGTGTGCAGCGTTTTATCGGGCATGGTAACTTCAATCTGATTGGCATTGATGAAATGCTGTACTTCGCACGAAATTACGATGAAATCGGTGAATTTGACCCTGCGGAACTGGCTTTTCTGGAAGAAGTCTTTTTTAACGATGCTACTGACTATGGTTTCTTTGGTGAAAAGGTCAATCCGGATATGACCCATCGCATTTCTCAGTCAGAAGTTGAAAAAATTGATGGTAGCGGCCATTTCCTTCTCAAAGGTGAATCACTCAATCAATACAATCTGATCCACAAAGATGTTGGTACTGAATTACTACTGACCTCTGGTATTCGCAATGTGGTCAAGCAAATGCACCTGTTCTTATCAAAAACCCGTCAGTCAATGGGCAACCTGTCCAAGGCTTCCCGTTCTCTGGCGCCTCCTGGCTACTCTTTCCATGGCATAGGTGATTTTGATGTCGGCAAGATCGGTCTTGGTGAAGCCAACTTCACCAGTGATTTTTCCAACACAGAAGAATTTAAGCGATTGATTACCCTGGGTTATGTGGATATTCGCTATACCGACACCAATCGTTATGGGGTCCGTTACGAACCCTGGCATATCAAGATTATTTAAAGCCTCTCGCGCTCATTTCTGATTGAGTCTGGCAAACTCCAGAAATTGCTCCTCGCTAAAAGGCCATCCCAGTTCTTCCTTTCCCTCTGCAAATTTAAGTACCGGTATACGAATACCATAACGCGCCATTAATGACTCGGATTCACTGATATCGACTTCTTCAAGGTTAATTGCCAACGAATTCAGCTGCGGCGCAATCAGGGCAAGGGCTGTTTCACAAAGATGGCAAGCAGAGGTGGAATACAGGATCAGAATTCTGGTCGTGATATTGTCAGTACTATTAATAACCGTCATCCTGTTGGTTTTCCTTCAATTTTTCACATTTTAAGGGGATAGATCCAGCCTGGAAGCGGTCACACTATATAGCTTGAGTCATTCCCTCTCAAGGCTGTTTGAAATCTGTGCTTTCTAATATTTTCAATGCGTACGGATTCACTATAGAATCGATCTTTTTCCGGGCGCCATGCGCTCTTAGCTCAGCCATAATAAGGCTCAAGCGATATACGAAGATGTCGGCCGACAATGTTGTTAAGGCCCTGCAGAAATTAATGAAGTAAAATAAGAAGTAAGAGACTTTATCCATGACGCAATTCGAAGTAATTACCACACTCAAAAACTGGATGTCCCAGCATATTATTGGCCAGGAAAAACTAATAGATCGCCTGTTGATAGCCTTGCTCGCTGACGGTCACTTACTGGTCGAAGGAGCACCGGGACTGGCCAAAACCAAGGCTATCAAAAACCTTTCAGAAGCTATCGAAGGTGACTTTCACCGCATCCAGTTCACGCCTGACTTGCTACCCAGCGATATCACCGGCACTGAAATCTACCGTCCTGAAGATGGTAGCTTTCGTTTCCAGCAGGGCCCAATTTTTCACAATCTGGTCCTGGCTGATGAAATAAACCGTGCCCCGGCGAAAGTCCAGTCTGCCTTGCTGGAAGCAATGGGTGAGCATCAGGTCAGTGTTGGCAGAGAAACCTTCAAGTTGCCCAAATTATTTCTGGTAATGGCTACCCAAAACCCTATTGAGCAGGAAGGCACCTATCCTTTGCCGGAAGCTCAGCTCGACCGTTTTCTGATGCATGTGACGGTGGGCTACCCCGATACTGATTCAGAACGAAAAATTCTTAACCTGGTCAGAAATGAAGCGAAAAATATTGATATGGATCCACCCAGCGTGGTGGCTCAGGAAGCACTGTTCCAGGCGCGCCAGGAAGTGCTGAACATCCATATGGCTGATGCCGTCGAAGAATATATTCTGCAGCTGGTTATGGCGACACGAAATCCAGGACCGTATTCTGAAGATCTGGAAAAGTGGATAGATTTTGGAGCCAGCCCACGTGGCACGATATCTCTTGATCTTTGCTCACGTGCTCACGCCTGGCTGAAGGGAAAAGACTTTGTCAGTCCGGAAGATATTCATGAAGTATTTCATGATGTACTGCGTCATCGCGTGCTATTAAGCTTTGAAGCTGAAGCTGCCGGTGTCGATGCCGACACAGTGCTGGATAAAATTCTGGAACTGGTTCCTTCTGCCTGACACTGAATTACTCCAGAACAGCAATAACAGGAATCCACGTTGTCTCGTAAACGCCAGCTTAATATCCATCAGGACCAATACCGTAGTCGTGGAGCGTTCATCACACTTGAACAGCTCTTCGACCAGCGTCATGTAGCCAAGTCTATTGAGCTGGATTATCAGTCACGTAGCCGACTGGGGATGTCGGGTTCCCATATTTCAAAACATAAGGGACGTGGTGTCGATTTTGAAGAATTCAGGGCTTATCAGCCCGGAGATGATATCCGGCAGATCGACTGGCGCGTCACTGCCAGAACCGGACGCCCTTTTACCAAAGTGTTTCGCGAAGAAAGAGAGCGGCCAGTCATTATTGGCATAGATCAGTGCCACAATATGTTTTTCGGTAGCCAGGTGGCATTCAAATCTGTTGTCGCAGCAGAAGCGGCTGCAATCATTTGCTGGACCACAGTGGACAATGGCGATCGTGTCGGCGGCGTGGTTTTCAACGATGAGAGTAATGAGCTGATCAAGCCCCGGCGCAGTAAGCGCTCTGCCCTGCGTTTTCTTGACACGCTGGCGCGCTACAATCAATTGTTGGTTGAGCACCATGCAGAAACTGACGCTAACAGCAAAAACTATCTACTTGATGCGCTGGAGCAGATGTACCGCATCACTCGCCCCGGCTCCAACGTTTATCTGATCAGTGATTTTCAGACCTTTGATGATAAATGCCGGCAATATCTCCATCAATTGGCTATCCATAACAGCGTGACGTGTATTTTTATTTACGATGCCCTGGAAGAAAATCTGCCGGTTCCCGGCGTTTACAGTATTACCGATGGCAGCCAGCGCAGCACGATCAATACCTATAAAAAAACCGTCAGGTCACACTATCACGAACAATTTGCTGATCGTCTCGAGATGCTCAGAAATGAATTTAACAAAATGAAAGTTCCTTTAATCGCCCTGCGTACAGATCAGGTCGTCCTGGATCAAATGGAAACATGGAAGCAGAAGACCCGTTAAGCCAGCTACGCGATATTCATCTGCCGGAAGCTGTTACCTTTTGGCCGCCCGCACCCGGGTGGTGGGTTTTGCTTGTACTTTTGTTAATTGGTCTGGCCTTTGTATATCGTCAAGCCATTATCGCCATGATTCAGCGAAGAAAATTGGCGAATGTGCTGGAGCAATTAAATGATGCCCATGCGCATTTCACTACCCAGGCCCAAGATGCCGAACAACGCAATCAGGCAGGTCTGAAATTTCTTGCCGAAATTAACAGCCTCTTGAACCGTGTGGTGATGGTCAAATACCCTGATGCGCCCTCGGAGAAGTTAAGTGGCAACAAGTGGCTGGAATTTCTCGACAGTTTCGATAACACCAGCGATTTCACGCAAGGCGCTGGCAGCTCATTGGCAGAAGGTGTTTACCAACGTACTTTTGATGCTGATGCCGATGCTCTAGTGGCCCTGGCGAAAACCTGGATAGAAAAGCGTTATCAGGAAAAGAAACCTGCAAGTAACTTTCTCCCGGCTGCAATGGAGCAAAGCGCATGATTCAGTTTGTCTGGCTCTGGGCATTTCTCTTTCTGCCATTACCCTGGTTATGCCATACCCTGCTACCCAAAGCAGCTAACCGGGATGCCTCACTTTATGTTCCCTTTTTCAAATCCATGTCCAGCGTTGAAGCCTCGGCACCGCGTGTTGGTGCACGCAACCGACTGATTGCTGTACTGGCCATCCTCAGCTGGTTGTTACTGGTGACAGCCACCAGCCGCCCCCAATGGGTTGGTGATCCTGTGCAATTGCCCACAACAGGACGGGATTTAATGCTGGCCGTAGATATCTCCGGTTCCATGGAGGCTCAGGACATCCAGTTAAGTGGTCAAAATGCCACACGCTTGCAGGTAGTAAAGTCTGTTGTAGGAGACTTTGTTGAGCGCCGTACCGGTGACCGCCTGGGACTCATTCTGTTTGCAGCCAGGGCCTATACCCAGGCACCGCTTACCTTCGACAGAGAGACAGTGGAAACCCTGCTCCATGAAGCTGAAATTGGCATCATTGAAGAAAATGCCACAGCCATAGGCGATGCCATAGGGCTTGGCGTTAAACATTTACGCGAACGTCCCGAGACCAGCCGCATTTTGATCCTGCTCACTGACGGCGTCAACAATGCGGGTGAAGTGTCCCCGGTACAGGCTGGCGATCTGGCGACACGAGAAAATATTAAAATCTACACCATTGGTATCGGCGCCGATGCCTCGACAACAAATTCCCTGTTTGGCCCGCGCACCATCAATCCATCGGCAGATCTGGACGAAGATACACTGACCAGTATTGCGGTGAATACCGGGGGACAATATTTTCGTGCCAGAGACAGAGAAGAACTTGAAGGCATCTACGATATTCTGGACGAGCTCGAACCAGTGGATCAGGAAGCCGAAACCTTTCGCCCTACTTCTTCCCTGTTTTACTTCCCTCTGGCTCTGGCCATGGCTTTCAGTTTTCTGATTGCCCTGCTACGCATGCCCTGGGGCATTCTTTTTGCTGTAAAGGCCCGGCAAGCTCCTGTGGATCAAGATGCCGGCCATGCCGAGGTGAGCCCCTGATGCCGCTTCTGAGCCCTGAAATAATTGAAAATTTTCATTTTCTAAGACCCTTGTTCCTTTATGCTCTGATTCCCACGGTGATCATTGTTTGCCTGCTACTTTTTGTACAAAGCAACCGCAGCACCTGGACGCGTGCCATTGATCCCGCACTGTTACCTTTTCTTCTGGACAAAAATAGCTCACCACGCCGGACCTATCCCTTGTTTGGCTTGCTGCTGCTATGGACTTTGGGACTTATCGCTCTTGCCGGACCCGTGTGGGAACAAATTCCTGTCCCGGTTCAGGAACGTGAAGATGCTCTGGTTATTGTAGCTGACATGTCACTTTCCATGTATGCCAACGATGTCGCCCCCAATCGGGCAATTCGAGCGCAACGTAAAATAGTTGATGTTCTCAATACACGACGTGATGAAGGTCAGACAGCGCTTGTGGTCTATGCTGGTGACGCACATGCAGTAACTCCTCTTACCGATGATGTGGAAACCATCAATAACCTGGCGTCTTCTCTGGAACCGAACATTATGCCGGTACGGGGCAGTAAACCTGAATCCGCAATTGCGCTGGCATTAACCCTGCTGGAAAACAGTTCTCTGCCTCAGGCGCAGATTTTATTGATGACCGACGGCATCAATGCTGACGACATAGGCGCAATTAGAAATCAATTGCGCGGCACATTGCATACCTTATCGGTCCTCGGCATTGGCACTGATCAAGGAGCCCCTATCCCCATGGCTGAAGGCGGCTTTCTCAGGGATAGCACCAACGCTATTGTTATACCGCGCCTGGAACGCTCACTGTTGCAGGAGCTTGCTACGGCTACCGGTGGGCGCTATGCAGATGCCCAGTTAATCGACCAGGATATTGAATACCTGCTGGATCAAAGCGTATTTGATGAAAATGACAAGCTGATCGATGTAGAGCGGGAATTTGATATCTGGTATGAAGCAGGCCCCTGGTTATTGCTGCTGGTCTTACCCTTGGCTGCCCTGACCTTTCGTCGCGGCTGGTTGTTGGGTCTGTGTCTGGCAGTAATATTTTTACCGGAAAAAAATGCCTACGCCTGGGAGTTAAAGGATTTATGGATCAAAAAGGATATTCAGGCTACTGAAGCATTTGAGGGAGAAAACTATGAACAGGCAGCAAGCCTGTTTGAAAGTGAACCCTGGCGAGCTGTTGCAAATTACCGCACCGGAAATTTTGAAAATGCTGTGGCTGATCTGAGTCTCCTCGAAGATGCGCAATCGCATTATAATCGCGGGAATTCATTGGCACGCCTGAACCGCTATGCGGAGGCCATTGCTGCTTATGACCAGACTTTGGCATTGCTTCCGGACAATGAAGATGCTCAGTTTAATAAAGAGCTGCTGGAAAAAATCATGGAAGAACAAGAGCAGGAGCAGCAGGAACAACAGCAAAATAGTGACGGTGAAAACCAGGACGAGCAGCAGCAAGGCGAACAACAGGAAAGTGAGGAGCAACAACAAAGCCAGGATCAGTCTGAGCAATCGGAGCAGGAACAAGAGCAAAACCAGCAGGAAAATCAGGAACAACAGGAATCCGATGAGCAAACAGAAAACGAGTCGGAAACCGAAGAGTCTCCTGAACCACAAGATGGAGAACAACCCGATTCCGAAGAAGAACAGGCTATGCAACAATGGTTACGACGTATCCCTGACGACCCTGGTGAATTGTTGAGAAGAAAGTTCCAGTACCAGGCTGCACGACGCAGATTCGAAGAAATTCAGAACCCCAATCTGGCTGAACAGGAAGAAAACGAACAGATATGGTAAAGCGAATAATATTTATACTAAGCCTGCTATGTCTGGCCCTGCCTGCGCAGAGTCAAACACAAGCACAGCTTTTAAGTGCCTTTGTCGATAGAAACGAGATTACTCTCAGTGAAATCCTTACCCTGACTATCAGGGTGGACAATTCTCTGGGTAATACCCGCCCTTCCCTGGCCGGTCTGAATCGGGATTTTGAGCAAATCGGGAATGTCAGTACGCGCAGCTCCTATAGCAATATCAATGGCACGGTGCAGTCATTTGTTGACTACATTGTGCAGGTACGCCCACGTTCTACTGGCACCCTGACAATTCCCTCCTTTCGCATCAGCAGCGAAGTCACTAGCCCTATCACCATTTCTGTAGGCGAAGCTGAGCAGCTCAGTAATGCCGGCAATGATGAAATATTCATTTTTTCCGAGGTAAGTAAGGAACGTGTTTATGTACAGGAACAGCTGCTGTACACAATTAAACTCTATTATTCCATCAGCTTTGATCAGGGGGCCCAGCTTACATCGCCACAAGTTACTGATTCTGTCGTGCAACAGTTGGGTAGCGATGAAACCTACTCGGAAATAGTGGAAGGTGTACGTTATAACGTCACCGAAAGAAATTTTGTAATCTTCCCTCAAAGCAGTGGCGAGTTAACCATTCCGCCAGTCTACTTCACAGCAACTGTCGGACGCCGTGGTGGTCTTACCCGTTTCTTTAACAATCGCACCAGTGTGCGTGAAATAAATCTCTCCAGTAATACTCATTTAATTGAGGTGCAGGGAAAACCAGCCAGCTTCCCCGGGCAGACCTGGTTGCCAGCAAGCAATATCAGCATTATTGAAAGCTGGAGCGGTCCGCTTGAAAACTTGTCTATAGGCGAATCTGTCACCCGCAATATCCAGATTGCAGCCACTGGTCTGAGCAGTTCTTTGCTTCCCGGGATTAGCTATGATGATGCGCCGGGGCTTAAGTTTTATCCCGATCAACCAGAAAGAGAAGATTCTGCCGATGAACTGGGAGTAACAGGATCACGCACTGAAGGCACCGCGATAGTCCCCTCTGAAGCAGGCGATTTTGTCATTCCCGAACTGGTCATCCCATGGTGGAACACCACGAATGACTCATTGGAACGTGCCATTATCCCCGCCAGAACAATTACTGTACTGCCTGGAGCAATGGCCAACATTTCTCAGCCGGGCTCCTTCCCGGCTATCCCTTTGAATGGGCAGAATACTCCGAACACCAATACGCAGACCAGCACACAAAATTCTGGTCTTACCTTATTCTGGATATCAGCAACCGCCGTTTTTGCCGTGGCCTGGTTTTTCTCCACGACTATGTGGATGAGGAACAGACGTCAGCTCGCTTTTATGACAACAGCAACACCGGCGATGATGCCGCAACAGCGCAGTGCACAAACACCTACCGTGTCACCTGATGCCGGTGCGGCATTGAAGGTGTTTAGAACATCTGTTGAAAAAGGAAATGCAGATAAAATCAGACGTTGCCTCATTGCATGGGCAGACGCTTTTTACCAGGATGAAAAAATCCTTTCACTTTCCCAGTTGAGTCAACATGTTGGTGATACAGAATTTGATGCGCTTCTTCTAAGCCTGGAGCAATCTCTTTACAGTGTCGAAAATGATAGTGGGAAAAATACTAAAGGGTTCAACAAAAATGACTTGTTGCAGTTTGTTAATCTGATCCATCAAGAAGGTAGGCATAACAAGAAATCAAAAAAAGACTATAGCCTGCCTCCACTGTATAAAAACTAGAGAAGAGACTTCTAAATACCAATAAAACTTAATCAGTCTCTTAACTCAGAGACTTTCAGGTAATGAAAGGCCAAAAAATATGAATGCTGAAGAGAACATGATTCCATTTATGAAAGGCCTGAAGCGACGCAATCGCGGCGAAAAGGAATTTCATCAGGCAGTGCATGAAGTGGTGACTGACATTATCCCTTTCATCAAGAAACATCCCAAATATCAAAACGCTTTATTACTGGAGCGGCTTTCCGAGCCTGACCGCGTTATCAGCTTTAGGGTTTGCTGGGTGGATGACCAGGGCAATATAAGAGCCAATCGCGGTCATCGTGTGCAAAACAATAATGCCATTGGGCCCTACAAAGGCGGCCTGCGGTTTCACTCCAGCGTCAATCTCAGTATTCTGAAATTTCTGGCCTTCGAACAAACTTTTAAAAACTCTCTCACCGGCCTGCCTATGGGCGGTGCAAAAGGTGGCTCTGACTTTAATCCGAAAGGAAAGTCAGATGCTGAAGTCATGCGATTTTGTCAGTCTTTCGTTACTGAACTTGGACGCTATATCGGCCCCGACATTGACGTGCCCGCCGGTGACATAGGCGTAGGTGCAAGAGAGATTGGCTATATGTTTGGTCAGCTTAAACGCCTGACCAACAAGTTCAGCGGCACTCTTACCGGTAAAGGTCTCGAATACGGTGGCAGCCTGATCAGAAATGAAGCGACTGGTTATGGGGCTGTGTACATGCTTGATGACATGCTCAAGCATCACAAACAGAGCATAGAAGGCAAACAAATTCTCATTTCCGGTTCTGGTAATGTAGCGATTTATGCTGCAGAAAAGGCTATTCAGCTGGGTGGCAAAGTCATCACAATGTCAGACTCTTCCGGTTATATTTATGACAAGGAAGGTATCAATGCAGAAAAACTTGCAATGATTAAAGACCTGAAGGTGATTCGCCGTGGGCGTATCTCTGAGTACCTTAACACCTACGATGCCGAGTTTATTGCAGATAAACGTCCCTGGCATGTGAAAGCTGACATTGCTTTACCTTGTGCGACCCAAAATGAGATTTCAGAAGACGATGCCAAAATGCTGGTCAAAAATGGTTGCATAGCCATTGTTGAAGGCGCAAATATGCCAACAGTTAAAGAAGGTATCGAGATCTTTCAGAATAATAAAGTTTTGTTTGCGCCAAGCAAAGCGGCAAACGCTGGTGGTGTAGCAGTGTCAGGATTGGAAATGAGTCAGAACTCAGCACGCCTGAGCTGGTCAGAAGCCGAGTTACAGCAACATTTGAAAAAAATTATGCACGAAATTCATTTAAAATGTGTCGCTCACGGCACTGAGAAAGAGTATGTCAACTATTCCAGAGGAGCCAATATTGCAGGATTTATTAAAGTCGCTGACGCTATGCTGGCTTATGGGGTTGTTTAGAAAAGCACAGTAAATATTTAACAACGATTTAAAAAAAGCCCGGATTAACCGGGCTTTTTTATTCAGGCTGATTTTAAAAGTCGATTACTTTGACTATTAATGGCTATTTGCCGTGGCTTCATGGCTTCAGGAATTTCTCTTTCAAGCTCAATATGTAGCAGACCATTTTCCAGAGTAGCACTAGTGACCTTGACGTGATCAGCAAGTTTAAACTGGCGTCTGAAATTTCTTTCTGCGATGCCGCGATGCAGGAAATTCTGCTCTGACTCAGAACTGTCTTCGTTTTTATTTGAGGATACTGTCAGTGTGTTATTGTCAATTTCTATGGTGATGTCCTCATCAACAAAACCAGCTACAGCCATAGTAATGCGATATTCGTCATCTTTAACCAATTCAATATTATAAGGGGGATAGCCGGAAGCCGTTCTTTCGTTAGTCGTCACCTTATCCAGTAATGAACCCAAATTATCAAAGCCAATGGCTGAACGATACAGGGGTGAAAAATCAAATGTTGTCATGCGTATATCCTCGCTTTCAAGCAATATAGTTGGTGGTTACCTGTTCAGTTGAACCAGGCGAATAGCTGAATGTTGCCAGCCTTACGACGCTCACATGAGCCTTCGTATTAACTATGTATGGGCCTGAGAAATTAATTCAAGGGACGAACTGGAACAATTGATTGAGCTAAATCAATTTTGTAATAGATTATTGCGTCTGCGGATATACACCAGGAAGGTACACAATGGTAAAAAGTAAGGAGCTTTAACCATCAAACGTCCCAGCCAGTGATAGAAAGTTACGTCGGAGGGTTCCAACAATAATCCTGCGTACCACACTGGCCAGGTACACAATAAAAAACCAAGAGCGACAATAAGTCTTGGTTTTTTATCTTGCCTGGCTGAGGTCAGAAAAATACCGGTATGCAGCAACAAACAAAGAATTATTATAGGTAACTGTACTTGCATGGTTAATCCAATATTCCTGGAAATTTTCTATAAATATTCACAATGTTGAAAACAGTAAAAACATTGTTTGAAAATCTAAAACTCGCCCGGCCAGCACTTATAGATAGCGCTTACTTCTTTGATTTCCATTTCTTGAAATTGCCGTATCATCCTTAATTACTAACGCACTATTAAACTTTTAAGTTCTAAGTTCTAAGTTTTAAGTTCTAAGCTATAAGCTCTAAACTCCGTTCTCAGCTCCTGCATTCTCTTCCTGCTGTAATGAAAACCTTGCTGTTGTTTTGCCATCAACGATAACGCCCTCTTTGAACATTGCAAGTGGTCTGACCCAGTAGCTACGTTCAGCTTCGTTGCCATACAATGGAAAATACAAAACCAGATCTTCTTCCGTTTCAGTATGCCTGGCAGAGCCAATGACCTGGTAATCACTGCCTTTATAATGACGATAGCGCCCTGGTGTTATCAATGACTTCATGTAATTTCCTGCTTGTTTATTGGCGCTTATGCCAGATGTGTTAATTGATTACTCTAAATTTTCGAACGGCCATTTTCAGTGCATTTAGTTGCTCTTCATATTTGCTCATATTGATATCTCGGAAAGCAAGATCCATATATAGAGTCGTGATAGTTGAAACATCATCAGACCATTGTGGTTGTAATGCCGCTATTCTTTCACTGTAATGGCTTGGCGTTTCGCCAGCTTGACGGCTTATTCCATTATCCGCCAGGAATTTACAAAACTTAAGATACAGGGCGTTTTCAGGCGCTTGAGGTTTTTCTGCAGGTTTGCGCAAAACAATGAATGCCACCACACCTATCGCTAGAAAAAACATGCCTAACAAAGAATAAATTATTTTTACTTTAGATACCCTTTCGAACAAACGACTGAACAATGCAAACTGTTGGCCCGCGTCATAATTCAGGACAAAGCGGTTCCAGGCATAATCAATCATTTCCATTCGCAGTATAAGATCATTGACCAGTGAACTGCTGCTGCGAAGATTCAGCAAGGAAAACACTTCATCATCCAGAAAACCTTCATCTTCCTGTAAAGTAGACTGACTACCAAATTCGATACGCCCTGGAGCTACAGCAAAAGTTGGATCGAAATGTACCCAGCCTTCTCCCTCCAGCCACACCTCTGTCCAGGCATGAGCATCATACTGACGCACAATGAGTGTCTCGTTATATTTATTAAATTCACCGCCTTGATAACCAAGTACTACCCTGGATGGTATACCTACTGAACGCATCAGAAAGGTAAAGGCGCTGGAATAATGTTCACAAAATCCTTCATGGGTATTAAACAGAAAATCATCTATTGGGTTTTCTCCAAGAAGGCTGGGGCTCAAGGTGTAATAAAATTCTTCGTTTCTGATGTAATCCAGCACGGCATTAACATATTCTCTATCAGAGCCCACTTGTGCACGAAGCTGCCGTGCAAAAGCATGGCTTTGCGGATTACCCACGTCAGGAAGAATCGTAGTGTTTTCTCTCATTCGTGACGATATAGTAAGGTCAACTTTATGCTCAAGATAGGATTCTGCTTCATAGGAGAAGCGCTGTGAGATGGGGCGTACGGTACCTACCTGGAATTCCCGGCGCATCCATAATCGTTCATCAACAATCTCGGGAACCATTAAGGTGTAAATCCAGTTTTGCTGTGTGGGTTCCATAATGACGTTATAGGAAACCGGATTACCCGCATGCTGTATTTCCTGAAACCAGGGATTAAATTGTTGTCTGTTAGGCCCAAGATCCTGCAAGCCCTGGAAGCCACGGTAGCTTCCCCTTCCGTTCTGCCTGCTCCACTCACGCCCATCAAACTGATCAAGGGTAATACCACGCCAGTACAAGTCTCTATACGCGGGTATGCTGGCGGTAAACTGTACTGTAAAAGCAACCTCTCCTGAGCGGGTAAGGTCTCCTATGTCACCTGGTGACATTTGGTCAGAGAGCCCCGTTACTCCTGATGTACTCTGAAATGGCACTGACCACAAAGGGCCAATGCGTGGAAACAACAGGAACAACAGTGACATTAACGGGATACTTTGCAGGAGCACCTGGGTAGACAATTTCAGCGTGCGCATGGGACGCTGAAACTCTTCAGTCTGGGTTATGGACATCAGTGCCGAGGTGATAACTACTACGCAAACAGACATATACAAAGCAACTGGAATGGATTGCGAATATATAAACTCGGCTAATACTGAAAAATAACAAAGATATATCACCAACAGTACATCCCGTTTCTTTTTCATCTCAAGTAGTTTCAAGGCAATGCCAACAATTAATACACCGACGATGGCATCAGTGGAAAAAATATCTCTGCCGTATTGGACAATGATGGCAACAAGCACAAGAAAGACTATGGTGGTTTTTATTTTGGAACCCGGATAAGACACTTTTCCCTGAGATATCAGCACACTAATGCTGATACAAAAAATACACAAAGCGGTCAGCCAGATCGGCATTCTGAGAATATGAGGAATGGTTACCAGGACCAGCGAGAGTAGAATCCAGATCAATGCTGTTCTGGGCATGCGGAAAATATCACCCCCTGAATGCACATCAATATTGGGTTTTCTCATGAACCATGCCAGGACCTTCTGGATCATTGATTGCTCCCGGCTGGCATAGTGCTCTCACCATCTTGCTGGAGATTAAACAGAGCCAGGGCCTTCATCACCTGCAAATAGTGTTCACTGCCTTTAGCGGGTTCAATCTTAATGACTGGCAATTCAAGACCATAATCATGCCCTCCTGCATCCAGTTGCAGCACACAATAAGAAAGACGGGATAGGCGCTGTTCAATATGCATATCAGGAAACATATCCCACTTTAGCCAGATTTTATCGTCAACATTGGCAGAATACTCCTTGGTGTACATCCCCCGACCTCGCGCAGCAATCTTCCATGCCACATGACGCAAGGAATCACCACGCTGATAGTTACGTAAACCATGAAAATCATCAGTCCCCCGTGTGACATTGGTATGACCACTGTCCTGTTGTTGAGAAGTTAACCAGTCAAGATCACACGTCTCGGGTTTGGGATAGACAAGACAGCGTAAATCCAGGTCAACTAATGACCATGCACGACAAATGCCGAAAGGAAAAATAGTGGCTATTTTCAGTCTTCCGGGAGAAAACCAGCCTCTGTTTTCTGCAACAATATACAGACTGCTCCGTTCTTCTGTGTTCTCAATCAAATTGGCAATAACTGTGCGTGAGCCAGGATAATTCAACTGGACCGCCTCATGAATTCGTTTGCCATAACGAGACAGGATGACTGTTATTTCTGCATACTCACCAGCAAATATCGATCCCCCTGCGACTGCAGAGATATGTAAACCGGCAAGATTACGAAAGGTATATAAAATAGTGAGTATAAAAACCCCGAGTAACCAGAACACCAGGGCAAAGGCGAGACTGATTTCGTAATTCACAGCACCGATAAACATCAGTGCGAGAACCGCCAGAAAACCGAGGCCTTGCTGATTTGGGATGATAAAGATATTACGTTGGCTGAGGATGACATGACGTGCGGGAGGAATCCTGCGCCTGATCCAGCTGAGGTGATATTTCTTCCAGCGTGAACCGAGCATTTGCCGCCAGCTCGGTTGTAGTTGTTGTACTCCTGTATTCATAGATGGTGACCAGGAATCAATTCGATAAATAGGCTAGAAAATATCCACTTCATTGAGCAAGCGCTGTGAATAGGATTCACCGCTACGCCCGGATGTATCGGTAAGAGAGCGTAAACGGTGATCTACCACTGCCGGAAGAACCATTTGCACATCTTCCGGAATCACATGCATACGGTCATGCATCAAAGCCCAGGTGCGGGCACTGCGCATCAGAGCCATAGCTCCACGCGGCGAAAGGCCAAATGAAAAAAGATTATCCTGACGCGTATAGGCAACTATTCGCTGCACATAATCCAGCAAAGTCTCTGTAGCATGTACTTCGCCAATACGCTCACTGATATGAGTGATATCTTCAGGCGATAATGTTTGCTGCATATCATTCAGGTTTTTACGCTGATCCGTACTGTTGAGCAGTATTCTTTCAGCCTGCGGATCCGGATAGCCAATTTGCAGACGCATTAAAAAACGATCAAGTTGTGATTCTGGTAATGGATAAGTACCTGCAAAACTAATCGGATTCTGTGTAGCAATAACAAAAAATGGTTTCGGCAACTCGTGGGTATTATTGTCGATGGAAATCTGTCCCTCTTCCATCGCTTCAAGCAGAGCACTTTGCGTTTTAGGCGTTGTTCTGTTGATTTCATCAGCCAGGATCAGGTTCGAAAAAATCGGTCCCTGATGAAAGGAAAACTGTCCTGTGCTCTGATCATAAATTGTGACGCCAAGAATATCCGCAGGCAGTAAATCGCTGGTGAACTGAATACGTGAATAGTGCAAGCCAAAAACTTTTGCCAACGCCTGTGAAAGCGTCGTTTTTCCCATACCGGGCTTGTCTTCCATTAATAAATGGCCGCCTGCAAATAAACAGCATAGAGATAGACGAATCTGTTTTTCCTTCCCCAGCACTACTTTGCCAATTTCAGTGACAGCATCCTCGACTTTTGTCTGGATATGTATAGGGGATGTATCCGTGGACGATACCACGGATGTTGTTTCTTCGTTATTCACAATCTGTTCCATTAACCGGCATTATGAAGATCAAGTATGTCTTCATCCTCTTTTGAACGGGCAACACCAGAGCCCCACGAATTTCGTTTTTTCTTGGCGAATTCACTGCGCTTCTGTTGGAGTTTTAGCAGGTATTCTTCACTGACATCGCTGGTGACGTACTTGCCATTAAAGACAGAGCACTCAAAGTCCATTGGAATAATACTACCTTCAGCACAGGAAGAAATAAGGTCTTCCAGATCCTGAAAAATCAGCCAGTCAGCACCAATGGCTTGCCTGATTTCTTCAATGGTCTTGCCATGGGCAATCAATTCATCTACTGCAGGCATATCGATACCATAAACGTTGGGATGACGTACCGGAGGAGCTGCCGAACAGAAATAAACATTCCTCGCACCGGCTTCCCTGGCCATATCGATAATCTGCTTGCATGTTGTTCCCCGCACGATGGAATCATCTACCAGCAAAACATTCTTATCCTGAAACTCCAGTGGCGTTGCATTGAGTTTTTGTTTCACCGATTTCTTGCGCTGGCTTTGTCCAGGCATGATGAAAGTCCGGCCAATGTAGCGATTCTTTACAAAACCCTCGCGGTATTTAACGCCAAGAGCATTCGCCAATTCTACTGCAGCGGTTCGCGATGTATCCGGAATAGGAATCACAACATCAATATCATGGTCAGGACGTTCTTTAATAATTTTTTGTGCCAGTTTTTCACCCATACGTAAACGTGATTTGTATACAGAGACACCATCAATCATTGAATCTGGCCGGGCGAAATAGACATGCTCAAAAATACAGGAAGTTAATTTGCTTTCCTCACAGCAGATACGGGTTTGTAGATTACCTGCCTGGTCAATATAAACAGCTTCTCCTGGTGCCACATCCCTGATCAGCTTAAAACCTTGTGAATCAAGAGCGACACTTTCGGAGGCTATCATGTATTCATCGCCCTTGCGGGTGCGTTTTTTACCAAATACCAGTGGTCGAATACCGTATTTATCCCGAAAACCTACGATGCCGTAACCGACAATCATGGCGACCGCAGCATAGGCACCACGACAACGTCTATGTACCCCTTCAACAGCGGTAAAGACGTCTTCAGCAGTGGGTTGAATTTTATTTTGTACCTGTAATTCATGAGCAAATACATTCAGCAAAACCTCCGAATCGGAATCGGTATTCAGGTGGCGGAGATCATCTTGATAAATGTCTATACTGAGGTCTTCAGAATTGGTGAGATTACCATTATGGGCAAGACTGATGCCATAGGGGGAGTTTACATACAGCGGCTGAGCTTGCGCAGGACCACTGCTGCCGGCTGTAGGGTAACGGACATGACCGAGTCCCATATTGCCAGTTAACTGACGCATGTGGCTGGTGCGAAAAACATCGCGTACCAGGCCATTGTCCTTGCGTAAATTGAGCTTTCCCCCCTCACTGGTGACAATCCCTGCCGCATCCTGTCCCCTGTGCTGCAGTACGGTGAGACTATCGTAGATCGCAAGGTTTACATTGGATTTTCCAACAATACCGACAATTCCGCACATTTATTTCGCCCTATCCAAGATGAATGTTACTGATGTCATCAGGCAGCGACCTGTTCAGTCACTGTCTGTCCTAAACCAAAAAAACCCTGCAGATAATCAATCATTGCCAAGGCATGTGGAACCAGTTTCGAGCCATCGAACCAGGCCTGTGAAATATCGAACTGGCTGCAAATAAAAATGATAACCAGGACAATGATCATACCGCGCAATACGCCAAATAAGGCCCCTAACGTTCTGTCTGCGCCTTTGAGCCCGGCGGCTTCTGTTAATTTCGAAATCAGGTTACTTATCAGGGTACCGGTGAAAATAACAACAATAAAAAGAAGCGCGAAGGCTGCTATTCTGCGCAAGCTGGGATTATTAATTAAATTTTCCATTAAATCAGCAAGTTGCGAGCTAAATAGAGTACCTGCCACGATTGCTGCAAACCAACTTGCCAGAGAAAGCGCTTCCTTGATCAGGCCCCTGAATACCCCTAACAAGGCAGAAATAACAACTATGCCAACTATGATGATATCGATCATCTTTTATAGCTGTCCGTTATTGCTCAAGTTCATCGATAGTGAACTGAACGACAACACCTTCCAGTTCAAACTCCTCAGCTAGCTCCTGCTGCAATCTTCCAGCTTCCGACTCCGTTAGCACGGGACCAACATAAACACCGGTAAGAAGTCCCCTGCTTGAATTAATAGGTCTGCTGAAGCCTTTGTATTTCTGCTCTCTGAGACGGCTTACCAGGGCTTCTGCATTAGACTTTTCACCAAAAGAGCCTAAACGCACTGTCCAGGTTTCGGGAATGCCCGCTGTATCCAATTTCGGTCTCTCAGGCGCTGGTGGGAGTGATGCATTGCCCGAATTCGTTGCTTGCCGGGTTGGTGCTGATGTTTCAACACTTTTTTCGGCAATAGAAAGCTTGTCAGAAGATATTTCAGGTCTGAGCGGTTCTATGTCGGGAACAACAGGCATGGGGGGAGAATCCGGAATGGAGCCGCTCATTTCAGGGGGGGAGACGCCTTCTCCATCCAGAAGTACCGGGATGAAGATAATCGCCAGACAACCAACAACTACCGTTCCTATTAGTCGCTGTTTCATCGCTATATTCAAATCAACTCCAGTACCGCAGAGACGGTAAAAAACGATCCGGTCACAAGGAGTACAGCATCACCATCTTCGTTTTGCTGACTGCTCAAATTCGCAGCAGTTATGGTTTTATCTGCCGCTGTGTAAGCCTCGGTGATGGTGCTGAAATAATTCACCGTGGACTCCCCTGTTTCGTGCAGATAATTATATAGTATTTTTCCTTCCAGTCCCCGCTCTTCCTCGATACTTGCGACATACCACACTGGCTTTAATTCTTTGAAACACTCAACCACTTCCTGATAATTCTTGTCCGCCAACATGGCGAGCACAATATTGATTTTCTTACCCGGAAAGCGAGCTTGTACCTGCGTCACAAGACGCCTGGCTGCATGAGGATTATGGGCCACATCCAGAATTAGCGCATAGTCTTTTTGCACATGCTGAAAGCGACCAGGTAAAGCGGCATTCATAAGACCCGATTTTAACTGCTCCGTGGTGATTTCAGGCGCCAGCAAACTTATCGCCTGAAGCACTGTGGCACAGTTATCCAGTGGATAATCATTGAGCGGCAGTTCATTTAAGGAAATACTATCCCCGCTACTATTTGTTCCCTGCCACTGCCAGAAATTGTCATTTTTTTGTTCAGCATTGAAGGCAATCCCATTGGCATAGACCGTTGCACCGATACTATCGGCATGCTTTGTGACACTTTCAGGGATGTCTTTTTCTCCGATCAGGGCAGGAATGGCAGTACGGAAAATTCCCGCTTTCTCAAAACCAATAGCTTCACGCGTATCGCCCAGCCAGTCGGTATGATCAAGGGCCACATTGGTCAGTATTGCCAGGTCAGGATCGAGAATGTTTACCGCATCCAGGCGTCCACCCAATCCTATTTCAAGAATTATATAATCAGCTTTATAGCGAGAAAAAAGTTGTAATGCTGCAAGAGTGCCAAATTCAAAATAAGTAAGCTGGATATCGCCGCGTAAAGCTTCCACTGCAGCAAAGGATTCACACAACTCCTCATCACTAGCGAGCCTGTTGCCCAGTTTTACACGTTCGTTGTATCGCAGAATATGGGGTGAGGTGTAACAGCATGTACTGTGGCCGCCTTTCTCAAGAATCGCGGACAGCATGCTGACAGTCGATCCTTTGCCATTGGTTCCTGCCACCGTGATGATTTTACTGCCATCAAGACCTATAGGGAGCTTTGCGGCGACTTTAGAAATACGCTCCAGTCCCAACTCTATATTACTGGGATGACATTGCTCGAGATACTCAAGCCACTGTGCGAGATTCAAGCCCTACCCCTGACTGATATTTTAAAAAACAGAATTGATAAAATTGTGAATCACCTTATTCTTTCAATCTGGAATTAAACAAGCTCTTGTTGTGTTGATCGGTCTGTAAACTGAAACATCAGTTTTCCTACCAGAGAACTTATGCGATCACGCAGTTCTTTGCGATGCACTATCATGTCGATAGCACCATGCTCCAGGAGAAATTCACTACGTTGAAAGCCTTCCGGTAATTTTTCGCGCACCGTCTGACGAATGACATCCTGTCCGGCAAATCCGATAAAGGCATTGGGCTCAGCAATGTTGATATCGCCAAGCATAGCCAGGCTGGCTGATACGCCACCATAGACAGGATCTACCAGAACAGAAATATAGAGGAGTCCTTTTTGCTTCATCTTTTCCAAGGCTGCAGCAGTTTTTGCCATTTGCATCAGGGATATCAATGCTTCCTGCATGCGTGCGCCACCGCTGGTGGCAAAGCAAACCAATGGCAATTCTTCTGCCAGGCATTTGTTCACCGCAAGAGTAAATTTCTCACCGACTACCGCGCCCATTGAACCGCCGATAAAACCAAACTCAAATGCAGCCACAACAATTGCCCGGCCTTTTAGTTTTCCTTTAACGACAACCATCGCATCGTTTTCTCCGGTTGCTTTTTTAGCCGCCAGTAGTCGATCCTTGTATTTTTTCAGATCACGAAATTTAAGAGCATCATTAGGCATTATGTCTGCACCCAGCTCCTCCTGATTCTCCTTGTCGAGGAAAATTTCCAGACGGCGTCGCGCTGAAATTCGCATATGGTGATCACACTTTGGACAAACATCGAGATTCTCATCAAGATTGTCCCGATACAATACCGCTTCACAACGAGGGCATTTTTTCCACAAACCTTCTGGAATACTGCGTGACTTGCTCGATTCCTGCGAGCGGCCAACAGAAGGAAGTATTTTATTAATCCAGCTCATAGATACCTGCTATAGCAAAATTTAATTAGGGTTAAAGTCAAGATTTAACCTTGGTTAAGGTCAAGATTTAACCTGACTGAAATCAACCATCCATTGCATCACGCATATCTTTAATCAAGCTGATATGCGCTTTCAATTCTTCAAGAGTATATTGCCTGGTAGCGTTAAGTTCTTCGATTTTATTGATCAGGGCGCTCCCTACCACAACAGCTTCTGCGATCTCGGAAACTTTTTTAGCACTCTGTGCATCCTTGATTCCAAATCCTACACCCACGGGCAAATCTGTATTTTTTCTCAAGCGCATCAGGTTTTCCTTAACCGATTCGATATCAAGATTTCCCGCACCTGTGACGCCCTTCAGGGACACATAATAAACATAGCCACTGCTCTTTTTACAAATTTGCGCCGCCCGGGTATCAGAGGTAGTGGGCGCCACCAGGTAGATACGATCGATAACAGTCTTTTCCATGATTTCTTCGAGATCATGAGATTCTTCCGGCGGCATATCAACAATCAGAACGCCATCAACACCGGCAGCAACTGCATCGTCAGCGAATTTCTGGTAACCCATGCTTTCAACTGGATTCAGGTATCCCATCAAGACCACCGGCGTCTGCTGATTCTCTTTACGAAACAGACTTACCGTGTGAAGAACATCATGCAGACTGGTGTTGTGCACCAGTGCTCTTTCCACAGCTCTCTGGATTACCGGTCCATCAGAAGTAGGGTCGGTAAAGGGATAACCCAACTCAATAATATCCGCACCATTGGCAACCAGAGCATGCATCAAGCCAAGAGTGGTATCACTATTGGGGTCACCCGCTGTCAGATATGGGATTAGCGCCTTGCGTCCATCGGCCTGTAATCTTTCAAAACATCCTGAAATTCTGCTCATACTGCTGCTACTTCCTGAAACCATGTTGTTTTAAATAGTCTGTGCTTAACTTTTGTTCTTTACTACCTTAAGAATAAAGTCTGACTACACCTCAATACCTTCAATTTCGGCAACAGTGTGCATATCTTTATCACCCCTGCCAGACAGATTCACGATAATGATATGATCTTTTGGAAGCTTCGGTGCTTCTTTCATTACCCAGGCAATGGCATGACTGGACTCAAGGGCCGGCATAATACCTTCCACTTGTGTCAACTTACGAAATGCATCCAGCGCTTCCCCATCAGTTACCGAGGTGTATGAAGCGCGCTTGAGATCTTTCAACCAGGAATGTTCCGGACCAACACCGGGATAATCAAGCCCCGCTGAAATAGAATGCGTATCCAGTATCTGGCCATTTTCATCATTCATCAGATAAGTGCGGTTGCCATGCAAAACACCTGGCTGGCCAGTGCATAATGGCGCTGCATGTTTGCCTGTTGCCAGACCATAGCCCCCCGCTTCCACACCAATCATGGCTACGGACTCGTCAGGGATAAAAGGATAGAACAAGCCAATCGCATTGGACCCCCCACCTACACAGGCCACCAGAGTGTCCGGCAAGCGACCGGTCATTTCCAGACACTGCTCTCGTGCTTCCCTGCCAATAACACTTTGAAAGTCACGTACCAGCATTGGGTAAGGGTGCGGACCGGCAACAGTGCCGATTATATAGTAGGTATTGTCTACATTTGTTGCCCAGTCTCTGAGAGCCTCATTCATTGCATCTTTCAATGTGCGGGAACCTGAATCGACACCGATGACATTAGCTCCCAGCATTTTCATACGGTAAACATTGGCGGACTGGCGATGTATATCCTCAACGCCCATGTAAACATGACACTCCAGACCTAGACGGGCAGCGACGGTAGCAGAAGCGACACCATGCTGTCCGGCACCGGTTTCTGCAATAATTCGTGTTTTCCCCATGGCTCTGGCCAGTAAGGCCTGGCCAATGGTGTTGTTTACCTTGTGAGCACCGGTATGATTGAGATCTTCACGTTTCAGGTAAATTCTTGCTCCACCGAGTTCGCTGGTAAGTCTTTCCGCAAAATACAGCGGTGAAGGTCGGCCAACATAATGCTTCAGGTCATAGTGAAATTCTTCCCAGAATTTAGGATCTTCCTTCAGCTCAGCATATTTCCGGTTTAACTCTTCCAGAGCAGGGATCAAGGTTTCACCCACGAAAATTCCGCCATAGGGCCCAAAATGGCCATGTTCATCAGGACCACTGTATACATCATTTAACAAATTGGATTCAGACACTTCTAACCTCTTCAATAAACTGCTTCATTAATTTTGCTGATTTAATCCCTGGTGATTCTTCAACACCAGAACTCACATCGATCCCCCAGGGACGAACCTGTTTTATTGCCTCAGCTGCATTTTGGGGATTTATTCCACCGGCCAGTATTAACTTCTGGCTGAAGGTAAGGTCTTTAATTAAGTCCCAGTCAAACGTTTCTCCGGTACCGCCGTATTGCTCTTCATGCCAGGCATCTACAAGTATTGCCGAAGCCTTGGCATGGGCCTGGATCTGCCTGGCGACCTGCGCAGAATCCTTAACTCTGAGAGCTTTCCAGTAACTGCACTTGAACTGCTCACAATACTCTGGTGTTTCATCACCATGGAATTGAAGAATATCCAGTGGCACCTTGCGCTGAACTTGCCTGACAAAATCAGACTCAGCATTGACAAACAAACCGACAATAAGCGCATTACCTTTCACCAGATTACTTATCTGGATAGCCTGCTCAATAGTGAGATATCTCGGGCTGGCGGCATAAAAATTAAGGCCAATAGCATCTACACCACTATCGAGGGCATTTTGGGCATCTTCTTCACGCGTGATGCCACAGATCTTTATCAGGGTCCCGGGATGATCTTGCTTTTCTCCTGATTTCGCTGATTTCCCTAAATCGCCCATATTTTTAATACCCGGTCAGGCAAGTAAACTCGACAACATTTTGCAGCAAGCTGTCCCTATACTCCTGATTAATTATGTTTATTAAATTGCTGTCACTGGCATAGACTTAGCAACGACAGTCAAAAGGGAAAAAGCAGGTCCCAATTCTACCAAACAGGCCGCAATTTACCTATATAGCAACAAGCTCATTACAGCAAAAAATCAGGCCCGGGTTCTGAATACGGTAGCTCAAATTCCGCTGGATAGCTGACATTTACCAGATACAGCCCATCAGGCAATGCCGTCACCCCGGCAAGCTTTCTGTCTCTGAAAGCCAGCACTTGTGCAGCCCAGTCTACCGGTTTTATGCCTTCCCCAATTTCCAGTAATACGCCAACAATATTTCTGACCATATGGAGTAAAAAGGCATTTGCTTCAACTTCTATAATCACAAAGTCTCTCTGCCGTGTTACCGCCAGGCTGACAATATTACGTATGGGGGTGTTTGCCTGGCATCCAGCCCCTCTGAAAGAGGTGAAATCGTTTTTCCCCAGTAATTGCTGCGCAGCCTGATCCATCAAGTCTGCATCCAGTTTACGGAAATGATGGGTCACCAGATTACTAAGAATTGCAGGTTTTACCGGTTTATTGTAAATAACATAGCGATACTTCCTTGCTGTTGCAGAAAAGCGGGCATGAAATTCATTACTCATTCCTTTCGACCAGCGAATAGCAATGGTTGAGGGTAGCATTGAGTTGGCTCCCCTGGTCCAGGCTCGGTCCAGTCTGAAATTTAAACAATCAAAATGTACAACTTGAGCCGTAGCATGAACCCCTGTGTCTGTGCGGCCAGCACATATCAGAGAGACTTGATGGTCTGCGACCTCACTCAGCACCTTTTCCAGCGTTTCCTGGACCGTTACTGCTGTGAATGATTTCTGTGCCTGCCAACCATTGAAACAACTTCCGTCGTATTCAATACCCAGCGCAATCCGTTCAGGGGTGTCATGAGATTTATGAGGGTCTGTCACCTGGCTGTCACTTTTTTTCAACGATCCTGGTAACTGTATTGGTGGCTATAGGTGGCTATATTGGTAACTGGACTGCTAAATAGACAGGTAATAATCTTCAGCAGCATTCAGCTGGCCGGGGCTAGCCCCATTTTTCCAGAAGCTTTTTGGCTTCAGCAACCTGTTCTTCATTGCCTTCTGCTACCACTTCATTGAGGATTTCCTTCGCACCGTCTTTGTCACCCATGGCTTCATAAGCCACTGCGAGATCCAGCTTGGTCGAAGATTCATCGCTGTCAGATATTGGTTCATCACCTGTCTCAACAGCGTCATCTTCATCATCGATGATGAACAGACTGTCATCAATCTCTATATCTCCCAGGTCCAGATCATCGATGGAATCACTGTCACTGGTAGCATCGTTATCAAGGATCACAATATCGCTTTCTTCGGCATTTATTTTATCCAATGCCGCTGTCAGTGAATCAAGGGACTCTTCTTCAGCAGGTTCTTCATCTAGTTCTTCATCTAGCTCTTCAACAACAGGTTCTTGTGCAGTAATTGACGCATCAGTGTCGAATGAAAATGTTTCCAGTTCTTCTGCCGAATCATCTGCGGACTGTTGAACCTCATCATCCTGCTTTTCTTCAAAGCTGGGAACAGCACTGACATTAAAATCCAGAGTTTCGACATCAGCATCTTCAACATTGCTTTCTTCAGGTTCTGCTGTGTCAGTTGAGTCTTTAACATTGAACTCAAAACTTTCCCTGTCTTCAGCAGTCTTATCATCTCCTGCTACTGGTGTACTTTCGCTGACAGCCTCGTCCAGAGAGAAATCAAAGACTTCCACATCTGACTCTTCTTCAGCATCATCAGAAAGGGTTTCAGTCTCTGACGCATCATTCAGATCAAATTCAACAGCTTCGACTTCTTGAGCTGGCGTTTCAGCAAGTGTAGATTCGGTTTCAGCGTCTATACTTTTAATACTTTTAATACTTTCAATACTGTCTGCACTGGTTGTGCTGTTAATATCGTCCATTACAAAGTCGCCCAGATCAAAGTCAACCTCGTCAGTTTCTTCAAGCTCTCCAGTTGCTGATTCATTTATATCTTCTATAGCTTCTTCTGGTTCAGCTGTTATTGCTTCTGCGTCTAAATCAAGATCGGAAAAGTCCAGAGTGTTAATATCTACTTCAGATTCTGTTGCGCCCTCAATAGGCTCAACGTCACTGTCATCTAGACTGTCAAGGTCATCCAGATCATCGAAGACAATTTCAGAAAGCTCCTCACCATTGGACTCGTCACTGGGTTCGTCAACGGATTCATCAATAAATTTTTCTAGCAGCGAATCTGCAGATTCAGCTTCAAGCTCTTCGCTGGCATCTGCTTCTGATTCCTCTGCAAATTCAGCGACGATTAAGTCATCCAGATCTTCATCGTTAATCTGCTCATCTTCGTCGTCAGGATATACGTCGTCCGACTCGGCAAGTGCATCATCAGCGTCGATAGATATTGCATTGCTTTCATCTAATAAATCTTCGTCATCCTGTTCGTCATCCAAATCATCGAATTCATCATCGGCATAGTCTTCATCTTCATCGGATGAACGTCTGAACAGCCCTTTCAGCTTACTTATCAAGCCGCCTTCTTCATCGTCTTCATAGTCGTCTTCAGTTTCAGCAAGCTCTTTTTCGGTGAGCTCAGGTTCATCATCCTCATCATTTCCGCGTGACAACTTGGCTTTCTTAGCTGCTATAAAGCCTGCTGAGGCACCATCTGGCTCATAAACTTCGGCTCCACCTTGCAGAGCAACGTCCTCAAGGTCAAAACCATCAATGCCGTCATGGACAGGACGTCGACGCCAAACCAGAAAGCCTACAACCAACAATATAAGACTAACCAGACTGGAAACCAGTACCAGAGTATTTTCAAACACTGAACTCAATTGCCCCATCAGTGAAGTGTCAGTTTGGGGTGGCTGTGCCGGAGTGTCTGCAATTGTTTGTTGCGCTTGAGCGGTAACATCTTCCGGGGCTTCATCAGCCCTGCTGGCCAGGTCAGCCTGGAGCTGGGCAAGACGCTCATCTTGCATAGCGATAATATTTTGCAGAATTTCAATTTGCTCTGTCAGCTCGCCAAATCGAGCCATTAGCTCCTGGTTTTCAAGCCTGGCGCGGTCCAGATTTTCTTCACTAATTGCTAACTGATTTTCAAGGGCAGCGATAGTTTCTGCCATATCACTATCACCAGACAAGGAATCAGTGCCGTCTTCACCACTAAGAATGGTGAGTTCGTCCACACCCTGGGCATCATCTGCGCCCTGATTATTAATGAAGGCAAGAGGCTGTACCGAGACTGCCTGGTTTTGCAGTGCGATTTGCTCAAGAGCCTGCGACTGATCAATGCTCTGAACGTCCTGAATTGACGGCATGCGTAGCACCTGCCCAACTCGTATCATGTTGATATTGTTATCAATGAAAGCATCAGGATTGGCACGCTGTATTGCCAGCATGGTCTGCTCTACTGTAACGCTGGTGCCAGGACGATTTTGTGCTGCTATATCATAAAGTGTATTACCAGACGCGATAGTGACTGACTCATTCGGCGCCTCATCTACTAAAGCGGCATCCAGCTCAGGTGCCGGTGCTGCGACAGCGATTTCTTCTTCTATTTCAGCAATCTCTTCAGCAACTGGTGCCGAAGCGGGCTCGGCTATTTCCTCGATGACATCTTCTACATCTTCAATGAGGTCTTCAGAGGTCTCCTCAATAACCGGAGTCTCTGGGACAGTGTTACTCAATACTTGTGGCTGTGGCTCTGGTGTTGGTTCAGGAGCAGGTTCAGCTTCCCTGGCAGGAACCGGGGCTTGAGGGATATCCACAGGAACAACCTGTGGTTCAGTGCTGATAAAGTTAGGCAGGTCAATAAGCGCAGTATAATCACGCATCAAACGCCCATTAGGCCAGCGCACACTGATAACCATACTTAAGAAAGGTTCTACCACCGGGTCCATGCTGGTAAGGCGCAGGATGCCTTCCTGTGAATTGGAAATAATTATTTCCAGAGTAATGCCATCAATCAGGCCAATACGATCGATATTGGCCCTTTCAAAATCCTCCAGACCACCAAGGCCCGCCTGAATCTGGCTGTTTGTCAGACCATCAAGACCAAGCAGCTGAATCGAGGCATCAAGTGGCTCATTGAGACTGGAATTGACCGTCAATTCACCAAGACCCACTGCCAATACATGACTGGCATGGAAAATCCCGGCAAAAAGGGTTAACAAGGCGAGGAGCTTTCTACATGTGGCCAGCATAGACCTTCCCGATTTTGGTGATTTAGAACGTTAAGGTTATTGCAGAAACTTTTTTAAGATTTCGTCGCAAGTATCCATTAGATATAGTCTTTTATCAATACTTCTGCTATCTGAATTGAGTTCAAAGCCGCCCCTTTTCGTAAATTATCAGACACAATCCACAAATTCAGACCATTAGGGTGCGATATATCATTACGAATACGCCCAACCCATACCTCATCATGATCCGTTCCCTGGCCAATCGGCGTTGGATAACCGCCATTTTCACGGCTGTCCATGACTTTTACGCCAGGTGCTTTTTCCAGCAAGGCCCTGGCATCATCCGCAGTAATCTTGTCCCTTGTCTCGATATGCACCGCTTCGGAGTGGGAATAGAACACTGGAACCCTTACACAGGTAGGGTTTACCTGTATTTCATCGTCTTCAAAGATCTTTTTGGTCTCCCAGACCATTTTCATCTCTTCCTTGGTGTAGCCGTTGTCCATGAACACATCACACTGCGGTATTACATTGAAAGCGATCTGGCGAGGATAAACCTCAATATCAGGATCTTTGCCACTCAACAGTTTGGCGGTCTGACCAGCCAGTTCATCAATAGCCTTTTTACCAGTGCCAGAAACCGCCTGATAAGTGCAAACATTGATCCTTTTTATCCCGACAGCATCCTTGATTGGCTTCAGAGCCACCATCATTTGGATGGTAGAGCAGTTTGGATTCGCAATAATATTGGTCTTGGTGTACTGAGCAATGGCATGGGCATTAACTTCAGGCACAATCAGTGGAATATCTTCTTCATAGCGAAACTGGGATGTGTTGTCGATTACCACACAACCAGCAGCACCTGCTTTAGGCGCATAGACAGCAGAAACGCTGGCTCCTGGTGAAAACAGGCCTATTTGTGCCTTGCTGAAATCAAAATCAGCAAGGTTTTCAACAAGATAATGCTTTTTGTTATAGGTAATTTTTTCTCCTGCACTGCGCTCACTGGCAAGCAGGTAAAGGTTGTCTACAGGGAATTTGCGCTGCTCCATGATGCTCAGCATTGTGCGCCCTACGGCACCAGTAGCGCCTACAACGGCCACGTTATAAAGCTTACTCATTTGTTGTCCTTCAACAGCCGAAAAGGCTATAAAATTGTTTTAAATTAGAGGCTTATTAATTTATCTGGAAAAAAGCCAGGGTGACTTCTGTTTCCAGGATGCCTCAAAACCTTGGATATGCTGCTCATTCTGCAAAGTCATGGAAATATCATCCAGACCATTGAGTAGAATGTTTTTACGGGAATCCTCAATTTCAAAGGCAATTTTCTCACCCGCTGGCGTAGTGATTGTCTGGGACGGTAAATCCACCGCCAGACGATAGCCCTCATTTTGGTATGTGTCAGTGAATAATTTTTCTATAACATTCTCTTCTAAAACAATGAGTAATATTCCATTCTTAACGCAATTATTGAAGAAAATATCTGCATAACTTGGGGCAATCACACAACGAAAACCATAGTCATCAAGCGCCCAGGGCGCATGCTCGCGACTAGAGCCACAACCAAAATTTTCTCGTGCCAGCAAAATGGACACGCCCGCATAACGCGCCTGATTCATTACAAAGTCAGGATTTATGGGCCTGCCAGAACAATCTGCATCCGGTAAGCCTTTATCCAGGTATCTGGCCTCGTCAAACAGATTCTTGCCAAATCCGGTACGCTTGATGGACTTAAGAAACTGTTTTGGAATAATGTAATCGGTATCTACATTAGACCTGTCCAGGGGTAAAACCAAGCCATCTTCTGATATAAACTTCTTCATCTTTATTCTCTATCTGTTTGTTTTTACAGTAATTCTATCTCTCTAACATCGACAAAATGTCCATGTACTGCTGCTGCAGCGGCCATAGCCGGGCTCACCAGATGGGTTCTGCCCCCAAAGCCCTGACGGCCTTCAAAGTTGCGATTTGACGTCGAAGCGCAATGTTCACCTTCGCCCAACTGATCCGCATTCATGGCCAGGCACATAGAACAACCAGGTTCCCGCCATTGCAGACCTGCTTCGATGAATATTTTGTCCAGTCCTTCCAGCTCTGCCTGTGCCTTGACAAGTCCAGAGCCCGGTACTACCAGAGCCTCCTTGATATTGTCAGCTACTTTACGGCCATTCACCACTGCCGCAGCGGCTCGTAGATCCTCAATACGGGAGTTTGTGCAAGAACCGATAAATACCCGGTCCAGCATGATATCTGTAATCGCTGTACCTGCCTCAAGGCCCATGTATTTCAAGGCTTGTTGGTAGTTATTGCGTTTGCTTTCGTTAGTCAGGTCGGCAGGGTTTGGCACCTTGCCGGTGACCGGAGCTACCATTTCCGGTGATGTACCCCAGCTCACTTGTGGAACAATTTCTGCGGCATCAAGATTAACCACAGCATCAAATTCAGCACCTTCATCACTAACCAGTCCGCGCCATGCAGCCTCTGCCTGGTTCCATAATTCACCCGTTGGTGCAAAGGGGCGTCCTTTCACATAGTCGATTGTCTTTTCATCTACTGCAACTATCCCTGCGCGAGCACCTGCCTCAATCGCCATATTGCAGACTGTCATACGTCCTTCAACGGAAAGTGAGCGAATGGCATCGCCACCAAACTCGATAGTGTAGCCAGTACCGCCAGCGGTACCGATATGGCCAATAATGGCCAAAACCACATCTTTTGCGGTAATACCTGGTTTCAACTGCCCATTAACACTCACCAGCATGTTCTTCGCTTTTTTCTGAACCAGGCATTGTGTCGCCAGAACATGCTCTACCTCGGAAGTCCCTATGCCATGTGCTAATGCACCCAATGCACCATGAGTAGAGGTATGGGAGTCGCCACAGACGATGGTCATGCCTGGCAGGGTTCTGCCCTGCTCCGGGCCTATAACGTGGACGATCCCGTGTCTAGGATCATCAATTTCAAACTCATCGATACCAAATTCATGACAATTGCTGTCCAGTGATTTCACCTGAATTTTTGATACCGGATCGATAATCCCTTCAACCCCTCTGGAGCGCTCCTCAGTAGTGGTGGGGACATTATGGTCAGGCGTAGCCATATTGGCATCGGCACGCCGTGGGCGCCGGCCAGCAATACGCAAACCTTCAAAAGCCTGAGGTGAAGTGACTTCGTGGAGGAAATGCAGATCTATATAGATCAGGGAAGTGCCATTATCCTGATTTTTGACAAGATGAGATTCCCATAATTTATCGTATAAAGTTTTACCGGGCATTTTATTTCTCTTAATTTACAGCATGTTACTGATTATATTTAACTTAATTTCTTTTTTATCTCTGTGCTGGAATTCGTGGCGTTATTGAGTTTACCATGCCATTTTGCGCCCGCTGCCTGAGAAGATGATCCATCAACACAATAGCCAGCATGGCTTCAGCGATTGGGGTTGCCCTGATGCCCACACAGGGGTCATGCCTGCCGGTGGTCACCACTTCTGCGGACTTACCGTGAATATCCACGGTTTCTCCAGGAATACGTATACTCGACGTAGGCTTGAGAGCGATATGCGCGATAATATCCTGGCCAGAACTGATGCCACCAAGCACACCGCCTGCATTATTGCTATGAAAGCCCTCTGGGCTGATCAAATCCCGATGAATGGAGCCTTTTTGTGCCACAGAATCAAATCCCGCGCCTATCTCCACACCCTTAACTGCATTGATACTCATTAATGCATGGGCCAGTTCGGCATCCAGACGATCAAACACTGGCTCTCCCAGCCCCGGCGGCACACCAGTGGCGACAACCGATATTTTAGCGCCAATTGAATCGCCTTCTTTGCTGAGAGCCGCCATATACTCAGCCATTTCGTCCACTTTGGTCGGATCAGGGCAGAAAAATGGATTATTTCCAACTTCATTCCAGTCGATCAGCTCAGCCTTGATCGGCCCAAGCTGGGAAAGATACCCTCGCACCAGAATACCTTCACTATCCTGCAGGTATTTCTTGGCTATTGCACCGGCAGCAACACGCATGGCAGTTTCTCTGGCCGAAGAACGTCCGCCGCCTCGATAATCGCGAACGCCATACTTCTGTTGATAAGTGTAATCCGCATGAGCCGGCCGAAATAGATCCTTTATATTGCCGTAATCCTTGCTCTTCTGATCCTGATTTTCAATGATCATGCCAATTGGTGTACCCGTAGTCTTCCCTTCGAATACTCCGGAGAGGATCTTAACTTTGTCCTCTTCCTTACGCTGGGTAGTAAAACGGCTTGACCCTGGCTTGCGACGGTCAAGATCCGCCTGCAGATCTTCTTCGCACAGGGCCAACCCTGGCGGGCAGCCATCCACAATACAGCCAAGAGCTGGCCCATGACTTTCGCCAAAGGAGCTCACGGTAAATAACTTGCCTATAGAATTGCCTGACATGATTTTAAGATGAAAATTAGCTGATAAAAAAGGCGCGCATTATAACGCATCAATTCCGGATATGTTACTGAAAAATCCAGTCAATCCGGTGATTTAGCCCACTTATTTAATGCTTGTTTTGGAAATGCTCACGTAATTGTTTAGCGTTTATTGCAGCAACTCCTTCACCACCCTCTTCAAAATCAAGCCAGAGGAATGGTACCTGAGGCAATGCTTTTTCCAGATCCGGCCAGGTATAGCCGGTTTCGAGGATTAATAGCCCTTTGTCACGTAAATGAGAGCCTGTTTCCTTAAGTATCTGCACAGGGATACCCAGACCTTGCTGCTCGCTTACCAGTCCAAGTGCAGGCTCTGCATGGTATTCGTGGGGCAAAGCCAGATATTCATCCCGAGGTACATAGGGAGGATTGGATACGATCAGATCAAAATTTTCTGTAATTTGCTGATAAAGATCACTGTGCCGGACTGACACTCTTTCTTCCAGGCCAAAGCGCTTTATATTAATTTCCGCCACAGCCAGAGCTTCTGTCGATATATCTGCCAATATTACCCTACTATCGGGAAATGCCAGGGCACAGGCCAGGCCTATACAGCCACTGCCACAGCAAAGATCAAGAATAGTCTCAGGGACTTCCTTCAGAAGAGGCTCAAAACTATGATTTATCAGTTCAGCAATGGGTGATCTGGGGACCAGAACGCGCTCATCAACATAAAAACAGTAGCCGGCAAACCAGGCTTCCTGCAACAGGTAGGCCAGTGGCACCTTACCACTGATGCGTTTAGCCAGCAGCTCATTAATTCTGTTCATCTGGGGCGCCGTAATGCACGTTTGCCCAGTGATCTTTTCTACGCCATCAGCCGTAAGTACAGAGGTGAGAAGCCATTGCGCTTCCGACCAGGAATTGTCAGTGCCATGTCCGTAATAAAGGTCATGTGACGATAATTCATACTCAATCTGCTTGATACAATCATTGACGTTCATTGGTAGTGCGTTTTTCACAGATTGACTTTACCCGCTAATAAGAATCGCGTAGGGTGCGCAGTTTACTCGTAATCGGTGGCCAGAAACAGCGAAACAGCCACTACTGAAGAACTATTAAAACAACAGGAAATAGCGAAATCCCTATGCAAGACAAGACCTTAGAGAAGGCCTATGCCTCTATCATTGAATCTGTTGGCGAAGACCTGGACCGACCTGGTCTCAAAGACACTCCTTCCAGAGCGGCCAAGGCTATGCAGTTTTTGACCCAGGGATATAACCAGGACATTAACGAAATAGTGAATAACGCCCTCTTCCCCACCACCTCCAATGAAATGGTGATTGTGAAGAATATTGAGCTTTATTCTCTCTGTGAACATCACCTGCTGCCTTTTATCGGCAAATGCCATGTGGCCTACTTACCCTGTGATACAGTGCTTGGGCTATCCAAAGTCGCCAGGATAGTAGATGTCTTCGCGCGCCGCTTGCAAATCCAGGAACACCTAACCCAGCAGATTGCAGAAACTATTCTGGAAATCACCAATGCCCGTGGCGTCGGAGTGATAATCGAATCCCAGCATATGTGCATGATGATGCGTGGCGTAGAAAAACAGAATTCAGTGATGACAACCTCCTGCATGCTCGGCGCATTCAGGGATAAACAGGGTACTCGCTCAGAATTTCTTTCTCTGATCAGCTAGCTGGGTCTGGGTCTGCATCCAGAAACGGCCTAATCCTTCGAGCAATCAGGTCTATGTCACCATCAAGATGTTGATGGTGACCACCGGATAAAGCCTCAACCTGTATATTCCCAACCATCGCAATGCGTTTGTCGATAGCGTCTTTTCCTAGAACAGCTTGCTGTGAAGTGACTAAAAGAACCGGGCAGGATGTCGCCTCTAAAAATGGGCGCACCTGATCGTCGCTCATACTAAGCAAACTTTTACGGGTCAAACGCTGGTCATGTTGCCAGTAATAACCACTAGCTGACTCACCAATACCACGAATCCCCAATAAGCTTGCAGCTTCAAGGTCAAGCCCTTTTCTTGCCCGGGCAGCTATGGCGTCTTCACGACTGCTATAAAACCCGGGTTTACGAAGCACTTTTTTAAAACGCTGTTTGAGTGCTGTACGCATTTGTTCCAATGCTTTATCAGCAGGAGTAGTAATTGTCCCAATGACATCAAGCAGAATCAGCTTCCTGATTCTTTCCGGGAAAAGAGCAGCCAACAAGTTTGCAATCCCTCCGCCCATGGAGTGTCCAATCAGATAGAAATGATCCAGACCCATCGCATCAGCCAATGCCATGACGTCTGCACAATAACTCCAGATGCTATAGTCAGCAGCTTTGCCTCTATGCTCGGACAATCCATGCCCGGGCAGGTCAGGGACTATCCAGTAATAGTCGGGAAAATGCGGGATTAATTTATCAAATGTTGCGGCATTATCTTGCCAGCCGTGCAGCGCAAGTATTGCCGGCTTGGCAGAATCGCCCCAGGTTTTTACTGCAAGGCTGAGTTCACCCGTGCTGACAGTTCTGTCAATGATTTGCATAACTTTTCCTGGCTGGAATCAGGAGGATAGCGCTTTTGCAGTATCAGGTGTGAGAATGAATGGACAGGTTCCCATACCTAGTCCCACAATATCCAGTGCGACACAGGCCAGGTTTCCTGTTTCAAGAATCAGCAGGTCATCAACATTGCCATTTGTTAACAGTGCAAGCAATTCCGAAAGAATTGGGTTATGGCTCACCAGAAGAATATTTTCATCAGTACTATTACCCAAAAACTCAATCGCCTGAGCCGCCCGTTGATTGGGACTCAACAAGCCTACTGTGACAGGCTCGGGAGGATCAAAGATCAGTGATAAAAAGGTTTTGGCAGTTTGTTGTGCCCGGAGTGAAGGACTGACAAAACAGCGATCAATTTTAAGGTTCCGTGATGCAAACTGTCTTGCCACACTGGCAATTTCTTCATGGCCTGCTTCAGTGAGCTGTCTGCCGTCATTAGACGTCGCGCTGGGTTCGGCATCTCCATGCCGCAACAAAAATAAATTCATACTTCAAACTTCGTTTATTGGATAAATCAAATTTACTAATTAAGCTGGATCTTTCCGATCATCATCAGATTCATTTTGGTGTGATTCATCACCACTTGCTTGTGATTCATCACCACTTGCTTGTGACTCATCTGCCGCATTGTCCGTCGAATTTTCAGTAAAGCTGATATCAGAAAAAACGTCGTTAGTGGATTGTTGATCCTTTCTCGCTGCTGATTTTTGTGCACTACTGGAATCGTTAAACTGATCATCCAGATTGTCGTCATCATCTACAATAAATGGCCAGGGCTTTTCGTCATTTACATACAGCAGATAATCCAGCGCGCTATGAAAATAGGCGGAAAGCCTGGCGCCGAATTCACGCAAATTCCTGTTATCCGTCCCGGTAATAAGCGCAATTATGACCTGACACACGATAATTATCGGAATGACAAATAATAACACCCAGCAAGCCACTGCATAAAAAACCATATACAGTATGCGCACCCATTGCGAAGGGGAAAGTATATTCTTTTTTACTTCGTCTACTCTGTCATCA
The DNA here is from genome assembly GCA_963925675.1 of uncultured Pseudomonadales bacterium. GTDB lineage: Bacteria > Pseudomonadota > Gammaproteobacteria > Pseudomonadales > Pseudohongiellaceae > Eutrophocola. The sequence continues at coordinate 41,997 of CAWUSW010000034.1, forward strand.
CTCATTGGAATTCCTCACGGCAACGCTTTTAGGAAAATTCATTTTGTCTGCATCCTGCCGGCCGCAAACTCAACATCCAGTCCCTGCTCTTCCAGCATTAAGGAGCTTATTATATGGTCAACGGTTTGATTGTTGTACATAATTTCATAAAGTCCATTCACCAGAGGCATCTTCACCCCCAATTCATCCGCTTTATCCTTCACCTGTTTCAGGGTATTAATGCCTTCAGCTACCTGATCCATCTCGCTGATTACCAGATCTATATCCTTACCTTCACCCAGGGCCTTGCCCACGCGAAAGTTTCTGGATAATGGCGAAGAACAAGTGACAATCAGATCGCCTACGCCGGACAAGCCCAAAAAGGTCATCGGATCGGCACCCAATTCAACACCAAAGCGAGCCATTTCAGTAAGACTTCGTGTCACCAGCATTGCGTTGGTGTTGTGCCCCATTCCCATGGCTTCAGCCAGGCCGGCAATAATCGCATATATATTCTTTAGCGATCCGCCAAGCTCCACTCCGAGCATATCCGCATTGGAATACACCCGGAAGTTGTCAGAATGCAAAACTTCCTGAACCGATTTGACGACCTCTGGGTCAATGCTGGCCACTACCGCACCGGTAGGACTGTTAACCGCAATTTCCTTGGCCAGGTTCGGGCCACTAAGAACTGCGATCTGCTTGTTATCGGTTTCCTCTGCGAGAATCTGGCTCATCAGGGCAAAGGTTTTAGCCTCTATTCCTTTTGTCAGGCTCACCAGTATGACGTCCTTGTGGATCAGAGGCTGCATCTGTTGTACGACATTCCTGAAGCTACTGCTGGGGACTGCGACAAAGATCAGGTCAACATCTTTTACTGCTGCTTCCAGATCGTCAGTGGCCACCACATCCTCATGGATTTTATAGCCGGGCAAATAATTAATGTTTTCATGTGATTTGTTAAGTGAAACCACCTGCTCCTTGTCCCGCATCCAGAGCAAGGTTTTATGGTTGTTATGGGCAATGATGTTGGCAACCACGGTTCCGAAACTACCGCCGCCGAGGACAGCTACATTTTTAACTGGCATAAATTAGTCTCTGTTTGCTGTGCGATTTTTGCGTCACTTTTATTATTGTATTCCATGCGGCACAGCCAATGGGCACTGTCTGCAAATAGCCTGATTTTATGCGCGGAAAGATAACAGCTATACCCGGGCAACTCCAGCACCAGCAAGACGCTTTACTTCAGAGCATTGATAGGCTCTGGGACATACTATAGAATCGCAGGCCTTCAGAAACGTGTGGTAATGTCATGGACAATGAGCTCTGGGCAACAATCAAAAAAGAGATCACTGAACTACTTTTACAAGAGCCTGATCTTGGTAATTATCTCAGCAAACGCATTCTCGCACATGAGGATCTTGCCTCTGCCATAAGCGCCCTGTTATCCGGAAAACTTGCCGCCGAGGACATGCCGGCACAAACCCTGAAAGCGGTCTTTGATGAAGCCTTGCGTACTGACCTGTCAATAATTGAAACAACCACTAAAGATTTGCTCGCCATCAGAGAACGAGACCCGGCGGTAAAGTGCTACTCTACCGCTATCCTGTATTTCAAAGGGTTCCAGGCCTTGCAGGCTTACCGGGTTGGCCATTGGTTATGGCAACAGGATCGCAAGGGCATGGCGCTTTACCTGCAAAGTCGTATTTCCGAGATCTTTGGCGTAGACATACATCCTGCCGCCCGCATTGGTCACGGTATTCTTCTTGATCATGCTACCGGTATCGTTATTGGTGAGACCAGTGTACTGGAGGATAATATTTCTATTCTCCAGGGTGTGACGCTGGGGGGAACAGGGAAAGATTCAGGCGATCGTCACCCGAAAATAAAAGCCGGCGTACTCATTGGGGCCGGCTCCAATGTATTGGGGAATGTCGTCGTTGGTGAAGGTGCCTGGATTGGTGCCGGCTCTGTGGTTCTGGAGGATGTCGAAGCTCACACCACTGTTGTGGGTGTCCCTGCCAAGGTAGTTGGCAGACCACGAGCTGATCAACCTGCCCTGGAAATGGAACACTATCTCAGCGACAAGAACTGATTTTGAGCGAATCTGTCTTTGTCTTACTACACGGGGCCTGGCATTGTGCGTCCTGCTGGGATCCGCTAATCCCCTATCTGAATGCCATGAACCATGAAGTCTTGTGTCCGGATCTTCCCGGTCACGGTGAAAATCAGGCTGAACCGGGCAAAATCACCCTGAATAAATACACTGAATATATAACACAATATATTGATAATATTGAGAAAAATGTAATTCTTGTGGGCCACAGCATGAGCGGTATGGTGATTTCCCAGGTTGCTGAAAGCACTCCCTCTAAAATTGGCCGATTAGTATATTTAAGCGCCTATCTCCCGGTTACCGGGCAAAGCCTGTTTGATCTGATTAGCGTAAACAGTGCTGCAGACAAGCCAGCACTAATAGAAAGTGCCATGCATATGTCGGAGGATAAACGAAGCTGCACCATCGCCCCTGAGGACATAGCTCGCCTGTTCTACAACCGATGCCCGGAAAGTGAACGTAAACATATCCCGACTGCACTGCCGGTTCAGGCTACCCTGCCTTTATCAGGCAAAGTTACTTTGACACAGAGCCGTTTTGGGCAGATTCCAAAAACCTATATTTGTGCCCTGGATGACCAGGTAATTCCTGTCAATCACCAGCGCCACATGATGAAACAACAAGCCTGTGATGAAATGGTCCAGCTGGATACCGATCATAGCCCCTTCCTGTCCTCTCCCGAGCTACTGGCATCAATACTACACTCCATCAGCATTCCTGCATGAATCTGCATTTCCCGACCAGGTAGTCATCTGCAAATCTACAAAAAAAACCGCTTTAAAACGGGCTTTTTACGGTTCCTAAACCAAACATTGATTACCAAGATAACCACCACCACCACAGTAAGTGATGTCCTGAAGCTGCATTAAAATGCCATCGGAGTCAGTGAAGTACACCTCAGGTGTGCCACCTTCAGCACCACCTCTAGCGGGCATACGCAGACTAATGTAATGCATCATCGGCCCTATCTGACTCTCACCACGGGCACTGAGACCGTAATCCGTCAGCTTGCCCAGAATATCGTCAACATTGAATCCGGACATATTAAAACTGGCATGGTGAATATTTGCCGGGGCATTCTCGCCACCAGGAAATGGACCTGCATACATGACAAATTGCTTACCATCACCAATTCCGGTAACAGGTGACCCTGGACCTTGATATGACTGCACCTCAAGACCAAAAAAGTCCTGATAAAATAAATTGGCACCGGCACCGTCATTGACGAAACAGGTGAAGTGATTAATTTCTTCCAGTGTGAAAATACCTGTTGCGGTGCTTTCCGGAACACCGCAAACATTGCCCAGAGGACCGCTACCGCCACACCAGGACGTATCGCTTAACTGGACAATTACGCCTCTGGCATCAGAAAAATATAATTCAGGCGTATCTCCACGTCGGGTTACCCAGGCAGACATCATGTTATCTATACCTGGAGTCGAATCTGCCGGAGGATCGATTTCCCGAAAACCATTATCCTTGAGTGCATTGAGCTGCGTGTCTATATCAAAATCCTTTACCGAGTAACCCAGTTGTACAATTGCCGGAGTCTCTGAGCTCTGCAATGGACGTACCGCCATAAACTGTTTGTTATCCCCTATTTTCAGAAACACATGGTCGCCAGAACGTGACTGTACTGGCAGACCGAAAAGGTGCTGATAAAAAGCAATGGTTCTGCCAGGGTCACTTACCCGTAATTCAAGATAATTCAGTTTTTCTACACTGATTGCCGCACCATCAGACTGCGCTTTAAGTCCAAGCGGCAAAACCATTGCGCCGCCTGCAGTCATAGAGCTTGCAAGAAACTTACGTCGATTTATCATAGAAATTGCCCTTTATTTTTACTTAATATTTCACGTTTATTGTTGTTTTGGCAAGGCAAAATTAATTCTTTTTAGAGACTAAACATTCTTTTAACAATTTTCGGGAGTCCCGTTTTAAGTATCATATGATACTTTATGTTGACAACAAAAATGCGCTGTGCGAATTTTTGCCAGGGACAACATAGCTTTCAAGTCCTTGCACAGAGTTTTCTTATTCGTTAACTGCTTTATGCATTAGTATTGAACCATTGGCTAACTATCCCGGTTAGCAGACCAAGAGGGGAATAATATGAGATTAAAAAAACTAGTTATCGCAGGCGCTCTATTAGCCTGCACTTCTGTACCAGCAATAGCCCAGGGGGCTCAGGGTGACCAAGACACCAGCATGAGTTTTTTCCTGACCAGTAGTGGCCTGGGTGATGGTGCAAATCTGGGCGGCCTTGCCGGTGCAGATGCGCATTGTGCAGCATTAGCAAACGACGCAGGGGTGTCTGGAAAAACCTGGCGCGCTTATTTGAGCACTACAGGCCCTGATGGAGTCTATGCCCGCGACAGAATTGGCAGTGGTCCCTGGTTTAACGCTAACGGAGAGCTTGTGGGTCGCAGTGTGATGGATATTCATTATTCAAATGCCAACCTGAACAAGCAACGAACTGTGACTGAAAATGGCGACACCGTAAACGGTGTTGGAGACCAGCCTAATCAGCACGACATACTCACAGGCACAAATCCTGACGGAACATCATCTGGCCTGACCTGTAACAACTGGACCAGTAATACTGATGCCTCAAGTGCAACGGTTGGTCACTTCGACAGAGTCGGCGGCGGTGCCATGGCAGAATCCTGGAACGCAGCGCATGTATCACGCGGATGCAGCCAGGAACAATTGCAGGCCTCTGGCGGAAATGGTTACTATTACTGCTTTGCTACTGGCGAGTAATTAGCCACCAGGCATTAATAAATAATTAAATAAGGCGCCAGGTATCATTTTAAATGATCCGGCGCCTTTTTTATTGGGCATGCTTAACGAGGAAGTATTGCCAGACGGTCGCCACTGTAGGTACCGACCCAAATTTCATCATTTACCAGCAATGCCGAACTTACATCATGCAATGCGCTACCTTCGCTTACACCCCCTACTCTGTTGAGCGCCAGGTTGTAAGGTATTACTTCAATAACTGACCAACCTCCTTCACAACTCTCTTCACCACAACTTTCTCCGACATTGTTTCCGGCAACATACAAAGACCCTTCAGATGTCCAGCGTACATTATCCGGCAAAATACCAAGAGAAATGACTTCCTTCCCTACAGGGGTACTACTTCTGTCGAAGCGCACCAACTCTCCAGTGCCAAATGCTGCAACGAATATCCAGCGCTCATCCAGAGACACGGCAATCCCATTGGGTCCGGCAAGTTCGGTACCAGCGACAATTGAAACGGCTTCACCGGGGTGCCATTCAAAAACATGGCCAGTGACTTCGCCGGCCAAAACATTCTCAATACTGTGCTGTGATGGATTATAAAACTGGGTAGCAAGAAAGCCTCCATCACTAAGAATAGTTACACTATTGGTCCATGATGATTGAGGCATGGGAATGCATCCCACCCATTGTATGTTTGGCTTTAGAAAAGCATCAATTTCGAAAATTTCTATGGCTTCTCGCGCTCCATGACTGGTCATGTAGACACGATATGTTTCTGGCCCCTTGTCACTTTTTTGCAAAGACAGACCATGGGCTGAGAAGTTCGTTATATCAAGAGGACCAGGACAATCCGGGTACATCAGCAAATCATGCTGTAAAACTGCCGCATCATCAGGAAAAATGATTTCCGCAGTTTTTGCTTCAGCATCCACCAGATGAATTTTGCCGTTGACCGAACTACCGGTAAGACTGCCATCCATACCAGATACCAGCAGCCAGTTAGAGTTGCCAATTTGCAGGATATCTTCTCCATTGATAACGCCACAAAGATATTGAATCCCGGCCTCATCATCACAGTCTTGTCCTGTTGTATTAGTAACAATATTACCAAGCGGATTGCTCAAGGGGGCATTAGCAGAAACTGTTTCAGACACCTCAATATTTTGGCTGGAGGTATTACTTTCGCTGCAAGCCGTTAACAAGCTGGTGAGACCTAAAAAGATGAGCACCGATATTGTTTTTTTATTGGTATAGCAAGACATGGCAACTCCTTTAGATAGCGAAAAAGAATAACACCTTGTACTGATTTCCAGTAATTCAAATTAATTCGTTTTAGTCAGGCTGCAATTCCAAAGCACTTAATACAGACTAATAATCGGATAATTAACGCGCTCTATTGTTGCGACATGCCTCTGACACCACAGATGCTTTGGTGTAAAATGCCCTCCTTTTGAAAATGAGCACATCCTGCAAATGAACCTCAAGCAACAACTGGATTCAATAATCTCAGCCGGAATCTCCGAAACCGCCGGCATCGCCGACTGCCAGGCCCTGATCAATTATGCCCGGGATGAAAAGTTTGGTGATTACCAGGCCAACGGCATAATGGGCGTTGCCAAACAACTGGGTAAGAATCCACGTGAATTTGGTGAGCAAGTTCTCGACACTCTGGACCTATCCGGAATTGCCGAGAAACTCGAGCTTGCAGGCCCGGGCTTTATTAACATACACCTTGCCAATGATTTTCTTTCCAGTGCATTGAACACCCTGATTACATCCGGCCAACTCATCCAGAATGCAGAGACCCTGCAGACAGTTGTGGTCGATTATTCATCGCCAAATCTTGCCAAGGAAATGCATGTAGGCCATATGCGGGGGACCATTATTGGCGACTCCCTGGTAAGAATTTTTGAACATCTTGGGCATACCGTGATCCGACAAAACCACTTCGGTGACTGGGGCACACAATTTGGTATGTTGATTACTCATATGCAGGATCTGCACAGTGCCGATACTTCTTTGAAAAATGAACTTGCTGACCTGGAAGTGTTTTATCGCCAAGCCAAAGAACGCTTTGATTCAGATGCTGATTTCGCTAATGCCAGCCGCGAGAACGTGGTTAAGCTGCAGGCAGGTGACGCTGAATGTCTGGCGCTATGGCAAGACTTTATTAAAATTTCCATGGAGCATTGCGAAAAACTCTATGCCTTGCTTGGCATTACACTGAGTCCCGATGACATTCGCGCGGAAAGCTTTTACAACGACAAGCTGGCTCCGGTCATTGCAGATCTTGAAGCAAAGGCTTTGCTTACCGAATCTGATGGAGCTTCCTGCGTCTTTCTGGAAGAATTTACCAGCAAGGATGGCACGCCTCTTCCAGTCATAGTAAAAAAATCTGATGGCGGTTTTCTTTATGCCACAACAGATCTTGCCGCGATTCAGTATCGCAATGAAACACTCCATGCTGATCGCGTCCTGTATGTCGTTGATGCTCGCCAGAGTTTGCATTTCCAACAGATTTTCAAAGTCGCTGAACTGGCAGATTATAAAAAACAATCATGTTCTCTCGAACATCTCTCTTATGGCACCATGATGGGCAGTGACGGAAAACCCTTCAAAACCCGAAGTGGCGGCACAGTCAAACTACTTGATCTGGTCAATGAAGGGGTTACTCGAGCTCACTCGTTAGTTGCAGATAAAAACCCTGATATGCAGGACGCCGAAAAACAGGCTATTGCCGAAGTCGTGGGTATTGCCGCGATAAAATATTTTGAATTAAGCAAAAATAGAAACAGTGACTATGTGTTTGACTGGGACACCATGCTGTCCTTTGAAGGAAATACGGCACCTTACCTGCTTTACGCCTATGCCAGAATCCGTAGCATATTCAGAAAAGAAGAAGCTGCGAACATAGCCTCTTTTGACATCAGCGTCATTGAAAAAGAAGAAAAAGCCCTGGCCATCAAATTATTACAATTTACTGAAACTGTTGAACAAGTTGCCCAGGACTGTTTCCCCAATCAGCTCTGTCTGTATTTATATGAATTGGCAGGCATATACATGCGATTTTATGAAGCATGTCCAGTCTTAAAAGCGCAAGAAACTGTTAAAAACTCACGGCTTGGTCTATGTCAGCTGACAGCGCTTACCATCAGAGAAGGACTGAATTTACTGGGTATTGATACTCTGGATAAGATGTAAGCCTGATAAGCTTTTCAGCCTATTCTCCCCTACTCTAGCTACTTGCATGTTGCTATAATGCGCTCCGCAGAATATTGAGTCACTGGACTTAACATTTGGCCCCTAATTTAAGTCTTATTGTTTGCATCACATTTAAAATCATCAGGTAAAACATGACCGATAAAACAACGATTATCTACACACTGACAGACGAAGCTCCAGCTCTGGCAACCTATTCTTTGCTTCCTGTCATCAAGGCCTTTACCGCCTCCTCCAATATCGACATGGAAACACGGGATATTTCACTGGCTGCACGAATAATTGCTGTGTTTCCTGATTACATGCCTGATGGTATGAAACAAAGTGATGATTTGGCCTACTTGGGCGCATTAGCAATGAAACCTGAAGCAAATATCATTAAATTGCCCAATATCAGCGCTTCTTTGCCACAAATGAATGCCACGATCAAAGAACTGAAAGATAAAGGCTTTCCATTGCCGGATTACCCAGAGAATCCAAAAACTGATGAACAAAAGGACATTAAGGAACGCTATGACCGGGTCAAAGGGAGCGCCGTCAATCCAGTACTTAGGGAAGGTAATTCTGATCGTCGCGCGCCTGGTGCGGTAAAACAATACGCCAGACAAAACCCTCACTCCATGGGTGAATGGTCTGCTGACTCAAAGACCAATGTTGCCCACATGAATGAAGGCGACTTTTTTGGCAGTGAGCAATCTCTTACCTTATCGAAAGAAGATTCCTATCAAATTGAATTTGTCGATCAAGGCGGCGCTATACACACAATGAAAGCCTCTGCTCCGCTACTCGAAGGTGAAGTTATCGATTCCTGCGTGATGAGTTGCTCGGCGCTCAGAACTTTTCTCGAAAATGCCTTCCAGCAAGCCAAACAACAAGGTGTATTACTTTCACTACATTTGAAAGCCACCATGATGAAGGTATCGGACCCGATTCTTTTTGGTCATGCAGTCTCGGTATTCTTTCAGGATGTATTTGATAAACATGCTGATACCTTTAAGGAACTCGGCGCCAATCCCAATAATGGTTTTGGGGCAATGCTTGACTTGCTCGACAACTTACCTGCTGAGAAGAAAGCCGAAATTGAACAGGATATCCAGGCCTGTTATGAACAAAGACCGCCACTGGCAATGGTAAATTCTGACAAGGGAATTACCAATTTACATGTACCAAGCGATGTCATCATTGACGCATCAATGCCCGCGGCTATCAGAGCTTCAGGAAAAATGTGGGGCCCTGATGGCGAACTCCATGACACTCTGGCTTTGATACCTGATCGCTGTTATGCCGACGTCTATCAGGAAACTATTGATTTCTGTAAAGAAAATGGCGCTTTCGACCCTTGTACCATGGGTTCAGTACCCAATGTCGGCCTAATGGCACAAAAGGCTGAGGAATATGGCTCCCATGATAAAACCTTTGAAATGACTGCCAAGGGCACCATGCAGGTAGTTAATGGCTCAGGCGACATTCTACTTTCTCATGAAGTAGAAAAAGGCGACATCTGGCGCATGTGTCAGGTTAAAGATGCGCCAATACAGGACTGGGTCAAATTGGCGGTGAAGCGCGCCAGAGCCTCAGGAACGCCTGCAGTATTCTGGCTCAACCCGGAACGTGCGCATGACTCCGAATTGATTGAGAAAGTGAACACCTATCTGAAAGATCATGATACTCAAGGTCTTCAGATTCATATTATGTCCCCGGTGGATGCAACACGATTTTCTTTACAGCGTTTAAAGGAAGGGAAAGACACTATCTCGGTAACGGGCAATGTTCTGCGTGATTACCTGACAGATTTGTTCCCTATTCTTGAAGTCGGCACCAGCGCAAAGATGCTATCTATTGTTCCCTTGATGAATGGTGGCAGTATGTTTGAAACTGGCGCGGGCGGTTCTGCACCGAAACATGTTCAGCAATTTCAGCAAGAAAACCATCTGCGCTGGGACTCTTTGGGCGAGTTTCTGGCCTTGGCCGCATCTCTGGAACATCTTGGCCAATCCACTGATAATCCCAAAGCGCTAATTCTTGCTAAAACCCTGGATGAAGCTACCGGGAAATTATTAATGGAAAACAAGAATCCATCACGTAAAGTGGGTGAGTTGGACAATCGTGGCAGTCATTTCTATCTGGCGCTGTATTGGTCACAAGCACTGGTAGCACAAAATGAAAATGCGGCTTTAAAAGAAGAATTCACCAGCCTGGCACAATCCCTTGCTGACATGGAATCCGCTATTGTGGATGAATTGAATGGTATTCAGGGAACTGCTGTTGATCTTGGCGGCTATTACAAGACTGATCCTGACTTATGTGCGAAGGCCATGTGTCCAAGCCAGATGTTGAATTCTGTTTTAGCGACATTTGCCGCTTAATTAATTATTTATTTAAGAAGAAACAGGCTCAGTGCCGGGAAAACCATCAACAGGATGGTGACCATCAGAGTAATCAATACAAAAGGCAAAGCCCCGCTGAAAATCATGCCCAGACTGATTGACTCATCATCCACACTTGCTTTGATGACGTAGACACTCAAACCCAATGGCGGGGTTAACAAGCCTATTTCGATTCCTACTACAGTAATGATGCCAAACCAGACCAGGTTTTCCCCCATCGCTGCAACTACCGGTAATGCCAGCGGTAACAGTATCAACATGATAGAAGTTGAATCCAGTACCGTGCCCAGAATAATCAGTAAGCCGAGGTAAATTACTAAAAATCCGGCAAGGCCGAGACTTGAATCTCCCAGTATGGCCGCAATAACCTGAGGCAATTCTGTCAGGGTTAACATCATGCTGAAAATACTGGCACAGATAATCAGAAACAGGATACTGACTGAGACTTGCCCCGCTTCCTGCATAACTTCCCATAAACGTCCTTTATCAAGCTTGCCGCGTACCAGTGCAATCAACATAGCCGCTAAAGCACCGGCGGCGCCAGCTTCTGTTGGCGTAAATATCCCGCCATAGATCCCACCTAAAACAACAAGCACGAGAACCAGTACGGCTAGAAGCCCTGGCCAGGCAGGCCCATCAGCATTCCTTGCATCGATTGTTTCTCCCTGGATTTCACCCACAAAAGTGGGGACAAAAAATGCCATCAGTAACACTCCGACAGCAAAACAACATGCAAGGATAATGCCTGGAATAATGGCGGCAATAAATAAATCACCAATAGAGACTTCTGCAATAACCCCGTAAACAATGAGCAGCAAACTAGGCGGAATGAGCATACCTAGAACAGAAGACCCGGCAGTTAAGCCCACCGCAAAACGTTTTGTATAACCATGGCGTACCAACTCCGGCACCGCTATCTTTGAAAAAATGGCAGCAGACGCTATGGATATACCGGTTATAGCCGCGAAAATCGCATTCGCTGCCACTGTAGCCACACCAAGACCGCCTTTTATTCTGCCAAACACTTGCTGAGCAGCACGAAATGCATCCCTGCCAATATCAGCGACATTGACAAAAAGCCCCATCAACACAAAGAGAGGAACAGTGGCAAATACATATTCTGACACTGTGCCTTCAGCAGCAAGAGACAAGGTGCGAGTAGCTATAGTGAAGTCCTGTTTCAGGACCGCCAGGCCAAGAAAACCCGTCAGCAGCAAAGAGATAGCAATAGGCATGCCCATAGCTATCAGGATTAGTGCCAGAGCAATCATAAACACGCCTACAACACGTGGTTCAACATTGAGTGTCCACAGCATATACAACACTACAAATACCACTGCAGGCAAAAGGAAGGCTTTTAAAAGAGGTAACAACTTTAAGCCTTTACCTGGACCATGGGCTGTATAAATCTGTCGACAATATTCAAGCGCTGAAATCGCAGCCCCTAATACAATAATAAATTTAACCGGCCACACGGTGATGGTAAACACCGATTCCACACCGGCGAATTCGTTTGTTGAAAAAGCTTTGATAAAGTCCGGCCATGCCCCCAGCGCCATAAAGAACATAATTACTGTGGCACTAAGCATCATCACAAGTTGCCATGCGTTGAGGAAATCAGGTGCTTTCAGGGCGTAGCTGTGACGAAAAAATTCGGTGCTGGTGAGTCTGTTGTGATGAATAGCATTAGCCAATTGCAGAAAAACTGCCGCTACCAGAGATAATGACGCCATTTCCGGAACGCCGGTGATTGGATGATCGAATAAATTTCTGCCGGCAATATCTGCACAAATCAGAAACATAATGGCGAAAATCCAGATAACCCCTGCACCATTCAATCGACTTATGAACCGGTTAAATAAAAATCCGGCAGTATTCGCTTCAACTGCACCTGACACCAGCCCTACCCCTTTTATTTTGAACGCTCACGGGGTTAAAACCCCTCCTACAAGGTTTAGCGAATCTATGTAGGAGGGACTTCAGTCCCGAAGAAAGGTGCTCAGCTCTTCGGGGTTAAAACCCCTCCTACACACTTTCCACTTTTAACTTGTGACTTATCATTCCTGATCCCATTGACGTCTGGGCTTACCCCCTGCAGCACGGATTGCATCCATATAAGCCTCAAGGACTTCCCGCGCTGGATATCCTCTGGCTTCAGCGGCATCTGCCCAGCGTCCTGCAATATTCGGTAATTGTTCAATCCACCGTGTTTTCTCTGCTTCTGACAGCTCGCTAACAATTGCCCCATCAGCTGCCATAGCGGCCAAGCCATTGTCATAACGTACTGCGAGCTCATCGGCAACTTTGAGACTATATTCTCCGCCAAGTTCCGAGAGTACCTTTTGCACATCATCAGGCAAGCCACCCCAGGTATCCAGATTAACGGACATTCCACCAGTCAATTGGCCACCGATTCCCACCAGAGTGATATAGGGAGCTACTTCATGAATACGATATGCCGGTGCGCCAGTCATCATAATAAGCACCCCATCTGCGACACCAGTCTGAATTTGAGTGTAATAACTGGTTAGTCCCCCTTCTACAGCAATAGCACCGGTTCCTTCAAGCCACGCTGAAGTGACGCCTGGCGCAAGAATTTTGCGACCACGTAAATCATCAACCGACTCAACAGGAAAATTTGTCATCAGGTGATAGGTGTCCAGCACACTACCTCCAAGAAAATGCTGGTTTTGAGTAGTCCAGGCAGCATTCAAGGCCGGCATGGTTTCATGCAGCTCATTCATAACTCGTCGAATCAAATGAAAATCATCAGTGGCAAAAGGGGAAAAATACGTGACATTCTGCAAGGGCATTTTTGATAGCTCCCACAATGTACCAACCCAGCCAACATCTGTTAAACCAATTTCTACCGCTTCCAGTGTGTTTTCAAGTTTATATAAAGAGCCTCCATAAGCTTCGGTCCAGCGAATGTCATAGGGACTCTCTACTTGCTTTAAACGCATATTTGCTTGGGCTACGACATGACTGTGCATCACACCTACCCAGGGCAATGCCGTGTTATGACTTGAAGCAATAGTCAGACGTATGGTTTCTGCTTGGCCGAAAAGCGGAAAAAAAAGAAAAGCACACAATAAAAAAGGTGTCAGGACATGAGTCCGGACACCTTTAATATTAAATAGAAACTGCGACCAATTGGGCATATCTATTCTCGGTTTATGCATATGTAATTAACGCGGTTTCTGAAATATCAGTAATGCCCTGTCCGTGCCTCCTCGCATCCCAGGAGAAAAAACCATCGCAGTTCTATCATCATCAGGATTAGCGAGAATATCACTGTCTACGATCAGGTTAAATCCTGCCGCAGAAATCTCATTTACAATTGCTTCTTTGCCAATGCGGTGAATAGTGGTTGTGTCACGCCATCCTGAGCCATCTTCAGCCAGATGATCAACAATGACATATTTGCCTCCCGGCTTCAGTGCAGCAAAAATCTTGCTGTTCATTAGCGCTATGTCTACCTCTACACCCTGCAGGTCATGGTAATAAAGTATGTTGTACACAGCATCCAGATCCGCTGGCAAACTTAAATCACTATAATCAACAATATGATATTCAGCATTAGCGCGTGCATCCGCAAAAGCTTGGCCAGCAACACCAACATTACCTTCTCCGAAATCTGCAAGATAAGGCATATCATACATCTCCACCTTACCGGCCGGACCGACTGCTTCTACCAGCATTGGCGTGTAGTACTGTCCAAAGGTAGTGATTTCAGCAACATGGTCACCTTCATTTAAATCAGCAAGGGTCAGTACTTGTGCAGGTAAACGCCCTGTATCTCTTGCAGTAGCCTCAGCATTCCTGACATCAGACTCAACTGCACGTTTGATATGGGCGGGGGTATTATCAGGGACAGAATAGTCTTGAGCGACAGCTGCATGGCCTGGCAAAGCAATCGTTAGCAACAAACCCAGTGAATAATAAAATGTCCTCACATATGCTCCTTATTACTGCAAATAAATACTGAAAAACAGACCTGCCAAAAAATCCTCAGACAAACAATTGTAAACCTGAGGATTTTTTATGCAACAGTACCAGTACTATTTATCTAGTTGCTCAAATCAAGCAGCAATTTGTTTAGTTTCTGAATGTAGCTGGACGGATCATCCAATTGACCACCTTCAGCAAGGCTGGCCTGATCAAATAGAATGGAAGCTAAATCATTAAAACGATCTTCATCGGCTTCTTTATCCAGCTTACCTATTAATGGATGACCAGTGTTGATTTCAAGGTTAGGTTTTGATTCAGGCATAGCCTGACCCGCCGCCTCCATGATTTTACGCATCTGTGCACCCATATCATCTTCAGCGATGGATAAACACGCAGGTGATTCAGTGAGTCGATTGGTAGTGCGCACTTCTGCTACTTTATCACCAAGGGTTGCCTTGATTCTTTCCAGCAAGGGCGCCGCATTTTTGTCCTGCTCTTCCTGCTGTTTTTTGTCTTCGTCACTATCCAGCTCACCAAGATCAAGTTCACCTCTTGTCACATCCTGAAAGTGCTTGCCACCAAATTCCATCAGATGACTGATGAACCACTCGTCAACGCGATCAGTTAGCAGCAATACTTCAATGCCTTTTTTCCTGAACACTTCCAGATGCGGACTATTCTTTACAGTATTGAATGATTCACCCGATACATAATAAATTTTCGTCTGACCTTCCTGCATTCTGCTGACGTAATCTTCCAATGACTGGTCTTGAGTCGCTTGCCCGGTATGGGTGGTAGAAAATAAAAGTAATTTAGCAATTTTTTCTTTATTGACACTATCTTCAGCTGGGCCTTCTTTCAATACCTGGCCAAATTCATCCCAGAATTTCTGGTAGCCTTCCTTGTTTTTCTTTTTGAGTTTTGCCAGCATATCCAGAACACGTTTGGATAATGCGCTCTTCATCGAATCAATTGCAGGATCTTTCTGCAATATCTCACGACTGACGTTCAGTGAAATATCATTGGAATCCACCACACCTTTAACAAAGCGTAGATACATCGGAAGAAATTGCTCAGCATCATCCATGATAAAAACACGCTGCACATACAATTTTAAGCCGCGAGCCGCATCTCTATTCCACATATCAAACGCTGCCCTGGTCGGCAAATACAGGAGACTGGTGTACTCAAGTTTGCCTTCTACCTTGTTGTGGCTCCAATCCAGCGGATCTTCGAAATCATGGCTGATGTGTTTGTAAAACTCTTTGTATTCTTCATCGTTGAGCTCATTACGTGGACGAGTCCATAAAGCCCGCGCACTATTAGCTGCTTCATATTCCGGCACTTTCTTTTTAGCTTTTTTGCCGTCTTCCTTTTCTTCTACATCATCAACACCATGATTTTCTTTCAGCATCATGACCGGGATCGAAATATGATCCGCGTATTTTCTAACGATACCTCGAAGTCGAAAGCCTTCGGCAAACTCTTTCTCTTCTTTCTTTAAATGCAGGACAATGGTAGTGCCTCTATCGGTTTTATCAAGCGCTTCCACATTGAAGTCAGACTCACCAGATGATTCCCATTTAACGCCTTTCGTTGCTGGCTCTCCGGCTTTACGGCTAAATACCTCAACACGGTCAGCCACAATAAAAGCAGAATAAAAACCAACACCAAATTTACCAATAAGGTTTGAATCTTTCTTCTCATCGCCAGTTAGTGATTCCAGAAACTGCGCAGTGCCGGATTTCGCAATTGTGCCCAGATGTTCAACAATCTCATCACGTGTCATGCCTATGCCATTGTCAGAGATACTAATGGTCTTTTTCTTGGCATCGAAATCTACCGTTATTTTTAAATCTGAATCTTCTTCAAGTAATTCCGGTTTAGCCAATGCCGCAAATCGGAGTTTATCTGCAGCATCAGATGCGTTGGAAATAAGCTCACGAAGAAAAATTTCTTTATTGCTGTATAGGGAGTGAATCATCAAATGAAGCAATTGTTTTGCTTCGGTCTGAAAACCCAGCGTTTCTTTTTTAGCTTCTGCACCCATGTCTTTTACGACTCCACAATGTTTTTATAGATAAGCACCAAAGATATGGGCAATTCCTGTAATTTCAAGGCAAAAAAAAACGCATCTTTTGATGCGCTTTTCAACCTATACAACTATTTTCTTATTATTGTAATTTACAACACTACCTGAAATATTCTGCAAGTTCTCGACGTTGACGCTGGATAGTGTCATAGCGTTCTTTTTCACGAGTTAATACTGTAATCCAGGTATCAGCAGTTTCTTCACTGCGCTCGTCTGTTCGAGCAGATCGCGCTGCTTCTATGCCTTCAGCATAACGATTGAGTTCCATTAATGAACGTGCCAAAGAAAGATAAACCTGATCAGGACGATCCAGATCACCTTTGTCTAATGCCATCTCAAAAGACTCTACAGACTTCTCAAATTCCTGCATGGTGGAGTAAATTCTGCCCAGACGAGCATAGTTTTCACCATCTTCAGTCATTACCGCGGCTCTTGCCAGTGGCTCTGCAGCCTTTTCGTCTTCCCTAGCAATCTGGTAGCAGGTTGATAAAAAGGAGAGGTTCCCGGCATCTTCTTCAATAATGCCATCTGACATGCCTTTTTCCATAATACGGGCACAACCATAAGGATAATCACTATTGTAGAGCTGAGCAGCCAGATTCACGAGTTGGGCTTCAGAATCAAGATGGCCCAGGGCATTGGTCACATAATAAGACTGTCCCTGTTCCGCAAAGCGTTCGATTTGACCAAGAACAGCCGGCATTAGTGTCCAGTCATTCTGCTCGTTATACAAAACCACTGATTCCCTAAGAATCTGGTAGGCGCTGACATAATCTTCTACATTGAAATAGAGCGCTCGTAACAGGTCGTAAGTATTTTTGGAAATGTCTTCATTCTTGGATCGAAGAATTTCCATATTACGCAGAATATTAGGAATGGCTTCATTATATTCTTCAAGCTGATAATAAGCCGTACCAATGCGAAAATAGACATCCTCATTAGGTTCGAAGGCTATTTCGTTATACTTCCCAAAATTTTCTATCGCCTCACGAAACTGTTCCTGCACATAATGCAGTGAACCCAGATAAAAAAGAGTTTGCTCCAGCTGTTCCTGAGTCATATTAGGCAGAACCAGCATCTCCTGATAGGCGCCTATAGCCTCATCATAGCGTTCCTGAATCTGGTAAAGATTTGCATAAAACTGCCACATGACAAATTTTTCCCTGTCATTAAGGCGGTCTCTGTCATAGTCCTCTTTTACCTCCCCAAGAACCTCCAGGGCTTCATTAAACAGCTCCATATCACGAAGTTCCATTACTTCGTTGATACGGGTAACCATACGCCGACCCAGTGTTTGTGAGGATCTGGCTTCCGGTGGCGCCCTGCGCCCTTCATCATCTTCTGCGGCTTGTACCTGTCCACCTTTAATGATTCCAGTAAACCCTGATTCCACAACCATAGGTACTGACATCACAGTCACAATCAAAAATGCAAAACCTGATAGTTTTAGCAGAACCTGTGAAATAATTTTATGTCTCATCATTCTTATTCCTACTCCGCAGCCAGGTTATATCGGAAAAGATACCTGACACCTGGTACCTGTACAGCTTCACCATCCGATACACGTGCATTGAATTTGAAACGCGAAACTGCACGACGTGAAGCAGAATCAAAAATATTCTGGGGATCAGCATCGACAACTTCAATGGAATCAGGATCAACAGTGCCCTGAGCTGTTACGGTAAATGACACCAGACACCAACCTTCAATCCCTCTGGACGCTGCACGCTGAGGATACTGCGGCTCAATTGTCACAATAGGCAACATTTCAGAGTCACTTGCAGAAATGGAGGCATTGTTGTCAAGGCCGCCCATATCTACTTCTACACGTGAAATATTAAGACCTTCACCTGTTGGTGCATCCAGTGAAATATCTGGCTCTGGCAGGTCCGGAATTTCTTCAGGTACATCAGGCTCTTCAGGTTTTGGTTCCTGACGCTGAACTTCCAGCTCAATATCAGGCATGGTGATGTCTGCAATTTTACGTCCTTCGCCTTTTTCAGGTTCTGTAGCATCCATCGAAATCAGAAATTGCATCAAAAAGAACAATAAAAATGTAACAGCGGAGGCAAAAACAATCGCGAATCCAATGTTGAATAATCTGATCATAATTTATTCCTCTGCAGCAATCTGAGTACAACTCGATTGTGCTTCTCTTGCGGCATTCATAATCATTAAGACGAATTCATTGGGCGCATTCTGGTCAGCCTGAATAACAACACAGGCGTTAGGCGTTTCTGCCAAACGTTGCTCAAGTCTTAGTCGCAAATTACGTGGCGGAATGATATCCCCATCCATCCACATCTCACCTATTGGGGATATCGCCATCAGTATTGGTTCACCTAGTGTAGGTTCAACTGTAGAGGCTTCAGGATAATCAACTTCATACCCTGCTTCCTTTACAAATACAGAGGTCACGATGAAGAAAATAAGCAGGATAAACACCACATCAAGCATTGGTGTCAGGTCTATTTCACCTGCTTGTTCATCTTCCTTCTCTCTCGCAAAACTTTTCATATTAATTCCTGTTTAAATTTCAGATGAGCACATGGGCTCAAATGATCAGGCATGCTGGATTTCCAAGTGATCTTCCAGCAATCGCAGCTCACGGTTAGTCCTGACTTTTAAAATGTTGCTGGCAAAAATACCAGATAAGGCACCGACCATTCCCGCCATAGTGGGAATGGTTGCCCTGGCAACACCGCCAGACATCTGTTTAGCGTCTCCGCCACCCGTTACTGCCATTACATAGAACACTTCAATCATGCCCGTCACAGTGCCTAGCAGTCCAAATAAAGGACACACAACAACCAACACTTCAATCAACGGAATAGTAGACCGAAGATCAAGTGTCACACGTGAGACTAATTCCTGCCGGATGGCATGAGCATTCCAGGATTTCTTATCAATCCTGGCTTCCCATTCTGATAAAGCAGCTACCACATTTGATTTGTGGATAGTTCTCAGAAACCAGAAGCGCTCAATCATCAGACTCCATTTTACAAACAGTAAAATGGCAATGAAATTAAGAACGGGACCACCTCTCTCCATAAAGACATCGATGGTCTCCCAGCTTTCACTCAATGCTTCAAACATAAGCTTTTCTCCAGCTTTTATAATTGCTTTATTAGCTTAAGCAGCTTTTGAGTTGGCTTCTGAACGACGTGCAATGATACCTGTTGCCTGTTCCTCAAGAATCTGAATTACACCGTCACTGCGAGACTTCACAATGGTGTGGAACACGATAGTTGGAATTGCAACTACGATACCCAGTACAGTTGTTACCAGTGCACCAGAAATACCACCAGCCATAATCTGCGGATCACCAGTACCAAACAGGGTGATTGCCTGGAACACAGTAATCATACCGGTCACCGTACCTAGCAGTCCGCCCAGAGGGGCTACAGTAGCAATAATCTTGAGTAGAGTAAGGAATCTTTCCAGTGGCGGTGTCTCCAGTAGAATTGCTTCCCCAAGTTTCAGTTCAAGGGTTTCAATGTCCATATTTGCAGCTGCCTGATAAACCATTAATACACGGCCAAGAGGATTGTTTTTATTTGGACGATCAGCATTTTTCAGCTGACGTTTTACTTTGGCACTAACAATAGACAAGGTGATCATTCTTTCAACTGCCAGCAAGGCAGCGAACAAACCAACAAAAATGATGATCTGACCAATTGTTCTACCCTGCTCCCAATATCTTTCCTGGAATGAAGGTGAACTGATCAATGCTGCCAGATAAGAACCGCCTACGGCTCCAGTCGGGTCAATACCAACCATGGTGAAACCACCGGCAGCACTCTGGATGTTAGCGGCTGTATCAGTGTATCTGGCCGGCTGGCTAGGTAAAATGCTTAAACGCTTGGTGTTGGCATCATATTCAACATACTGACCATCGGACACTATCTGGTATGAACCAATACGGACAACTTCCTGCTGGCCCTGAGTACCATCTGGTTGTGCCACTGACGTGGTAAAACTAGTGACATTGGCAGATTCAGTCATTTCCTGCAGCAGGTAAAACCATAATCTTTCCAATTGCTCAATGCTTGGCAGTTGTGATTCATCACCCATAATACCGGCAAGATCTGTCAGGAAGTCTCCACGACCAGGAAACTGGGCAGAAATCAGGGATCCTTCAAACTGGCTGCGGGTATCACCAACAACACCGGCAACAGTACCAAACAGCTCATCCAGATCACCCAGACGTTCCTGTAATGTTTCAAAACGCTGAGCTTTAATAATTTCATTATTGTTATAGGTGTTTTCCAGGTCGACACTGATACGTTCTTCAGTTTCACGTCGCTCAACCATTTCGTTAAGCAGTGCCTGACGCTGGTTCACATTAGACTGGAATGTAGACTGACGCTGACGATGCTCTTCAGTTTCGTTCAGTCTTGCCTGCTCAACCATGTTCAACAAGTCAGTCAGATTAGCTGCCTGCTGCTGGCCGAGGGATACTGATGCAGAAAGACATAATAATGTCGTAGTAAAAATCGTAGTAAAAATCTTTGCAAGTTTCATCGTTGCTTACTCCGGCGCTGGAATAGGTAATTCAAGAATTTCCAGAGTGGCCAGATTTTGGGCCATCCTGATAGCGTTGGCGACAGGGCGACGATAATCGTCTTCCAGTGTTACCCACTGGTTTGACGTCTTGTCCCATACACCTGTCTGAGTCTGGTCACTTGTCTGGTACAACAGCGCAATTCGACCAACTCGAAGAATATCAACGTCACGCTCAGTGCCGCCAACTTCCAATGAGTCTGTATAGTGCTGCATTACCCTTCCGTAATTGATTTCCTGCTGATAAGCAGCAAGTACCAAACGGAATTTCTCAGCAACATTGACGCTCGAATCATCAAAAGTATTGCGAATCAGTGCCAGCCTGGCATTTCTTTCATCAAGTTGAAAAGGCAGGTCGAGAGAGACAAACTGCTCCAGTGCAACCATCATTCTTTCCATCAAGGGTGGAACCTGTCTTTGCAAGGCTGCGGCATCTTCAATTGAGCGATCATATTGCGCAATTGTCCGTTCCTGCTCGGCAATAGTTCTGCGATAACTTGCGTTATACACTTCCAAGCCGTCGACTATTTTCGCCACTTCCCCATATTCCTGCACAAGTTCATCTGCAGCATCAGAGAGTTGATTAATCTGGCGTTGTGCTTGAGCGGCAGTAGCAATTGCTTCACCCGCCATGGCATTCGCCCTGTCGATAATACTCGTATCTATTACTGTGTCTTGAGCAGACGCAGTCCCGAAACCCAGTAACATGGGTATCATTAATAAAGGAACAAGAATCCTTTGCTTGAAACGATGGTAGTTCATGTTTAGTCCCACTTGTTTAAGAAAAATCTAAAAAGATGAATAGACTTACGATTACTTATCAATCATCCATTGATAATCCATTTTTTTCATGGATATTTACTTGGACTCAAGAAAAGTGACAAAAGTCTAATCGAAAAGGTAAATCCCCAAAATCATAGGCAGGCAGTTTAATTACTACCCAACCAACATATTCATTAATATTGTACTAATTAATCATCCTTGAATATATAAGCCCTTTTTTCCCTAAGGCGCCACAGCATATCAAATACTCGTGCGAGATTGAACACCTTAAGCTCTAAAAAATCAAAGGATTTCTAGGTTTTGTTCGGGTGATTTCAGAGGGTTGTTTTTTTCAAGGTAAAAAACGAAAATTGCCCCATAAAGAGGCAATTGAATATCAGTTAATGATGAAGGGCAGTGACTGGGTAGTCAGAGTATTTATTTACCAGCCAGCAGCCTTTTTAAGCCCTTCACCGATCTCTGCAAGGCTTCTTACAGTAGTTACACCGGCTTCATTCAGAGCGGCAAACTTTTCATCTGCAGTGCCTTTACCCCCTGAAATAATAGCTCCCGCATGCCCCATGCGTTTCCCCGCAGGTGCAGTAACACCGGCAATATAAGACACAACTGGCTTGCTGACATTCGCTTTAATAAATTCTGCAGCTTCTTCTTCAGCCGTGCCGCCAATTTCTCCGATCATCACTATCGCTTCAGTCTGCTCATCTTTTTCCAGCAGAGAGAGGATATCAATGAAGCTGGAGCCAGGGATTGGATCGCCACCAATACCAACGCAAGTTGATTGGCCAAAACCGTAATCAGTGGTTTGTTTCACCGCTTCATACGTTAATGTACCAGAACGCGAAACGATTCCTACCTTACCTGGTAGATGTATATGCCCAGGCATAATGCCAATTTTTGACTCCCCCGGTGTAATCACACCCGGACAATTAGGCCCAATTAAACGTACTCCCAATTCGTCGCATTTTACCTTGATCTCGAGCATATCCAGAGTTGGTATTCCCTCTGTTATACATACAATCAGCTTTATTCCGGCAAAAGCTGCTTCCAGAATTGAATCTTTGCAGAATGGCGCGGGTACATATATTACAGACGCTTCAGCCTGGGTTGCATCAATCGCCTCGCTAACAGTATTAAATACTGGTAGCTCAAGATGAATTTGCCCACCTTTACCTGGTGTCACGCCTCCTACCATATTAGTCCCGTATTGAATCGCTTGCTCGGAATGATATGTTCCCTGAGATCCGGTGAACCCCTGGCAGAGTACTCGCGTGTCTTTATTTATAAGAATGCTCATTGTGCGCCTCCGGCTGCCTTCACTGCCTGCTGCGCGGCTTCAGTGAGACTATCTGCTGCAATTATATTAAGACCACTTTCTGACAAAACCTTTTTACCCAGATCTGCATTATTGCCTTCCAACCTGACGACTACTGGAACTTTTACACCCACTTCCTCAACAGCACCCACGATGCCCTCGGCAATAAGATCACAACGTACAATGCCACCGAAAATATTAACCAAGACTGCTTTCACATTTTCATCAGACAAAATAATCTTGAATGCTTCAGACACTCTTTCCTTGGTTGCGCCGCCTCCCACATCCAAAAAGTTAGCTGGTTCGCCACCGTGAAGCTTTACAATATCCATCGTGCCCATTGCCAAACCTGCACCATTAACCATGCAACCGATGCTGCCATCCAGAGCGACATAGTTAAGATCCCAATTGGCCGCATGAACTTCTCTTTCATCATCCTGAGTCGGGTCATGCATTTCTTTCAAGGTTGGATGACGATAAAGAGAGTTGCCATCAATATTTAGTTTTGCATCAAGACAGTGAAGATTGCCTTCAGTAGTAATTACCAAGGGATTGATTTCCAGAAGCGCTAAATCACATTCAACAAATAATTTTGCCAGTCCTAAAAATATTTTAGTGAACTGTTTAACCTGATCACCGCTTAGTCCTAATTTAAAAGCCAGCTCTCTACCCTGAAAGGCTTGTGGTCCCACTAAGGGGTCAATAGTTTCCCGCAGAATTTTTTCTGGTGTTTCATGGGCAACTTTTTCAATTTCCACACCACCTTCGGTCGAAGCCATAAAGACTATTCTTCTCGAACCACGATCCACAACCGCGCCGAGGTAAAGTTCTTGCGCAATTTCAGTACATTCTTCTACCAGAATTTTACATACCGGCTGTCCATCTTTATCTGTCTGATAAGTCACCAGACGTTTACCTAGCCAGTGCTTGGCGAAGTCTTCAATCTCCTGCTTGCTGCTTACCAGTTTCACGCCGCCGGCTTTACCACGTCCTCCAGCATGAACCTGGGCTTTTACCACCCACTTGTCACCCCCGAGTTTATTTGCGGCATCAACAGCATCTTTCGGGTTGTCGCAGGCATAGCCTTTGGAAACAGGCAAGCCATAGTCAGCGAAAATTTTCTTGGACTGGTATTCGTGTAAATTCATCAGTATTCCGTTTGTAAGGTGAAATAAATTTTAAAAGTGTCTTGCTTAACGCTTTTTGCGATTAGCAATATGAATGGCATGCCCGTTAACCGCAAGTGCTGCCTCATGGACAGCTTCGCAGAGTGCCGGATGTGAGAATACGGTCATGCCAATATCTTCGGCACTGGTACTGAACTCCATAGCAACAACCATCGTCTGCGCAAGATCTGCTGCAGAGGGACCAATGATATGACAACCCAGGACGCGATCAGTTGCCGCATCGGCCAGAATTTTAACCATGCCATCAGAATCATTTGCGGCGAGCGCTCGGCCACTGGCAGCAAAAGGAAACACACCAGTGTTGTATTCCACCCCTTCTGCCTTTAACTGCTCTTCAGTTTTACCTACGGCAGCTATTTCCGGATGGGTGTAAATAACATTAGGAATCAAATCATAATTCAAAGAGGCTTTTTGTCCGGCAATAATCTCGGCAACCATCACACCTTCTTCAGAGCCTTTGTGCGCCAACATGGGACCTCGCACACTATCGCCTACAGCATAGATACCTGGAACACCTGTCGCACAATGCTCATCCACTTTAATAAAGCCACGCTCATCCTTTTCCACACCACAGTCTTCAGAAAACAGGTTTTCTGTCAGCGGCCTGCGTCCGACACAAACAATCAATTTATCAAAATCTTCTTTCTTCGCACCTTCTGCATCTTCGAATGTAACAGTCACACCTTTTGCTTTACCTTTCTTCAAGGCACTACCGGTGACTTTTGCGCCAAGGCGAATATCCAGACCCTGTTTTGTCAGAATTTTCTTCGCTTCTTTGGCAATCTGCTGATCCACCATCGGCAGAAATGCATCAACAGCTTCCAGAACAACAACTTCTGCTCCAAGTCTCGACCAAACTGAACCCAGCTCCAGTCCTATAACTCCCGCTCCTATGACACCCAGACGTTTAGGCACTTCCTGAAACTCCAATGCTCCGGTTGAATCAACAATCACATCGCCATCCAGTGGTGTTGGCGAAATTTCAATAGGTACTGAACCCGACGCTAAAATAATATTGTCAGCACTGAGAGTTTGTACTTTGCCATCATGGCCAGTGACTTCCACTTTTTTATCTTTTAGAAGTTTGCCTGTACCTGAAATGCCTTCTACTTTATTTGCCTTAAACAAGCCGGCTATACCACCAGTGAGCTGCTTAACTACTTTCTCTTTGCGCGCTATCATTGCCGGCACATTTATTCCGACATTGCTCACCTGGATACCATGCACTTCAAAGCCATGGCTTGCTTCGGCGAATTTGTGCGATGAATCAAGTAATGCCTTGGATGGAATGCAGCCGGTATTCAGACAAGTCCCGCCATAAACAGGCTTGCTTTGCGCGTCTATCCATTTCTCCACACAGGCGGTCTTCAAGCCTAATTGGGATGCCTTGATTGCTGCCACATAGCCCGCAGGGCCTGCGCCGATTACTATCACATCATAATCTGCCATTATTCATTCCTGTTATCTTGTGCTGTGTAATCTTTTGTTATTTATCCAATGCCACATGGCACTCTTAAAGCTAAATGAAAGTTTTCTAGCTAATTAAACCTCAAGAAATATTCTTGCCGGGTCTTCCAGCAATTCCTTGATAACAACCAAAAACTGCACTGCTTCTTTGCCATCTATCATGCGATGATCATAAGAAAGCGCAAGGTACATCATCGGCAAAATTTTCACTTCGCCATCGACCGCCATCGGGCGCTCCTGAATTTTGTGCATTCCCAGTATTGCCGTTTGCGGTGGGTTCAATATAGGCGTCGACAGTAGTGAGCCGAACACACCACCATTGGAAATGGTAAAAGTACCACCGGTCATTTCATCTATAGACAGCTTTCCATCACGCGCTTTAAGGCCGTAATCACGAATAGTTTTCTCTGTCCCTGCAAAACTCAAAGCGTCAGCATCACGTAACACAGGCACCACCAATCCTCGCGGTGAAGAGACGGCTACACCAATATCCTGATAACCATGATAAATAATGTCGTTACCATCCATTGACGCATTCACTGCTGGAAAACGTTTTAAAGCCTCGACACTGGCACGCACGAAGAAGGACATAAAGCCTAATCTGGTTCCATCATGCTGCTTTTCAAAAGCATCTTTGTATTTTTCACGCAGATCCATAACTTCCTGCATGTTGACCTCATTGAAAGTTGTCAACATGGCTGTGGACTGAGTAGCCTGCAATAATCGCTCTGCTACTTTGGCGCGTAGGCGTGACAAAGGAACGCGTTTTTCAGTACGTGGACCATCAGCGACCACAGACGGGTATGCGACTTGAGGTCTTACCTCTGTTGAAGAAATTGCTGCTGGCGCAGAAGCCAGGGCTGCTTCCGGTGCTCTCATGTAATTCACCACATCTTCTTTAGTAATCCTGCCATCTTTACCCGTACTCTGGACAAGATTCGGATCAACATTGTTTTCTTCCGCCAGCTTTCTCGCGGCTGGACTAATTAATACTGCAGTATCGCTTCTGTCTTCATCAATCTCTACCGGGACAGCTACTTCAACCTTGGACGCAGGTGCCGCTGATTCACTGGCACTTACCGTTTCTGCAGTGGGTGCAGCACTGCTGCCAGGCGCGGTGGCAATTGCACCTTCTTCGAATACCGCAAGGATTTCATTACTGACAATGGTGTCCCCTTCTGCTTTCTTGATATCTTGCAAAACACCGTCAGCCGGCGCCACTACCTCAAGAACAACCTTGTCGGTCTCAATATCCACCAGCAATTCATCACGAGCAACACTTTCACCCGGCTTTTTATACCAGGTCGCAATGGTCCCGTCTGGTACTGATTCAGGTAATGTAGGCGCTTTAATTTCTATAGTCATGCCATGCCCCTTTTAAAACTTTGCTGTATTTTCTTATTCATTATTTAGTTTCTCTATCAGCACTTTTCACATCAGCAATAATTCTGTTTTCCTGTTCATCAAGGCCCAGCGCATTCAGCACCAGTTGCTTCTGCTGCTGCAGATGTAAGGCCATGTAACCTGTAGCGGGTGATGCAGAGGCTTCACGCCCGGCATATTCAAGCTGGAAATTGGCACGTTTACGCCTGATTACATTTTTGATGTGATGCAAAATCTGGTACCAGGCGCCCTGGTTTTGAGGCTCTTCCTGACACCACACCACTTCCTTGTAACGTTTGTAAGACTTAAGAATCAGATGCAAGGTTTCTTCAGGAAATGGGTAGAGTTGTTCTATACGAATAATTGCGATATCAGTGATACCGAGTTCTCGGCGTTTTGCGCGTAAATCGTAATACACCTTGCCACTGCAGAGAACAATTCTTCGCACCAGTTTCGGTTCTATATCTGCATCCGTCTCGGCCAACACTGTCTGGAAGGCGCCGTCAGCCAGTTCATCCATTGTTGAAATCGCTTCCGGGTGTCGCAACAAGCTTTTGGGCGTCATCACAATCAGCGGTTTTCGTAATGGTCTTATCATTTGACGACGCAGCATATGGAAAATCTGAGCAGGCGTTGTTGGCACACAGACCTGGATATTATTTTCTGCACACAGCTGCAAATACCTTTCAAGACGGGCAGAGGAATGTTCTGGTCCCTGCCCTTCATAACCATGTGGCAGTAGCATGGTCAGTCCACACAGTCGATTCCATTTATTTTCACAGCTGGTCAAGAACTGGTCGATCACTACCTGAGCGCCATTGGCGAAATCACCAAACTGACCTTCCCAGATAACCATGGCGTCAGGACGAGTACTGGCGTAACCAAACTCAAAAGCCAGCACCGCTTCCTCTGAAAGAATTGAATCGAAAATAACAAACTTACGTTGAGCTTCTGAAATATGACTTAATGGTACATAGTTTCTACCAGTGTCCTGCTCATGAAGTACAGCATGGCGATGGGAAAATGTCCCCCTGCCGACATCCTGCCCGGTGATTCGTACCTTGTAATTATTATCAACCAGACTGGCATAGGCCAGACACTCGGCAAAGCCCCAATCAAGCGACTGCTCGCCACGGGCCATCCGTGTGCGATCATCCATAAGTTTTTTCACCTGACGATTCAATTTGAACCCTTCCGGGATATTAACCAGGCGTTCGGCCAATTTTTTCAGATGAACAATGTGAATATGAGTCTCACACGGCATATCCCATGAATGACCCAGATAAGGCCGCCAGTCGACAAACAAGGCTGTGTTTGGCACATGGACCAGGCTCCCTACGACGTGGGTACCTTCATCCAGGGATTTTCGATAACCGGCATTCATCACTTCGACATCTTTTTCAGTGATTTGCCCCTGATTAATCAGGCTCTGTGCATATAAAGCACGTGTAGACGGATGTTTCTTTATTACGTTGTACATCAAGGGCTGTGTTGTTGAGGGTTCATCAGTTTCGTTATGCCCGCGACGGCGGTAACAAACCAGATCCACTACAACATCCTTGCGAAATTTATTGCGATAATCCAGCGCCAATTGAGTCACGAACAATACCGCTTCCGGGTCATCCCCATTCACATGAAAAATTGGTGCCTGTACCATTTTTGCGATATCAGTGCAGTACTCTGTTGAACGAATATCTTCCTGGCGCGAAGTGGTAAAGCCTATCTGATTATTAAGAACAATATGTACGGTGCCACCTGTCCCATATGCGCGTGTTTGCGACATCTGAAAGGTTTCCATCACGACACCCTGCCCTGCAAAAGCAGCATCACCATGAATCAAGATAGGCAATACAGTGGCGCCAACAGGGTCCTTGCGGCGATCCTGTCTAGCACGTACGGAGCCTTCAACTACCGGTGAAACAATCTCAAGATGGCTTGGATTAAATGCCATACTGCAATGCACTTCACCGCCGCCTGTCATGATATTTGACGAGAAGCCGGAGTGATATTTCACATCACCTGAGCTCTGCAAAACAACCTTGCCTTCAAACTCCTCAAACAGCTCTGTGGGGTTTTTCCCCATGATATTGACTAGCACATTGAGGCGGCCACGGTGGGCCATGCCGATAACAATTTCCTTGGTACCTTGTTCACCAGCACGCTGAATAATATCGTCAATGGAATGAATCATGCTTTCACCACCTTCAAGGCCAAAGCGTTTAGTCCCCGGATATTTGCCGTCAAGATGCTTTTCCAAACCTTCTGCAGCACTTAATCGCTCCAGGATATGTAGACGTTTCTCTTTATCAAAATCAGGTTTACCACGACCACTTTCAATACGGTCCTGAATCCACTGTTTTTCTTCCAGATTAACAATCGCCATGTATTCATAGCCGATAGAGGAACAGTAAATGCTTTCCAGATCATTGATAATTTCGGAGAGTCTTGCTGAGTCTTGTCCTATAAAGAGCGGTTGAGTCTGAAAGACTGTATTCAAATCCGATTCGGAGAGCCCATGAAAATCCAGTTCCAGATCAGGAACTTTTTCTCGATACATGATATTCAAAGGGTCGAGTTTGGCATGCTGATGCCCACGCACACGATAGGAACTGATTAGCTGAACAACACTAACCTGTTTGGCCTCATGGGCTATGCTGCCCGGCATGGTACTGGTAAGAATTTGTGCATTGGCAGCGCCGCGAAGAGGCAGACCTCTGAACTGTTCGACAATATCCTCATGGGATACATCGGGCCCATTACCGCCGTCTACACCTGGCAAGGCAGAAAAGTAGTCGCGCCACTCTTCCGGAATTGAAGTCGCATCGTGCAACCAGGATTCGTACAGACTTTCTATGTAATCAAGATTGCCGCCGGCAATATGCCCTGACTTGAGCATGAGTTCCCGAAAATTATCCAGCATGGTATTTCCTGCCTTCCCTGTTTTGTTTACTTCAGAAATCTACATCTATTATTAACAACAGTTTGGAGCAATTCGTGAGGCCTGACTGCGCCTGACGTTTTTAAATGCCCTCAGGCACCTCTCTCCATAAGCATAGAGCGGATATGACCAATTGCTTTTGTCGGATTTAGTCCCTTCGGACATACAGCAACACAATTCATGATGCCGCGGCATCTGAATACACTGAAAGGGTCTTCCAGATCCGCCAGGCGTTCTTCTGTATGGGTGTCTCGGCTATCCGCCAGAAAACGGTAAGCCTGAAGCAAGCCTGCCGGTCCGACAAACTTGTCCGGGTTCCACCAGAAAGACGGGCAATTGGAGGAGCAACAGGCACAGAGTATGCATTCATAAAGACCGTCCAGTTTGGCGCGATCTTCAGGTGATTGCAGACGCTCAATGGCTGGTGCTGGCTCATCATTTTGCAGATAGGGTTTGATGCGCTCGTATTGCTTGTAGAAAGCAGACATATCTACCACCAGGTCACGAATGACCGGGAGTCCAGGCAGCGGACGCAAAACAAGCTTGTTGTTTTTTACTACTTCAGAAAGATGGGTAATACAGGCAAGTCCATTAACCCCATTCATGTTGACGCCATCGGAGCCGCATACACCTTCCCGACAGGAACGACGGTAAACCACAGAGTCATCCTGCTCTTTTATCAGCGCTAAAACATCAAGCACCATGATGTCTTTGCCTTCAGGAATTTCAACCTCATAGTCTTTCATGGAAGGCTTCAGGTCAGTTTCAGGGTTGTAGCGGTAAACACTAACTTGCACGGCTTTGCTCTCTTTTAACTTTGTTAACTAGTAAGTACGAATCATTGGCTCAAAAGTCGGTACTGTTTTCGGTTTGAAATTGACCTTGCGCTTGCCCAGTTTTTTGCTTTCCGGGAAGTACATGGAATGACATAGCCAGTTGTCATCATCACGCTCGGTAAAATCATCTCTGGCATGCGCACCCCGGCTTTCTTCTCGACCTTCCGCAGCAATGGCCGTTGCCTCAGCCACTTCAAACAGGTTCTGCAGTTCCAGTGCTTCAATTCGCGCTGTATTAAAGGCATTACTCTTATCCTGCAAATGAGGATTCTCGACACGCTCGCGCATAGCCTGAAGTTTTTTAATGCCTTCGCGCATGAAATCGCCCTTGCGAAATACGCCGAAGTGATTCTGCATAATGCCCTGCAGTTCCTTGCGCAAATCTGCAACTTTTTCTCCTGCACTGGACTGGTTTAATTTATCCAGGCGAGACAGGCCAAGCTGCATATCACTGTCGCTGGCTTCCTGCTGCTCAATACCACTGCGCAGCATTTTTTCAATATAGATACCTGACGCACGGCCAAATACCACCAGATCCAGTAAGGAATTTCCGCCCAGGCGGTTAGCGCCATGAACAGACACACAGGCGACCTCACCGCAGGCAAACAAGCCTTCAATGACACTGTCTGTTTGGTCAGCATTTTGACTCAAGGCCTGACCATGAATATTGGTGGGAATACCGCCCATCATGTAATGGCAGGTAGGCACTACAGGAATTGGTTCCTTAACCGGATCCACATGGGCAAAAGTACGTGATAACTCAAGGATGCCGGGTAGTTTTTCGTTAAGCACTTTCTCGCCCAGATGATCAAGCTTCAATAACACATGGTCGGCATCAGGGCCTACACCGCGACCTTCAAGAATTTCTATGACCATTGATCTGGCCACTACATCACGACCTGCCAGGTCTTTAGCATTGGGCGCATAACGCTCCATAAAACGTTCGCCGTCTTTGTTTATCAGGTAGCCACCTTCACCACGTGAGCCCTCAGTAACCAGAGTTCCCGCACCATAAATACCTGTAGGATGAAACTGCCACATTTCCATGTCCTGTTGCGGGACACCTGCGCGCATTGCCATACCAATTCCATCACCGGTATTGATTAACGCATTAGTGGTTGACGCAAATATGCGCCCGGCACCGCCTGTTGCCAGAACCGTCGCTTTGGACTTGATAAACACCACTTCGCCATTCTCAATACAGATAGCAATCAGGCCTACCACATGTCCGCTCTGGTTTTTAACAAGGTCAACGGCGTACCACTCATTAAAAAAGACCGTGTTGTTTTTCAGGTTTGCCTGGTAAAGGGTATGCAGCAAGGCATGGCCAGTTCTATCTGCCGCCGCACAAGTACGCGATGCCTGACCACCTTTGCCATATTCGCGAGACTGTCCACCAAACGGGCGCTGGTAAATACGTCCATCAGGATTACGGGAAAATGGCATTCCCATATGATCCAGCTCAAAAACTGCCTGGGGACCTTCAGAGCACATGTACTCAATGGCATCCTGGTCACCAATGTAATCCGAGCCCTTGACCGTGTCATACATATGCCAACGCCAGTCATCATCGGGATCAGTACTGGCAATTGCACAGGTAATACCGCCCTGTGCAGAGACTGTATGTGAACGGGTAGGAAATACTTTGGAAATTACCGCGGTTTTAAAACCGGACTGACTTAGCTCCAGGGCCGCACGTAAACCGGAACCGCCGCCACCGACAATCAGGCCATCAAATGTTATTGTTCGAATATTAGCCACGATTGATCGACTCCACTTGTAATCCCACTACTAGATTGACTTCTAATTCCTCGGCCAAGGCCACTGCAAATTTCATTAAACGCTCCATAAAATCATGATGCCCCAGATGAAATATACTGCCAGTACACCGACGCACAGGATCAGAAATAACAGTCGAATCACAGTTGCTCTGGATCCCATCATCCGTGTAGTCATATAGTCGGTAGCCACAGTCCACATCCCTATCCAGGCATGGGCACACAGTGCAACCAGGGTAAGTAAACTGAAAATGCGCATGAAAGTGCCCGTAAACAAGCCACGCCATTGTGCATAGCTCATTTCAGGGGTCGTCAAAATAATAGCCCCGAGGCACAACACATATAAAAGGAGAATTACGGCACTGATGCGCTGAGTCAGCCAGTCAGAGAGGCCGCTGCGGCCAAAATTTGTAACACTCGTTACCATAGCCACACCCCCAGAGCGATAATTAGTATCGCACTCACAATAACGACAATCATTGCACCACGTGGTGCACCTTCTTTTGTCTCGCCTATTCCCATATCCAGAAGCAAATGCTTGATGCCTGCCACCATGTGGTAGGCCAGTGCAGAAAGCACGCCCCAGACAATAAAAGTAGCAAATGGTGATCCCAGCATTGCTTGCAAGTTATTAAAGCCATCTTCGCTACTCATGGACATATCAAACATCCACAACAGTATGCCAATCCCGACAAACAGGATCACACCCGAAACGCGATGAGTAATAGAGGTGATTGCTGCCAAAGGCAACTTGATGGTACTGATATCGAGATTGACGGGACGTTCTTTGTTAGAGGTTGTTTTCACTGCAGACTCTTTAAAATGCCAGAAAAATATCACAGCTTAAGAGTTTTACTATCAACTAGCATTTTGCTGATATATAAAACAAATCAATTCTGTGGTTTGTTACTCAAAACGCCGCCATTATGCACTATAACACTACCGTGTTTAAATCTTTTTTCAGTCTTTTTCTTAAATAATTCATACTTATGAAGAAAGCTATATTTCTGTTATATAGTCGTGACTTAGAGTAATTCAGTAAAGTAAGGCAAAAGGATTACGAGGCAGTATTTAAGCCATAAAAATATTGCTGATTTCAACATTCAAAAAAGGTCTTTGATTGACAATTCTGATGCTAGCGGATAATGTTGCGCGTCCGTACAGCGAGCAGTTATAAAGAATTAATTACTGCCGTTCTTCATTGAATTACAATTTCTAACCAGGAGTCATTATGGCTGAGAAAAAAGCTCAGTTGTCAGTAGATGGCATTGAAGAAATCATCGATCTACCTGTCTACGAAGGAACAACCGGCCCCGATGTAGTTGATGTTCGCAGTCTGACTTCAAAAGGTCTTTTTACCTATGACCCGGGCTTTATGTCTACGGCCTCATGTGAATCCAAAATCACTTATATTGATGGTGACAAAGGCGTATTGCTTTATCGCGGTTATCCAATCGAACAACTGGCTGAAAAATCCGACTTTATGGAATGCTGCTTTCTCTTGCTCAACGGGGAACTCCCCGGCGTAGATGAAAAAGCGCAGTTTATCGATGAAATTAAACACCACACTATGGTTCACGAACAGATTCGTAACCTGTTCCTCAGTTTTCCACGCCATGCCCACCCCATGTCGGTAATGATCGGTGCCGTTGGCGCACTTTCCGCTTTCTATCATAATGATCTGAGAATAGATGATAGTGAGCATCGCAAGGTAGCGGCTATTCGTCTGATTGCCAAAATCCCGACTCTGGCAGCCATGTGTTACAAATATTCCATCGGCATGCCCTTCATGTATCCACGTAATGATTTGAGTTTTTCCGAGAACTTTCTCTACATGATGTTCGGCAACCCTTGTGAAGAATACATTCCAAGCCCCGTACTGGCCGACGCCATGGACAAGATCTTTCTGCTGCATGCTGACCATGAACAAAATGCCTCCACCTCTACTGTTCGTCTGGCAGGATCTACCGGTGCTAATCCTTATGCCTGCATCTCTTCGGGCATTACTGCACTTTGGGGACCGTCACACGGTGGCGCCAACGAAGCTGTATTAACCATGCTCAACGAAATCGGTGATGTTAGTCGCATACCTGAGTTCATTGATCGCGCGAAAGACAAGGAAGACCCATTCAAACTCATGGGCTTTGGTCACCGGGTTTACAAAAACTTTGATCCACGTGCCCACGTGTTACGCGATGCCGCCAACAAGGTGCTGGAAGAACTTGGCCTGACAAATGATCCCTTACTGCCGATTGCCAAGGAACTCGAACGCATCGCACTGGAAGACGAATACTTCATTGAACGTAACCTTTACCCCAATGTAGATTTCTATTCCGGCATTATTCTCAAGGCCATAGGTATTCCTACCAACCTGTTCACGGTAATTTTTGCTACAGGCAGAACACCTGGGTGGGTTGCCCACTGGCATGAAATGATCAGTAACCCGTTCAAAATTGGTCGCCCGCGTCAGTTATATACAGGCGCCACCTTCAGGGATTATCCCAAAAAATAAAAAAACAGCCCCTCACGGGGCTTTTTTTTGATAACAATAAAAGAATAAAGTTAAACTCGTCCGATGGTTTTATTCTCTCGCCTTATCTTCACCTGCGTTCTGCTTATTGGCTCACAGACAAGTCTGGCACAGGGACCTTTGCTCCATGAAATTTCTTTCGCCGGTGGCAAAATAATATTGCTGGGTGGAACCGATGTTCCAGAGCATAATTGGCTCAATGGGCAAGTGCAGGAGGCCATAGCTGTAAGTGATTCTCTCTGGCTAGAACTCCCCCCTGAAGATGCCGACAAAGGTATTACCCCTTTCCGTGAGGACATTTATCCGTCTGTGAATATGCACCCGGCTGCCATAGAACAAGGCTACGGAAATTTACGTTTTGCTGATTACCTGGATGTCACCATGGGAGAGCGTTCTGTGGTCGAATCCCAGCGCCTTGATCTCAATGGTAGCTGGTACCAACCTATGAAGCCCTGGGTGGCTTATTACTATTTTGCCTATAACTTCTGGGATAAGCAGGAGATAAACCTGATATCTCCTGAAACAGAATTGCTCAGTCAGTTCCGCTCTACCAACAAAGCAATCCATTCCCTTTTTCCTGACCGGGCCACTTTTTTTCGCTTTCTGGGAGCAATGAGCGATACAACACAAACCCAATATTTCCAAAGCCTGTATAACATCTTTGACTGGCAGCGCAGTGGCGAATATACCTCCCGGTTTGAATGGGTAAATGGTGCACCTGATACGCAGTTTGTAGATGCGCATCGCCAGCAAACACCCCTTTTTTATCGTTACATGTATCAGCAACGTAACCAGGCTATTGCCGAACAGCTGCTCTCAGTTCTGGAAGAAGGCGGAAATCACTTTGTTTATCTTGAGCTTAACCGTACGCTCGGGCCGCACAGTATTCAGTCAATACTGAAATCCCTAGGAGCAAGGGTTTTAACCCGATAAACAAGGCAGAAAAATTCCAGGCATAAAAAAAGGCAAACTGCGAGCAGTTTGCCTTTTCACTTTCGAATCAAATCAAAAGATTTGATTGCGTCTATAATAATTTAAACGATTTATTACAGAGCAACTATACGTTCAGCCTGAGGACCTTTCTGTCCGTCAGTGACTTCGAATTGGACCTTTTGGCCTTCAGCCAGAGTTTTGTAACCCTCGCTTTCTATAGCGCTGAAATGAGCGAAGACGTCTGGACCAGACTCTTGCTCAATAAATCCATAACCTTTTGATTCGTTGAACCATTTAACGGTTCCGTTTACTTTTTCTGCCATGATAATAATATCCTGTT
Source organism: uncultured Pseudomonadales bacterium (assembly GCA_963925675.1). Taxonomy (GTDB): domain Bacteria; phylum Pseudomonadota; class Gammaproteobacteria; order Pseudomonadales; family Pseudohongiellaceae; genus Eutrophocola. The sequence goes on from CAWUSW010000034.1 coordinate 78,539, forward strand.
AGATACGTTAATAACCGCTCCTTAACTTGCTAGCATTGAGCGGGCCGAGCAATAAATGAAACAGACTAGATTTGGTACCTACAGGACGAACAATTTGAAAATTGGTGCGTAACAAGAAGGGACAAACTATAGACGTACTTTGTTGCTAAAGTGGACATTATCGAGAAATAAAAACGAAGTCAACAATAAGTGTATAGCCAGCAAGGGCTTACAGTGACTAGGCAAAGCACTTTATCTCACGCGTTTGAAATACGACTTGTTTCTCCTTGCCCATAAAAAAAGGCAAACTGCGAACAGTTTGCCTTTTTGGTATCAAGCCAGACAATCAATTGATTGCATGGTTTGATTGCCTTGTAATTACTTACAGAGCAACGATCTGTTCAGCTTGTGGGCCTTTTTGACCTTGAGTTACCAAAAACTCAACACGCTGACCTTCAGCGAGTGTTTTAAAACCAGTGCTTTCAATAGCGCTGAAGTGGGCGAATACGTCCGCACCAGACTCCTGCTCGATGAAACCAAAACCTTTAGATTCGTTGAACCACTTAACGGTTCCTTGTACTTTTTCTGACATTATAAATATCCTGTAATAAAATTTAATGTGCCGGACTAACTTTTGTTAGTACAGCGGTGTAGCATAAAAGAGGTTGAAATTTGGGACTTACAGGACGAAGAAATATAGGAATTGCTGCGAAATGGAAGGACAAACTTTGACTTACTTATTGCTGACACGCACTGTATAGAGTTACAAGGGGGAAGTCAATCAATCATTTCCCCCCTACCCCGCAATCTTTTTCATCACCTTAGCGTTATTAGCATAGACTCAATGAATGCGAACAGAAACCTCATCTGCCACCTAGCGCTTCCTCGACAACTGTGTCAATTAACACCGCCAACTCCTTACCTGAGTGTGCCTCCGCAGCTTATCAATCCTCAGGAATATACTAAAATAATAAGCAAGCCATGATGCTAATAGTCACTGGTTTGTCAATTTTCTTTTACTTATACTCCTTCTATGAAATTGTTAAACGCCTCCAGCTTGGAGTTTATGAATGATTAATAATCAGGCAAGACGCTTGGCGGCAAAACTTGTTATGACCATAACTGTTTTCACAACAAGCTTGCTGACAAATTCGGCGCTGCTGGCACACCATTCCTTTTCTATGTACGACCGCTCAGTACAGTATGTCTTTACCGGTGTAGTAGACAACATTAATCCTGACGCCAGCCATCTACAGATTAACTTTGTACCACTTAATGATGTACGCAATGCTCTGATTCGTGATGCTGATGGTAATCGGGTAACCTGGTCAGTTGAGATGGAGGGCGCTGCCGCAAGTGCACGCGAAGGCATCTCACTAAGTAACTTCCCACAAGGCACTGTGTTCAGCGTTGGCCTCACTCCCCTGCGCAATGGTGAGCCCGGAGGCGTACGTTTTGGAGGGCTGTTCAAATGCCCGGAAGGCAAAGCACCGAAACCGGAAAAACACTGTGACTCTGTCGTCGGCGCCATTCATTATGGCGAAAATGAGCTCGCAAGTCCGACAGCTATGTGGGCTCCCTGACCCCTTTTAAAAAAATCCAGCAAGACTCAAACCAGGCTTCAGCCCAAACTTAAAACAAAAAAGACAATGACTATGAGATTTAAGCTTCTGAATAAATGTATCACCAGTACGCTTACTTCAGCGCTTGCCATTAGCCTGTTGGCAGCCTGCACAGCAGACCAGAATTCAAGCTCTCCACAGCAAGCAGGTTCTGAACAATTACAGACACGCACTCAAGCCAGTGCGGGAAGAGGTTCGCCCTTCCCGACCGCAGCAGAAAACTATGATGGCTATCCGCAAGAACACTTTGTCGGTTCAGTTACTCCCTGGTATTGGCAAGTGGGATCCACCGCCATTGGCGGAGATGTGCCTGCAGGCATCCTTGCTTTAGAGCGAGATTTATTTACTTCGGATGATTTTTACGCCGACAAAGACCTCTGGATGGACCCTCGCTACTATCGCTGCAACAGCCCTATCGCGCTGGATTCGATCAATGGTGATTATTCATCAGGCCCCGGTGCAATCGACAATAATGATCCTGCCACCGCCGCATGGGGTAATTGTGAGCGTGACTATCCGCGCGCGGCCATTGTCAGTCCTTACGCTTTCAGCACTGCCCAGAAGCATTATGAAGCGCTATTGGCAGAGTCTGACGGGCCAACACAACACACAAAAACAAGCTTGCCTGACTGGAATGGCCGCTACTCACGCAACCTTGATCTGGCGTTTGCCAGAGGGCGTCGTGGTGAAACCAGTGCAGACCTGACCTCAGCGTATTTTGAACCGCCCCAGTGGGTGGTCGGTTGGGCAAACCAAATGCCTACCATTCTTTCATTACTCACCGCTGAATATCAGCAACGTTATGTGCAACAGATGTATCACAAAGCCAACACCAACTCTGCACAGTTTTCTTTGATGTTTTGCCGGCCGGAAGGACTTTTGCGATGGTGGTCCGGTCCTGGCGGCCCAAGGCCGCTTGATATTACAGTCGTGCCAGGGCGTGTACAGTTCATGGGTGGCACCGATAATGCCTTGCGCCAGGTTCAAATCGGGCGAGAATTTATCATTGATAGCGACATGGAAAATGCTGTTCCGCGCCTGGGTCAGGATGTGCGGCAATGGATGGGTGAAAGTATCGGCTTCTGGGATGGCAATACCTTGATTACCTGGACCTCTAATATTCAGGGCTGGTTCACCCACAGCAGCTGGGAATACTCCAGCCAGCTACAAATCATTGAAATCTGGTCTGAACGTCAGGATAGCGCAGGTAATTTCCTTGGCCTTGAGCATGAGACTATCTTCTATGACCCGCAGGTCTTTCTGGAACCGGTAAGGGACATGCGCTTCTTTTCACGGCTGGGCGACTATGCAGAGTATGCTCCAATAAACCATAGCCACTGCAACCAGACTATTTTCCATGATGAGGATGGCCGCGCTGGCCAGGTGTCCCCGGGGACAACTATTAATTATACCGTGCTGGATCTCTATGACCGCCCCTGGGCACAAATCTGGGAAGAGTATTTCGAAGATGCTATGAGCGGAGCGCAGGAAGATGACTCCCTGGGAGGATTCAGATAACTTTTATTTCCTATATGTGTGGCTTTAGTGGCGAAAAAAAACACATTTTTTAAACATTTAGGATGGACAATAGCACAAGGGTTATTTTTTTAAGGGGAAAACAATGATACATATCATGAAGAACAAAGCAGCCATAGCATTGACAGTAGCTGTACTTGGCTTTTCTGCAAGCGCGCTTGCCCACCATGGTTTTGGCCGTTTTGACCGTGCCAATGATTCCACACTCACCGGCACTATTACCGGCATAGATTTCGTTAATCCTCATTCCTATCTGTATTTTGATCAGCTCACCGAAACTGGCGAGACTATAGCCATGCGCTGTGAGATGCGCGCCGCCACATTGATGCGTCGTTCCGGCTGGTCAAAGGAAATGTTCGTCACTGGCCTGCCTGTCACGATATATGGCTTCAAACACCGCACAGATCCCGGCTCCTGTTATGTCGAGGAAATTACTTTGGGTGATGCCCCTGTCATGAATCGCAATGACCAACTGGGAACTCCGAAGGTAGACCTGACTAACCGGCCTTACCGCCTGCCTTCCGGTGAGGTCAATATCAGCGGTGACTGGGCACAGGAGCAATATGTCATTGCCAGACCACCTTCTGGCCAGGGAGTTGGTCTTGTGCCCAAGAGCATGAAACCAGGCATCGAGTCTGGCGAAATCTCTACCGATAATATCCCTGGATCTGGTTGGGGTGCGCGTCCGGTTACCCTGACCGCCCGCGGCCAGGCCGAAGCCGATGCTTTCGAAATGTGGTCACCAGACGATAATCCGCGCCTGCGCTGCCTGCCTACCAGCATTCTGTTTGACTGGGTGTTTGACGGTGCTATCAACCGCATCACTCAGGAAGAAGACCGCATCGTTATCAATTACGGCCTGTACAGTTTTGAACGCATTGTGCGCATGGACATGGATACCCATCCAGCCAATATTGAGCCCAGTTACTCAGGCCATTCCATTGGCCATTGGGAAGGCGATACGCTGGTGGTAGATAGTATTGGCTTTGAGGCCGGCGTGCTGGCATCACCTGTCAAACACAGTGAGCAGTTGCATATCGTTGAGCGCTATACGCTGAATCCGGATACCTTTGCACTGACGCGTGAATATGTAGCCGAAGATCCGGTTTATTTTACCGATCAGTGGATTGGTGCAGATACCGTATTGGTAGCGGATGTCCCCTACGAAGCCCATCCCTGTGATGAGCTTACCTTTGAATTTCTTTTGTATCAGGATTAGGCAAAAGCTACAGCGATTAAATGAGCATAGAAAAAAGCCCCGTTATCGGGGCTTTTTTATTGAACTGTGTTATTTATCGCCAACCTGTTAGCCAGTATTTATCATCTTTTAAAACACGCCAGCTGACAGGGAAAGAGCGCTGTGTTAACACCGCTTCCATCAAGCAGTAAATCACCACACCTTCTTCATCATATTCCACTTCTGTTATCAAAAAGTGTTTTTCCTTATTTTCCGGCTGTACAGCTGACCACTTGCTATTAAGAAGTTTTTTAGGGGAGATTGGATTCGAAGACATTGGTGTATATACGCAATTATTGTTATTTTTTGTATACGATAAAACATGGCAAACAGATTGGAATCGGGGGAGCCCGCAACGGCATGCCGCTTTTCATCAAATCCTCAATGTTAAATCGCCAGCACCATCTGCCCATGCAGTCCATTGGTAGTGCGATCCACCTGAATAGTGAGTTTTTCCTGTGCATCTGCATCACCGCGCAGTACCAAATCACGTTCCAGGGTCATTGGATTCAATCCTCTTTCCCGGTAAGGCTCTTCTGCATAGACAAAGGAATCTATCTCTGCAGGCAGAAATAACTGGGTGACAAAGGCGCTCCATTGCTGAGCACCCGGAAACAAGGCCCTGACATGGATGTGCGCAAGACGCCCTGAATACCAGCCGGGATATATGGTCATAAACTCTGCCACGCCATTGCTGTCTGACACCTGGTGACCACGCAAAAATGAAGGCCGATCTCTGGTGTCCACTTGTTCTCCACTAAAGCGCAAGGTCTTGTGGTCGAAAAAATCATTCACTACGCCAGAATAAAGTCCGCCAGCATCGGAATGCCAGACATCAACATAAGCACCCTCAACAGGGGTGCAGTGATAATCATCCCGAACGGTAAAGGTCAGACGCATTGGCACCCCTGCCCGGTCTTCCCGGATATCAGAACGATGCATGCTATCGAGAGTATAATAAGGACCTGCTGTCAGGCGAACGGTAGGACGACAATTCTCATTGGGCATATATAAATCAGATTCCTGCGCAACAACGGCGCGTGAGAATGCGCCACCTGCCAACAGTATCCCGCCTGTTGATTTTACGAATTGCCGTCTTTTCATGGTGCTGTCTCCTTTGATAATCAGGGTGTTATTTCGCAATGCCAGTTAGCACTGTCAGCCAGGTCACCACTACCATCATAGCGCGATGCTGCCGGGTGGGCACACAGAGGACGGCTCAGGCCTGACTCAGGATTGCTGGCCATGATTTGATCCGGCACAATGCCCTGCTCGCGCCACTGTTCCAGTGTCGTAATGGAATCAAAGTCGTAGGGACCATCGCCACCGCGACAATGCCCCATACCTGGCACCATGAACAGGCGCATCCAGTCATCCTGTGACTGACCCATTTCTGCCAGCACACTGTCGTAATAAAACACGGTATTGACCGGGGTTATGATTGTGTCACCCCAGCCGGCATACATCAGCAGTTTGCCACCGTGGGCTTTGAAGGCGCGCAAATCCGGATCCACGGAATCAATAAACCCGGTCGCTACGTCAATGATTGGCATATCCCGATCCAGGTCAAAATCGTTCATATCGTACTCAGCGTTCTGGAAACCCAGAATACGAATAGAGTCCGAGCTTCCCATCGGACTCTCGGGCTGGCTGCGCAATGTAGGCAATGGATTGCCCAGGGCCTGCCCGGAAAAAATCATTTCCCCGGCACGGTTATGCAAACCGCCATAATGCTGTTCCACCATGGCCAGTTGCGGCGCCGTCAGGCAGCTGGCATTGGCAAGCCCCGTTGGGCACTGCAGGGTAGAAAAATCAAAGCTGCATTGGCGTGGATCATTGAGGAAACCCTCGTTTAACACATCGCACTTGGCCATCACGGCCTGGTTGACCATGGCCGCGGTTTCCTCCGGAATCGCCATCTCGGGAGTGCGCGCCAGTTGCAACCTGCGGTAGGAACCTGCGGTGTGCATGTAAATATGCCGATTGGCCAATGCTCCGGCAATAATGCCGTCAAAATCGCCAGGGTAGCGCTGTGCGGCCATCATCGCCTGTCGACCACCGGTGGAGCAGCCCTTGAAATAAGCATAATCAGCTGGCCGCGAGTAAGCCTCGGTGATAAGACGCTTGGACTTAACAGTCATGTCATGAATAGAGCGATAGGCGAAATCTACAATTTTTTCAGGATGTCCCAGACCAAACATACCACCAGGGCCATCGGCAGCAGAGTGGCCGTTGTCGGATCCTGCCGTGGCATAGCCCCTGCGCAGAGCCGGCTGCATTTCACGGAAACCCTGAATTGCCCCGGCCCAGCCACCGTTACCCACTGCCAGGAAGCGGCCATTCCAGTTGTCCATGGGCAGCCAGAGCTCGGCATTGATGAGGGAGTCTGAAGTCGGGGTGAGCTCCAGGGTAAGACGACAATGAGCGGGAATAGGCTCGGGACTTTCAGCAGGCCGGTTGTTGCCTGGATTTTGGAACACCCCTTCCGACACGGCTTGTGCCGTGACTATTTTGGCATTTTCAAGGGGAAATGAGGTAAGGTTTTCACAGATGGCGGTGGTGAGAGATGCTGCCATGGCTGCGGCTGAGAGGATTGTGAGCATTTTTTGATTCCCTCTTATTTATTGAAGTCGTTCAGGCCAGGATTCTGTTTGATGGTATTGGATTGTGGGAAAAATTGGAATGGCTGGATAAAAGTACCGCAGTTGCTTTCAAGTAATTCACCCCGAAGCCTCTGATTTGTTATCAGTGTCATGCTTATTAACACTGTTCTCTCAGGTAACAAGCTTGCTATGCTGTTGCGCTATTAAACGGAAGCAACAACAGCATTAACTGGAGAACCCACAATGCATACACTGAAAATCATCTTTCTACTGAGCCTGCTATTTTCAGCAAACTCCCCAATATGGGCACAAGTTGCTTGCGAACCAGCCGGCGATGTTGAGTTTATCTGCGGGCTAATGAACGCAGAAGATCTCGTCCAGGTACCGGACAGCGACTGGATAATTACCAGCGCCATGATTCCCAATACAGGATTTTATTTAGTAAATGCAAATACAGGTACATCGCAGACTCCTGATATTCGCACCAATCACGACAGAGTACGCTATCCGCTGTGTTTATCTTCGCCTGATATGAACAAACTGGAAACCCATGGTCTGAATATCCGCGCAACTGGACGCAATCGTGCAACACTTTATGCAGTTGCCCATGGCGCCCGCGAGTCTATAGAAATTTACGATGTGGACATATCCGATGGAGCACCACAGCTTACCTGGAAAGGTTGTGTCGCCATGCCCGAAGGCCTGGCAGCCAACAGTGTGGCTTCATTTGCTGATGGCGCAATAATCGCAACCGTTTTGTTGATGCCAGGCAAATCATTTGGGGATTCAGTCGCAATGCGTCCAACCGGTGCAGTCTTCAAATGGACACCGGGAGAGCAAGATTTTGTTCATATAAAAAATAGTGAGCTGCCCGGCAACAACGGCATTGAGGTCTCGGCAGATGGCAGTGAAATCTATGTGGTGTCATCCGGCTTTCAAACCATTGTCGCTTTCACCAATACCAACCCGGCCCGACAATTACGCACCACAAAACAGTTACCTATCACACCAGACAATGTCCATATGGGAGCCAATGGCATGCTCTTAACCGGCGGTATGAAAAATGATGTTCCTGAATGCGGAGGTCCACCCGGCCCTCAACATGACCTGGCAGCATTGGGTACCTGTCCGCGCGGCTCTATTGCAATAGAAGTTGACCCCGGGACAATGGCAGATAAAGTGCTTGTAGAAACACCTGCGCTAGCAGAATTCAGTAATGCAACCATGGTGCTGAACACCGGAAACCGTTTATGGTTCGGCACCTTCAGTGGTGACCGGATTGCTTATGTGAACGAAGCAGAATAAAAAATGAGGGTCAGAACATATTTTCTATATAAAGATTGGCTATTTTTATCGCCTTGCTTAGGCAGAAAATGATTCTGGATCTCAGAAAGGCATTTCTTAACATGGGAAATATGTTCTGACCCCAATTTACCAATTTAACAGGCAAAAAAAACCCGCTCAACGAGCGGGTTTTTTTATGGATGGCGTCCCCTAGGGATGATTATCAAATGTCTCATCACGTCTTGATAAATATCAATATGTTCATTTTTTTCACTATTTATCATAAAGTTACATTAATTCATTGTTTCATCACATCTTAAACCGTATCATTCAATGGTATTTTTTATGGTGGATATTTTGCGGGGTTGAATGCCTAAAATAGCAAAAGAATTAAGTTCTGTAGCTATCAGGAATATAAGCAAGAAGGGACTACATGCAGTAGGTGGAGTTTCTGGACTAGCTATAAAGGTAGCTAAGGGTCAATCCAAATCATGGGTCTTGAAAACTATGGTTGGTGCTAAGCGCCGTGAAATAGGTCTGGGTGGCTTTCCTG
>CAWUSW010000035.1:0-48689 GCA_963925675.1 uncultured Pseudomonadales bacterium
TCCACTGCCAAAGCATGATGGCTTAATAATGTGAAAGATAATAAATAAATTGAAAATAACAGGCGCTGTTTACTTATTGCCGTGTACTGCATTGATAAATTCCAAAATTAGTGAGGCATTAACATGGGCTAATGCTGAAGACAAAACAATGGATTTATAACAGGGGCAGCAGGTCAAGGAGGTAGCAATCTTTTACGCTTTGCCAAATAAACACTCTAATAGGTGCATTTTACTATACAGGAAACTAATCAGGTCTAATGCTTTATTACCAGTTTTAGGCGAGCGTCCGCTGTGTGGTCGGAAGCATACGTTAGCCAATCCATTAAAAAACCTGTCTTGCCAGATCCTCCCGGCGAGGTGGGCGAGTGCACTATGGACAATTTACTGGCATAAAAAAAGGGCTGTAAAAACAGCCCTTTTATAAACCTGAAAATCTTAAAACGGATAGCCGTTCTTGCCGACCTGCATAGTGACCCATTTCAACTCGGTACATTCATCAATAGAAAAATGCCCGCCTTCACGACCATGTGAGGAACCCTTCACGCCGCCAAAGGGAATAACCGGTTCATCACGTACACTGGGGCCGTTGACATGCACCATGCCGGTTTCCAGATTCTCGATGCAGTACCAGATTTTTTGCATATCATTGGAAAGTACTGCGGAAGACAGACCGTAGTCCACATCGTTGGCCAGAGCCACGGCGTGTTCATGGTCATTGGCTTTAATGATGGACGCTACAGGACCGAACACTTCTGTTTTGAACAGGCTCATGCTGTCTGTGACATCGGCAACGGCAGTAGGCTGGAAGACATTGCCTTCATAACCACCACCGGCTAACAACTTAGCGCCCGATGCAACGGCGGCATCCAGATGCTCCTTGATAAATTCAGGCTGGGTAGTACGAATTAATGGACCGACAATCAGGCCCGGTTCGCGCGGATCACTACCGTAGGAAATGCCTTCTACTTTCTTGGCCATTTTTTCGCAGAACTCGTCATACACGCCGGCTTCAACAATGACGCGTGAACCTGTCATACAGATCTGGCCCTGATGCATGAAGTTACTAAATGCTGCGGTATCTACGGCGTAATCCACGTCTGCATCATTGAGGACGAGAATCGGGTTTTTACCGCCCATCTCCAGCGCAAAACGTTTTCCTGCAGCCGCAGCGGTAGCACCAACCTGGCGACCCACACGGGTGGAACCGGTGAAGGTGACAAATTTAACGCGCGGATCGGTGATCAGGCCATCGCCCAGTTCGGCACCCTGGGCAGGGATGACATTCAATACTCCGGGTGGGAAGCCAGCATCGGTAAATAACTCACCGAGTTTCAGACCAACAACCGGCGTCATTTCAGAGGGTTTTAAAATCATGGTATTACCGGCAGCCATGGAGAAGCCGATTTTGCGCACGCCTAACAACAGTGGAAAGTTGAAAGGGGCGATCGCTACGGTGACACCCAGTGGTCGGCGGATAGCCATGGACTTAACACCCGGATAATCGGAGAGATAGGTTTCACCTTTGACACGGCGACATTCGCCGGCCATGGAGCGCAGGAAACCAGGCGTGTGGTGGGTTTCATAGCCGGCTTTAAGCATGGTGGAACCGGCTTCGTCGATGAGCACATCGCGCAGTTCAGCGGCACGTTCTTCCATCAGGTCAGCGACATCCAGAAACAGTTTTTCGCGGGCAGAGGGAGCCAGGTCTTTCCATGTTTCGAAGGCTTTTTGCGAAGAGGCAATGACTGTCTCCAGGTCTTCTTTCTGGGCATTTTGAACTTTGGCGTAGACTTCGTTGGTTGCCGGATTCATGTCATCAGTGAATTTACCGGAAGCAGATGATTGATACTTTCCGTCAATGAATAATTGATATTCGCTCATTTTATTCTCCCACCCTGGGTGTTGTTTATTAGATCTGGTTATTGCCTGACTAAATTGCAGACTTAATGTTTATATTCTTTTGCGGCATTGTGCGCATGAAAGGCATGTAAAGTATCGAATCGTGCAGGCAAGATCAAATGGAATTTCGAGCGCTGATCTCTGGACTAATGACTAAATTACAGCCTTAGCTCAATACCCGCTTGTTGTGACAGTTTTACCAGTAATCCTGTTTCTTCATTCAGGCCGGTGGCTGACAGTGCCAGTGCGGCTTTCAGTCTTTGCTGGTAATGAGTTTCCTCTACTGCCCCGCGATATAAAAGCATGCCCAACCAATGGGTTACAAGCAGGCCGCTGAAACACAGAAAATGATAGGCGCCCGGTTCTACTGATTTGCGATCACTTGCTGCTCTATCCAGCAAATCATCAAGCAGGCTTGCCATTGCCTGTACTGAGTTATCCACACCTGCTCTAAGCGGGTTGTCAGCGTCGGTGTCTGCAATGTCTTGCCGGATAATAGTCAGTAGTGCTTTTAATGTTCGCCCCTCATCGCCAAGGACTTTGCGCTTAAGGAAATCCAGTGCCTGTATACCGCTGGTGCCTTCATATATCGATGAAACACGAATATCCCGAACCATGCGTTCTATTGGATAGTCATTGGTATATCCATAACCACCAAGTACCTGGATACCCTGATTCGCTACCTGAAAAGCGGTTTCCGAACCTATAGTTTTAGCGATGGGTAATAACAGTTCGCCTAAATTGAGGTAGTGCTGTGCCGCATCAGCATCGTCTGTTGCTTCTGCAAGGTCGAGGTAGGCAGCCGTTCTCAAGGTCAGGGCTCTGATCATTTCACTTTTTGCGGTCATCTCCAGCAACATGCGTTTTACATCAGCATGTTCACTGATCATCACCGGCGATGCATCCGGGCGACCACCCTGGGGGCGCTCTTTTGCATACTCCAGGGCCCGCAGTGTCGCGACATTCGCTACTGCAGAACCCTGCACACCCACCGCAAGGCGCATGCCATTCATCATGATGAAAAGCGCTTGCAGGCCTTTGCCGGCTTCGCCGATCAGGTAGCCCTCGGCATTGTCGAATTCCAGTACGCAGGTAGGGGAACCATGCAGACCCATTTTGTGTTCCAGTCGCGACACATTAACCGGGTTGCGTTTATCTTCACTGATTTCATCATCCCGATATTTGGGAACCGCAAACAGCCCCAGTGCGCGCGTACCTATTTCGTCACTGGGCACCCTGGCAAGCACCAGGTGAATAATTTGTTCGGTGGCATCGTGGTCACCAAAAGAAATCCAGATTTTGGCGCCGTTGAGAGTCCAGGTATTGTTTTCGCCTGGCGTGGCACTGGTTCTGATTCTACCAACATCGGAACCTGCCTGGGGTTCACTGATAACAATAGTGGACGAGATTTCACCGCTGACCAAACCCGGCACCCAGCGCTGCACCAGATCATCAGAGGCGTTGGCGATTAAGGCCCGGGCCGCGCAACGCAGATTGATACCCAGCATGCCGAAGGCAATGTTGGCGCCGTCCAGAATTTCCTGTACAGCACTTTGTACGATATTGGGAAAATCCAGACCGTCGAAATCCATCGGCAAACCCAGTGCCGGAAAGCCCAGCTCACACCACGCCTGATATATCTCGGGGGTGCCCGGTGGCAGGCTCACATTGCCATTTTCCAGTTTGCAGCCTGCAATATCACCAGATTCAGCCAATGCGACAAGTTTTTCTTCAGCAAAGCGGGCGCTCTGATCGAGCATCATGTCGATCATTTCCCTATCGACATGGAAGAATTTTTCCGAGGCCATGATGGTTTCCAGCTCGGCAACAAGCTGTAGCTGCAGTTGCAGGCCTTCAATCTGGTTAAGGAAAAGTGACATAAAAAAACCTGTAAAAATTGATATTCATATTCGGGTGGGCATTGTCCCACAGGCATTGTTTTGCATAAAGCGAGTCTGGATCAGGATGGATAAAGCGCGTTTGTTAAGGCCGGTGAATTAGATAACTAAAGCGGTGCGGAACTGGGATACCAGTTGTCATTGTTGTCTCTTGGGACGAAGGTGGTAGTCTCATTGCGATTAATGGCGCCATTACTGATATCAAGGAAAATCAGTTCCTTTCCGCCAGACAGGTTGATTGCGGTGATAGTGAGAATATTGGTTTGCCGGGAAAAGCTCAGCTGGTAGGGAATGACTTCGTCACTCTGATAGAGAAAGCTTTTTTCCAGAGTCTTCAGGTCATAGCGTTTCAGAGAGGCCTGTCCTGCATTAATTTCAATGACAGCGATCTCCCTGTTGTTCAGCCATTGGGGTGCCAGCAAGCGCTCAGGACTGCAATCGATGAGTTTCTGTACTGACAGGGAGTTGGTTTCAGACTGAGATATGGTGACTGATTTTAATGAGGTACATTGCCCACTGATACAGTTTCGAGCTTCGCAGGTGGTATCAATAAAAACCAGTTGGCTACCATCTCGTGACCAGGCCAGTTGTTCATAGTTGCCTGCTTCCTCAGTTAACAGAAAATCATTGCCATAGGCGAGATCCCTGGCCCATAAGTGGGCCTTGTTTTCGTCAAGATAGCGTGGATAAACAACGAAACGTCCATCGGGTGAGTACACCGGGAAATCATCGGTGATGCTGAAGGCTGCAACAAGTGCCGGATTACTCAGTAATGAGGTTGGCACTTGTTCAACTGCCAGGGGGCGCTCATCTTGATCCCGAGCAGCCATGAAGTTTGTGCCAGCAATCCCAAGGAGCAAAAGAACTGCAAAGCCGCTGGCGACCAGGGCTGGGCGAATTATGGGGTTTTTTATTGAGGCAGTGCTTGCCTGCGGGGCGCTTTCCCAGCTGACTTCAGCCACCAGGCTGTAACCTTTCTTGGGGTAGGTGGCAATAATATGCTGGTTGCGTGCATCATCCCTGAAGGCTTTGCGTAACTGCGCAATGCAGCGTTGCAGGGCACTGGCTTCAACGACAGTATTGGTCCAAATGGCATCGAGTAGTGTTTTGTGGCTAACAACCTGTCCCTGGTGCCTGGCAAGATAATGCAAAACCTCGATGACCTTGGGTTCCAGTGACACAATTTCACTGCCCCGGTACAGTTTACAGCGGGCCAGATCCACTCGGATTTCGTTGATGAAAAAGTCGCTCACAGGCTTGTATTCACACCATCAGGAAAAAATCAGGTTTTTGCTGTCCTGGATCATTGGTTCAGGACAATATATGTGCAGAATATAGCAAAATTTAGCTACCCGGTCTTGAATTGGACCTGGAATTAAAAAGATAAAAAATTAAGCAAAATTTATTTAAGTAATAATAGCCACTCGATTTATCAGGACATTCAGCAGGACTTCATCGGTTTTGCTGGACTATTTGCTGGACTATAAGCCCACAAGAATTTAAAACACGTTCAAAGTAGAAGGAAATCACTGCATGAATACGCTTTTCAAATCCAAACCACTTCAGCTGGCAATCCTGCTCGCAGCCGGAAATAGCGGGACTGTGCTGGCTCAGGATAATATTCTGGAAACCATTGTGGTGACTTCAGACCGACAGGAAACTCAATTGCAGGATATTCCTGCCAGTATCTATTCCCTGGGTTCCGAGACACTGGAACTTATTCGTCATGTGCATATCGGGGAAGTGCTCAATTCTGTTCCGGGTGTGGTTTTCAATCGCGGTAATGGTCAGGAATCATTACTGGGTATTCGTTCCCCGGTGCTAACCGGCGCTGGCAGTTGCGGTTCTTTCCAGACTTCCCAGGATGGGATTCCACTTCGTGGTGCCGGGTTCTGTAATGTTAACCAGTTGTTTGAAGCCAATAGTGAGCAGGCTGGCAATATAGAAATCGTCCGTGGTCCTGGTAGCGTGCTGTTCGGCGTCAATGCTTTGCATGGGGCTATTAATGTCATCAGCCCGACACTGGGTGGTGATGCTGGCGCAGATGTTTCTGTAGACATTGGTCCCAATGAATATGCGCGTGTGAATGCCGGTTTTAATGGTAATAACGGTGATCACTCCTTCGGTGCCTATTTCAATGGCGCATCTGATGGTGGCTATCTGGATGATTCAGGCTTTGATCAGCAAAAACTAAATCTGTCTCATCGCTATGAAGGCTCGGATATTACCGTTACCACGGTATTGGCAGCGACCAACCTGAATCAGGAAACGGCTGGCTATCTGGACAGGGGCTATGAAGCTTATAAAAATGATGATTTGAAACGTACTAATGGTAATCCGGAAGCGTTTCGTGATGCCGAGAGTTTGCGCCTGCATAGTCGTATCGAAGGAAGCACAGAAAATGGCTCCTGGATGCTGACTCCCTATTATCGGGATACGGATATGACATTCCTGATGCACTTCCTGCCAGGGGCGCCACTGGAAGAAAATGGCCATGAGTCCTTTGGTTTACAAACACTTTATTCGAGCAATGGCAGTGGTCCGTTGAGCTGGACTGCCGGTGTTGATTTTGAATTCTCCGAAGGCTTTCTGAAGCAAACCCAGGCTTTTGGCTTTGGTTCATTTCCGACTGGCAAGCAGTATGATTTCACTGTGGATGCCTCGATGATTTCCCCCTATCTGTTGATGGAATATCAGAGTACAGATCAAGATCAGCTGACTCTGGGCCTGCGTTATGAGTTTCTTGAGTATGATTATGACAACCTGATGATAGATGGGAATACGGCCGCAGATGGCTCTTCCTGTAGTTCATCAGCATTTAATCCTGCAGGAACGTGTCGTTACAGTCGCCCTGGTGACCGTACCGATGACTTTGACAACTATTCCCTGCAACTGGGCTGGATTCACGATATTGAT
This sequence comes from uncultured Pseudomonadales bacterium, assembly GCA_963925675.1. Taxonomy (GTDB): domain Bacteria; phylum Pseudomonadota; class Gammaproteobacteria; order Pseudomonadales; family Pseudohongiellaceae; genus Eutrophocola. Next base: position 6,714 of record CAWUSW010000035.1, read on the forward strand.
AGCGCTGTTCAGTTCTTTAGCAATCTCTCTATGGCCTTTCGTGCGCCCCAGGCAACTGAGCTTTACCGCTTGCAGCAAGACCAGCAAGTAGCTGATCTTGAGTCAGAAGAAATGGAGAGCTTTGAAGTGGGATATCGCGCGAGTCGTGGCAATGTGTCATACACATTGGCGGCTTACTATATGCTCAAAGACAATGTGATTTTCCAGGATAGCGGCCGTAATAATGTAAGCGGAGGGGAAACAAAACACAGAGGGCTGGAGCTAAATACTTTATTCAACCTGAATGACGACTGGAGTCTGAGTGTCACAGCCAGTTACGCGCGTCACACTTATGAGGCCAATGTGGCTCCCAGGGGTGTCACAGTATTGCTGGACGGCAAGGACATCGACACCGCGCCAAAACTTACCGGTAATGCAAAGTTAAACTGGCAAATAAACGACAATAGCAGCATGAACCTGGAGTGGGTGCATATGGGACCTTACTACACGGACGAGTCCAATAACTTTAAATACGAAGGGCATGACCTGCTCAATTTACGTTATCAATATGATTCTCAGGCTAACTGGTACGCATCCGCCAGAGTAACCAACCTGCTTGATATTGATTATGCCGAGCGGGCCGATGTAAATGCCTTTTCCGATTTCTCAGGCGATCGTTATTTTGTCGGTCAGGATAGGAGTTTGTATTTTACCTTGGGTAGCCGTTTCTAGAAAAAGTTACAACAAGTTACAAGTTACAAGGTACAAGTCTCAAGTGGAAAGGTACAAGGTACAAGGTACAAGTGGAAAGTGGAAAGTGGAAAGAATGTAGGCCGGAAGAGCGCAGCGATGTCCGGCGTGAAGTGCCGAGTACAAGTTAAAAGTTAAAAGATTGGCAGGTCGGATAAGGCCTGCAAGGCCATCATCCGACAGGGCGTCTGAAAGACGCCCACTTGTACCTTGTACCTAGCGACTTAAATTATCGCCTGCTCCTTCAGTACATTAATCACTCGATCAATACATTCTTCCACATCAAGTTCATGAGTTGGCAAAATGAGATCCGGAGATTCAGGTTCCGGGTATTCAAATGAAATGCCAGGCACGTTTCCGGTAGGAACATTCTCTTCAGCGGCATACAGGCCGCTCGGGTCGCGTTGTTTGCATACTTCCAAAGGCGGATTCAGATAAATCACGAGGCAGTTTTCTTCGCCGATGACGCTGATCATGTGTTCTCTGGAATCCAGGTTCGGAGAGACAAAGGCTGCACAACAGATCAAGCCGGCATCATTAAGATATTTAGCGATGAAAGCACTGCGCCTGAGATTTTCAGCACGGCCTTCCGCATCATGGGGTAAATCCTTGCTGATACCAAGGCGCATGCCTTTGCCGTCAAGTACGGTGCTCACACGGCCCATATCAAACAGCTTTCTTTCCAGGCCATGAGCCAGCGTAGATTTTCCGGATCCGGATAAACCAATAAACATAACAGTTACCGGTTTCTGACCATAACGTGAGGCGCGTTCATCAGTAGTCACATGAGCAGAAACCGTGCTGATGTGATTGCCTGTTTGATGGTCATCAGAAATCATGCCGGCAGCAACGGTTACATTGGTCAGTCGGTCAACGATGATGAATGAGCCGGTGTTTTTATTTTTGTTGTAACCATCGATATGCACAGGCTCGTTCAGGCTGACTTCGCATACTCCGATTTCATTTAATTCCAGAGAATTTGTCGGGCTGGTTTCCAGTGTATTCACATCCACTTTGTGTCTGATCATATTGATCTGCCCACTGGTGGATCGTGTTGTGTGTTTGAAATCGTATTGTTTGCCGGGAAGAAGGGCTTTTTCATTCATCCAGACAATGGATGCCAAAAAATCTGATTTGGTGGCAGGAAGATTGTCGGAATGGACAATCATGTCGCCCCGACTGATGTCTATTTCATCTTCCAGAGTGAGTGTAACTGCCATAGGCGTAAATGCCTGTTCCAGTTCTTCATCATAAGTAACAATAGATTTAATAATGCTGGTTTTGCCAGAGGGCAGGGCAGTAATCTGGTCACCCTTGCGTATAACCCCTGATGCGATAGTCCCGCAGTAACCACGGAAATCCAGATTGGGTCGGTTGACATACTGAACCGGGTAACGAAAATCTTCGAAGTTTCTGTCGGCACTGATTTTCACATTTTCCAGAATGGACATCAGTGTATCGCCGTCATACCAGGGCATGTGCTCACTGGCATTGACCACGTTATCGCCATTAAGTGCCGACATCGGAATAAAGGTCAGCTCACCGGTATCCAGTTCGTTGGTAAAATCGAGGTAGTCATCACGAATCTGATTGAAAACTTCTTCACTATAGTCCTTTAGATCCATTTTATTGATTGCAACAATGAGATGTTTAATGCCCAGCAGGGACGCAATAAAAGTATGGCGCCTGGTTTGCGTGAGTACACCATAGCGGGCATCAATAAGTATGATGGCCAGTTCGCAATTTGATGCGCCGGTGGCCATGTTGCGGGTGTATTGTTCATGTCCCGGCGTGTCAGCAATGATGAATTTGCGTTTCGCTGTAGAAAAATAGCGATAGGCGACATCAATTGTTATGCCCTGTTCACGCTCTGCCTGCAGACCGTCGGTCAACAAGGCCAGATCAAAATTATCATCAGTAGTACCTGATTTAGCGCTTGCAGCGCCTATGGCGTCGAGCTGGTCTTGATAGATCATTTTGGTGTCATAAAGTAAACGACCGATGAGTGTGCTCTTACCATCGTCGACACTGCCACAGGTCAATAGACGCAGTAATTCCTTGCGCTCGTGTTGGGCAAGGTAGGTGTTGATATCGGTGGCGATCAATTCTGATTGGTGTGACATATCACTCTCTATTCTGCATGTTTTGCAGTCTGGAAACTGCTTGCTGCTACGTCAGGTTGTTGACTTGGATGATCCGGGCGAACGGTGTTCGCCATGTTGGATGACGCTGCGCTTTTCCGACCTATAAAAACATTTTATTAAACTAGAAATAGCCTTCTTTTTTCTTTTGTTCCATTGAGCCTGACGAGTCTTTGTCGATAGTGCGACCCTGTCTTTCGGACGTGGTGGCAAGCAACATTTCCTGAATGATTTCTGGCAGGGTGCTTGCCTCAGATTCAATGGCGCCGGTGAGCGGGTAGCAGCCGAGGGTGCGAAAACGCACTTTTTTCATCACGGCTTTATCAGCCAGTTCTTTGGGTACCCGATCATCATTGAGATATATTTCTGTCCCTTCGTACTGTACTACCGGGCGTTCTTTAGAGAAATACAAATCAGGAAGTTCGATATTGTTCAGATGGATATATTGCCAGACATCGAGTTCTGTCCAATTGGAAATTGGAAATACCCGAATACTTTCGCCTTTGTTGATCTTGCCGTTATACAGATTCCAGAGTTCAGGGCGTTGGTTTTTTGGATCCCAGCTGTGGTTTTTATTACGGAAGGAATAAACCCTTTCCTTGGCACGGGATTTTTCTTCATCACGGCGGGCGCCACCAAAAGCTGCATCAAACTTGTACTTGTTCAAAGCCTGTTTCAAGCCCTGGGTTTTCATGATGTCAGTATGTTTGGCGCTACCATGGGTGAACGGGCCGACACCTTCTTCGACGCCTTCCTGGTTAATATGCACGATTAGTTCGAGCCCCAGCCTTTCCGCCAGGTTGTTACGAAACTCGATCATTTCCTTGAACTTCCAGGTGGTATCGACATGGAGTAATTTGAAAGGCAGTTTGCCGGGATAGAAAGCTTTAAGTGCCAGGTGCAGCATGACAGCGGAATCTTTACCGATGGAATAGAGCATCACTGGATTTTCAAATTCCGCTGCAACTTCACGGATGATATGGATGCTTTCAGCCTCAAGCTGTTTGAGGTGCGTAAGCTTATGTTCTGTCATCATTATAGAATAACCAGGTCAGGGGCCAACCCCCGCAATACTGAATCATTTCCGGGGTCAATCGGGGCGCAGATTATACGGGAACTGTCAGTTAAACCCAAGCAGGATTGGGTACCACTTGATGCCTTGAAGATAAAGAAGGCAAGTCGGGCTAAAATAGAATTAAAGTGGAGCTAAAATAGAACTAAAATAGAACTTAAGTGGAGATAATAGAAGAAAAGGTTAATGGCTTAAGTGCTGGCGCAGAGTTGGAAAATTATTCAGGGGTTTTCCTGCTGCTCGGTGTTCACTTTATTAAGCCCGAAATCTTCGGCGAGATTTCCCTTTTGGTCTGGACTGGTTTTCGCGGCATAGTCACGGGGAGGGCTGAAATCCTCTTCCTGATTAACGGATTCGGCAAAGTTATCTCTTGTTAGTGCTTCCTGTGCCTTGGCGCTATGGGCAATTTGGTCTGATATATATTCAGGACAAAGAGACTGGGCGCCGGCAGCCATGTGCCGGTAAACTTCCCGATAGCTGTCGGTCAGGTTATTCAGTAATTGCGCTGAATTATTAAAATGAGAGTGGACATTATCCTTGTAGGTTTCAAGTTCGCGTTCAACGCTTTCGAGTTGTTCTTCGAGCAATTTAACTTTTGCTTCGTCAGATTTAAGCTGTTTGTAGATAATGGCACCTACAATTATGCCAATAACAAAACTGATGAGACCGATAAGCCAGGTCATAGTGGGTTACCTGAAAAAATTCCGGAGAAGAAAACTTGCAAACATGTTGCTGATTATACCTATAATCACTCCTTTGTTCTGCATTATTCATTCTAGGTGAAAAAATTTCATTGAGTAATTCCAAGTCACCTGTCCAACAATATTCCAGTGACCTTGCCGAAGGCAAGATACTGCCTGATAGCGCTCAGCAAGAGGCTATCAGGGAGCTTGACCTGATTTATCAGCAGATGGTGGTGTACTGGCAGGGTCCACGCGGATTGTTGAGCAAGCTGCTGGGCAAGCAGCCTCCTATAAAGGTGAGCGGAATTTATCTTTGGGGCGGGGTAGGGCGCGGTAAAACTTACCTGATGGATATCTTTTTTCACTGTCTTCCTGGTGAGCGCAAGCTCAGAATGCATTTTCACCGTTTCATGCAGTTGGTGCATCGCAGTCTTTATACTCACCGTGGAAACAAAAACCCTCTGCAGCTGGTTGCTGACGAGATCAGTGCAAAAGCTGACGTGCTCTGTTTCGATGAGTTTTTTGTCAGTGATATTGGCGATGCGATGATTATGGGTAATCTGCTCGAAGCCTTGTTTGATAATGGCCTGGTGCTGGTAAGCACCTCTAATATTGTTCCTGCCAGATTGTATGAAAGGGGGCTGCAGCGACAGAAATTTCTTCCTGCTATAGCCCTGCTTGAAGCTAATACGCAGGTCCTCAATGTGGACGGTGGGACAGACTACCGACTCCGCACGCTGGAAAATGCTGGTATCTACCAGACCCCATTAGGTGAATCGGCAGATAAAGTCTTGCAGGATTGTTTTAATAACCTTACCTGTGGCATGAAGACTGAAGAAAACAAGGTACTGGAAATTCTGGGTCGTGAAATTGCTGCACGCGAGTGGTCCGAAGGAATAGCCTGGTTCGAATTCACTGATCTTTGTGACGGTCCACGCAGTGCTGCTGACTATATAGAGATTTCTCAGCTTTTTCATACGGTGCTGGTGTCCAATATCCCGGTTTTTGATGATGTTGCTAATGATCGGGCACGTCGCTTTATTGCTCTTGTGGATGAATTCTATGATCAGAATGTGAAATTGATTCTTTCTGCTGCGGTACCATTGGAATCTCTGTACCAGGGAAGTGAGCTGTCTTTTCCCTTTACCAGGACCCAATCCAGGTTGCTGGAAATGCAGTCCCATGAATATCTAGGTTTGGAGCATCATCCGAATGCCTGAATTTGCCCTTAATCAGGTGCTTTTGAGGCAGAAAAACACGCCAAGATGAAAACATTGCTGATTTCCTTAAAAAAAGCCAATGAATGCTTGAATCCGTGGGGCGGCATCGGTAGAATTCGCGCTCCCTCTTTCCGAGGTGCCCGGAACTTTATTTAAGTGATCATTAATTTGATAACTTCAGTTCACGGTGACAGGTATCAGCGTTGTTGGTATCGGACAATGACAGAATAATTTAAAGACAGAATTAGGTTAAGCGATGAGAACGATTTCAGCAAATAAGGAAACTGCACAGAATGACTGGTATGTCATTGATGCAGAAGGAAAAATTCTGGGTCGTATGGCCACAGAGATAGCTCATCGTCTGCGCGGTAAGCATAAGGCCGAATATACGCCTCATGTAGATACCGGAGATTACATAGTAGTGGTTAATGCTGAGAAAGTTGCCGTAACTGGCAAAAAGGCTACTGACAAAATGTATTATCGTCACAGCGGTTATCCCGGTGGCCTGAAGACTCGCAGTTTCAATGAAATGATTGAGAAAGCCCCTGAAGATGTAATCAAGTTGGCAGTTAAAGGCATGTTGCCTAGAACTCCTCTGGGTCGGGCGATGATGCGAAAACTTAAAATTTATACAGGTGCTCAGCATCCTCATGCTGCTCAGAACCCTGCAGAGCTTAACCTGGTCGGCGAAAAATGCTTCGCAGGTCGGCAATAGCACTGGCATTAAGTAAAATTTAAATAAAATTTAATACGAGCTGAATTAAGAGAAATATCACCATGGCAGCTACCCAATACTACGGAACAGGACGACGTAAAACTTCTACAGCACGAGTTTTTCTGAAAACTGGTTCTGGCACTATTACTATTAATAACCGCACTATTGATGACTTTTTTGGTCGTGAAGTAGCTCGCATGATTGTTCGTCAGCCTCTTGAGTTGCTGGACGTGAAAGAAAAGTTCGATGTTAATGTGCGCGTTGCGGGCGGCGGCAGTTTCGGACAGGCTGGAGCCATCCGTCATGGTATTACTCGTGCTCTGATTGAATTTGATGAAGAAAATCGTGGGACTCTTCGTAAAGCTGGTTTTGTTACCCGCGACGCAAGAGAGGTTGAGCGTAAGAAAGTTGGTCTACGCAAAGCGAGAAAGCGTCCACAGTTCTCAAAACGATAACTTACAAGAGCTCTTTAAAAGGGTTCTGTAAAAGAGTTATTCAGGGCTGTTTCCGGGGTTTCTATCCCGGGGAAAGCAAAAAAAGCGCTGGCGCATTTGCCCCGGCGCTTTTTTTTGTGTTTTTTTATGCAAATGAAATCGCTATAGCGCCCGGTTTGTCTTGAAAAAAATGCCCTGATTTAGTAGTATGCGCGCTCCTTTTATCGCCTCTTTTTCCAGCCTTCCCGGCTGTTTATTAGGAGAACATCATAGTGAGTGATGGCACAAACTCTGCCTTTAATAATAGCGCTGTTAATACAAAGCGCAGAAGATTTCTTATTGGAAGTACCACCCTTGTAGGCGCCGCAGGCGCAGTAGGTGCGGCTGTTCCTTTTGTAGGCTCCTGGAATCCAAGTGCCAGAGCACTTGCTGCCGGTGCTCCTGTTTCTATCGATATTAGCCGCTTGAACCCCGGCGAATTATTGGGACCCATGCCAGCATGGCGTGGACAACCGGTTTATGTATTCCTGCGTGAAGAATCTACCCTGGAAAACCTGAGTACCAATACAGGTCATCTGGCTGACCCTGATTCTGAAGAAGCAGGACAGCAACCAGAATACTGTCAGAATGAATATCGTTCTATTCGCCCTGATTTGATGGTAATGGTTGGTCTATGTACGCATTTGGGATGCGCTCCCATAATGAGTCCTGAAGTGGAGCCACAGGACTATGATCCTGACTGGCAGGGTGGGTTTTTCTGTCCATGTCACGGATCCATGTTTGATCTGGCTGGTCGTGTCTATAGTGGTGTTCCTGCACCTGACAATCTTGTTGTACCTCCGCACTTCTTTGAATCCGATAATGTCGTAGTGGTTGGCCTGGATGGAGAAGATTCCTGATGTCTGAATTAGAAAATAGCACTTCAGTGGAACAAAAAGATGGCCTGATGGGCTGGATCGATGCTCGATTGCCTGTAACCAAGACACTCGAAAAGCATATGACCAAGTACTATGCGCCTAAAAACTTCAATGTCTGGTATGTGTTCGGCATTATTGCCACGGTTGTGCTGGTTAACCAGTTGCTCACTGGAATTTGGCTGACCATGAATTACAACCCAAGTGCTGAAGGGGCCTTTGCTTCCGTTGAATACATCATGCGTGATGTGGATTACGGCTGGATTCTGCGTTATATGCATTCCACAGGGGCTTCGGCATTCTTTGCGGTGATTTACCTGCATATGTTCCGGGCTCTGATGTATGGTTCATATCGTAAGCCTCGTGAATTGATCTGGATTTTCGGCATGGCTATTTTTCTTGTGCTGATGGCTGAAGGCTTCATGGGCTATGTGTTGCCCTGGGGCAACATGTCCTACTGGGGTGCTAATGTAATTGTGAGTCTGGCTGGCGCCATTCCCTATGTTGGTGAAACCCTGATGACCTGGGTCCAGGGTGATTTCCTGATTTCCGGTGCCACACTCAATCGCTTTTTTGCCCTGCATGTCGTGGCCTTGCCACTTGTGCTGGTTTTTCTGGTATTTCTCCATCTTCTGGCCCTGCATGAAGTGGGATCAAATAATCCTGATGGTATTGAGATCAAGGAAAAGAAAAATGACAAAGGCATTCCTCTGGATGGTATTCCCTTCCACCCTTATTACTCTGTTCATGATCTGGTGGCAGTGGTCGTATTCCTCTTTGTGTTCTGCTTTATTTTATTTTTTATGCCGGAAATGGGCGGTTACTTTCTTGAATACGCTAATTTCACGGAAGCGGATAATCTGAAAACACCTGAGCATATTGCGCCGGTCTGGTATTTCACGCCTTTCTATTCAATGTTGAGAGCCATGACCTATCCATTATTTGGTGTTGATGCCAAATTCTGGGGTCTGGTGGTGATGGCCGCAGCGATTGCGATTTTATTTGTTGTGCCATGGCTGGACAGGAGTCCGGTTAAATCGATGCGCTATAAAGGCTGGTACAGCCGCATTGCACTCTTGTTGTTTGTTGTCAGCTTCATCATTCTTGGAGTGCTTGGGGTTTGGGCGCCAACTGAGGGTAGAGGTAATTTGTCAAAAATTTGCACCTTTATCTATTTCGCATACTTTTTTGCGATGCCATGGTATACCAGAAAAGAGGCAACTCGTTTACCTCCGGAAAGAGTCACTGGGCGATGGATATCTATTCCACAGCTCATTTTGTCTCTCGTTCTAATTGTTGGTTTGTCTGTGTTGCCATTAATGGCAGTTGCTGCAGAATCCGGTGTTGAGCTTGAGCATGTGGAAATGGATTTGCATGACAAGGAATCATTACAATCAGGTGCCCAGACTTTTATAAATTATTGCATGGGGTGTCATTCCGCAGCCTATTCACGGTATAACCGTGTAGCAGCTGATTTGCAAATCCCGGAAGAGCTCATGGAAGAGTATATGATATTCTCCGACGACACCGCGATTGGCGATCTGATGGTGAGTTCCATGAGTGATGAATTAGGACAATATGCCTTTGGTATTGCTCCACCTGATTTAACACTAGTAGCCAGAGCCCGGGGGACTGACTGGTTATATGGTTATTTGAATGGATTTTACCAAGATGAAAGTCGACCATTCGGTGTTAATAATCGCGTATTAGCCAATGTTGCCATGCCTAATATTCTTGAAGGGCTGCAGGGTGTTCAGCACTGTGAAGATGCAGAACATTGTTCCCACCTGGTTCATGTAGATGGCACCGGAACCTTGAGTGAAGAAGAATTTCATGGGGTAGTTTACGATTTGGTGAACTTCCTTTATTACCTGGGTGAGCCGTCACGACTGGATCGTGAACGAATTGGTGGTTTTGTGCTGCTATTTCTTGCTTTCCTTGGTGTATTTGCCTGGCTCCTTAACAGGGAATATTGGAAAGACGTCGGTCATTAGGCAACCGGCACATGCTGAGCTTTACGATTTGGTAAGGCACTTATTTTGTTTTTAATTTTTTGAGGCGAGATTATGGGAGTTGTTACTAAACGCTCTTCGATGCTTTTTTACTCTGACGGCACCAGTCAGTATAGTCACCGTGTTCGCATTGTATTAGCGGAAAAAGGTGTCACTGTTGATGTGGTTGACGTGGATATCCATGACAAACCAGAAGATCTGGCTGATCTAAATCCGTACAACAGTCTGCCGACTCTTGTTGACCGTGATCTGGTGTTATATGAGCCGAATATAATGATGGAATATCTTGATGAGCGATTCCCTCATCCACCTCTTTTTCCGGTATATCCGGTAGCCCGTGCGCAAAGTCGTTTGTGGATGCACAGGATAGAAAAAGACTGGTGTGGACTTGTTGAACAGTTGCAGGCAGAAGAAGGGACACCGACGCAGCTCGACAAAGCCAGAAAGGAGCTCAGAGAAAGCATTATTTCTATTTCGCCAATTTTTGCAGAAAAGCCTTTTTTCATGAGTGAGGAATTCACAATCGTTGATTGTTGTGTGATTCCGATTCTTTGGCGCTTGCCAGAAATAGGGATCAAACTGCCTGAAACCAAGGCGACAAAACCTCTTATCGACTACCGCAACAGCCTGTTCGAGCGTGAAGCTATCCTTGAAAGCCTTTCCGAACAGGAAAAGGAAATGAAGGTATAAAAAAATTGGTAAATATTGGGGTCAGAGCAAAATTATCAGAAGCAGCTAAAGCTGTGAATTTCTCCACTCATTAGTATGATAATTTTGCTCTGACCCCGATTTTTTCTGATTTTTGCCAGAGGATTTGACTCCATGACAATGACTTCTCATCGTCCTTATATGATAAGGGCGCTAAATGAATGGATACTTGAGAATAATTGTACGCCCTATATTCTGGTAAATGCCTACGCCAAGGATGTTCAGGTCCCGCAAAACTTTGTCAAGGATGGTCAGATCATCCTGAATATTTCTCCCTTCGCTGTACAGGACCTGGCAATTTCAATTGGTGGTATTGACTTCAATGGCCGTTTTGGTGGCATTCCCACACGTGTGTATGTTCCAACTGTTGCTGTACTGGGGATATATGCCAAGGAGAATGGTCAGGGCATGATATTTGATACTGACGATCCCATCCCTGAGCCTCCTGATCCCGGCAAGAAACCCGTTCTTGATGACAAGACTGACAAGGCTAAAGAAAAGCCAAGGTCCGGCAGACCTGATTTAAAAATTGTGAAGTCCTAGAGCGGTTTAATTTATATATTCAAAGGCGCGAACTACTTTGGTGACGCCTCTGGTGTTGCTGACTAGATTTACCGTTGTAGTAGCCTCTTCCTGGCTTAACAAGCCCATCAAGTACACAACACCGTTCTCGGTTATTACCTTGGTACGCAAACTACTTACTTCGCTATCAGCCAGCATCAGTGTTTTTATTTTTGCAGTGAGCCAGGCATCGTTGCTTCTGGAAAGAAAGGTGGTAGTGCCGGCAACTTCAAGTTCGTTATACACTTCCTTTACTCTGGAGCTCGACGTGCGCGTGACACGTGTAGCCAGATTTTTCATTTCCTGAGAAGGAACCTGTCCAACCAGTAATACTGTAGCGTTGAAGCTCACTACATTAATGTGTGCTTTTTTCAGTAGCTCATCCGCAGCATTCAGGTTGACCTTGATTGATGTTTCAATACTACTGTCGTCCACCATGGCGCCCATGGAACGACGGCCTTTATCTTCCTGGACACCATCATCCCCGGTCGTTGCGCTGATCACTGTAGCGCAACCATTGAGTAAAAGTAGCATGCTGAAAACAAATCCCAGGCGAAGTATTAACATTTATTCATCTCCGAAAAGTTGAGTATCAATCAGGTCGCATAAACAATGGATGACCAGCAAGTGGACTTCCTGAATTCGTGCAGTGTTGGCCGAAGGTACACATATTTCAATATCATCTGTGCCTAACATATCGCGCATTTTACCGCCTTCCTTGCCGGTTAACTGCACAACAAGCATTTCTCTGTCGTGGGCAGCTTTGATCGCTTGTATAACGTTGGCTGAATTGCCGCTGGTAGAAATTGCCAACAATACATCACCTGCTTGCCCCAGGGCTCTTACCTGTTTGGAAAACACTTCTTCATAAGAATAATCGTTGGCAATGGACGTTAAAGTGGAAGTATCGGTGGTTATCGCTATGCAGGGCAGGGGTGGTCTTTCCCTTTCGAAGCGGTTTAACAACTCTGCAGAGAAATGCTGTGCATCCCCGGCAGAACCGCCATTACCGCAGCTGAGAAGCTTCTTCTCCTTGAGCAAGGACTGCACCATGCAGTCTGCTGCAGCGGTTATGAAGGGTGTGAGCGCCTCCATAGACTGCATTTTTGTATCTATACTGGCGGTAAAGTGCTGTTTAACGCGATCCTGATAATTCATATTACCTCTTGATGTTGTTTATGCGGTTCCTGCATTAACGCGGTTCCTGCATTAAAGCGGTTCCTACATTAAAGCTTTCCCTGAATAAAAGCTTTTGGCGAATTATAGTTAAGCGTTTTCTAAAAAGCATTTTTAATCCACTGAAATTCGAGATTGTCTTTGCTTTCTACGTTATATGCACTATCAGTGTCCTTGCCAGTGATTCCGATCACATCAAATCGACAGGGTATCTTGTTAGTAAGACCTTTTTTTTGCAGAAAATGTTGAGCTGTTTTGATTATTTTTTTCTGCTTGTGGATATTCACGGTTGCAGCCGCACGACCATGATCCTGGTTTTTTCTGTAACGGACTTCTATAAAGACCAGTGTATCTTTGTCTGTGGCGATTAAATCTATTTCGCCATAACGAGAATGAAAATTAAACTGAAATTCTTTAAGCCCCTGACTTTTTAAGTAGTCGCGCGCCTTGCCTTCATAGTATTTTCCCTTGCTGACAGTAGTATTATCACGGTTTAAAAGGGTCTTTAACATTTTCATCATTCGCCTTCCCTGGCTCTATTGATAAGTAATGATAAACTGAGAAAAAATAAAGCGGACAAAATCTAACAAGTTTTATTGTCCTGAGCTTTCTACCTGTGCAAGCCCCTCTTCGACTTTTGCCCAATTAAGCTCCCGGAGAATATTTCTGTTTTCACCCAGCTTTAATAAACCTGTTGCGCCATATATCTGGCTGTCAGGGAGGTCTTCAAGTTGCCTTAGCCTGGGGTAGAGTCTGAATGCATCAATGCCGAAGGCCTGTAACCTCAGGGTCAGCGCATTAGTTTGTGGGAACAAACTGCTCGCTTTCGTCTTGAGTTCATCGTTAAAATTTAAAAGCCATGGGCTGTCGCCAAAAAGGATGCCATTCAGGTCGTTGTCCACCAGGGGGCGTGGAATGCCAGAGTAAACATCCTGACTTGCATACACGGGGATATCGCCAGCATATAAATAAGCAAGAGTCGGATTAATTTGCCTTGCAGGTCCGGGTTCTGCAATCAGAAAAATAAAATCGATATCCTGTCGTCGTCGTTGTGTGAATGCCACGTCTTCATTAATGAGATCTGCCAGTCGGTCTTTTCTTGCTTCGCTTTCATCGATATGCAACAGGGTTTCTACTATTCCTGTGTAATCTTCCCGGTACTCCTCAAGCGCAACAATTTGGCCTCCCAGAGTTAACCAGTGGTCAATGAAGCTATTGCGTTTCCTCTGGTAGAAATCATTTGAGGCGGTGGCAGGGCTAAGTATTGCGGCATAACGATGGCCATCACGCCAGGCACGCTCGGCAATTTGTTCCGCTTCATTTTCCGGGGACAAGGAAAACTGGAAAAGATTATTCGATAAGGGGCTTGAACCCTCTATGTTATTCAAGGCTAGTGTTGGAACCGGTAATTCTATTTCATTGTGCAAGCGTGATACATGTTGTTTATCCAGCGGTCCGATAATCATTTGTGCGCCATCTGCGACTGCCTGGTTGTATTCCAGAAGGATGTCGCTGGTCTCGGATGTATTATAAAAGCGGATTGAAGGAACTTTTCCACCAATTTGCATCACGTCGTAGTAGGCGCTGAGGAAAGCATTGCGAATAACGGTACCGGGCAGGGTGTTTAATGGGAGTAACAGGGCAATACTGTCAGGTCTTTCCTCAGCCATTGTTTCTACCATCTGCATGGCCTGAGGCAGATATACAGCCGCAGGATGGCGGCTCCAGGCGTTTCGCCATCGGCCCAGCTCAACTACCTGGCGATCAAGATTGTATTGATAGGCTTTGCCAATAACAGCAAGTTCGAACCAGCCTTGAAATTCAAAGCGTCTCTCTGTTTCGAACAGATTAATCAGCTGTTCTGGACTTAAGGTAATCAGTGCCTTCCAGATTTGTTCATGATTCAGGGGCACCAGAGTAAGCGGCAATAACTGGTCAATCTGAATACGCTCCATTGCATTTTCCAGCTGCTGGCCAAGATCACTATAGAGATCCGCGCGGTACATTCTGACAGACAATTGCCTGGCTTCATCCAGCATCGGAAGCTGGTTAAGCCGTTCAGAGGTCAAGGCTTGCAGGGCAGACTGTGGCCGACCCCCGGCGGAATATAGGCGGGCTTTTAACAGCAGTATTTCGGCTGCCAGAGGTAGAGGGGTAGAATCCAGCGCTAAAGTTTCAAGTAGTAGCAGTGCATCGTCATCCCTTTTCAGGGTCATTAGTACCTGTGATGCCTGGTAGAGAATGCGTTCTTTTTCCGGACTGACTGCCACGGCACCCTGTGTCAACAGAGCCTGCAGCATCTCTTCGTTCTCATCGATTTGGGTAAAGGAAAAATCAGTGCTCGAGGCAGGCAGGTCAGGAATGCTGGTAGAAGTACATGCCGTCAGCAAGATTATCAAGCCAGCAATAGCTAGCTTTTCCAGAAGATGGCTGGTCTGAAAAAATATCGGCAATTTTATTTGTGTCTTCATGATAATAAAGACAGTATAACCTTAAAGTTGATATTTATTTATGGCAACATTGTCAGACTGGCACTGAATAATTATTCAGAGCTTCCCTAGATTTCAAAATGAGAATGCAGGTAGATTCATGGCTCTGACTCCTTCCAATATGTTGCCGCTGGGCACGCTTGCTCCTGGTTTTTCTCTCCCGGATACTGAAGGTAATCTGGTCACACTTGATACCTTTTCTGATTCTCGCTTATTGCTGGTGGCATTTATCTGCAATCACTGTCCTTTTGTAAAACATATCCGTTCTGAGTTGTCCTCAATGGCCAATGAATATCAATCAAAAGGAGTTGCTTTTGTCGCAATAAACTCAAATGATATTCTGGCTTATCCCGGTGACAATATGGAAAATATGGTGAAGGAAGTGCAGGAAACAGGGTATTGCTTTCCTTACCTGCTGGATGAAGCACAGGAAGTGGCCAAGGCATATGATGCAGCCTGCACTCCGGATTTTTATGTGTTTGATCAAAATCGTTTGCTGGTCTACCGGGGGCAATTGGACGGTAGCAGGCCTGGTAATGACATCCCGGTGACAGGTGAAGATATCCGCTCAGCCCTGGATAGGCTTTTAACAGGAGGTTCACTTACTGAACAGCAAGCCCCCAGTGTCGGGTGCAATATAAAATGGAAGCCCGGCAATGAACCAGACTGAAAGCGGATGTTTGTATATTGTCGCCACTCCCATCGGAAATCTCGACGATATTAGTCAGAGAGCTATTCAAACTCTTTCTCGAGTTGACAGTATTGCTGTAGAAGATACTCGTCACAGTCGTAAACTCCTTCAACATCTGGGTATCAATACCCCAATGTTTGCCTTGCATGAACATAATGAGCTGCAAAAAGCAGATGAGGTGATTCGGCGTGTATTAGGTGGTGAAAACATCGCTTTGATTAGTGATGCTGGCACACCACTTATTTCAGACCCTGGCTATCCCCTGGTGAGTAAAGCCAATCTTGCCGGTGTAAAAGTGGTACCTGTTCCGGGAGCCAGCAGTATTCTTGCCGCACTGAGTTGTGCCGGTCTGCCTACTGATCGTTTTATTTTTGAAGGCTTTTTGCCGAGCAAGCAAGGCACACGATGCAACCAGTTAAAAAAACTGGCCAATGAAGACAGAACGTTGATTTTCTTTGAAGCTCCCCATCGCATTCTGGATTGTCTGGCCGACCTGACTGAAATTTTTGGGCCGCAGCGACATGCCGTTATTGCCCGTGAATTAACAAAAACCTATGAAACATTGTTGTCGGGTAGTCTAGAGGAATTGCTGGAGAAGGTATCAGAAGACAGCAACCAGACACGGGGTGAATTCGTGCTTGTGGTTGCCGGCGCAGAAAAAAAACAACAGGATCTGGACGAATCAGCGCTGCATATTTTTAATACTCTGCTTGATGAGTTGCCACTGAAACAAGCTTCGTCACTGGCGGCAAAGATTACCGGACTGGGGAAAAACACTTTTTATCAGGCTGGTCTTGATCAAAAAAATGAAAAGAAATAATAAAGCCCAAAATCAAGACATTGAAAAAGCAGATAAAGTTTTTATTGAATTTTCAATCTTGCATGCGTAACCTTGCAAGCTGAGTTGGCCAGGCAATCGCTAGTTTTTAACTAGAGGAAAGTCCGGGCTCCATAGAGCACAGTGCCAGGTAATACCTGGGGGGCGCGAGCCTACGGAAAGTGCAGCAGAAAATAAACCGCCTTGTTATTCTTCGGAGTAACTTTTCGTTGTGACAAGGTAAGGGTGAAATGGTGCGGTAAGAGCGCACCGCATGGGTGGCAACATTCCATGGCATGGTAAACCCCGCTGGGAGCAAGGCCAAATAGGAATCCAATGGTGCGGCTCGCACTGGATTCGGGTAGGCTGCATGAGCATTACGGTGACGTGATGCCTAGATGAATGATTGCCCAAGACAGAACCCGGCTTACCGGCTAACTCAATTAACAACAGTCACAAGTTACAAGTGGTGAGTTTGTAGGAGGGGTTTTAACCCCGAATGAATTCAATGATAAAACTGGAAAATGCCCTGGTTCCGTAATTACCTTCAGGTAAATACCATTGCTCAGTTTGAATTTGGCTTCAGAACGATACTATAGATGATAAACAGGTCGGATAATCGAAGCGCCATCCGACAAGGCGTTTGAAAAACGCCTACTTGTAACTTGTAACTTGAGGCTTTCTTCTCAAAATAAAAAAATCTTGAAACTCTCCCTCCAAACTTAAGAAACTACATTAAGTTTGCGTCTTACCATATTGTAAATTATTAATTTTACCACCCCTCGATAGTGGCCATTTTTGACTGTTTTGTCGATTTTCGGCGCATTTACCCTCATTTTCTACTCAAATTAGTGCAATTAAGTGCTTGATTTGTTGGATATCCCTGCCTATAGTGCGGAAAAGTGGTAAGAAGTAGCGGAAAGTGGGTCAAAATGGGAAGCAAAGATGTTCCTTCCCGAAAAAAGGCTAATCTCTGCTGCTTTTTGACAAATGGTAAAAATTTTAAAGGCAATTAAAAGCATAAAGGACCCTAATTTTGTTATTTCGTGGCTTGAATTCAATAAATCTCGATGCAAAGGGGCGTATGGCCATCCCTTCTCGCTATCGTGGAATTATTGACGATCACTGCCAGGGCAAAATGGTCGTAACCATCGAAGCAACCGATGGCGAGTGTCTGGTTGTATATCCCCTCAATGAATTTGAAGAAATCCAGCGCAAGGTTGAAGCCCTGCCAAGTTTCAACGCTACCAGTAAAAAACTCAAGGGGCTTTTTATAGGGCATGCCAATGATGTCGAACTTGATGGTAGTGGCCGCATCCTGGTTCCGCCGACCTTGAGAACTTATGTAGGCCTTGAGAAGAAAGTTGTATTGGTAGGACAGGGCAAAAAATTTGAATTGTGGGATGAAGATGCCTGGAATGCCAAGCGTGAAAGCTGGCTCAAGCAGGAAGAAACAGAAGAAGAAATGCCTGAAGAGCTTAAAGGATTGTCCCTTTAGCCCGTGGAAGACTTCCAACATCAGGCAGTACTGTTGCAGCAAGCAGTTGATGCATTAATTACAGATGAAGATGGATTTTATATAGATGGCACTTTTGGTAGAGGTGGTCATAGTCGAAAAATTTTAGACAAGTTGTCGGGCCAGGGCAGGTTGCTGGTAGTCGACAAGGACCTGGAAGCTATACAGGAAGCTCAGCTTTTACAAGAGCAAGACAAGAGAGTGATCGTGGCGCATAGCAGCTTTGCAGATATGGAAGAATTGGCCGGTATTCACCAGGTCGCGGGCAAGGTTTCCGGTGTACTTCTAGATTTGGGCGTGTCTTCGCCGCAATTGGATGATGGCTCAAGAGGCTTTAGTTTTTCAAAGGAAGGCCCGTTGGATATGCGCATGAATACTCAGGCAGGGCTTACTGCTGAAGAGTGGATTGCAAGGGCGAAGGAAGAAGAGTTGGTACGCGTATTTTTTGAGTATGGAGAAGAGAAGTTCTCCCGGCGAATAGCCCGCGCCATTGTCGCTGAAAGACAAAATGCTCGTATCACCAGCACCTTGCAATTGGCAGAAATAGTAAAACTGGCACATCCGGCATGGGAAAAGCACAAGCATCCTGCAACCCGGGTTTTTCAAGCAATCAGAATTTACATCAATAGTGAGCTAAAAGATCTGGAAGCGTCGCTAGCCGGAATTCTGGAAGTCTTAGATGTTGGCGGGCGGATGGTAGTGATCAGTTTTCATTCCCTGGAAGACAGAATCGTTAAACAGTTTATTAACAAGCAGGAAAAAGGCGACGACTTTCCGCCTGATATGCCGGTTACCCAGTCTCAGTTAAATCCGCGTCTGAAAAAAATTGGCAAACAAATAAAAGCAGGTTCCCAGGAGCTGGCAATGAATATTCGATCACGAAGCGCGGTGTTACGAGTGGCAGAAAAAATCGCCTGACAGGTAATTTTTGTCTGAACCACTATTTATATAGCTGAACTAATAAATGAGAAAGGTTTGGCATGGTGCGAACCAGTAGTAAGAAAGAAAAAGGAAAGCAGTTAAAGGGGGTTGATAACAGAATCAGCCTGAAGTTGTGCTTGGGTCTGTTCAGTTTACTAGTGGTGACAACAGTTTCGGCAACAGGCGTGATTTTTTCAACGCATAAGAGCAGGCATTTGTTAAACGAATTGCAACAATTGGAAAGACAAAGAAATGGCCTGCAAGTGGAATGGGGTCAGTTGTTACTGGAGCAAAGTAGTCTTGTTTCACAAGGCCGAATTGAAAATTTGGCAATAGCAGAACTGGGTATGAAAATCCCGGCAACGGAGAATGTGGTGGTAGTGTCTGGTGACTAGAGCCGCTATTAATAAACAGCCCATCTGGAGACTTTGTCTGGTTTCCACGGCGGCTATCACTCTGCTGGGTGTTGTCAGCTGGAAGCTCCTTGACCTTCAGGTAATTAATAACGAAGTACTCCAGGAACAGGGAAATAAAAGAACGGTACGCAACGATGTCATCATTGCTCATCGTGGCAATATCATGGACAGGAATGGTCAGGCACTGGCTATCAGTACGCCGGTACAGTCTCTGTGGTTAAACCCTCGTGAAATCATCGCTAATCCTGAAGCCTGGAATACACTTGCAGCAGCGCTGGCCAGTATCGAGATAAATACCGATGTGCTGTGGAACAGGGTTCAGGATAATGCTGAGCGGGAATTTTTATATATAAAGCGTCGCCTGCCTCCTGCAGAAGTACAGTCAATACTTGATTTAAAAATCCGTGGCGTTTATTCACAAGAGGAATACAAACGCTTTTATCCTTTGGGAGAGGTGGCTGTTCACGTTGTCGGGCTCACTAATAGCGACGATGTCGGCCAAGAAGGATTGGAGCTTGCCTATGAAGACTGGTTACAGGGAAAGCCTGGATCCAAGCAGGTTTTAAAGGATCGGCGTGGCGGTATTATTCGTGAAGTTAAAATCAATAGTGTCGCAGAACCTGGCAACGATCTGGTGCTTAGCATAGATAGCAGGATTCAGTTTCTGGCCTATAAGGCATTGAAAGAAGAGGTCACTCGGCGCTATGCCAAAGCAGGCACTGCCGTTGTTCTTAATGTAGAAACCGGTGAAGTGCTGGCTATGGTAAGTCAGCCTTCCTATAACCCCAATAATCGTATCAGCCTTGATGATAATGAGATGCGCAATCGCGCCATTGTTGATTTGCTGGAGCCTGGGTCAACGGTAAAACCCTTCACCATAACTGCGGCGCTTGAAAGTGGCTTGTTTGATACCAACAGCATCATTGATACCAACCCTGGCTATATCCAGGTTGATGGCTCAACCAAAAAAGATCCGGTCAATTACAAAGAAGTAGACCTGAAAAAGATCATTACAAAGTCCAGTCAGGTTGGCGCTATCAAATTGGGCCTGGCCATGGGTGAGGCACCAATGCTGGATGTATTGTCCAGAGTCGGTTTTGGTGCGGCTATCGGAACAGGCTTTCCGGGTGAAGCTACTGGCGTGCTGCCTAACTTTTCCAGATGGAGCAAATCCGACATTGCCACCCTGGCCTATGGCTACGGTTTCCAGGTCACACCATTGCAAATGGCCCAGGCTTACATGATTTATGCAAACGAAGGCATTCGTAAACCGGTTTCCCTGTTAAAGACAGAAGGTCCTGTTTTGGGTGAGAGGGTTGTTGATGCCGAGTTAGCCCGACAAGTAAATTCAATGCTGGAAACTGTCGTTAGTACCAAGCTGGGCGGGACCGGTGTCAGGGCTGCTATTCCTTCCTATCAGGTTGCAGGTAAAACCGGCACGGCCTGGTACTACAACGTAGGCGGCGGATACGACGAAGAAAACTATAACTCCTATTTTGCCGGATTTGTACCCGCACATGACCCAAAAATTGTCGCTGTGGTTTCCATCCATGAACCCAAGGGTGAAGAGTATGGTGGCGGACAAGTTGCTGCTCCTGTATTTGCAAAAATAGCTGCTGGAGCAATGCGAATTCTCAATGTGCCGCCTGATACCGAAGAAGAAGGCCAGGCAATAACCTGGAGCGATTTATGAATACGGCAGAAATTATGTCCAGGCAGATGCGTTTGTCTGAATTGCTCGCAGAAGATGTGGCAATCCCTGAAAGTATGGACGTTGAATTAACCGGTATTGAAATTGATTCCCGTCGTATTGAAGCCGGAGATCTTTTCCTCGCCTACAAGGGCGCTTCACATGACGGTCGTGATTTTGTGAATGACGTAATCGCCAATGGTGCAAAAGCAGTTTTGGTAGAAGCTGATGACGAATGGTCGGAAATTATTCAAACAGAAGGCATCCCGATCATCCCGGTACAAAAACTCTCCATGAGGATCGGCAAGATAGCGGCACGATTTTTTGATTACCCGGCTGCCGCCTTTAATTTGATTGGTATCACCGGGACAAATGGCAAAACAAGTTGTTGTCAGTTTGTTGCTGAGTGTTTAAGCATGCTTGGCTACAAGTGCGGCGTTAGTGGCACCCTGGGGTATGGCATTTATGGTGAAGATTATCACTATGATGAAACGGGGCCGGGCACTACACCTGATGCCATTACCGTACAAAAAATATTTGAGGAAGTGCGAATCCAAAATAGCGATGCCATGGTAATGGAAGTGTCCTCACATGGTTTGAGCCAGAATCGGGTTAATTCAAGTGAGTTTGATATAGCTGTATTCACCAATCTGAGCCGGGACCATTTGGATTATCACGGCGGGATGAACGCCTATGGTGAAGAAAAAAGAAAGCTGTTTATTAATCCGCAGTTAAAAATCGCCGTTGTAAATATGGATGACATGTTTAGTGCCAAGATACTTAACAGTCTTGGACAAAATGTAAAATCGTTTACTTATAGTCTGAATAACCCCAAGGCGAATGTTTATCCGCAAGCAATTGAATTTCATCGTTCAGGTTTTTCTATTGATGTGATCACTCCATGGGGTGAAGGGCGGTTCAGCAGCAATCTTGCCGGTTCTTTTAATGTCAGCAATATCCTTGCAGTGTTAACTACAGTGATGGCCTCAGAGGTTGATAAAGCGAATTTTAATTTCAATAACATTCTGGAAAAAATCGCCGCGGTATCACCGGTAAAAGGACGCATGGAAATTCTTGGAGATTTTCCTGTCCCTGTCGTTGTTGATTATGCCCATACCCCTGATGGACTGAAAAATGCCTTATTGGCCTTGCGTCAGCATAGCGATGGAGAAATCTGGTGCGTGTTTGGATGCGGTGGTGACAGGGATCAGGGCAAGCGTCCCTTAATGGCTGAAATTGCCGAGGAAATGGCAAGCAGGATGATCATCACCGATGACAATCCGCGTAACGAGGATTCCAGGGCAATTATCAAACAAATTCAGGCAGGTCTTTCCGGAAAAACTGATGTGGTTGTGGAAAGTGATCGTGCGCTGGCTATTGACTATGCCATCAGCAATGCCAAAGAGGGCGATATTATACTGATAGCAGGTAAAGGGCATGAGGAATATCAGGATGTTGGTGGTAATCGCATGGTTTTCAGTGATGTTAAACAAGCCAGAATAAGTTTGAACAAACGTTTTTCTAATTAAAAGTAAGTCTTGGGAGTTCAGTAAAAAATTGTGATTGGGTCAATGAGTTTGCAGGAAGTTCAGGAAGAAGCTGGCGGTTTGATTACCGGCGGTGATGCTGGCTTCTGTGATGTGTCTATAGATACACGAACCCTTAAGGCCAATGAGTTATTCATTGCTGTTAAAGGGCCAAATTTCAATGGTAATGACTTTATCCCGACTGCTGTGGAAAAAAAGGCCTGTGCCATTGTTGCCAGTATGGAAGCCAATGAACTGGTTGCCATTGATATACCGGTCATGACAGTGAATGACACGCGCCAGGTATTGGGCAAGATCGGTGCAATGAATCGAAATCGTTCCAGTGCTTGCATCATTGCCTTGACAGGTAGTCAGGGCAAAACTTCAGTAAAAGAAATGACGGCAAAAATACTGGGGGAATGCGGCGAAGTGATTATGACTCAGGGCAATTTGAATAATGACCTTGGCGTGCCTTTGAGTTTGATAAAAATTGAAAAGCAGCATGAGTTTGCTGTCATTGAACTAGGTGCCAACGGACCCCATGAAATTTCCTATAGCGCTGGCTTAACCCGCCCACAAATTGGCCATATTACCAATATTGCCGGCACCCATCTGGAAGGCTTTGGTGATCTGGCGGGTGTGGCAAAAGCCAAGTCAGAAATTTGGCAGAAAATTGAAGCTGGTGGTACAGCCGTGATCAATCTGGATGACCATTTTACGGAACAATTTATAAACGAAATTCAGGCTCTGGGCAGGCATCTGGTGAGCGTTAGCGGTAATGGCAATACCTCTGCTGATTATTTTGCTGACCAGATTGAATTGCAGGAACTCCAGGGAGTGAGCTTCAGACTTAACTCATCAAAAGGGACGGTGAATATAAACCTGCAGGTGTCTGGTAAACATAATGTTTGCAATGCAATGGCAGCAGCGGCGATGGCGATGACTGCCGGTGCGGAACTTGCCCAGGTAAAAGCCGGCCTGGAAAAATTCGCTTCTGTGAAAGGCAGAATGTGCGTAGTTTCCGGACAGAAAAATTCTACATTAATTGATGATACCTATAACGCCAGCCCGTCTTCATTCCATGCAGCAATCGATGTTTTAGCGCTAAGCCAGGGCACCCGAATAGTAGTGATGGGTGATATGGGTGAATTAGGCAGGGATGCTGATGTTGCGCACCAGGAGATTGGAAGCTATGCGAAGCACAAGGGCATCGAGATATTTATAGGTGTGGGTGAGTTAAGCAAATTAGCTGTGTCGGCTTTTGGTGAAGATGGCATATCCCTGAATGATCGGGAACGCTTTGCTGAAACCATTCAGCCTTTATTGGGTGACGCGGTCACTGTGTTAATTAAGGGATCAAGAAGCCAGGGAATGGAAAAACTGCTTAATCAGATACAGGTAGAAAAGGTATGAGCCTGAATATTGGCAGCAATATTTTTGAAATAAGGTTTTTATCGCTTAATAGTTTTAATGCAAAGGAGAATATTTTCTCATGTTGCTATTGCTGACCGAATACCTGTCTCAATTCAACTCGGGTTTTCAGGTATTTCAATATCTGACTGTGCGAGGAATTTTGGGAATCTTGACTGCATTGGCGCTGTCGCTGCTGATAGGGCCTTACATGATCAGGCGTTTGAATTATCACCAGATCGGGCAGGTGATCAGAGATGATGGTCCAGAAAGTCATTTGAGTAAAGCTGGCACACCGACGATGGGTGGAGCACTTATTCTTATCAGCATCATAATTAGTAGTCTGTTGTGGTCCGACCTGTCTAACCCCTATGTCTGGGTTGTTGTAGTAGTGACGGGCTTGTATGGCGCTGTTGGTTGGGTAGACGATTACCGTAAAGTTTTTGAGCAGAACCCAAAAGGACTGCCAGCACGCTGGAAATATTTCTGGCAGTCATTAATCGGGGCTGGTGCAGGTATCTATCTTTATTCCATTGCTTCTGTACCTGCCGATACACAACTGTTTATTCCTTTTTTTAAGGATTTTGCACTGAACCTCGGTCCTTTTTACATAGTCCTTGCCTACTTCATGATTGTTGGCTTTAGCAATGCTGTAAATCTGACTGATGGTCTGGATGGTCTGGCTATTCTGCCTTCGGTAATGGTGGCGGCGGCTCTGGGGATTATTGCGTATTTAACTGGGAATATTGAATTCTCTGCCTATCTTAAAATTCCATATATCGCCGGGGCTGGAGAGCTGGGAATATTTTGTGGCGCTCTGGCTGGAGCTGGACTTGGCTTCCTCTGGTTCAATACATATCCCGCACAAATATTTATGGGTGATGTAGGTGCCCTGGCATTGGGTGCTTCTTTGGGTTTGGTAGCGGTGATCGTCAGGCATGAAATAGTACTGATCATTATGGGTGGTGTGTTTGTAATGGAAACACTGTCCGTCATTTTGCAAGTGGCTTCATTCAAACTAACGGGGAAACGAATTTTTCGTATGGCTCCCCTGCATCATCATTTTGAATTAAAGGGTTGGCCAGAACCCAGGGTCATCGTGCGTTTCTGGATCATCACTATCATCCTGGTGTTGTTTGGCCTGGCTACATTAAAACTACGTTAAAAAAATATTGAAACTATAAGGCAATAGCAAAAAAGAAAATGCAAAGCGTGCACTCAGAAGAAAAAATGAAAGTTGTGATCGGTCTTGGCAAGACCGGACTTTCCTGTGCCCGCTATTTTGCTAGCCGAAATGAAAAGTTTAAGGTGCTGGACACCCGAAAGAATCCGCCTGGACTACAACAGTTGAGAGCTGAGTGTCCTGATGTTGAGCTCGAACTTGGAGAGCTTGATCCTCAGACGCTGATCAATGCTAAGCAATTGATTGTTAGTCCAGGTGTGAACCAAAAAACACCGGCAATACAGAGCGCCATCGCAGCTGGTGTACCGCTTACTGGCGATGTGGATATTTTTGCTAAATCTGTTACCGCGCCGATTGTTGCTATCACTGGCTCAAATGCAAAAAGCACAGTCACGACTCTAGTAGGTGAGATGGCCAAAGCGGAAGGAATTAATGTGGCTGTTGCAGGAAATATCGGCTTGCCCGTGCTTGACCTGTTACAGGAAGCGCCTGCAAGCCTCTATGTATTGGAACTTTCAAGTTTTCAGCTGGAAACTACAGAAAACCTTGGTGCAGAAATAGCGACAGTATTGAATTTAAGTCTGGATCATATGGATAGATATACCTCCTTTGATGAATACAAGCAGGCCAAGGTAAGAATTTTCCAGAACTGTCGTCAGGCAGTGATTAACGATGATGATGTCTCCAGTCATATTGAATTGCCCGATGAAGTCAGGCAATGGCACTTCACCCTTACTGAAAATTCGGCCTGCGAATTCTCTCTGGTATCCAGAGATAGCTGCCAGTACCTGGCATTTAATCAGCAAGCCTTGATGCCGGTTACAGATCTCAAAATTGCTGGGACACATAACATTGCAAATGCCCTGGCAGCACTGGCTCTTGGCCATGCCGCAGGACTGTCGATGGCAAACATGCTGGCTACTGTAAAAGAATTCCCCGGATTATCTCACCGCTGTCAGTGGGTGGCTGAGAAAAAAGGTGTGAATTGGTACAACGATTCCAAGGGTACCAATGTGGGCGCCTGTATTGCCGCAGTAAATGGCCTGGGTGGAAAAGGAAAAATTATTTTGCTCGCTGGTGGTCAGGGTAAGGGGGCAGATTTCAGTCCACTAAAACAACCTTTATCAGTTTATGGGCAGTTGGCGATTCTGTTTGGGGAAGATGCCGGTTTGATTGATGAGGCGCTTAACGGTGCGGTAATGACGGTAACAGTAGCTTCTCTTGAAGATGCGGTCAGGTTGGCAGATGAAAAAGCCAATAGTGGCGATGTGGTACTGCTGTCTCCTGCCTGTGCCAGTTTCGATATGTTCAGTAATTATGAAGAACGCGGTGATGCATTTATTCATTGTGTTGGGGAGCTGCATTGATTATGCAGGCGATAATGCAAAAACAGCATCAGACCCGGCCCTATCATGGTGATAGCTGGCTCATCGTGCTTGCGACGCTGTTGATATTTGTCGGTTTGATAATGATGACTTCGGCTTCTGTTGAGATCGGTGAAAACTTGTACAGTGACCCGTTTTATCATTTCAAACGTCAGTTGGTATTTATTTTCCTTGGCCTTGTGGGCGCGGTAACTGTTTTTAATATTCCATTGCGCTGGTGGGAACAAGGCAGCAACTTCTTATTATTTATAACCCTTTTACTATTGACTCTGGTACTGGTTCCCGGGATTGGCTATACCGCAGGCGGAGGGACGCGCTGGATTAATTTAGGCTTCATGACGCTTCAGGTTTCGGAGCCGGCAAAAATTCTTATTGTGTTTTTCATGGCAGGCTTGTTGAGCAAGCATCATGAATACATTTGCAGCAGCCTGAAAGGTTTTTTACTGCCTTTTATATTGATGGCGCTACCGGTGTTACTGCTCTTGATGGAACCTGATTTTGGGGCAGTAGTCGTCATCATGTTTGCAGTGATGGCAATGCTGTTTCTTGCTGGCGCACGTTTCTGGCATTTTCTGCTTTCAGCGATTCTTTTACTTGCTGCTGGTTCGGCAATGATATTCACCTCGGGCTATCGCATGCGACGGGTGACTTCCTATTTGCAGGCCTTAAAAGATCCTTTTCACGAAGATATTGTTTTTGATTCAGGTTATCAGCTTGCCCAGGCGCTAATTGGTTTTGGTAGAGGTGAATGGTTTGGTATGGGGCTTGGTAACAGTATCCAGAAAATGTACTTCCTGCCGGATGGTCATACCGATTTCATTATTGCCATCATTGCAGAAGAACTGGGTGTGATCAGCGTCCTTGCCTTACTGGTTATTTTTACGGCCTTTATTAGTCGCGCCCTGATTATTGCCAGAAAGAATGAGCACACAGGTAACTTTTTTGCGGCTTATGCAGCCTACGGTTTTGCATTTATTTTTGTTGCCCAGGTAGCTATCAATGTTTCAGTCAATGTTGGCTTGCTACCTAACAAGGGTTTGACCTTGCCATTTATTAGTTATGGCGGTTCCAGCCTTTTGACCTGTATGGCAATGGTGGCTCTGTTGCTGAAAATTGATATTGAAAACCATCAAGCAGGGGGCAGGAAAGCAAGCGTAAGTGCTTGATCCGCAATCAGAATGACAATAGATAACAGTAATAAAAAAATACTCATTATGGCAGGAGGCACAGGCGGACATGTGTTTCCAGCATTGAGTATTGCTGAATATCTAAAATCCAGTGGTGTACAGGTGGAATGGCTTGGTACACGCAAAGGTCTAGAAGCTAGCGTGATATCTGAAACGGATATTCCATTGCATTTTATTTCTATCGCCGGTTTAAGGGGGACAAGCCTGTTTAAAAAACTACTGTCACCTTTGGTTATCTTACTCGCCGTAATTCAAGCCATGCATAAGGTCATACAAATTAAACCTGGTTGCGTGCTGGGAATGGGCGGCTTTGTAACCGGTCCTGGTGGCTTGGCAGCATGGCTGCTCAGGAAAAAACTGCTGATCCATGAGCAAAATGCAATTGCAGGTTTAACAAATCAATTGCTTTTTCCTCTGGCTTCGACAGTGATGGAAGCTTTCCCAGGTGCTTTTGAACGGAAAAGAGAGATTACCCGGAGCCGTCTGCTGAAATCATTTATTAAACCCGGCAACACAGTGGTAGTTGGAAATCCTGTACGTAAAGATATTACCGATTTGGCAATGAGCCGATCGGATCAAGCTGTGGATGCCAAGCGAAGCTTGCGTGTTCTGGTAATTGGCGGAAGTCTGGGTGCTGTAGCAATTAATAAGACCATCCCTGCAATGCTCGCGTTGATGAGCCTGGAAAACCGGCCAGATGTGATTCATCAATGTGGGAGTCGTAATCTGGAAGAAACGCAGGAATTTTATCGTCAACACCAACTTTCTTTGAATGGATCAATTCAGGTGCTGCCTTTTATCAAAGATATGGCCGAGAGCTATAGTTGGGCAGATATTGTTATTGCGCGTGCAGGTGCCATGACTGTCGCTGAAATAGCCACCGTTGGGCTGGCTTCCATTCTTATTCCATATCCTTATGCAGTTGATGATCATCAAACAGAAAACGCAGCTTATCTGGAGCGTGCGGGTGCGGCTGATGTAATTCAGCAGGATGCACTTGATGCGCAAAAATTAAAGCTTTTGATTGAGAAATATTCTGACAACCGCTCGGTACTGCAACAGGTATCAAGTAATGCTCGTAAAGCGGGCAGTCCGAATGCCACTGAGAAAGCCGCATTGTTGTGCATGGAGGCGTGTTATGCCTGAAGTCGCTCGCAACATTGCTCGCAATGGTGATATTCCTGAAATGCGTCGAATTCGCAGACTTCACTTTATCGGCATTGGTGGTGCTGGCATGAGTGGAATTGCAGAAGTATTACTCAACCAGGGTTATCAAATAACCGGTTCAGATATTGCCAATTCACCTGTCACCGAACGCCTTGAGTCACTGGGTGTAAGCATTTTTATTGGTCACAAAGCAGTAAATGTTGAAGGGGCCAATGTCGTTGTGGTGTCCACAGCAATTGATCATGCCAATGAAGAAATAGTGGAAGCTACCAATCTGAGAATCCCGATTATCCGCCGAGCGGAAATGCTTGCTGAATTAATGCGATATCGTCATTCCATAGTCATTGCCGGTACCCACGGCAAGACTACGACCACTAGTTTAATGGCAACATTGCTGGCTCAGGGCAATCTGGATCCCACTTATGTGATAGGCGGGATTCTTAATGGTGCGGGTACCAATGCCAAGTTGGGAGATAGTCATATCATGGTGGCTGAAGCCGATGAGAGTGACGCTTCATTCCTGCATCTGCAACCTATGGTCGCCATAGTTACCAATATAGATGAAGACCATATGGTGACCTATGACGGTGATTTTGAAAAATTGAAGCAAACCTTTATCGACTTTATTCATAACCTGCCATTTTATGGGCTGGCAGTTTTATGTGTTGATGATCCGGTTATTCAGGAACTTTTGCCAAAAATATCACGGCCTGTACTTACCTATGGACAGTCTGATTTTGCAGACTTTCAAATCACGGATGTTGAGCAAAAAGGCAACATTAGTCGTTTTAAACTTGAGCGCCCAGCGCCAGCTAAATCTCTGGACTTAACGCTCAACATGCCTGGCATTCACAACGTACTGAACGCAACAGCTGCAATTGCTGTGGCCACTGATGAAGGTATCAGTGATGAGGATATTGTGACTGGCCTGGCTGGATTCAGTGGTGTGGGCCGACGCTTTGATATCAAAGAACCGCTGATTATTGAAAATGGTGAAGTCATGCTGGTAGATGACTATGGTCATCATCCAACGGAAGTTGCTGCCAATATCAAGGCGATACGAACAGGCTGGCCTGAAAAAAGACTGGTAATGATTTACCAGCCTCACCGCTATAGCAGAACACATGACCTTTATGACGCCTTTGTAGATGTGTTGTCGGAAGTGGATTTACTGCTATTGCTGGATGTGTATTCCGCGGGAGAAGCGCCTATTGTAGGTGCGGATAGCAGAAGTTTATGTCGCAGTATCAGGCAGCGTGGGCAAATTGACCCGGTGTTTGTGAAGGATCAGTCAGAAATTAGAAGTGTATTGAAAGACTTGTTAATCAATGACGATATTTTAATAACTCAGGGCGCAGGCAGTATCGGTATTTTGTCCAAAGAGTTGGACAGGGACGGGTTGGGGTATGACTGAAACCAACACCTATCAAGCTGAGGAATTTGGCAGAGTCGCTGTCCTCATGGGAGGAGATTCTGCTGAGCGGGAAATTTCTTTACTAAGTGGCTGTGCGGTTCTGGATTCTTTGCTAAGAAGCAAGGTAGATGCCACGGCAATTGATTTTAAAAACAAAGATGTTTTTGCTGATTTGCTGGGCAGTAACTTTGATCGGGTTTTGATCATGCTGCATGGCAGGAAAGGAGAAGATGGCAAAGTGCAAGGGGCATTGGAATTGATGAATATTCCCTATACCGGCAGTGGTGTGTTGGCATCGGCATTGGCTATGGACAAGGTGCGTTGTAAACGCCTTTGGCAAAACCTTGGGCTGAACACTCCCCCCTTTACCTCTTTAACCAGTAATTCGGAATGGGCTTCGGTCATCAATGATCTGGGGCCGGTTTTTGTGAAACCGGTCAAAGAAGGCTCCAGCATTGGTATTTCACAGGCAAGCAATGCCAGTGAATTGGAAGAAGCCTATGCACTGGCGCTCAAGTATGACAATGCAGTCATCGCGGAAACATTTATTGATGGGCCTGAATATACAGTAGCGATCCTCGGGGACAGTGTATTACCGGTTGTAGCAATGAAAGCGAAAAATAATTTTTATGATTACGACGCTAAATATTTTTCTGATGAGACCAGTTATTTTTGCCCTTGTGACTTGTCAGCAGATGAAGAAAAAGTGCTTGCCGAACTGGCAAAAAATGCCTATGAGGCTGTGGGCTGTACTGGTTGGGGACGCGTTGATGTGATGAGAGATAAGGAAGGCGATTTCTGGTTGCTTGAAGTGAATACCGTGCCAGGGATGACTGACCATAGCCTGGTTCCCATGGCCGCAAAACAGGCGGGAATTGGCTTTGATCAGCTGGTGCTTGAAATCCTTGCCAGCAGCTATGTTGATCGGGAGAGAGATTAATCATGGAAATCCTGATGCCGGGTAAAAAACGAAGCAATCGCAAACAGCCGCGCAGAAGTGGCGCCAGTGCAAAGACCAGACATGTGGCACCAGCAGAAAAGGTCAGTACTGCGGTGATTTGGAAAACATTGTTCTTCATGGTTTTGCTGGGAGCCTGCGCTTATGGCCTTGTATACACACCGAACGTGGTGGAAAACGTCGCTAATCAGAGAGTGGAACAGGTCAACATTGAAGGCGAGATTAATTTTATCTCTGAGCAGAAAGTGTTGGGCGCGGTGAACAACTTTATCAGTGAACGTTTGCTGTTAGTGGATATGAATGAAATAAAAATCGAGTTGGAAACTATGCCCTGGATCAGGTCTGTAAATATCCGCCGTGAGTGGCCTGACACCTTGGTGCTCAGTGTGGTGGAAGAAAAAGCTATCGCACGATGGGGAGACACCCGCTTATTGAATCAGGATGGCGCTATTTTTTCACCAGAGAATATTGTCGGTCTGGAGAGTCTGGCAATTTTATCGGGCCCGACAGGAAGTGAAAGGCAGGTGATGGAGCAGTATCAATTGTTTAGTCAGTTGCTCTACCAACGCGGGTTGAAAATTACAGAGCTTAATTTGAGTGAACGCAATGCCTGGAAACTCACCCTTGCCAATGGCGTGGGGATAAATGTGGGTAAGTCGGAAGTGATGAAAAGAATGAGGCGCCTGGTTGAGTTTGCAGAGCCAGCATTGATTGAACAGATGCCTGACATTGAATCAATAGATTTACGGTATATGAGCGGTATTGCAGTAAAAGCTAAAGAAAATAAAGTTTCAGAGGTCGTTTCGCTATGACCAGGTTTCAACAAATGAATAAGAAGGAGTTGCTTCCCATGAGTAACTTGAATGGTGGAAATATGATAGTTGGCCTGGATATCGGTACGTCCAAGGTTGTGGCCATTGTCGGCGAGATCAATGAAGAAGGCGGCTTGAATATAGTGGGGATTGGAAGACATAAATCTCGAGGCCTGAAGAAAGGTACCGTGGTTAATATTGAATCCACTGTTCAGTCTATTCAACGTGCGGTAGAAGAAGCTGAATTGATGGCGGGCTGTCAGATTCACTCTGTTTATGCAGGTATTGCGGGGAGTCACGTACGTAGCATGAATTCCCACGGCATCGTCGCAATCAGGGATAAAGAAGTGTATGCAGCTGACATTGAGCGGGTTATCGATGCTGCTCAAGCTGTCGCTATTCCCGCTGATCAGAAAGTGTTGCATATATTACCGCAGGAATACGTCATTGATTCCCAGGAAGGTGTCAAAGAGCCGCTGGGTATGTCCGGTGTCAGGTTGGAGGCCAAAGTCCATCTGGTTACTTGCGCGACCAATGCTGCACAAAATATTGAGAAATGTATTAAACGCTGTGGTCTGGAAACTGACGAGATTATTCTGGAACAACTGGCATCCAGTTATTCAGTGTTGACGGAAGATGAAAAAGAACTGGGGGTTTGTATTGTTGATATTGGCGGCGGTACTACAGACATTGCGATTTTTACTGAAGGGGCGATAAGACACACTGGAGTTATTCCAATAGCCGGTGATCAGGTGACCAATGATATTGCCATGGCACTGCGTACACCTACAGACCATGCTGAAGAACTAAAAATAAAGTACGCCTGTGCATTATCTCAGCTGGCCAGCGCGGACGATATGATCAAAGTACCCAGTGTCGGCGAGCGCGCACCAAGGGAGCTGTCTCGCCAGGCCCTGGCGGATGTTGTCGAACCCCGTTACGACGAACTCTTTCATTTAATCCAGTCAGAAATCAGACAAAGTGGATACGAAGACATGCTCGCCGCAGGCATGGTTTTCACTGGCGGTACCAGCAAGATGGAGGGTGTTACTGAATTAGCTGAAGAGATTTTCCACATGCCAGTGCGAATTGGAATGCCGATTGGCGTAAGTGGGCTGGTGGATATTGTGCGTAACCCGACCTATTCAACAGCTGTCGGACTTTTGCTGTATGGGATGAAACAGGCGCAGGAAAGGGAGGGCAGTGTCGCCAAAGAATCAGGTATTTCGTTAATGGATCGTATAAAAAATTTATTTAGTAGTGAAGATTAGTAATACAGTTTTAATTTTAAATTTGAGCTTTTAATTTTAACTTCAAGGTGGAACCCAAAGGGGGTAAGTAAGATGTTTGAGATCATCGATAATGTTGCACAAAGTGCAGTAATCAAAGTGATTGGTGTTGGTGGTGGCGGTGGAAACGCCGTTCAGCATATGATCAAGAACACCATTGATGGTGTTGAGTTTATCTGTGCCAATACGGATGCTCAGGCGCTGGAAAAGATGGAGACCAAGATTAACCTGCAGTTGGGTGGTGCGGTCACCAAAGGTCTGGGTGCTGGGGCAAATCCTGAAATTGGTCGCCAGGCGGCATTGGAAGATCGTGACAGAATCCGTGAAATTATTTCCGGCGCTGACATGATATTCATTACTGCGGGCATGGGAGGAGGCACTGGAACAGGTGGAGCACCTGTGGTAGCTGAAATCGCCAGAGAAATGGGGATTTTGACAGTGGCTGTGATAACCAAGCCGTTCCCTTTTGAAGGGCGCAAGCGTATGGCAATTGCAGAACAGGGCATCAGGGAACTTTCAGAGCATGTTGATTCTCTAATAACCATTCCCAATGAAAAACTCATGGATGTATTGGGCAAAGGTGCTACTTTATTGGATGCCTTTAGCGCGGCTAATGATGTGCTTTCAGGTGCTGTTAAAGGAATCGCCGATCTGATTATGCGTCCTGGCATGATTAATGTGGATTTTGCCGATGTCAGCACCGTGATGTCTGAAATGGGTATGGCGATGATGGGCACAGGCTATGCAACAGGTGAGAATCGCGCTGTTGAAGCTGCTGAAGCTGCAATTCGCAGTCCCTTACTGGAAGATGTGAACCTGCAAGGAGCTCGTGGTATTTTGATTAATATTACTGCCGGGGAAGATCTGACCTTAGGTGAGTTTTCCCAAGTTGGCGATACTATTTCAGAATTTGCCTCTGAGCATGCCATTGTTGTTGTAGGCACAGTAATTGACCCTTCTTTAAAGGATGAGTTAATTGTTACTGTGGTCGCAACAGGACTCGGTGGCATGCAAATCGAAAAGCCGACTAAAGTCGTGGACAATACACTCAGAAACCCACGTACAGCGGATTTTAATAATCTGGATAAACCTGCAATCCTGCGTAAAAAGGAAGCGGCCAGAATGAATCCAGGCAGTGAGGAGCCTCAGGTTGAAAGGCGACCAATGGCCAAAGCCGTGGGAGCAGATTCGGATATGGATTTTCTGGATATTCCCGCTTTCCTGCGTAAGCAGGCGGATTAAGGCTGGACTGGATTGAGATGGACCAGGCAGGAACAAAAGTAATGGTGATAATTCCGAATTAGGGATTTTCAGACTCTGTGGCTATTGGTGAAAGTGCATGATTTTGTTAACATGCACTTTCCTTCGAAAATCTTGCAGTATTAACTGCAAAGTTATCCAAAACCCGGAATTTGCAGCTGTATTTGCTTAAGTGCACATATATAGCAGGTATAAATAGCTATTTATTGTTATCAGTAGAGATGAACAGCTGTTACAAAGAGCTGCTATAAAAAGCTGCTATAAAAAGAGTCGTGCGAAGGGGGTTCCTGGGTTATCGGTCTTTTCCAACATAAGTGAGAGTGATCGTTGATAAGGCAAAGAACTTTAAAAAATGTCATTAAAGCAACCGGTGTGGGTTTACATACCGGCCAGAAAGTCTACCTGACTTTGAGACCGGCGCCTGTTGATACCGGGATAGTTTTTACCCGGGTTGATCTAGATCCGCCAGTTCCTATCCCTGCCCTGGCAGAAAACGTGGGTGATACCACCTTGTCATCCACGTTAATGAAAGGAGATGTTCGAATTTCCACCGTAGAACATCTTATGTCTGCTATGTCAGGTTTGGGAATAGATAATGCTTTTGTTGATGTAAGTGCACCAGAAGTGCCTATCATGGACGGCAGCGCCGGTCCTTTCGTTTTTCTCATTCAGTCAGCCGGAATTGAAGAGCAAAATGCCCCCAAGAAGTATTTCCGTATTACCAAAGAAATCACTGTGGAACAGGGCGACAAGAAAGTCAGCCTTAAACCCTTTAACGGCTTCAAAGTCGGGTATACCCTTTTATACGACCACCCTGTTCACAAAAAATTTACCAAGGAAGCTTTTGTAGATTTTTCCAGCACTTCTTTTGTTAAAGAAGTCAGTCGCGCCCGCACTTTTGGTTTCATGCATGAATTTGAAGAACTGCGTAATCGCAACCTTGCTTTGGGTGCCAATATGGATAATGCCATTGCCGTTGGCGATTATCGCGTACTCAACGAGGATGGCTTACGTTATGAAGATGAGTTTGTGAAACACAAAATACTCGACTCCATTGGTGATCTGTATTTGCTGGGTAAAACCCTGATTGGCGAGTTCCATGGATACAAGTCGGGTCATGCCCTGAATAATGCTCTTCTGAGGAAGCTCATTACTTCGGAAGATTGTTGGGAAATAGTGACTTTCGACGAAGAAGCTGATGCGCCAATTTCCTATCTGAGACCTGTTTTTTCTGGTTAGATATGCTCTAATCCTTTCCTCTATCAAGTTCAGGTGAAGTTTGGGTTCCTGTAGCCCGATGATTAGTACGATATGAAAATAATCATTGTCGATCAAAAACATGGTGAAACAAAATCATTGGTCCTGAAAGGATGGGCCAGAGTAGCGCTTTCCGTGTGTATGTTGGGCGTTCCTGTACTACTTGGTTATTATGGCTTTCACTTTTCGGCGCTGCGAAATGCAGATTCTTACAAGGATGAAGCAACTCAGGCCTGGAAAGAGGATCTGAAAGCCCAGAAAGAAGATATTGTACAGATTCGCTACGAAACACTTGCTCAGCTCGAAGCTCTGACTCTAAGAATGGCCAATTTGCAGGCCCGATTACTCCGCCTTGATGCACTTGGGCAGCGCCTTACTGAAATATCTGATCTCGATGATGGGGAGTTTGATTTTACCCAGGCACCTGCCTTGGGGGGGCCTACTGATGTTGAAGCTGAAGACATTGAAGTGCCAGATTTTCTCAATGCCCTGGATGATCTGACCCGGGATATTGAAGACAAACAACAGCAGTTGGAACTGTTGGATACCTTGATGTCTGAACAACTGATTCAGACCAATACCTACCTGTCAGGCCGTCCAATCGACAAGGGCTGGATTTCATCCCCTTTTGGTCGCCGTATTGATCCTTTCAACGGGAAACTGGCCTGGCATCAGGGTATAGATTTTGCCACAGGGCGCACTGGCGTTGAAGTACAAGCTGTTGCCTCTGGTGTAGTAACCTATGCAGGTGAAAAACAGGGTTACGGCCAGATGGTTAAAATTAATCATGGCAATGGCTATGAAACCCTTTATGCCCACGATGAGAAAATTCTGGTAACACCCGGTGATATCGTCAAAAAAGGTCAGGTTATTGCCCTGTCAGGCAATTCAGGCCGTTCTACCGGTCCCCATGTTCATTTTGAAGTACACAAAAATGGACGTGTTGTTGATCCAGCGTCCTACGTCCATCGCACCAGCCGATAATTCCTGAACACCTCCTTGTTTCCCCATGGCCGCAATGTCATGCGGACTTCATTGGCATACTGTGCCCTTTTTCCGGAACTCAAATTGTAAGATTTTGACTTATGCTCACTAAAATATTTGGAAGTAAGAATCAAAGAGAAATCAAAAAACTGTCAAAAGTTGTTGATTACATCAATGCCTTTGAAACAGCAATACAGGCCCTGTCTGATGAGGCGTTGAAGGCAAAGACTGTTGAATTCAGACAACGTTTTGAGAATGGTGAAGCGCTGGAGAAAATGCTGCCAGAAGCGTTTGCTGTAGTGCGTGAAGCAGGTATACGTGCATTGAACATGCGCCATTTTGATGTGCAAATGATTGGCGGCATGGTTCTTTTCCACG
The DNA here is from genome assembly GCA_963925675.1 of uncultured Pseudomonadales bacterium. Classification (GTDB taxonomy): domain Bacteria; phylum Pseudomonadota; class Gammaproteobacteria; order Pseudomonadales; family Pseudohongiellaceae; genus Eutrophocola. The sequence goes on from CAWUSW010000035.1 coordinate 43,829, forward strand.
GAAAAATAGCCGAGATGCGTACCGGTGAAGGTAAAACGCTGGTGGCCACTTTACCCGCCTACCTGAATGGCATTACTGGACATGGTGTGCATCTGGTAACAGTGAATGAATATCTGGCACGACGTGATGCCGGCTGGATGCAGCCTTTGTATGAATTTCTCGGTTTGTCCGTAGGTGTAGTTGTCCCCAATCAGTCTCCAGAAGAAAAACGCGCCGCTTATGCCGCGGATATTACCTACGGAACCAATAATGAGTTTGGTTTTGATTATTTACGCGACAATATGGCATTTCGCCTGGAAGACAAGTTTCAGAAAAAACTATCCTATGCCATTGTCGATGAAGTGGACTCCATCCTCATTGATGAGGCCAGAACACCACTGATTATCTCGGGAGCGGTAGAAAACGCCACCAAGCGTTATCTGGAGATTAATGCTCTGGTGCCATTGTTGACCAAGGTTGATAAGGTGCCGGAAAAATCCATGATTGAAAGACGCATGGAAGAAGATGAGGTGCTGGATGGTGATTTCATCGTAGATGAAAAAAGCCGCCAGGTAGAACTGACTGATCCCGGACATGAAAAAGTTGAAGATCTGATGGTCAGTCGCGGTCTTCTGCAAGAGGGTGAAAACCTCTATTCCGCCACTAATCTGACTCTGCTTCACCAGCTGCAGTCTGCTTTGCGTGCAAACTTCCTATTTAATAAAGAAGTTGAATATATCATTCAGGATAATCAGGTTGTTCTCATTGATGAGCATACTGGTCGTACCATGGCAGGTAGACGTTTGTCTGAAGGCTTACATCAGGCCATTGAGGCAAAAGAAGGTGTGCCTATCCAGAATGAGAGCCAGACCCTGGCATCTACAACATTCCAGAACTTCTTCCGTCTTTATGAAAAGCTTTCAGGAATGACAGGTACTGCAGACACTGAAGCGTTCGAATTCAATCAAATCTATGGCCTGGATGTCGTGGTGATACCCACCAACAAGCCTATGGTACGCATTGATGATAATGACTATATTTATCTGACTACCGGCGAAAAACACAAGGCCATTGTTGAGGATATCAAGGAATTCCGCGATAAAGGTGCGCCTGTTTTGGTGGGTACCGCAAGTATCGAAACCAGTGAAGTCCTGTCCAAATTCCTGAATAAGGAAAAAATTCAACATAATGTACTAAATGCCAAATACCACGAAAAGGAGGCGCAAATTATCGCCGAAGCAGGGCGCCCCGGTACCGTAACTATCGCAACCAATATGGCGGGGCGCGGTACTGACATCGTTCTTGGTGGACGCTGGGAATCGGAGATTGCTGCGTTGAGTGATGCAAGCCCTGAACAGGTTGAGAAAATTAAGTCTGATTGGCAAAAACGTCACGACCAGGTGATTGAAGCTGGCGGTTTGCACATCATCGGTACAGAACGTCATGAGTCGCGTCGAATAGATAATCAATTGCGTGGACGTGCTGGTAGACAGGGAGATCCCGGCTATTCCCGTTTTTATCTATCTCTGGAAGATAGTTTGATGAGGATATTTGCTTCCGACAAGGTGGGTAACCTGATGCGTCGTTTGGGAATGGGAGAAGGGGAGGCTATTGAACACAAAATGGTGACCAATTCCATTGAGAAGGCGCAGCGTAAAGTGGAAGGACGCAACTTTGATATCCGCAAACAGCTGCTGGAATACGATGATGTTGCCAATGATCAGCGTCAGATAGTTTATCAGCGTCGTAACGAATTAATGGAAGCTGATGACATCAGTGATGTCATTGCCACTATGCGAGAAGACGTGGTGAATGACCATATCAGCTTGTATATCCCACCGCAGAGTCTGGAAGAACAATGGGATATCGCTGGTTTGGAACAGTCATTGGAAGGTGAATTCGGCGTCAAGATGGCGGTTCAAGGGTGGCTGGATGAAGATGACTCACTCTTTGAAGAAACTTTGCGTTCTCGTATCCTGGATGGCGTAATTAAATCATATGACGACAAATGTACTCAGGTGGGCGACAACATGCGCGTATTTGAAAAGCAGATCACTTTGCAAATACTGGATACTTTGTGGAAAGAACATCTGGGACAGATGGACAGTTTAAGACAAGGTATTGGTTTGCGCGGTTACGGCGGAAAAAATCCAAAACAGGAATACAAGCGGGAAGCTTTTGCCCTGTTTGAGGAATTATTGAACAACCTCCAGCATGAGGTTGTTAAATTTATCAGTCTGGTCCAGATCAAACAGGATGAATCTGCCGATGCTATTGAGCAGAAGCGCTTGCAGGAACAACAAAAGGCACAAACCAGGCAGGTACACAGGTCAGCCAGTGCCATGAATCCTGAGCCTGCACAGGGAGGGCAAGGACAACTGGGTGCACAAGACGATTCGGCAGAGCCGCAAACGCCTTTTACCCGACAAGGACAGAAAGTAGGACGTAATGAGATCTGCCCCTGTGGTTCAGGCAAAAAATATAAACAGTGTCACGGCAAGCTTAGTTAAAAGTTTGTAGGAGGGACTTCAGTCCCAAAAGAAAAAAATGCTGAAAATTAAAAGGGTGAGGAAATATTGATGGCAGTGGGCAGTGGCGAGACAGGAGTTCTTCACCCGGTGCCCGGCATCACCATGTCTGTAGTGTCAGCTGGTATTAAAAAACCGGGTCGCCTGGATTGTGTTGTGTTTTCCCTGGGGGAGTCGGCTAATGTGGCTGGCGTTTTCACCAGCAATGCATTTTGTGCGGCTCCTGTCATCTTGTGTAAGCAACATCTTGCCAATATCAATTCACGTTATTTTGTCATTAATACCGGAAATGCCAATGCTGGTACGGGGCAGAACGGTATTGAAAATGCCCGCAAAGTTTGTCTTGAAATTGCTGAACTCAAAGAATTACCTGTTAGTACTATATTGCCATTTTCTACGGGAGTAATTGGTGAGCAGTTACCTGTAGAGAAAATTGTCGACGTACTCCCTGAAGCTTTGAGTAGCCTGCAGGATGACAATTGGCTTGAATGTGCCAAAGGTATTATGACAACTGATACCAGGCCCAAAGCGGCTTCACTGCAGGTTGAGATTGGGGGTAAAACCATAACGATCACTGGTATTGCAAAAGGTGCCGGTATGATTAAACCCAATATGGCGACCATGCTGGGTTTTATTTTCACTGACGCTGATATAGAAAAAGCTGATCTGCAAAAAATGGTGGAACGTTCTGTAAATGTTTCTTTCAATCGGATCACGGTAGATAGCGACACTTCAACTAATGACAGTTGTATGCTGGTAGCCTCCGGTAAAAGCGAAGTTCAGGTAGATGAAAATAATATTGAGTTCATGAATGCTCTCAATTCCGTTTTTGTTTCTTTGGCTCAGGGACTGGTCAGAGATGCAGAAGGTGCCAGTAAGTTTGTCACCATTCAGGTTGCGCAGGGTGCCAGTCAGGAAGAATGTCTGGCACTGGCCTATACAGTGGCTGAATCACCATTGGTAAAAACAGCATTGTTTGCATCAGACCCTAACTGGGGCAGGATATTGGCAGCTGTGGGTCGCGCCGGGATCAAGGATCTGGTGGTCGAGAAAGTATCGATATTCCTTGGCGATGTCTGCATCGTCAAGAATGGGGCCGCTGCACCGGCTTACCAAGAAGCTGATGGCCAAAGAGTTATGGATCAGGAAGAAATCACCATTCGTATTATTCTGGAGCGAGGTGAAAAAACTGAAACTGTCTGGACCAGTGATTTAAGCCATGACTATGTCACTATCAATGCCGAATACCGGACCTGACACCCTCTAAAAGCCTTAAATATTACTATTTAATACAGTCGGTTATAAGCCTGTATCAGGCTATTCCTGTAACTATTCCTGTAACCAAGGCAAGGGGGCTTCTTCATAGGGGTGGGGGTTGGGCGCATGGCTTCGCAGATCGTTACTGTACCTGCCCAGACACAATTTAGCTCATTTTAGAAAGGAGTAGGATTTGGAGTCTGCCCAGCGGCTGCTTTCGGCCAGAAATGTCTTCCAAGAATTAGGACGTACATTTGAACACCTAATCAATATTCCTCATGTTCTTTGCTGGATTTTCTCCTACCTCAAACCCTTCTAATTCAGCATGGAAGTGCTTACAAATCCTTACAATCAAAATATCCACATATGGCAAGAATTATTGTATTATGCAGCTCTTTTTTTTCTCTACACTGCGATATGCGAAAAGTTCTTAGGTCAGGATGGCGAGCCTATCTAACCGCTGATAAAAGGACTAAAGCATGTACTTATTTCAAACCCCTGCTAGCCGCAGAGGCTACTCCAATTTTATTGCGTTAGCGTTCACATTATTAATGACTGGCCTGTTGTTCTCTGGGCAGGCGTTTGCCGTAAGTGATGATGGCGGGTTGTTAGATTTTAGTATTAGTGGCAGCAACGCCACTATCACTGGTTTTACTGCCGGTACGAGTACTACCACCTTAACCATTCCTGCCACTGTCTCTACCGGGACTGTTACCTATAGCGTGACGAGTATTGGGAATTATGCTTTCTCGGGTAACCTCCTGACCTCCGTCACCATCGGCAACAGCGTGACGAGTATTGGGAATGGTGCTTTCGAGAATAACTCCCTGACCTCCGTGACCATCCCCGACAGCGTGACGAGTATTGGGGATGGTGCTTTCTACGATAACCTCCTGACCTCCGTCACCATCCCCGACAGCGTGACGAGTATTGGGAATTATGCTTTCTCGGGTAACCTCCTGACCTCTGTCACCATCGGCAACAGCGTGACGAGTATTGGGAATGGTGCTTTCTCGGGTAACCAACTGACCTCCGTCACCATCCCCGACAGCGTGACGAGTATTGGGAATTATGCTTTCTACACAAACAACCTGACC
>CAWUSW010000036.1:0-97525 GCA_963925675.1 uncultured Pseudomonadales bacterium
GATGACTGGACTTCCCAGACTTTCCTAGACACTTACTAGCCTGGAAAAATAGTCTTCTTCAAACTGCGCCGGAGAAACACCTCCAGTGTGACTATGTCGTTTAATCGGATTGTAGAACATCTCAATAAAATTGAATATCTCTGTCTTGGCATCACTTCTTGTTGAGTAGATCTTCCGTTGAGTTACCCGTTTTTTAAACGTGGCAAAGAAGCTTTCAGCCACTGCATTATCATGACAGTTTCCCCGACGACTCATTGATGGCTTAAGATTATTCTCCCTTAAGAATGACAAATAATCTGCACTGCCATATTGGCTTCCCTGGTCACTATGAACCAACACAGTCTCTTTGGGTTGCCTCTTCCATACCGCCATCATAAGAGCTCGAATCACTAAATGCCGATCAATATTTTTATCCATCGACCAACCAACAATACGCCGAGAAAATAAATCCAGCACAGTAGCGACATATAAAAAACCTTCATGTGTACGCACATAAGTAATGTCACTCACCCAAGCCTGGTTCGGTATCTCAGGATTAAAATTGCGATCTAATACATTGTCAGCAACGCTGGCCAACTTGCCGCCTTTAATGTAACGACGTTTATAGCCTATTTGAGCTTTTAGTTTGTTCTCCTGCATAATCCTCGCCACGCGATGAATGCTGCAAGCCTCACCTACATCGCGAAGGTCTCGATGAATCCACGGACTGCCGTATGTGCCGCCACTAGCGATATAAAATTCCTTAATCCGTTTTAATAATCTCTGGTCTTCAATGGCGTGATCAGATAATGGTTTCTCCAACCATGCATAAAACCCACTGCGATGTAATTTGAAAACACGGCACATGGCCTGAATGGAAAACTCGTGTCGATGATCTCGTATGAAGACGTACTTTACCCGGGGTCGTTGGCAAAGTACTTTGCGGCCTTTTTTAGAATGTCGCGCTCCTCGGTTACACGACGTAAATCTGCTTTGAGGCGGGCATTCTCGGCTTCTATATCAGGTTTATTGGCCTGCCGTGGGTTGGATTCGCCGTACTTCTTGAGCCAGGCATACAAGCTGTGGGTGGTGGTACCGAGTCGTTCGGCCACATCTGCTACTGAATAGCCCCGGTCAGTCACCTGCTTGACGGCTTCAATCTTAAATTCTTCTGTATATCGTTTGCCTTTCATAAACACCTCTCATAGAGTTACATTTTAACGCTATTTGGTGTCTAGCAAAGGCTGGGAAGTCCAGCTGTCAGTATGCTGCTTAAATTTAACTTTAGGCAGGGTTTTTAAGAAAAGACTTTAGCTGGCCTGTTATTGATATTGCAGAGGGCGTATTTCGGCAGCAATTTGAGCTTTTTGATCGCCTAGCCAGAATGTTTCCTTGAGGTCAGTACTGGTCTTGGTTACTATAAATCCAATATATATATTATCATTTTTATTCAACAAGTTAATTATGTTTCCTAAAGCTGTTTGAGAGGAGTTGAAGAGCATATTATGGCTGGGTGTCTCGGGACTTTTCAGGATAACGGAGTGTAATCGCTTATTTGCTTTACCCCGGTAATGCATCCGGGCGACTATTTCCTGACCGGTATAGCAACCCTTGCTAAAACTGACAAAGCCGGCAAGATCCAGATTTAACTCTTCAGGTGTGTAGAGGCTGCTTTCCTGAGGATTGATAAAAATAATCCCTGCTTCATGGTCAAGCACATCCCAGGCAGTTTTTTCTTTGTGAGCAAGTGTTGCAAGAATTTGATCAAAGGGGTGATCCTGCCCTGGTTTTAACCAAAGTTCATATCGAGGGCAGTGATCACTAATATTAATCAGCAAGGCCCCCTCTATACTGGCAGATTTGTTTTTCTCTGGCAGCGCTGGGCTAATACCCCTGAGCAATTCTTCTGCGTCGTCTCCAGCCAGACCAATCCTGTTAAACTGCTGACTGGCATCTGCCATTTCAGCTTTGTAAAAAGGAATATATTTTTGCAGGGCCTGCATGGTGATGGTCAAAACTCCAGGCTGCATTGAGAGTAGAAAGCGGTTTTCCTGGTGTAATATGCGGAAATTTGAATAAACCCTGCCTTTGTTATTGCATGCTGCTCCAAAGCTGATGCTGCCAACACCGATTTCATCAAGTTCACAGGTCAGCTGACCTTGAAGAAATTTTCGGCTATCCTCACCATTGACTTCAAGCAGGTCCATGGCGTTTAGGGAAGTATAAAAGCTTTGCATGATAAAAGTGTCCGTTTGGGAATTGCTACATTGACAGGTCGACATTATAAAGTCTGGGCTCTATTGTATAAACACTTGAATAAAGACTTTTATTCTAACTTTTAAAAGGGAAAAAACAGTTCAATGACAGAATCAGTGGATTTAAAAAAGATGTATTGGCATAGTCGGCGCGGCATGCTTGAACTAGACCTGATTCTGGTTCCCTTTGCGGAAAATATTCTACCGTCATTTTCAGAAAGCGAGAGGGGAGAGTACGCCAGATTGCTGGCAGAAGAGGATCAGGATATTTTTCAGTGGCTGGTACTGAAAGCGCCAGCGCCAGAAAAATCCTTGCAGATTATGGTGGACAAGATTTTAGCTGCCAGCTGAATCTTTTTTTGCTAATGCTGAGGACTGATTATACGAACAAATAGTCTGCTTTCTTGGCAGCTTGAAGTTTTGCGGCGTCAGAATGGTGTTTTCTGTGCTCGGCAGTTTGTCAGGGTAGTCCAGTGTGAAGTGCAGGCCACGGCTTTCCTTGCGATTCATTGCAGACTGAATGACCAGCTCTGCCACAAGTGTAAGATTGCGTAGTTCGAGAAGATTCCGGTTTACTCTGTATTTGCTGTAATACCAGCGTATCTCCTGTTGCAGTAATTCAATACGACTCTGTGCTCTTTGTAAACGCTTGTTGGTCCTGACAATGCCAACATAATCCCACATGAAGCGCCTGACTTCATCCCAGTTATGAGCAATCACAACATCCTCATCGGAGTCTGTTACCTGGCTTTCATCCCAGGCAGGAATATCTTCCACAAAAGGCACTGAATCGAGCTGAGTCAGAATGTCTTCAGCTGCGGCGAAAGCAAAAACAAAGCATTCTAATAATGAATTGCTCGCCATTCTATTTGCACCGTGCAATCCTGTGAAGCTTGTTTCGCCGATCGCATAAACATTTTCTACATCAGTTCTACCATGAATGTCGACCATAACTCCGCCACAGCTATAGTGGGCTGCCGGTACCACAGGTATTTTTTCCCGGGTAATATCTATGCCAAATTCGAGACAGCGTTTATAGATGGTAGGGAAGTGCTCGAGTATAAAAGCATCGGGTTTATGACTGATATCCAGATAGACAAAACTGCATCCCAGCTGCTTCATTTCTGAATCTATTGCGCGCGCGACAATATCTCTGGGGGCTAATTCGCCCCGACTGTCATACTTGTGCATGAAGCGGGAGCCATCGGGTAACTTAAGTTGACCGCCTTCACCCCTAATGGCTTCTGTAATTAGAAAAGATTTCGCCTTGGGATGGTAAAGGCAGGTAGGGTGAAATTGGTTAAACTCCATGTTGGCAATGCGACAGCCTGCACGCCATGCCATGGCAATTCCATCGCCACTGGCACCATCAGGATTGGACGTATAGAGATATGCCTTACTCGCTCCCCCGGTGGCTAATATTACGAAGCGTGCACGATAGACGGTCACCTCACCACTGATTTCATTTAGAACATACGCCCCTACACAACGATTTTCGGACTGGCCCATTTTGGCCGTAGTAATAAGGTCTACTGCGACAGTATTTATACGGAAGGTAATATTGGGATGCTCCATCGCCTGAGAAGAAAGGCTTTCAAATACTGAACGGCCAGTAGCGTCTGCTGCATGGGCTACCCGGCGATGACTGTGTCCGCCTTCTTTGCTGAGGTGAAAATTGTCAGAGGTGTTTTTCTTGCTATTTTTTTCTTTGGTGAATTTGACGCCTTGCTCGATAAGCCATTCAATACTTTCACGCCCCCGTGAAACGGTGTACTCAACTATCTCTTTATTGCATAAACCATCACCGGCAATCAGAGTGTCTTCCACATGAGACTCAAGGCTGTCATATTTATCCAGAACTGCGGCTATACCACCCTGGGCGTAGTAGGTGGAACCTTGATCAAGTGAACTTTTGGAGAGAATAGTTACCCTGGCCTGACTGGCAACTTTTAATGCCAGGCTTAAACCGGCTGCACCGCCACCAATGATCAAGACATCGGTGTCACGACTGTTAAGGCTTTTTGAATTATCTGACATTTAGTAGATCAAGCATGAACATCCTGTGGCTATTCTACCTTGTGAGATACAATAATGAGAAATTATAACGTTGGAAGTCTGCTTGTCGGTGATTAAGCGAACTTTTCAGACTTGTGCCTGTCTATCTGCATAGCAGTTGTGCTCAGGCTTCTGTTTTTTAATAAACTTATAAGTGGAGCCAGGCTTTTGGCCACAGAAGAAGTAGATCAAGCAAAAGAAGATGTAAAAAATACTGATCAGCAACTTGTAGATCGAGTTTTCAATGGTGATAAGCATGCCTTTGACCTGCTCGTTTTACGATATCAGCAAAGGATTCTGGGATTAATAGGTCGATTCATCCGGGATCCGGCAGAAGTTGAGGATGTAGCCCAGGAAGCCTTTATTAAAGCTTATCGTGCTTTGCCTAAATTTCGAGGTGATAGTGCGTTTTATACCTGGTTGTATCGCATTGCTATAAATACCGCGAAAAATTATCTGGTTGCCCGGGGCCGTCGACCTCCGTCTACCGATATTGATGTTGATGATGCCGAGTTCATGGAAAATAACCAGGCATTGACCGATATTGGTACGCCGGAAGCCAATCAGGAAAAGGAGGATTTACAAAGAGTAATAAATGAAGCTCTTGAGGATCTTCCTGAAGATTTGAGGACGGCCTTTACCTTGAGGGAGTTTAGTGGCTTGAGTTACGAGGAAATCACTGAGATTATGGGCTGTCCGGTCGGTACCGTCAGATCGCGAATATTCAGGGCCAGGGAGGCACTGGACAAAAAAATCCGGCCATTGCTTGATAATAGCTAGGTTCAGGGGTTCTTTTGCTAATAAATCACCAATGCGTCATTAATGTGAAAAAAAATTGCAAAAATATTAAACAGACAGGGAATTTTTGCCTAATTGGGTTGTCTAGTTAGTATCTGGCAATTTTAAGGCCCTGAATTACGCTCTAAATTGAAGACCGGATTTAGACCAGAGAAGCTGTAAAAGATCGAAAAACAAGCAGATTTTAAGAATTTAGGCAGACAGCGAAAATTTAGGCATAGATAAAGAATTAAGTAATAAAGCGTAGACTGAAGTTAGACTGGCATCTGTGGCCAAACGAGGAATAGAGAAATAAATGAGCAATAAATTACACGAATCACTATCCGCGTTGATGGACAACGAAGCAGATGAACTGGAAATTCGCCGACTTCTGAAAGAAATGGATGAAGTGGCTCAAAGCCAATCAAATGATAGTTCTTCAGATTCAGATTCTTTAAGTGATTTAAAGGCCAAATGGTCTCGATACCATGTTCTTAGCGCTTCGTGTAAGCAGGAAATACATACATCACCTTCATGTGATTTACTGTCAAGAATCAATGCGGAGCTTGAAAATGAAGTCTTGCCAATAGCAGAACGCACTCTCCCTCTTTGGCGCAGTGGCTCAGGTAAAGGAATTTTCCAATTTATAGGGCAGGGGGCAATTGCTGCCTCGGTAGCTCTTGCCGTACTGTTTACTGCCGACATGATGATGGTTGCCGATAACGGCAGTGGTACAGATTCTGGTGCCGAATTGGCCGGTAATGAGGCAGTATCGAAATTTCTCCCTGGTTTAACCGGTGAGCTCAATCCTGCTACTGAAACCCGGGTTGCTGTTCAAACAGATCTTGACCCTGAAGAAATGAGTCGTTTACAGCAAGTGGTTTCTGAAGAGTTGGAAGATACTCTTGAAATCCAGAAAGTGCCTGCGACCTTTGTTCCTGAAAACGCCCCCTGATATTCATTTTTCCTTCACCCTATGCCTGTTATTATGTCTGCGTTTATGCAGAGTAGTGACCGGTAACTTTCAATGACAATTGAGCACATGTCAGTTGTAGACACTGACGAAAATACTTTACACCTGAGTACAAGAAATCAGCAACACTGTAATCATTGTGTGGCCAAGACAGGGTGTGGATTACAATTGCTCAACAAAATTTTTATTCAAAAGTCGGAAATATTATCTCTGCCTTACCCGGTCAGTTATAGAGGGAAGGTTAAAACAGGCGATGAGCTGGCAGTAAGTATTGATGACAGCAGACTGATACACCTGGCTATCCTGCAGTATGTGTTACCGATTGCTATTACACTGGCTGTGACCGCAGCAGCTGAATCACTTGCCAAGACTTTTGACTTAAATGAAGGCTGGGTTATTCTCAGTGCTATAAGCGCACTGGCTGGAGGACTTGCAGGTGTGCGCTACATAAGTCTCAGGTGTTTTGAAAATGCCCGAGAAATCATCGGAACGCAATTGCTTACTGTTGAAACAGTTCGAAAAAGTTAAATTCAAGAGGTTAGAAGTATAGATATGTCGCAAAAAAAATGGGGAAAGCCCATCAAACTTGTCTTTGCCGCGTTCACTATTGGACTACTTTTCAGTGCAGAAAGTTTTGCTCAGGTTTTGCCGGATTTCACCTCTCTTGTCGATGAAAATGCCTCTGCGATAGTTAATGTGAATTCCATTACCCGCACTAATCTTGACACTGGTGACAATGAAGAACGACTTGATGAGATCCTGCGTTACTACTTTGGTGACAGGGTGCCGGAAATTCCCGAAGAACAAATGCGAGAATTTGAGCAAAGGCCGTCGCTCGGCTCCGGTTTTATCATTTCAGAAGATGGCTACATCATTACCAATCACCATGTGGTGGATAATGCCGATGAAATAACTATTACCTTGAATGATCGTCGTGAGTTTGCTGCTGAAGTAATCGGCTCAGATGAAAGCTCTGATTTGGCATTGCTTAAAATAGAGGCAACGGGATTAAAACCAGTGGTACTTGGGAATTCATCCAGACTGAAAGTTGGTGAATGGGTACTCGCTATTGGCTCACCAATGGGGCTGCGTTTTTCTGTTGCTGCCGGCATCATCAGCTATATGGGACGAAATATTCCAAATGGCTCAGGTGGAAATTATGTCTCTTTCATTCAGACTGATGTTGCTATAAATCCAGGCAATTCCGGAGGCCCACTGTTTAACTTGAAAGGTGAAGTTATCGGTATAAATTCACAGATTTTTACCAGTACTGGTGGCTCCATGGGATTGTCCTTTGCAATCCCTGTTGATGTGGCAAAAAATGTCATTGGCCAGCTCAAAGAGAAAGGCACGGTGGAACGTGGCTGGATGGGCGTTGGCATTAATGAAGTGAGCCAGGAGGCCGCCAATGAGGCCAATATGGCGAACCCTGTTGGAGCCCTGGTCAATCAGGTCATCGAGGGTAGTCCTGCTGAAGACGCCGGGTTTATGGCGGGCGATATCATTATTCGTTTCAATGGCAATGAAATATCCAACAGTGGCGATTTGCCATTTCATGTGGGTCTGACGGCACCTGAAGCGGTGGCAGACGTTGAAATTATCCGGGATGGTTCGCCGCAAATCCTTAAGATGACAGTGGGCAAGCTTGCTGCAGGAAATTCACAACAGCTCAGTTCAGCTCAGGGTGATGCCAATCCTCTAGGGCTAATGATCACTGAGTCGAGGAGAAATGATCAGCAGTCAGGCGTTTTGATTGTCAGTGTTGTTGGCGAAGCCGGTGAGGAAGCTGGCTTTCAGCCTGGCGACATACTGTTGAGTATTAATGCCGAGGAAACAGGCTCTGTTGAAGAATTTAATGAAGTTGTCTCAAATCTGCCAATGAATCAGGTAATGCCGGCTTTGGTGGAAAGAAACGATAGACAATTCTTTCTGACAGTAGAAATCCCGGAATAGGGTTTAACCCACAGATTGCATGGTATACAGGTTAATCTTGCTGTAGACTTGCGCTTTTTTTTCAGGCCAATCAGAGCTTACTTTCTGTGAGTAATCTAGAAAAAATTCGAAACTTCTCCATCATCGCGCATATCGATCATGGCAAATCTACGATCGCTGATCGTTTCATCCAATTGTGTGGAGGATTAGCCGATCGTGAAATGCAGGAACAGGTGCTTGATTCTCTGGATATTGAAAGAGAACGAGGCATCACCATCAAGGCACAAAGTGTCACCCTGGATTACAAAGCTGATGATGGTACTACCTACCAACTGAATTTTATCGACACGCCTGGTCATGTGGATTTCACGTATGAAGTGTCCCGGTCACTGGCAGCCTGTGAAGGTGCCTTGCTGGTAGTTGATGCCGCGCAAGGGGTAGAGGCCCAGTCTGTAGCCAATTGCTATACAGCACTTGATCAAGGTCTCGAAGTGATCCCGGTCCTGAACAAGATGGACTTGCCCCAGGCTGAGCCTGAACGGGTAAAAGTCGAGATTGAAGAAATAATCGGGATTTCCGCTGACGATGCAGTACTTGCAAGTGCTAAATCAGGCGAAGGGATCAGGGAAATCCTGGAACGTATTATCAGGGATGTGCCGCCGCCTCAGGGCGAAACTGGCGGTCATTTGCAGGCATTGATTATTGATTCCTGGTTTGACAGTTACCTGGGGGTCATTTCTTTGGTGAGAGTCCGTGAAGGGACTATCAAAAAAGGGGACAAAATCATTGCCAAATCTACTGGCAAAGTCCATACCGTCGACAATGTAGGCATTTTTACGCCCAAGCGCCTGGTGCAGAAAGAATTAAAGGCCGGGGAAGTGGGCTTTGTCGAGGCCAATATAAAAGAGATTCAGGGCGCGCCGGTAGGGGACACCATTACTCATGCTTCAACTCCGGATGTCCCTATGCTGCCGGGCTTCAAGAAAGTCCAGGCTCAGGTTTTTGCGGGGCTGTTTCCTGTTTCCAGTGATGATTATGAGAATTTCAGAGATGCGCTGGAAAAGCTGACACTCAACGATGCAGCGCTGATTTACGAGCCAGAAAACTCTGATGCGCTGGGCGTCGGATTTCGCTGTGGCTTTCTGGGCATGCTGCATATGGAGATTGTGCAGGAACGCCTTGAAAGGGAATACGATCTTGATCTTATTACTTCAGCACCGACAGTGGTATTTGAAGTTTTGACGGTCAGAGGTGAAGTGCTGAAGGTTGAAAGCCCGTCACGCTTACCACCAACTACCAATATCGAAGAGATGCGGGAACCAATAGTAGAGGCCAACATTCTTGTGCCCAAAGAATATATTGGCAATGTGTTGAGTCTGTGTGTTGAGAAGCGTGGTGTACAAAAAGACATGCAATTTGTTGGACAACAGGTATCCATTAAATATGAATTGCCTATGCACGAAGTTGTCCTGGATTTTTTTGACAGGCTTAAATCTGTTAGCCGTGGTTATGCATCTCTGGACTATCACTTTATTCGCTTCCAGCAAGCAAATCTGGTGAGGCTGGACGTTTTGATTAATGGTGATACAGTAGATGCGCTGGCGCTGATTGTTCATCGGGATCATGCTCAGTCGAAAGGCCGAAGTCTGACTGAAAAAATGAAGGAACTCATACCTCGGCAACAGTTTGATGTCGCAATTCAGGCGGCAATTGGCGGACAAATTGTGGCAAGGACGACGGTCAAGGCTTTGCGCAAGAATGTTACAGCAAAATGTTATGGCGGTGATATTACGCGTAAAAAGAAACTGCTTGAAAAGCAAAAAGCCGGTAAGAAACGCATGAAACAGGTGGGCAATGTAGAAGTCCCTCAGGAAGCATTTCTGGCAATTTTGAAAGTAGATAAATAGTGATTGGAATATGTGGATTGTTAACAAAAAGGAGCATTCAGCCGCTCAATGGCTGACATAAAAATATGAGTTTTGATTTCTCTCTGCTGCTATTGATTTTTTCTCTGATTACCGGGGTGATCTGGTTATTAGATGTGATTTTTCTGAGAAAACCAAGAGAAGTAAAAGTAAGGGCACTACTGACAGAAAAAGGTATTTCAGATGAAGACTTCAATGTCTTTTTAAATTACCTGCAACATGGAGAAATTGCGGGAAAGGAAAAGGGACAAGAAGACAGTACGCAATTTCCCAACAGGAAAACCCTGGAACAAGCTTATGTAATTTATCAGGAACCATTGGCAGTAGATTACGCAAAATCTTTTTTCCCCATTATTTTTGCCGTTCTAATTTTACGTTCTTTTCTTTTTGAACCTTTCCAGATTCCAACTGGCTCTATGATTCCGACCTTGAATGTTGGTGATTTCATTGTCGTTAATAAATATGCTTACGGTGTGCGGCTTCCTGTCATCGGCACGAAGATTCTGGATGTAGCTGAGCCTAAACGAGGCGATGTCATGGTTTTTGTTCCGCCTCATGACCCGAATTACTATATAAAGCGCGTAATTGGTCTACCTGGAGATCATATTCGTTATGAAGGCAAGGCTGTATTTGTAAATGGAGAGCCTCTGGAGCAAGAATATGTCGACTTCATCAACGACAGGCGGCCTTCAGTCATTTATTCTCTGGAAACGATAGGCGGGATTTCACACGACATTTACACCTCTGCATCACCTTCGTATATCAGGCCTGGTTCCTGGTTGTGGCCTGAAGGCAGGGTAATCCCCGAAGGTCATTACTTCATGATGGGTGATAATCGGGATAATAGTAGTGATAGCAGAGTATGGGGCCCCGCATCTGAAGATAATATCGTTGGCAAAGCGGTAGCTGTCTGGATGCATAAAGAACCTGGTTTTAATTTACCCAGCTTCAGTTACAACCGATTTATCGAAAACCCCTGACATATGTCATGTTGATAGTGAGGTAAAAATGGAACGTGTTAGGCAAAATCCAAAAGTACAAAAAGGGCTGAAGGGCTTGAATAGTCAACAAGGCGCTTCACTGTATGCCTTATTTGTCGTTATGACCTTACTCGGCATTCTGATTTTGGCTGGTTTAAAAATTGCCCCGGCGTATATGGATGATCAGGTTTTAAGCAATGCTCTCCAAAACCTTAAGGAAAGTGGTGAATTAAGAAGTATGTCCTTAAGAGATATTCGAACCTATCTGACCCGTACTGCGCAAATTAATGGCGGCTCATTTGCTAGTGATGGCATCGACCAGGTTGAGGAAGGTGGGGTTGATTACCTGATCGTTGAATATGAATCGCGAGTACCTATGTTCTCGAATATTGACGCGGTTGTAAAATTTAATTATCGCATTGAAAAATAGTGTCTTCTGAAAGTCTCAATATTGATTATATCTTCAAGAATCACGCATTGCTGAAACTGGCGCTCAGCCATTGCAGTAGTGGTCAGGATAATAATGAGCGCCTGGAGTTTTTAGGTGACTCGATTCTGGGATTTTTTATTGCCGAAGAGCTTTACAGACGTTTCCCTGAGGGCAGGGAAGGTCAATTAAGCCGTATTCGTGCCGATCTGGTGCAACGCTCGACGCTTGCAGGTATAGCCAGGGAATTGGCGTTGGGTTCTTCACTGAATCTGGGCTCTGGAGAGCTCAAAAGCGGTGGTGCTGATCGTGATTCGATTCTTGCCGACGCCCTGGAAGCATTAATTTCTGCAATCTATCTTGATGCGGGTCTCGAAACCTGCCGCAACACTGTGCTGGGCTGGTTTGAAAGAAGATTGGCTATTCTTGATCTGGATACTCAAACCAAGGATGCGAAAACGCGGCTTCAAGAGCATTTGCAGGCCATTAAATCCGGATTACCTGAATATGATGTGCTGGAAGTGGCAGGCAAAGATCATCAGCAAACCTTCGCTGTGCTTTGCCGTGTAGATCTCTTGCCAGAACCAGTAACCGGATATGGAACAACAAGGCGCGATGCTGAGCAGGAAGCGGCTGACGCAGTACTTAAAGCGCTGAGTTTGTGAATATACCTGTTACTATCCTCTTATGAAAAGTGTCATTCCTGATCAAACACATGACATGCCCCATCGCTGCGGCCTGATAGCTATTATTGGCAAGCCCAATGTCGGTAAATCTACTTTGCTGAATCATATTATCGGGCAAAAAATCAGTATCACTTCTCGTAAACCTCAAACTACTCGTCATAGATTGCTTGGCATTAAGACCGTCGAAAATACCCAGATGATTTTTGTTGATACCCCTGGTTTGCATTCTGGCCAGAATAAAGCCATTAATCGCTATATGAACAAAACTGTTCAAAGTGTCATCCAGGATGTTGACCTGATTTTGTTCATGGTGGATCGAATGAAATGGACAGCGGAAGATGAGCTCGTGTTGCAGCAATTGAAGCATAATAAAACGCCGGTACTTTTACTGTTGAATAAGGTAGATCAGATTCAGGACAAGAGTATTCTTTTGCCATACCTTAAAGAGTTAGCAGATAGGCATCCTTTCAAGGAAATTTTTCCCCTGTCAGCCCTGAAAGATCACAATATCAAGGAGCTTGAAAACAGCATAGGCAAATATCTTCCTGAAGGTGGCTTTTACTATCCAGAAGAACAGCTGACTGACAAGAATGCACGTTTCCTTGCTGCAGAATTTATACGTGAAAAAATCACCAGGCAAATTGGTGATGAATTACCCTATGAAGTGACTGTTGAAATTGAAGAGTTCCGTCATGATGAAAAAGAAAATAAGAATCTCATTCATATCGGTGCTTTGATACTGGTAGAGAAGGCGGGTCAAAAAAGAATCATTATTGGTGACGGCGGTAGTAGATTAAAATTGATTGGATCAGATGCCAGGAAAGATATTGAAAATCTGTTAGGCAGTAAGGTAATGCTAAGCCTCTGGGTCAAAGTTAAGAGCGGTTGGTCTGATGATGAGAGGGCTTTAAAGAGTCTTGGTTATGATGATCATTCCTGAATACAATTAATACTGCTCACACTATTCACACTCTTCAAAATCAATGACTCATCATTTTATACACCCAGAGGACGGTAATTAGTTGGTAGCCAGAAACATCGAAATGCAACCAGCCTACTTGTTACACAGCAGGCCATTTCGGGACACAAGCCTAATCCTGGATTTTCTCACGCCTGATCATGGCCGTATAAGTGCAATATCACGAGGCGGCCGTGGTGCTGGCTCAAAAAGTAAAAGCCTTCTTCAGCCATTCACACCGGTCCATATTTCTCTTTCAGGAAAAGGGGAATTAAAGACGCTCAGAAGTATTGATCTGAGAGATGGTCCTTTGGCATTAAGCGGTGAGAAGCTGTTCAGTGGGCTTTATATAAATGAGATTATTGTCAGATTATTTCAATGCCACGAAGCTGACCCTGAATTCTTTAATCAATATGAGCATGCCCTGACCAATCTGGTTGCCGAAGAATCCACTGAGCCGGTATTGCGACATTTCGAACTCTCTTTGCTGGACACGCTGGGTTACGGTATTGATTTTAGTGCTGAAGCGCATTCCCATGAACCTATCGAAACAGAACATTGGTATTATTTTCAGGAAGAAAGTGGTTTTGTTCGAGTGCAAGACCTGAACCTGCTTACTACTGATAAACCTTCAGCAGGAAATATTTTTCATGGCAAGGAACTGCTGAATATTCATGCCCGCAATTTCGCTGCAGCAGAAACACGTAAAACTGCCAAAGCGGTTAATCGCGGAATTCTCAATTCACACCTGGGGTCAAATCCACTACAGAGCCGACGCCTTTTTACAAAACACTGAATGCATGTGGCTCTCAGGTGTAGGCTTTATTAGCGTCACAGGATAGAATTAGCGCCTTTTTGTTGTCGGCAAAATTTTGATGATTGCCTGAGCGTTAAAATCAGGCCTCACCTAAGAATGCAGGGTCCAGAAATGCAATTCCCAACTATAGAAGATACTGTGGGTAATACTCCACTGGTTCGTTTACAACGGCTGCCTGGTGAAACCAGCAATACCGTGTTAGTGAAGCTGGAGGGGAATAATCCCGCTGGCTCAGTGAAGGACAGGCCAGTGTTGAGCATGATTAACAAAGCTGAAGAGCGCGGTGACATTAAACCCGGAGATACACTGATTGAAGCAACCAGTGGAAATACAGGCATTGCTCTGGCGATGGTCGCTGCAATCAAGGGATATAAAATGATCCTGATCATGCCGGAAAGCGCAACTCAGGAGCGTAAGGATTCAATGACAGCTTATGGCGCTGAACTGATTGAAGTGTCAGCAGGAGAAGGTATGGAAGGGGCCAGAGACCTGGCCGAGAAAATGAAAGCTGAAGGCAAAGGGATAGTCCTGGACCAGTTTGCCAATCCTGATAATTTTGCCGCTCATATCGAGCACACAGGCCCTGAAATATGGCGGGACACCCAGGGAAAGGTTACCCATTTTGTCAGCTCCATGGGGACCACCGGAACCATTATGGGGGTGTCCCGGTTTTTAAAAGAAAAAAACCCTGAAATAGAGATTATTGGCCTGCAACCCAAAGAGGGTGCCAAAATTCCAGGCATCAGACGCTGGCCAGAGAAATATTTACCAAAAATATTTGAAAGCGAAAGAGTCGACAAGATCATTGATATCGGTCAGAAGGATGCTGAGAACACCATGCGTGCACTGGCAAGGCAAGAAGGCATTTGCTGTGGCGTTTCCTCTGGCGGTGCAGTTTATGCTGCGCTCGAGTTATCCCGTCAACTTGAAAATGCCGTCATTGTTGCCATTATTTGTGATCGTGGTGACCGCTATTTATCGTCAGGGCTTTTCGGTACCTGATTCCAAGTTATTTCCTCTAGAAAGCATTAATTTATGAGAAGACGTCGTCGTAAAAACCTGCCCACCACACCCATAACACTTGAGATTGAAAAACTCAGTCATGAGGGACGAGGCATTGCTCATCATGAAGGGAAGGTGGTTTTTGTAGCAGAAGCTTTGCCTGGTGAAATTGTAGATGCTGTACTGACTTCTCGCCGTGAGAGTTATGATGAGGCATCTTTAAGCGCTATCAAGACCTCATCTCCAGACCGAATAACGCCAGCTTGTGAATTTTCATCAATTTGCGGTGGCTGCTCTCTTCAACATTTTGATCCTCAAGCACAGCTTCAATTCAAGCAAGACATGCTATTTGAAAAACTGAGCCATGCAGTTCCTGATAAGGAGTTTGAACATTTATCGCCTCTTACTGGTCCGGTGCTTGGTTATAGACGCAAGGCAAGGCTGGCTGTCCGCTATGTCCACAAAAAAGAGCAGGTATTAGTGGGTTTTAGAGAAAAAAACTCATCCTTTATTACCAATATGGATAGCTGTCAGGTCCTGGATCCGCGCATTGGGCAGCTTTTACCGGCGCTGTCTGCCTTGATTAGCGGCTTGCAGGGTTTTCGTGAGATTCCCCAAATTGAAGTAGCCGCCGGCGATCCGGATATGGAGGGCTTTACCAGTGCATTCATTTTTCGGCATTTGCAGCCTTTGAGCGATGATGATATGGAGAAACTACAAAATTTTGCCAAACAACACGCTATTGCCTTGTATTTGCAATCCGGTGGTATGGAAACAGTCTGTAAGTCTTACCCTGAGCAGGGGGAAGATCGCCTGTATTACCGCTTGCCGGATTTTGATCTGACTATGGCTTTCCATCCCACAGACTTTACTCAGGTCAATGCTGAAATTAACCGGAAAATGATTGCCAGAGCCGTTTCACTGCTTGAATTAACAAAAGAAGATGTTTTGCTGGATTTGTTTTGCGGGCTGGGCAACTTTACGCTGCCTCTTGCTAGGCATTGTGGCCATATTACCGGTGTTGAAGGCGCGCAAACTATGGTGGATCGAGCTTATGCAAATGCGCAGGCAAACGGAATTGAAAACGTGGACTTCTATAGCGGGGATTTAACCCAGCCAATGAAAGGTGCGCCCTGGATGAAATCCGGATTTTCCAAGATTGTTCTGGATCCTCCCCGCTCAGGTGCCTTTGAAGTGTTGCCTGAAATCATTGCCATACGTCCCGAACGTATTGTTTATATCTCCTGTAATCCCGCAACCCTGGCACGGGATGCAGCGTATCTTGTGGAGTACGGATATAGCCTTTCTGATGCTGGAGTAATGGATATGTTTCCTCAGACTGCACATGTAGAGGCAATGGCGCTTTTTATTGATCAGAAAAAAGCAGATTAGTCAGACAATCAGCGATTGTTATGCATTAACAAAGAGAAGGGTAATGGATATTAACGAGCTCTTGAAAATCATGACCATGCTCAGAGACCCTGAGCATGGTTGTCCATGGGATATTAAGCAAACATTTCAGACCATTGCTCCTCACACACTAGAAGAAGTTTATGAGGTAATTGACACAATAGAGCGTGAAGACTATGAGCATCTCGCGAACGAGCTGGGCGATTTGTTATTTCAAGTTGTTTTTTATGCTCAGCTTGGTCAGGAACAGGGGTATTTTGATTTCAATGACATCGTGTCAGAAATAGGTAATAAATTATTACAGAGGCATCCCCATGTTTTTCCGGCAGCAAGTACTGAAAGTTTTGGATCGCAGAGCACTATAGGCCCTGATCAGGTAGAAGCAAATTGGGAAACAATCAAGCATTCAGAACGTCAACAAAAGGCTAGTGAAGAGCTAAGTGTTCTGGATGATATCCCCAAAAACTTCCCGGCACTTACTCGAGCAACAAAAATTCAGAAGCGTGCGGCGCATGCAGGCTTCGACTGGCCGGATCACAACGGGGTGCTTGATAAAATAAGAGAGGAAATTCAGGAGTTGGAAGAGGCTCTTGAAGAGCAGTCAGATGTTCATATTGAAGAAGAGCTTGGTGATTTGATGTTTACCCTGGTTAATTTATCGAGGCATCTGAAGATAGATTCTGAAACGAGCTTGCGAAAAGCCAATGAAAAGTTTGAAATCCGATTTCGTGCTCTGGAAAAAAAGGCAGCGAGCAATGGAGATTCGCTTCAGTCTCTTACACTGGATGAATTGGAAGAGTGCTGGCAAGAGATAAAAAAGACTGTTTAGAGACAGTCAGCCCTTTGGTAAAAATCTGTTCCCAGATTTGTTGTGAGCCACACATCAACCATGTATCGTAAATTGTTTAGAACGGAGAATAAAAAATAATGAAGATGATTTTATTAGGTGCCCCTGGTGCCGGGAAAGGCACGCAGGCAAAGTTTCTTACTGAAACCTACGATATCCCCCAAATATCAACTGGGGATATGTTACGTGCTGCAGTAAAAGCAGAGTCAGATATGGGCTTGAAGGTAAAGTCGGTTATGGAAAGTGGTGGGCTTGTAACTGATGAGATCATTATTGGTCTGGTAAAAGAGCGAATTACAAAGGATGACTGCAAGTCTGGCTTCCTGTTTGATGGGTTTCCGCGAACTATCCCGCAGGCTGAAGCCCTTAGAGATTCCGGTATTGAGATTGATATAGTACTGGAGATTGATGTTCCTGATGAAGAAATAGTCAGACGGCTAAGTGGACGAAGAGTGCATCTGGACTCAGGCAGAGTTTATCACCTTGAGTTCAACCCTCCAGTCACAGAAGGCTTTGATGATGAGACGGGAGAAGCTTTAGTTCAGCGTGAAGATGACTTGGAGAATACTGTAAGGAAAAGACTCTCACTATACCATGAACAAACAAAGCCTTTAGTGAATTTTTACCAGGAAATGGCGGAAAATTTCGGCAAGGTAAGGTGCATAAAAATTGATGGTACAAGGTTAATTCCTGAAATTGTTTCAGATATCAAGCAAAACATGGACTTGAAATAAGTGCCAATATCAATCGTGAATTATTTGTTCGATATGTTATTCACATCAGCTTTCGAAAATAAATAATCAAAAAACTTTTTTACTTGATTTTTGAGAGATCAAAAACGAGTAGTGAGTGGAAATTTATTTAAGCAAATCAACAATCTTAGTTGTAAAAATTAAAAATTTTATGATATGTTGCCACTCGAACGTGTAAACAACTTGTATTAAAAAACATCAAGTCGTTAACTTTTTCGTGTTTAGGAGAATAAATATATGGCTACTGCCAAAGCAAATAAAAAAGCAGTTGGAGCAGCTTCTAATGAAGTTGCAAATAAACCGGCAAAACGTCGTGCAGTTTCGGCAACGTCCAAGGCAAAATCTGCATTAGGTAAAGCGCAAAGAGAATTGGCGAAGCAGTCGCAAGCTCTTAGCGCAGCCAGGAAAAAAGTCAGCGCTGCAAGTTCGAAAAAAGCAGGCTCCAACGCAAAAGCAGCAGTCAGAAAAACTACTACAGCAATAAACTCTGCCAAGGCTAAACTTTTAAAAGCCAAGCAATCAATGGCGACGGCTCAGGCTTTAGATACAGCTAAAGCTAAAGTTTCGGAACAAGCAAAAGCAGTAGCCTCTTACAAAAATGCTCTCAAGAAGAAGTCAGCACAAGAACTCAAGAAAGCCCTCAAGAAATTTGAATCTGCCTGGGCAAAGAAACGTGCTAAAGCAGATGCCAAAAATCTTGCAGCCAAGCTGAAGAAAGAAGCTTCTAAAGCTGCCGCAGCAAAGCGAAAAGCTGAAGCTAAAGCGAAAGCAATTGCGAAGAAATTGGCCGCCCAGGCTAAAGCAGCAGCCAAAAAAACAGTCAAAAAGACAGCGAAAAAGAAAGTAGCCAAGAAGAGCGTCGCTAAAAAGGCTACCAAGAAGAAAGTAGTTAAAAAGAAAGTCGCCAAGAAGGCTGCTAAAAAGAAAGTAAAAAAAGCCGCAGCGAAGCGTAAAACAGTAGCGAAAAAAGTTGCCAAGAAGAAAGTAGCGAAAAAGACCGTGGCTAAGAAGGTTGCCAAGAAGAAAGTAGCGAAGAAGAAAGTTGCTAAGAAGGCTGCCAAGAAGCAAGTAGCCAAAAAGAAGGTCGCGAAGAAGGCTGCCAAGAAGCAAGTAGCGAAGAAGAAGGTCGCTAAGAAGGCCGCCAAGAAAGTCTCGAAGAAAAAAGCCGGTAAAAAGAAAAAATAACCGGGTAGATGAGCTCCCTCTTGCTTGTTAGGTTTGAGGGAGCTTGTTTAAAACCTGAATTGCCGGTTGTTTATACTCAACCTATTGATTCACAAATAATTAATCCTCCGCAGTTCACTGTGGGGGATTTTTTTATGCAGAAATGTTATGTCCATTATTCTTGCCATAGATACCTCGACTGAGGCCTGTTCCTGCGCTCTTAATGCAGAAGGGAATGTCAGTGAATTGTTTGAAATAATTCCCAGGCAACATGCCAGTCAGTTATTGCCAATGATTAAAAAGTTACTTGTTAGCCAGAATCTTTCTTTTGCAGATCTGGATGCAATTGCATATGGGCAAGGTCCTGGATCATTTACAGGATTAAGGATTGCAGCAGGGGTAACTCAAGGGCTTGCTTATGGTCTTGGTTTAGCTGCAATACCAGTTTCTTCACTGGCTTCTTTAGCCTTTCAGGTGGAAAGCGAGATAGGTAAGGGACTTGTTTTTTGTACGCTGGACGCGCGCATTGATGAAGTTTATTGGGGTTTCTATCAACTTAATGACGGTAATATTGAGCTTGTTGGAAAAGAGGGGCTCTGTAAGCCGGAACTGTTACCAGTAGAGTTAGTAGAGAGCTCAGGTTCCATTTTGGCTGCTGGAAGTGGGATGAATTTTCAAAGCAGGATGCCTGAGGCATACAGAGACAAGATTGATGTGCTCAACAATGACTTATATCCGCGGGCAGGAACTATAGCTGCTTTGGCCAGCTCTTATTATGATCTTGGTAAAGTGCAGGCTCCGGAGCAGGTACAGCCGGTTTATTTAAGAGATAAAGTGACACATTCCTGATTCGGATAGAATTTATTATGGATTTTGATGTTTTTCGCGCAACCTTCCTTGCTCTTATTCAGGGCTTGACAGAATTTCTACCTATTTCCAGCTCTGCTCATTTGATTTTGCCTTCTGCCTTGTTTGGCTGGGAAGATCAGGGCCTTGCTTTCGATGTTGCTGTGCATTTTGGTACATTATCGGCAGTGCTGATGTATTTCAGGAAGGATGTCTGGGCAATCTTGACTGGATGTTCTCTTCACATGTTCAGGCGCGAGGCTTCTGCCAATAGCCGGCTCGGCTGGCAATTGCTTGTAGCCACTATTCCGGTGGTAATTATTGGTTTTCTGCTTAAGGATTATGTGGATCTGTACTTAAGGGAAACGTCGGTAATTGCCAGCACCACAATTATTTTTGCACTGTTACTTTCATTTGCCGATAGAAAGTCCACCAAACAGGGGACTCTTGCTCTCTTATCATGGAAATCGGTCTTCATTATTGGATTAGCTCAGGTCCTGGCCTTAGTGCCGGGCATCTCTCGTTCAGGTATTACCATGACTGCGGCTTTGTTTTGTAATCTTGATAGGGAAAGCAGTTCAAGATTTTCCTTTTTGCTTTCAATCCCCGTAATTGCTGGAGCTGCGTTGTTATTAACTCTTGATTTACTGGAGCAGGAATTTGTTAACTGGAGCGAAATTATTTATGGCATGCTTGTCGCTGGTGTCGTGGCTTATTTCTGTATTTATTTTTTCTTGCAAGCCATCAATAAATTGGGGTTTATGCCATTTGTGATCTATAGACTTTTGTTGGGCTGTATCCTGTTTGTATTTTTTGTGTGAGTTGCCTGAAGAGGAATTTATGAAGCTTTACCATTTTCCCAGAGCTCCTCATGCGAGAAAAGTTAATATTTTCCTCCATGAAAAGGGCCTTGCTATTCCCAGGGTAGAAGTAGATCTGGGTGCAAAGGAAAATTTGCAGGAAAGTTTTCTGAAGAAAAGTAGCCGTGGTGTTTTACCCGTACTGGAGCTGGATAATGGTTTGTTTCTGGATGAGTCTCTGGCGATATGTCGCTATCTTGAAACGCTTTATCCTGAGCGGCCATTGTTTGGTAAGACGCCTGTTGAAAAGGCCATTATTGATTCCTGGGAAAGGCATATGGAACTTGATGGTTATTTAGCCGGTCAGGATGCTTTTTGTAACACGGCAGAAAGATTTGCTAATTATGCAGTTGCTGGTGTGGCAGAAGAGTTTAAAGCCATCCCGGCATTGGCAGAGAGAGGGTTGCGACGTTTGGACATTTTCTTCTCGCGTTTAAATCAGCGCCTTGAAGAAAGTGAGTATGTCGCAGGAGATAGTTTTTCCATGGCAGATATTACCGGAGTCGTAGCTGTCGATATGGCAACACGAAGCCAGAAAACACTACCAGGTAATCTTGTGAGTGCGAAACGTTGGTATAAGGCCATGTATGAGCGCGACAGTGTCAGCTCGACCTATATTGAGGGGTAGTTACTATCAAGACTGAGAAGCGACAGGAGATTGAACAGGCGTGTACCCGACTGGTTACGCAATTCTCCAATTATAACGATCAGGGAGACTATGAGTCCTTGTGTGGCTTGTTTGCCGAGCAGGCGGCTTTTGCACGCCCCACGGACCCGGATAATTTCACAACAGGCGCACAAAACATACTCGCAGCCTTCAAGTCTCGTCCAAAAGACCGAATTACCCGTCACATAATCAGTAATGTGCTAATTGACGTGCTTGATGAAAAGACAGCAAAAGGTGTCTGTTATGCAACCCTGTTTATGGCGCCAAGTGAGGCAGAGCCTGTCAGGTTTGGTGTAAAGGCAAATGCATCTCAGTTGGTCGGAGAATTTTATATAGACTTTCAATTGACTGAAAACGGTTGGAAAATTTCTCGCCAGAGCGGAAAAATAATCTTCACCACATAAAGTCAGTAAAATATTTTACAGGCGCAGATTAAACGCTGAAATTCAATTCAATTTTGACGCCGTTGGGGTCGTTCAGAAAAAATTGAACCAGGTTGGCGTGAGGCACGTCATTGCGTTCGTAGGGTACATTAAACCTTTCCAGTTGAGTCACCATTTCATCAGGCTTTGTCCCATTGAAGGCAATATGGTCAAAAGCGCCGGTGCTTTCTGCGCGAGTGCTGACAGGTATCCCCAGCTTGTTGGAATGGGCAGTGTAAGTTAGCCACTCTGCGATATGTAGAACTGGGACTTTATCCAGATAAAGCCAGTAACCGGGAAATCCAAGTTCCGGACGAAATCCTTCCTTCAAGCCAAGTACATTGAGGTAAAAATCGCGCGTAAGCTCGTTGTCATCAGTAAGAACCAGATAGTGTTCCATTAAATTGAGTGGCATTGCCGAAAACCTTATTAATAATAATTTTAAAAATTATATAACTGATTTATATTTATCAAGTTACTTTAAAAAACCAAAGCTTGATTGAATTTGCATATCTGGCACCAGTACCAATGAAAATTCCTTTATTAAGCCAGTCATATTTGCCCTCAGGTGCCTTGAAACGTGGATTGGTTCGAAAATAATATTCACCTGGATCAACATCTTCGCCTGCAGCCAGGCGTGTCATGACTTCATCAGTGCCGAAACGTAAGCCGTAATTTTCAACCTGGATAATGACATTGTCATCAGTCTGAATGGCGTAAATGGCCTCTGCCTGAGTGACCCCATCTGCGCGAGTATATTGCCAGTCAGCTGCCGCTGTGGGTAGAAAAGTGCCGCGTATATTCGGGCCTTCAAAATTACCTTCAAGAATAGGAATCATGCGTCTGGCACCTTCAAAAGTTTCTCCAAATTGAATTGGCTTTGCCAGTTGTCCCTCTGCAGAAAAAATGAATTCATAGCCGGGATTAATCATGCTTTCTCCATCCTGTACCTCAGCAATAATGATGGTGTTATAGTTCGCCACCATAATAACATGTTGCTGTATGGCATCGATTATCATTTGTTATAAGACAATAAAAAGTCTGCATTATTTTGTGAGGAAAAGCATATGAATATAGATCTCCCTGAAGTAGATGATACCGGTGTCTGGAATGCCTGGCTGTCTATGCTTAATGTGCCGGCTATTTCTACTGCCATGGAACTGGGCATATTTGAGTCGCTGAATCTAGAGGCTGCTTCAGCAGAAACTCTGACGAGCAGGCTAGGCTATGAAGTGAGAGCGTTGAACGCATTGTTAGCGGTACTGACTTATCTTGGGTTTATGAATGAATATAACGGCGCTTATCAACTGACTGTCTCTGCAAGACATTACATGCTGAAGGACAGCCCTTTTTACTGGGGAGGCATTTTCCGTCGTGAGGCCAGGATGCTACCAAGACACAAGATATTAGTGGAGGCAATTACAGGGAAGAGGGAAGAGCATGATGGCAAGGACAGGCCTGCGGAAAGCTGGGAAAGCGGTCAGGTAGATATGGATATGGCCAAAGAGATAACTGCTTTTATGCATAGTCATTCCCAGACATCAGCGATTGGAATGACTAAAACCATTGATTTTACAGGTGTTAATCGAGTGCTTGATGTGGGTGGGGGATCAGGCTGCTTCGCAATTGCGCTTGCCAGGCTGCGCGAGAATATGAGCTGTACTGTGATGGAATTGCCGGCTATTTGTGAGCTTGCAGAAGAATATATTGCTAATGCCGGTGTTTCAGATCAGGTGGATACGGTAACGGTGGATATGTTCAGGGCTAGTTGGCCTGAAGGCTACGATGCACACTTTTTTTCCAACATCTTTCATGACTGGAGTTTTGATACATGTCGGGATTTGGCTAAAAGTAGTTTCGACGCTTTGCCGCCAGGAGGAAAAATATTTCTCCATGAGATGTTGCTGCATGATAGTGGTAAACATCCTTATCCGGTTATTGCATTTTCTTTACTGATGGCTATGGGCACTATGGGCCAGCAGTTCACTCTCCCGCAGTTAGTAGAGATTTTGGAATCGGCAGGGTTTGAAAACATTAGTAGCAAAAATTCATATGGATATTATTCTGTGGTGTGTGGTGAAAAACCGGCTTAAGGTAAAATAAAGTCAGGGTGTAAATCTAGGGGAAGATGCAAGAATGGTAGATAAGAATCCAAGAAACGATGGGGAATATTTAAATTCTCTGGCCCGAGGTCTGGCCGTGCTAAGAGCGTTCAGCCGAGAAAAACCGGAGATGACTCTCAGTGAATTAGCCGTGCAGACTGAACTGAATCCGGCAGTGGTACGCCGTTGTCTGATTACATTGCAGCATCTGGGTTATGTGGGCAAAAAAGATAAACTTTTTCTATTACGACCGGAGGTGTTCAGTCTCGGATCTGCCTATATAGAATCCATGAATCTGGAGGAGGTGGTAAGGCCATCTCTCCAAAGAATCAGGGATAAAACCGATAACAGTGCCGCACTGGCTGTTCTTTCTGACCTTGATGTATTGTTCCTGGTCTATGTTTCAACCAAACAGCTCACGCGTATTGTTGCAGGAGTAGGAACGCGATTTCCTGCATATGCGACATCTGCAGGGCGCGTATTGCTAGCCTATGCAGATAAAGACAAAGTGGATGATTATTTCAGCAAAGTCCATTTGGAGGCTTTGACTGAGAAGACGGTTGCGACTAAAAAAGAGATGAAAAGTATCCTCAATAGAGTGAAGAAAAATCGCTATTCTTCGATTGAGGGAGAGCTGGATTTCGGGGTAGTGTCAGTGGCTGTCCCTGTTTTTAATGAGGATCACAAAATTATTGCCTCTATTTCATGCTCTACGGCTTCAGCACGTACTAGTGAACAGAAAATGATAGAGGACTTTTTGCCGGAATTGGAGGCAGCTGCCAGAGAGATAGAATTCGAATTGCGCCGTTGCCCAATGCTGGCGCATTCAATTATTTCTTGAAAAAATAGTCACAAGTTTCAAGTCGCAAGTTTCAAGGAAAAACTATCAGTTCTTCTTGATCATTGGTGATGAATTCTCTCGAATTATCATTTTTTGCGACTTGCGACTTGCGACTTGCGACTTGCGACTTTTAGTCAGTTCAATTCCGCATTAACAATTGCGGTGCCATCTGCCAGTGCTTTCAGTTTGGCGCGTGCAGAGGCTCTCGACAGATATTTAAGTCCGCAGTCAGGTGCAGCAATAATCCTTTCCGGCGGTACAAATTCAAGAGCAGCTCTAAGTCTGTCTGCCACTATTTCAGCGGTTTCAGGAGTTTCATCACCGAGGTTCAATACACCCACCATAATCACTTTGCTGGGTAAGGCATTTAAGGCTGCGCCCAGATCCAGCTGAGGCTGAGCAGCTTCAATAGATACCTGGTCGACGTTAATGTCATTAACCAGTGGCAGGCAGGAGTAGCCGTCACCAGACTTTTCTGAAACCATGGCAGCGTAGCCAAAGCATACATGTAGGGCTGTAGTGCCCTTAACGCCCTCAAGTGCTCTGTTGACTGCTTCAGCACCATATGCCTTGGCATCTTCGTATCTGGCCTGTAGGTACGGCTCATCAAATTGTACGATGTCGGCACCGGCGGCGAAAAGATCATGAATCTCCTCATTGAGGCATTCTGCGTAAGCCATTGCCACTTCTGCAGGTGTCTTGTAATACTCGCTCACGGCTAATTGTGAAAGAGTAAAAGGTCCTGGAATAGTGATTTTTAAAGTCCGGTCGGTATGTGCTCGCATAAACTTCACATCATCAACATGCACTGGACTGACCCTTTTCAGCGGGCCTGAGATCAGTGGAACTTTGTTAGGCTTACCAGCACGACCAATTAAGGTTTCTACTCTTGCCCGATCAATTCCTTCAGGTGCATTGGCAAAAGGCGCTGAATAGCTTTCGCGGCGGACTTCTCCATCAGTAACAATATCGATGCCGGCAATTTCCTGGTCATCGAGGATGCTCAGGACAGCATCATCCATTGCTTCCTGTCGGTCTTCAGGGGCGATTTTCCACATATCACCGGTAAGAATCCGGGCAGGAAGGCGATTGCGTAGGGCTTCTCGGTCAATTAGCCAATCTGGTTGTGCGTAACTGCCCACTAGGGCTGTGCGTATTTTAGTCATAATAAAGTTCTTATTTCTCTGAAAATTAAAGCCCCAGATTATAACCATAAGCAAAGATAAAGGTATATCGGGTTTTCTGTATTATAATTGAAGGGGAATTTCAGCATTGACTGAAAGGTGGCCTGCAATTATTCTGGGCGACTTTTTCACAATGAATTTCAATTCGGTCACAACTAAAGGTGTAAAGTATGTCAGTTGAATATTTTAAGGAAGGTGAGTGGTGGGTTAGTCCCTACAATACCATTGACGAAGTCACGTCAACTTTTGACCTTCCTGAAAAAGTAGAAATCCATGATGCTACCCTGCGTGATGGCGAGCAGACTCCCGGTGTCGTTTTCAGCCCGGAAGATAAAATAGCTATTGCAGAAAAAATGTCTGAAGTAGGTGTTGATCGCATTGAGGCAGGCATGCCTGCGGTATCTCCTGATGATTACAAGGCAATCAAGCAAATCTGTTCACTTGGTCTGAAATCAAAAATTTATACTTTTGCTCGGGCTATGCAGAGCGATATTGATTCTGCGATTGAGTGTGGTGCCGATGGCGTCATTATTGAAGTTCCAATAGGATATCCGAAACTGAAATATCAGTTTGGCTGGACCTGGGAAGATGTCTATAAGAAGTCAGCACCAATTATCAAATATGCTAAAGACAATGGTTTGCATACAGTTTTTTTTCCATATGACACTACGCGTGCGCGTGAGGATGATCTGGAAAATCTGCTTAATGCGGTAATGGATAACTGTCCCCCTGATTCTGTTGGGGTAGTTGACACAATGGGTTGCGCTTTACCCGAAGCGATCAAGTATTTGGTTAAGAAAGTGAAAAAACTTACTAACCTGCCTGTGGAGATTCATACCCACAATGATTTTGGCATGGGTGTAGCAACCGAACTGGCTGCTGTTGAAGTAGGGGCCTCAGTCGTACATTCCTGTGTTAATGGTCTGGGAGAGCGAACAGGGAATGCTGCCATGGAAGAATTAGTGCTGGCCCTGGAAGTCTTGTATGGCTTCAAGATGGATTACGACATGAAGAAGTTTCCAGAGTTGTTCGAGCTCGTGTCCAAACTCAGTAATGTCCCCATAGCGGCAAATAAGCCGGTGGGTGGTTCACGAAACTTTACACGTGAGTCCGGCATTGGTGTTGACCTGGTTATGGAAGAGCCTTTGGCAATGTTTGGTACGCATCCACATCTCACTGGACGCACTGGTGATATTGTTTTGGGTAAGAAAAGTGGCAAGCGCTCGGTAACCTACTCTCTGGAGCAAATGGGGATCAGTGGTTACAGCGATGAGGCTGTTGCAGAAATCCTCACCCAGGTTAAAGCGCTAGGTATCCAGAAAAAAACCATCATTTCTCATGACGAATTTAAAACCATTGTTGATAGTGTTTTATAAATGACTCGAGATGGATAGTGTTTAGCAACACAAAAAAGCCGGCTCAAAGCCGGCTTTTTTGTGTCTGCTCTCAATTGCTCAGGTGTATCAATAATTAAGTTATTGGCACCTCAGGCAAATCCATTCGCCAGTGAAGGTGCCAATAGGGGAAGACGGTAAGTTGAATTCGAAAATATCGAAATT
The DNA here is from genome assembly GCA_963925675.1 of uncultured Pseudomonadales bacterium. Lineage (GTDB taxonomy): Bacteria > Pseudomonadota > Gammaproteobacteria > Pseudomonadales > Pseudohongiellaceae > Eutrophocola. The sequence continues at coordinate 27,421 of CAWUSW010000036.1, forward strand.
ACTTTCGATATGCGAAATAATTGCACGGCCAGGCGCTCATGTAAATGGAGTTTGGATAGATTGTTGCAACAAAAAGCCCGCGCTGAAAACAGGGCGGGCCGGGTAATTGGCAACCTGCGATTGCTCGCTATAAGTAGCCTAGTTTTCAGCTACCAGAAGATCCTGCTCAGCAGAAGGCGCGATGTTGTATTGAAATGCCGGACTACTGACGATCCCTTTGATCAAGCTGGAAAAACGATATTCTTCAGTGGCAGCATTTTCCACCAGAGAACGCACTAAAGGCATATCCGAAGCTTCCACAGGCCGACCCAGTGCAAATGTCATTAAACGGGTTGTCACAGTACGTGAGAACATCGCCGGATCAGCTGTCAGTGATTCGCGCAGGTCATTTGGGCCGTTAACCGGAGCGCCACTGGGAAGAACGCCGGAAGAATCAATTGGATCTCGGGAAAAACGGTCAATCTCACGCCAATGGCCTACAGCATCAAAATTTTCCAGTGCAAAACCCAGTGGATCCATTACAGCATGACAAGCGTTGCAGGTTGGATTTGCGCGATGCTGTTCGAGCCTTGCCCTGACTGTTGTGGCAGCTTCTCCTGCGACGTTTTCAGGCAGATCTTCGACATTGGGTGGCGGTACAGGAGGAGGGGTTCCCATGATGTTTTCCAGTATCCAGGCTCCCCGCAATACCGGGGAGGTTCGGTTGGGATAGGCCGAAGACATTAAAATCCCGCCTTTTCCCATAAGACCCCAACGTGTGGAATCTTGTAATTCAACACGACGAAAGCGATTGCCTTTTACTGTGTTAATCCCGTAATGCAGGGCGAGTCTTTCATTGAGATAGCTGAAATTGGCATCAAGTAAATCAATAACACTGCGATCGTCTTTGATCAGACTGTCAATAAATAACTCCAGCTCAATTCTAAAGTCGGGTCTGAGGTCACCAGCGCCATATGCATAAGGATAGATGGCGCCATCCGGATTGATTTCATCCAGCTTGGAAAGGCCCAGCCACTGGTAAGCAAAATTCGAGGCAAGTATGGAAGATCTGGGATCAGCAATCATGCGGTCTATTTGCTGATTGATGACGCCTGGCTGTGATAGCTGACCAGCGGTGGCCAGATTCAGTAGTTCCCGATCGGGAATACTGCTCCACAGAAAGAAGGAAAGGCGTGTGGCCAGCTCTATATCATCCAGTGCATAGATTGCTCCAGGAGCAATATTTTCCGGCGTTGTCTGGGTTCGGTAAAGAAAGTTTGGGCTGGCAAGTGCACGTGTCAGGGCACGGCGTACCCCTTCTTCAAAGCCACCGAGTCCATATCCCTGTTCATAGAATGCGAGAAGCGGTTCCATGTCTTGTTCTGTCACCGGGCGACGATAAGCCAGTGTTGCGAAATCGGTAATTACCGTAATTGCGCACTCATTTTCCTGAACGGTACTTTCTGGATAGCAGGAAAATATTTTATCTCTGCTAGGCGTTGCGCTAAGACCGGTGGGATTGAAAGGGCCCCTTATTTCAACAGAGGGAATTGAAAGAATCCTGTCTTGTAAAGTACCAGGAATAGGCGGCTCAAGACGATCATCTGATTCTGCAAAAGTACGACGTATGAAAGTCACGCCGACTTTATGTGGACCGGCAGTGGTGGTGAACGGAATGTTTTTCGTGCGCCCGTTAATGTCGTCCATTGGCGCTGCCTGGTCCAGGTCCAGAGCGATGCGATCATCATCTCCACCCAATACTGTTTGATAGATCTTCTCACCATCTACGGTAACGATCATGGTATTTTCAAATTCGATGTTGAACATCCAGGCAAACAGATTGAAATCTCCCACATTGATTGCGTATTCGCCGTCAGCCGGGAACCAGTGTTCAATCAGCATGCCACCGCGGGTACCCAGTGGGAGACCCGCGATGTGTTGCTGTTGGGAACCGCCGCCTTGCATTCTGATGGGCAGATCCTCTTCCGGGAAATAGGTTGTGCTGCCTGTGCTGGGAGTTTTGTCACCGATTGCCTGTTCCATGATGGAGCGGGCTGCCAGAACATACTGGTTAATGAAGGCAGGGGTGACATCAAGCGCTTCGGCGATATTGTCAAAGCCTTCCAGGGAGTTATCTTCCGGAAGGATATCTGCGGGCTCGATTTCAATGCTGGTCAGATCTCTGATTGCATTGCCATATTCTTTTCTGTTCAAACGATGAATGGGAATGCCGTGATAAACCGGATCTACTTCTGCGGCTTCATCAAGATAAGACTCAAGCCAATTAACAAAACTGAACAGGGATTCTTCGCCGGGTTTTTCCTGCCCTGGAGGAGGCATCATCCTGCCTCTTAATTTTTGTATAGCTTTTTCCCAGACATGTGCATTCTCAGGGATTTCATCAACAAACATGGTGGTGAAATCAAGCCCGCCTGAATAATCCTCAAAATTATGACATTCGGTACAATATTGATTGATAAACTCCCACTGGGCATCGCCATTAGCCATAGCTTGTAAAGCTTGTTCCTGGGCCTGGATTGTATTGATTGGCGTCAGGGCCAGTATCGAAGATAAGACTAAAGCAAGCCTTGGAAATTGCAGGTTTAACATGGGTAAAGTCATCATATTCCTAATGTACTGTTGAATTTGGTAAAAAATCAGTAATAAAAATGGTTCAGGGTCCGAGATGAAGTGTTGATTGTAATGCGGCAGACCCGTACCAGTAAACAGTACGGATCTGCCATCAAGGTGGATTATGCTGAAAAGCCCTGAATTAGCTTAATTTGGCTGTAATACCAGCGACATGCTCGCCCTGGAAGCGGGCTATCTCCAATTCATCATCAGAAGGCATGCGGCTGCCGTCTCCACCCGTGATAGTTGATGCGCCATAGGGTGAGCCACCGGAGATGGCATCCATGTTGGTTAACTGGGGAATGGAGTAGGGGACACCGACCACAACCATGCCGTGATGCAAGAGGGTGGTATGAAAAGACGTTATAGTGGTTTCCTGGCCGCCGTGCTGGGAGGCCGTAGAGGTGAATACGCTGCCAACCTTGCCAATTAATTTGCCTTCAAACCAGAGGCCTCCGGTTTGATCAAGGAAATTCCGCATTTGTGCCGTCATATTGCCGAAGCGGGTAGGTGTGCCAAAAATAATGGCATCGTAGTCAGCCAGTTCGTCAGGGGTGGCTATTTCGGCCGTTTGATCAAGTTTTACGCCAGCATTTTTGGCCGCCTCTTCTGGCATTAATTCGGGGACACGCTTGATGGTAACTTCTGTGTTTTCAACTTTTGCGGCACCTTCGGCAATCGCATTAGCCATCACTTCTATGTGACCGTACATGCTGTAATATAAAACGAGGATTTTGCTCATATTTGTCTCCCGACTGGCTCCAAAAAATCATAACCGCTGCATGATAAAGGCTTTGAGGGTTTATTTCATATCTTTCTCAAAGGCGAACATTGCGGTCATCATTGTGTAATAATTTTTACTCTTTATAATCCCGCGCCTTGCATCTAGGTAAGACGCTAGCCTGCTAATAACTCAATAAATTCTATTTATCTGCAAATGACAAGTAAACCAGTAGTTTATCTCCTCCCTGGACTTCTCTGTGATGAGAGTGTCTGGCAATACCAGCGGGAAGCGCTTGCGGACAAAGCGGAGATTAGAATACCCGACTTCAGTGGTTTGGATTCACTCCTGGCGATGGCTGAGAAAGTGCTAGCTGATGGGCCTGATAAATTTTCTGTGGTTGGTCACTCAATGGGGGGGCGTGTAGCACTGGAAATTATCAATATGGCGCCTGAACGTGTTGATCACCTGATCCTTTTAAGTGTAGGTGCGCATCCAGTTAATGACGAGGAGTGCGAACAGCGCAGCTCGCTTGTGGAAGAAGCTGCCAGCATTGGCATGCACAGATATGCTGTCAGTTGGGCGAATCTGATGCTTGCTTATCAGGAGGAGCAAAATCAGGGTGTGAGGACGTGTATTGAAACTATGGCCAGCCGGCAGTCACTGGAAAATTTTATCGGCCATATTACTGCAGGGCTGGGGAGAAAAGATCAGACTCTCTATTTAGCAAAAATCAAAATTCCGGTGTTATTAATTGTAGGTGAAAAAGATACCTGGAGTTCTGTTAGCCAGCATGAACATATCAAACAGCAGATTCCTGAAGCTCAACTTGAAATAATCCCTGATGCCGGCCATATGGTGATCCTTGACCAGCCTTCTGCCGTATCTACCTTGTTTTGTAAGTGGATATTTAATTAAAAATAAAGGTTATATCAGGCAAGCAATGCCTCAATACGTGTTATAAGACTAAGATTTGATTCCCTGTTTGTATTGAAACAAGGATAAGGAAGAGCTAGCATCGCTCGAAAATTATTTCGAATATTGAAATAAAAAAACATGTTTATGTTATTTAACATATTTACTCACACGTTTACTCACACGGGGAAAAAGGGGAATTTTATGCTTCATGGTAAAAAAATACTTTCACTGGCGATTGCCGCGGTCACTCTTTCAGCAGGCAACCTTGTTCTGGCTCAGTCCAGTGCTGCAGGGAATAACGTTGGCATTGAAGAAATCGTTGTCACTTCAAGGAAAAGAGAAGAATCTTATGTGGATGTCCCCGTATCAGTAACGGTATTTACAGAAACTGAAGTTGAATCTGCAGGTATTCAAACCCCTGCAGATTTTATTGCACTGACCCCCAATGTGACACTGGTGCAGGTACAAAATGCCGGCAACTCATTTGTAACAGCGCGAGGTATTTCCCAAAACCGTAATACCGAAATGTCTGTAGCCGTGCTTATGGACGGTGTGTTGATGGTAAATCCGGCCCAGTTTAATCAGGAGTTATTTGATATTCAGCAGATCGAAGTATTGAAAGGCCCACAAGGAGCCCTATACGGACGTAATGCAATTGGAGGTGCTATTACAGTGACCACAAGAGAGCCTTCAGATTTTCTTGAAGGAGCTGTGAGAGCAGGTTACGACTCCGGTGAGGGTTATCGGGCCCAGGCAATGGTCAGTGGCCCGGTTGGGGGATCAGACACATTAAAATTCAGGGCCGCTATATCGCGTAAGGATGTAGACGGTTATCTGGACAATGTATACCTGAACGAAAAAGCAGACCCTTATAAAGATACTTCAGCAAGATTGAGATTTATATGGGATCCCAGCGACACTTTCAGGGCTGATCTGAGGTTTTATCAGTCAAAACTGGAAACCCAGGCTTTTTATTACAATATACGTGAATCAGCCGCAGCCCCTTTTCCCGGAGCGCCTTCGGCATTTGGGCGTGACAATGGCTACCCGAATTCAGTTAATGACACCAGCCTTCCTATCAGGGTGAATAACCCGGGGGTCAATGAAAGGGACCTGTCTAATGTCTCACTCAAAATGGATTGGGAGCTGGAGAGCGGTACCCTGACGGCCATCACTTCCTTCGACTCCCTTGAGGAATTATCCACCGGTGATGCCTGGGACTTTTTGCCAACTGACGAAGCTGTTGTGCCAACATTTTTTGGTTTTCCCGACCAGAATCAGAGCCAATACCTGGAAGTGGAATCTATTAGCCAGGAAATCCGCTTTACCTCACCTTCAGAGGATCGCTTTCGCTGGATTGTAGGCGCTTATGCTGTTCAAACGGATCGCTTTATTTCTACCGGTAATATGGTGGATACAGGGAATGGCGTGTTTCCGGTTTTCAAACAGCCACGGGGTAATTTTCCCTTTGATTTCGCCACCGATGGGCTGAATCCCCAGGTTACCTATCTTGCTGATTCCCAGGATAATTCTGCCTGGGCAGTCTTTGGTGAAATGGCCTATGACTTTTCTGATGCAACCGAGCTTGCTTTTTCTCTGCGTTACGATGATGACGACAGAGAAAATACTACGCTCACACCAAGCGCTTTCTTGCCCAATGTCGCAGGTTTCCCGCAGGGGTTTACAGGTGAGGTCAGAAATAACAGCTGGGATGAGTGGCAACCCAAATTCACAATACGCCATAAACCGTCGGATACACTGAGTTATTACGCCTCATTAAGCCGTGGCTTTCGCAGTGGTGGATTTAATCAGACTGGTGTTGGCGCCGTGGCATTTGCCAATGGTTTTCAGGGCGTCGGCGACACCTTCGATGCAGAAGTGGTAAATACAATTGAAGCGGGTGTTAAAGGGCAGTTTATGGACGGGAGAGTAAGAGCCAACTTCAGTGTGTTTAAATCTGAAGCGGAAGGAACCTACTTTTTCATTTTCCTCGCAGCCAACTCTACCCAGAATCTGGGGAATATGAATGAAGTGGAATACCAGGGTTTTGAGTTTGATCTGGCAGGCAGTCTGAATGATTATGTCAATATCAACTTTGGCCTCGGCTATGTCGATAGTGAAATCACTTCGTCACAAAATGTGAATGATATCGGTGACAAAGCACCTAATGTGTCCGAATATACACTCAATGTGGGCCTGGATTATCATCGACCCATCTCGGCATTTGGACAAGGTCTGGAAGCTTTTTTCCGGGTTGATTATCAGATAATAGGGGACACTGCCTTTTTCGATAATAATCAAATAGGCACCAATGACCGCGATGATGTTCAACTTGTGGACTTCAGAGTGGGTATAGAATTGCCGGACGACTGGTCTGTAACTGCCTGGGGAAAAAATGCCCTTGATGAAGAATATAATACCGAGTATTCAACCGGCGGATTTGTCTTTAAAGCATTGCCGGCCAGATATGGTCTGGATTTTGTGAAACGCTTTTAATTAACCTATTATTGCTGATTGATTGTAGAGAATATCGGAATTAAACGAGGAATTAGATATGAACGCACAAAACAAGCTGCCTTCCCGGCTTCATCATAATGCCTATGTGGTGAAAGACCTGGAGAGAACACGCCAGTTTTATGAAGATCTTCTTGGCTTGCCCTTGACTGCAACCTGGTGTGAAAAAACTGAATTGTTTGGTAAAGAAAGAGTTTATTGTCATTGCTTTTTTAGTATTGCTGATGAAGGTGCTCTGGCATTCTTTCAGTTTGCCACAGAAGAAGATGCCGCTGAATTTGGACCGGATCTTCCTTTGTCCGGATTTCGCCATATAGCCTTGAAAGTTGGGCAGGATCTCCAGGATGAGATGGTGCAGAAGATTAAGAGTTCAGATTATCCAGAAGACAAATATTATTTTCTGGAGCATGGCTATTGCCATTCTCTTTATATGATTGACCCGGATGGCTTGATTGTAGAATTTTGCACTGACCATCCTGATGTTGAAAAAATCAATGATGCAGTACTGCCCATAGCGCATAGTGAACTCAAGCGCTGGCTGGCAGGTGATCATACGCCGAATAATGAAGCCTACCACCGGGAGCAGCCAGTATAGGTTTTCATTCTCAAGACCACATGGTTTGTAGGAAGTCATGCAAAAATAGCGCAAGAGGCCCGATCAGGTATTACCTGTACGGGCCTTCTTTTGTTAAGGGGCTATTGCGGGCTGAGATCAGCCTTTCTGGAAATATGAAAACAATCAGCAAAACGCTATTTTCCCATGAAATATATGATAAAGTCGGCATTTGACACATGGGGCATTTTTCTCAATTTTTACTGAATCTGCTACCCGTTTAAAAAATTTAAAAGTTGGAGTTACTATCAATGGACAAAGGGCTAATCAAAGGTATATCAGTTGTTTTTGGTTTGAGCTTAATGGTCAGTTCGGCTATGGCTCAGGAAGGTCATCCTTTAAAGGGATCCTGGATCGGTGAATGGTCTGGCAATACTACGCTGGGTGATTTTGTGCTGATTGTAATGGATTGGGATGGTGAGAATGTCACTGGCATGATTAATCCAGGTACTGACAATATGGAAATTGATAATGTTGAACTGGATACATCAGACTGGTCAGTAGAGATTAATGCTGATGGTTATACCATTGATGCAACGATACAAAGTCTGGAGCTACCTTCACGTGCGCTGGTAGGAAGCTGGAGAAGCCGTGATGGACGCGGTGACTTCGAAATAGTCAGGCAATAAGCAGAAAGATTATTTATTGAAAGAGTTGCAGACGGAATTATGATGAAAAATATTAATTCAATAACAACCCTGGCGGGCTCGCTGCTTATTTTGCTGAGCGCTGGCAGTGTTAATGCCCATCATCCTATTCAAGGGAAATTTGATCCCGATGAACAGATGCAATTTTCAGGGCAGGTAAGCAAGGTAGATTGGCGCAGTCCTCACGTCCATGTGTTTGTGAATGTCACCGATGATAATCAATCAGTGAACTGGGCAGTTGAGCTGGAAAATCCAATGATACTCGTTAATAACGGCTGGAAAGAAAATTCGCTACGCCCGGGTGATGCGATCACTGTAGCGGGAATACTGGCAAGGGATGGGAGCAGACAGATCTGGGGCGAACAAGTCAGCCTTTCTGACACTGGCCGTTCCGTATACTCGGTGTCTGAACTTAGTCCGAATAAGCCGCTTTCCCCAAGGCCTGTACCGCGCTGGCCACAAGATGACAAACCGGTATTGGGTGCGACTCCAGGTGGCATCGGCGGATTATGGAATTACCCTACTGAAAAAGCCCTGGTTGAAGATGGTGTGACTGTGGCGATGAACGACTATGGCCTACTGGAAAATATTAGCGATGCATCTCGTGTAGCTCCCATGCAGGACTGGGCGCTTGCCCGTTATGTGCATCGGCAGCAGCGGAGTTTGCGCGATGATCCAATGTACCTGGACTGTAAACCTCCTGGTGGACCTCGTCAGTACCAGTCGAATCTGGGATTCCAGTTAATTGAAGACAAACAGAACGAACGAATTTTTGTCCTGCTTGGTAGTGGCAACAGAAATTACCGCATTATTTACCTGGATGGCAGAGATCCTTCGGGTCAGGTAGGTGGCGATGATGACAACCCTCTTTTTTATGGACGCTCTACAGGCAGCTGGGAAGGGGATACTCTTGTCGTTGATACCCGAGGATTTAATGAGGGGTTTTGGTTCACTAATGGTGGCTTACCCCATACTGACAAACTTGCCATGGTGGAAAAATTTACGCGTACCAATTTCGACACACTGAATTATGAAGTAACTATCAATGACCCGGGTGCCTATACAAGGCCCTGGACTGCTAGCTGGGAAATGAGTTGGGTAGGTGGGCAAGAGCTTCCCTTTTCTTTATGTCAGCATAACAGGCAATAACTGAGGAAAACTGAAATGAAAAACGTACTGAAATTTATCCTGGCGGGCACTTTTTTGCTTGCCGGCAGCTCCTTTGCTCACCATTCTTTTGTGGCTGAGTTTGATTCCAATAAACCAATTCAGTTGCAGGGTATTGTCACCAAAGTTGAGTGGACCAATCCCCATGTCTGGATTTATGTGAATGTTAAAGATCCTGAAAGCGGTGCAGTGGTTAACTGGGGCGCTGAAATGGGTCCTCCACATGGTTTGCAGCGACGTGGCTGGCGTCGAAATACTCTGGCCATCGGAACACCAATTACAGTTGATGGTTTCCTGGCGAGAAATGGTACGCCACGAGTGAATGCCCGCAGCATTACCATGACGGCTACAGGTACTTCTCCAGGTCAAACACTTGATGCGGATTCCAGCAGTGTAGGTAGTGGCCAACAAAATTAATACACTTTGCCTCGTTCTCCAGCTGTGAAAGGGACAATATTTTTCATAATAAGTGAGGCTTAATCGTGCTGACTAATACTTTGAGATGTTCTGCTACTTTGACTGGTATATTTTCTATACTGGCCTTGAGTTGGGGCACATTGCTGCAAGCGCAACCAACAACTGAAAATGGTGAGGTTTTTGAGTCGCCACCGAGGAATGCGGCCGGCAGGGTGATGCTTAGCGGCGCCACTTTGGCAGATAAAGGCGTCTGGACCCCCAGGTTCAGCATTTTTGATCCTGTTGCGCCGGTTGAGGTAGTACCTTTCAAGCCTTGGGCAAAAGCTCTTTACGATGAGCGTCAATTACATGAACTCGAGCCACATGCACGCTGTAAGGCATCGGGGCTTTCACGTCAGTTTCTTACTCCTTATGGTGTTGAATTTGTAGAGCTTCCAGAGCTGAATCGAATACTGATTTTTGATATTGGTGGTCCGCATACTTATCGTGTTGTCTATATGGATGGGAGGTCTCATCCGTCCGATTTGGAAGCAAGCAATTATGGTCATTCTGTTGGCTGGTGGGAAGGAGATACCCTGGTCATTGATAGCGTAGGGTTTAACGAAGACTTCTGGTTTGGCAGAAGAGGTTTGCCTCATACAGAACAGCTACATACCATCGAGCGTTTCAATCGTTATAACGCCAATCGGATTGATTATGAAATCACAGTTGATGATCCCGGTGCTTACACCGCTTCCTATACAGGTGGTTTTAACCTGGGCTGGTCAGAAGGCACGGAGCTGTTTGAGTATGTTTGTCAGCAGGCCAACTATGCCCATGAGTTGATGGTTGGACAGGAATCTGACGCCGTGGACAGAAGTAGTCCCATAGTTCCATGAGATAGTTCCATGAGAATCTAGGAATTGTATTTATTCAGGACGTAAAAAACCGAAGCTAAAAACTTCGGTTTTTTTACGGGTGTAATTTAAGCCGGAAGTAATTGCCGGACATCAGCAGAGCAAACAATGGCGTAATCCTGACCATAACGTTCATGATTGTGTGCAAGAGTGGACTTATCATAAATATAGTTCACCATGATTCCTGCGCTTTGATTCAGGCCGTTTTCTGACACATCTGCCAGCCAGTTTATCTTTCCCAGGGTTGCGCCATTGCCCAGATGAAAACGTGCCACTGGGCAAGCAGGCTTTTCCCGACTTTTTACTTTAAGAAGATAGTAGGCACAAAGCCCCAGCAGATCTTTTTTAAGCTCAGTATTCTCCAATTGATCAGCAACTGGTTTATCGAGTAGCGCGGAAAGTTTGTCTTTGCTTTCACCCCCAAGAAAATCGATATTCGCCAGTTCAGTTTTAAGCCAGGAAGAAAAGTTTGGTACTGGTGATAGTGTGGAATAGGTCTTGATACTGGAGTTTTCCCGTTCCAGTTGTTCCACCACCTGTTTTATTAACAGGTTTCCAAAAGACACGCCACGAAGACCTTTCAAGCAATTATTAATGGAATAAAAAATTGCTGTGTTGTAGGAGCTATGTTTGTTCTTATTCACCTCTTGTTTTATTAAATCAGAAACATTACTGCTGATTTCATTGGTCAGTGCCACTTCAACAAAAATCAAAGGCTCATAAGACATTACTGGATGGAAAAAGCCAAAACAGCGTCGATCATCTTCAAGTCTTCTGCGTAAATCAGGCCAGCCCATGATTTCATGGACTGACTCATATTCAATGAGTTTTTCCAGAACAACCGCCGGGGTTTCCCAGTCTATGCGTCTGATTTCAAGAAAGCCCCGGTTAAACCAGGAACGAAAAAGGTACAGTAAATCGTTTTCTACGACGCTTAATCCAGGGTTGTTTGGCAGGGCATTAATTATATCTGCGCGCATTGAGATCAGCGATTGCGTACCCATGGAAGCCATATTCAGCGCACGGAATAATTCCAGTCGTGGAGATTCGCTGGCTTTGTGGATTGCCTGAATAGCATCTTGTGTGCGTTTCGCCTGAAACTCTGAGATTGCCTGTTCTATGATGTTAAGATCGGCGCCAATTCCTGTCTCCAGGTATTGGAAAAACTCAGCTTTCTCTTCCTGACTGAATTGCGTATATGCTGAGATGATTTCTTCAGCCAATGCAATGGATGATGCCTCACCTTTAAGGCTTAACAGGACGTTGCATAACTCACCAATTTGTTCGGTTTTCGGTATGTTATTTTTTGTGTAGAGATTACCCAGGGATTCAAGGCCCAGGTTGGATAATTTCTTAACCAGATTTTTTATAGATACAGCTTTCATAGGAATTGTCGATTGTTGTTTTTGAAACCTTACTCAGGCTAACAGGGGAGAGTGGGTAACACAGATGAACTTATACCATTATACATTTGTATCGGCTATGAATGAATATGCAATTTTAATCACTGCACAAAATTAGCAAGCCGTGGCTGACTAAGATAGAATTTTATCAATGATTATTCTCCACTCAATAAAAGGGACTCCGCTTTTGAAATATGTATTTGAACCACCTGGTCTCACTTTGATACCCGTTGCAAATTCAGCACAGGAGTTTCCTGTTCACAGGGTTTATTGTGTGGGTAAAAACTATGCAGCCCATGTCAGGGAGATGGGACTGGATCCCAAGCGTGACCCTCCATGTTTTTTTATGAAACCGGCAGATGCGATTGTTACAACAGGGCGGATACCTTACCCGCCCGGAACCACCAATTATCATTATGAAGCCGAACTTGTCATCGCCATTGGCAAACAAGGCAGTAATATCCATGCTGAAGACGTGATGAGCTATATCTATGGCTATGCAGTAGGTTTTGACATGACACGCCGTGACCTGCAGATCTCTTCAGGTAAATTGGGCTACCCTTGGGAGACAGGAAAGGGTTTTGACTATTCTGCCCCTATTTCATCTGTCTACCCGCTGAGTGAGGTCGGGAGAATCGATAGCGGTCGCATAGCACTTACAGTAAATGGTGAAACCCGGCAAGATTCTGATATCAGCGACATGATCTGGAAGAATCATGAAATAATTTCTGAATTATCCCGGCTCTTCATCCTGCAGCCAGGTGATCTTATTTTTACTGGAACCCCAGCTGGTGTTGGAGCTGTAGTACCGGGTGACAAACTGGTGGCTTCAATTGAAAAACTTGGCGAGGTGGCTATTGAGATTGTTGAGCCACTGTAATTCCTGGTCTTCTTGTTGGCGTTAAATAAGGGCCGCAAGGCCTTGGTAAAGTCAGAGATTTGATGTCAGGACTCTTGCTTTTTGCTACCTTTAAGTTTTTCTGACCGAAGCACTACTATGCAAGCGCGTTCCCATTCATTCAGAACACTTCTTGATCGCCGATTTATAGTTACCTATCTGGTAGGTATCTCCAGTGGATTTCCCTGGGTGCTGCATGGTTCTGTGCTTACCTTGTGGATGCAAAGTGAAGGTCTTAGTCGTTCTGCTATTGGCTATATTGGAGCTATCACGGCTATTTATGCTTTTAACTGGGCATGGGCGCCAGTGATAGATCGCTTGCGTTTACCTGTTCTATACAAACTTTTTGGTCAACGTCGTTCCTGGATTCTGTTTTGCCAGGGCTTGATGATTGTCATGTTGTGGTTGATGAGTACGGCAGACCCGGCCAATAACTTATTCATGGTAGGTGTGTTTGCACTGGGTATTGCAATAGTTTCTGCCAGTCAGGATGTGTCCATTGACGCCTACCGGGTGATGCTTTTCCGGCGCGAGGAAATGGATGAAAAAATCCCTTATGCCTCTGCCATTGCTACTGCCGGCTGGTATTCCGGTTACGCCTTTATCGGTGGCACTCTGGCCTTATGGCTGGGTGGTGAAAGCATGGGGATGGAATGGCCACAGGTTTATCGAGCATTGACAGGCTTTGTGATTCTGCTGATGATTGCAGTGATGTTATCGCCGGAGCCCCTGGAGCAGGAAGCAAAAGAAAAACAGTACGACACTGATGGAAAAGAAAAAGCACCTGCTACCTGGTTGCAAGAAACCTTATTTATTCCCTTTACTGAATTTTTCCAGCGTTGTGGCTTTAAGCTGGCCCTGGGTATTCTTGTGTTTCTGTTCAGTTTCAGGCTTGGTGAAGCAATGCTGGGACGCATGTCTCTGGTCTTTTATGTGGAGCTTGGATTTAGCACAGAAGAAATTGCGCTGTATTCGAAGTTCCTTGGTGGCTTTGCCACTATTATTTTTTCCTTGATTGGTGCCTTCATCAACACGCGATTTGGGATTGTACGAGGCATGCTGGTAGGTGGTATTGCTATGGCCTCATCAAATTTATTGTATGCATTGATGGCGAAAGTCGGACCAGAACCCTGGTTGTTTGTTATCACTTTGCTGGTGGATAACTTTACACAGGCTTTTGCGACAGTCTGCGCTGTTTCCTTTATTTCATATTTTGCCAGTCGCACCTATACGGGGACGCAATTTGCCCTGATGACGTCCATTTCTAATTTTGGTCGTACCTCCCTGGCAGCCAGTAGTGGTGCCATTGTCGATGGCCTTGATGGTAATTGGACAATTTTCTTTGTGATGACGACACTAATGGTGATTCCAGCATTATTGATTCTTGTATGGATGGGGAAAATGCTGGGAGAGTATAAAGGCAATACTGTGGGTGCTGTGGGTAAAGAGGCGCAGAATTGACAGAGGCTGATCTGGAGTTCAGGTTGAGTTATTAGCCACTACTTAATGCTCAGGCGGGAAGGTGGCCGCTTTTAATCCAAAGTAATGAATCTTCAATAAATACTGGCTTATGCTCACTGGCATGGGGCCGTCGACTCCAGAAGCCAGCGCCATACTCGCCAAACTGATCGGAATATTTTCCCCGAATTACATAAATTTCCTCACCACCATCATGACTATGCAAGGGAGACTCGGCTCCTGCGGGAATATCTATCAATTGAACTTTTTCTGTTTCAAATTCATGCATTATCAGAATTTTTACCCCGTTCTCCCTTTCTTGCCAGTCGGCCTTGTCCGTTTCGATAGCTTTACGCTCTTTATCCCCAGGCTTCATCTGGTGCAACTTAACCAGAATCACACAGCCTTCCTTGCTGAAAGGTGAATGGATAAAACCCATGGGATTGCGAAAATATGTGCCGGCAAGGAAGTCGCCAGTCTCATCAGAAAAAGTTCCTTCCAGTACCAGTATTTCCTCGCCGAGAGGATGATTGTGGCTATTGAAGCTGGCACCGGCATCATATTTAACAATGCTGGTGGCATGACCACCTTCGGCTTCTTCACGGGCCAGAGGTTTGCGCCAGACGCCAGCTTTGGGGCTGGCAACCCAGTCCAGTGTCAGAGTATTAATTGACACAAATTGTGAAAAATCCATGTTCAGCATAGTGCTTATTCCTGCTCAAAAACGATGCGGCCACCGACCATTGTCATGGTGGGCTTGATCCAGAAAATTTCTTCTGCGGGAATTGTCATATAGTCATGATCAAGCACCACAAGATCTGCATATTTACCAGGCTCCAGTGTGCCAAGGTTTTTTTCCTGAAAAAACATATAGGCATTGTTTCGTGTATGAGCAATAAGCGCTTCTTCTCTGCTTAGAGTCTGATCCAATGCCTTGTTGCCAGCGATATCCAGACCGCTGACTGCCCAGCCCAGGGTGATGAAGGGCTGGTAATGAGAAACCACTGTGGAATCTGTACCCAGGCCAAAAATAATTTCACTTTCGGCAATATCCCGAAACGGGATTCTGACGCCGCCATTCATGGCGACGCCGTGAACAGCCAGAGTCATTCCCAGCCTTTTTGCCCGGGCAATACTGTCGGGTGTGATGTCATAGACATGAGCCATGGTCCAACGTAAATGATCCATCGGAATAGCTTCATTTAAAAGCTCAAATCGCCCAAGTAAATCCTGTATCGACCAGTTGCTCATCGTGTGCTCGTGTATATGCCAGCCGCCTTGTGCCGCAGCGCTGGCAATTTTCATCAAGCCATCCATGATGTCGGCAGGCCAAGGTCCATTTTGTGATGGGAAATCAAAAAATGGCAGATAAATATGTTCACCTAAACCAAAAGTACCGTTATCCCCATCAAAAGTATTCGGTGTATTACTGGTAATCAGCTGGGCAGCCGCATCTGCACTTGAAAGGTCATTAGCTTCATAGGCAAGAGTATTCCAGATTCGCAGAGGCAAGGGGCCGGCAGCAGCCCGATTTTCCAGAGCAGAGTCTTCACCCTCTGGTCCACGCCCCAAACTGTATAAGGCAGTAAGACCGTTGCTGTTTAGTGTCAGCATGAAGTCTGACAGGTTTTGTTCCAGCTGCTCTGTTGATGTTGGAGCGATTTGCTGTACCAGGCTGCCATAGGGTGGCTGGAATGTTGCAAGGCCCTGAGCAGGATGGAGTGCACCGTCAGCGGGATCAAGCCCGATAGACTCCAGAGCCAAGGTGTTGGCATAAACCAGGTTATAGCGTTCCTGCAGGAAGAGGGGGTTCTCTGGCGCAACGCGATCAAGTTCCTCCAGAGTGAAGCCTCCGGGGGAATCCGCGAATTGTTCTGGATACCAGCCACCTTGAGTAAGCAGCCATTCTCCTGGTGGAAATTCTGCAGCCTTGTCCGCCAGTATTGTCAGAGCCTGTACTCTGGAATTCACGCCATCAAGTCGTGGTTGTCGATGCCAGCGTTGAACTGCACGTAAAAAATGGAAATGATTATCTATTAACCCTGGAATTACTGTGGCGCCTTGCAGATCAATTTCACGAGTTCCGTTCCCTATCAAAGCCGCTATCTCTGAATTGTTGCCGACAGCAATGATGCGGTCCCCTGTGATTGCCAGAGCTTCAGCAATACTAAACTGGGCATCTACGGTGAGTATTTTGCCATTGAGCAGAACCGTATCAGGAACTTGTCCCTGACTTGGATTTGAGATGAAAGAAAGCCAGGTTAAAAGTAAAAAGGCTTGGCATTTGGTTTTCATAGTATTACTCCCGCAAAAGGAACATAGCACAGCATTTATGGTTAGATAGCTTGTAGAAGTCAGATTTCTGCCACTTTTAGGCCCCTGAAATAGCATTTTAACCTGATTAAATGCACTGCATCGAAGGAGGTAGTGTAATGGTTTTTAAAGATAAGAAGGTTCCTAAACATTTGATCATCCGGGAAGAATATGAAATCCGTCAACGCCCACGAACAGGATTCTTTAAAGTATGCCTGTTCTTTGTTTTTTTGATCGCATTGAGCCTGGCTTTGCGCTTTGGCGTCTATTAAGAGCGACTATCAATAGTCTGGATGCTTGCGTGGATACTTTAAGGATACAAAAAAGCCGACACTAGGGCCGGCTTTTTTAAAGAAAGACTAAATCTTTTAGTCTTTCTTGTCGTAGGTATCAAGACCAGGTTTCAATTCCTTGTCATCAAGAAAGGCCTTCATGGCACCACTGCGGAATTCACCGCCGCTTCTATGTAGAGAGCCATCTGACTTGGCGTAGATATAGTCATTGGCAGTTTCATAATCCATGTAACGAACACGTTTGAAGACTTCCTTGGCTGAGCGCAATACGACAGGGTCTTTCTTCATCAGTTCTTTGGCTAATTCCACTGTGCGTTCTTTCAATTTGTCATGAGGAACGGATTCATTCACTAATCCCATCTCGGCAGCTCTTGGCCCTTTAAAGGTTTCGCCGGTCATAATGTAGTACAAGGCATTACGTTGACCCATAGTGTCTGCTACAGATTTAGTGACATTGCCACCCGGTAAGATACCCCAGTTGATTTCTGACAGGCCATAGGTTGCATCGTCTGATGAAATTGCCAGGTCGCAGGAAGTGAGAGGTGTAAAGCCACCACCAAAAACCCAGCCATTTACCATAGCGATAGTGGGTTTCGCGTAATAGCGCAATTTTACCTGTTGCCAGGCTGCGGCTTCTTCGCGAATGCGCATTTTGAAGTTGTCGCTTTCATTGTCAGTTTCACGGAAATATTCTTTTAGATCCATGCCTGCTGACCAGGCGGCACCACGACCAGTCAGAACAATCACTTTACAGCGATCATCGAGCTCAAGCGCATGGAGAGTGGCATACATTTCCCTGTTCAGGGTAGGACTCATGCAATTCTTTTTATCAGGACGATTAAAGTAGACGAAGGCAATCTGTTCTTCAAATTCAACATCAACAGTGTTGCCCCAGGGTTCGTTGGGTGTACTCATACTTGATTCCTAGACTTTCAGGTTAAAAATGATGAATGATTTTTTTTCTAATTATTATTATTGATTGGCAAGATTCTGCCTGTGCAGATTTAAAACCCGTACTCTGCGCCAGACTCTGTACGTATAGAGCGCAAGAAAAACTTTGTAGGGTCTTCTATCAGGGGTGAACCAACGGCATGGACTACTGTACCGGGTTTCAGGGTGTCAGGTTTAACGCCACTTCTTACCATCATATTTGCCGGAGCGCCTTCAATGAAATGGATGATGACTTCTTCTCCTTCGTCATTTGTGACTTTCATGGTCATTTCAATATGGGGATTTCTGAATTTCAGGGAATCAACAAGGCCATCAAAGGGGATTTGAGTCTCAAAATCATAAATAGCAAATGAATGATGTGCTATAGCTTGCAGGGAAAATGCCAAGGCACCCAGAAATGCTAGCTTTTGCAATAAATTGATCATGGCAGTCGAATCGTGTTCAGTTGCAAATAAAGGTTTGATTATAACATAGCAGATTAAATATCAGCCAGCTGGAGCCGAGAAAAATATACAGATTTTGCATAAGCGGTAATCCCGGACTATTTTGAGTCAGTACCGGATCATGTTCAAAATATTCAAAGCCAGGGATTGGTTATCTTGACAGTTCAGCTATTCAGGCAGGAAGTTGTTAAATATCAGGAACAGCGTTTCTGGGCAGACTTTACCGGGTTAAACCCGGTAAGCATGACTGTGTTGACCCTCCTTTTGCTATGCCTGGTTATAACCGCGGCATGGTTTCTGGCGAGTGGCGAATATCGCAGGAAAGAAGTAGTAGCCGGGATAATTGTCACTGACAAAGGCGCAGTCAAAATAAGGGCGCCCGCCAATGGGGTGGTGGAGGGGGTGTTATTCGACCAGGGTGAA
Source organism: uncultured Pseudomonadales bacterium (assembly GCA_963925675.1). Classification (GTDB taxonomy): domain Bacteria; phylum Pseudomonadota; class Gammaproteobacteria; order Pseudomonadales; family Pseudohongiellaceae; genus Eutrophocola. Next base: position 46,106 of record CAWUSW010000036.1, read on the forward strand.
AGGGTGGGGAAAGGGGATTCGTTACTGGCGTTTCGCTCAGGGAGGGGCTCTGCTGACGGGGGGCTTATTACAGAAAAGTTGATTGCTGAAAACCGACAACAGATCGCTATTATTCATAGCCTGACCGATAACAAAAATCAGACTTTCCCGCTTGGGCTTAAACAACTGGAGTCAGAATTGGAAAGTCTTGAGATAAGGAAAAATCAATTACTGGCCTTGCTTGAGAATAAAAAAGCAGTGACTTCCCTGATGTCTCTGAAGCTGGAGCGTCTGGATGATCTGTTTGGGAATCGATATGTCAGCCAGGCAGATTATGAGGCAGTGCGAATGGAATCCCTGGAACATGAAAACTCTGTGTATCAAACCAGAATAGAACTGGAAAACAACAAGCGCTTGATTGAATCGGCGCGGCGCGAAAAACAATTGTATAAACTGGAGTTTAGTCAGCAGCTGGCTGATCGGGAAACACAGTTATCTGAATTACGTAAGCAAAATTATCAGCTGCAGGGCGAGCAACTCAGCTTTGTGGTCGCCCCGGTGTCAGGGACTATTTCAATAGTGTACCCCCGGCTGGGGCAGTCAGTTATTGAACAGCAGCCTTTAATTTCCCTGTTGCAGGATGGCTCTGTATTTGAAGCAGAGCTTTACGTTCCTTCCAGAGCCGTTGGCTTTCTGGAGAAGGGCTTACAGGTGAGATTAAGCTTTGATGCCTTTCCTTTTCAAAAGTTTGGCACGCTAGAAGCAAAGGTAAGAGAGATTTCGCAGTCAGTGCTGATGCCTGAGGATGCTCAGATTAGCAAGGGTATGAATGAACCTTACTATCGCGTGATAGCCAGTCTGGAAGACTCCTTCATAAATGCTTATGGAGAAAAAATAAAACTCAGACCAGGTATGCAGATCAAGGCGAATCTCGTACTGGAGAGCAGGAACCTGATTGAATGGATACTGGAGCCACTCTTCGTACAAAGGGATGCTCCCTAGTGCGCAGCAATGGGAAATTACCTGTCATTCTGCAAGCTGAACGCAGTGAATGTGCTCTTGCATGTCTGGCAATGATCCTGAGTTATTACGGGCACAAAATTGATCTTAACCTATTGCGTGCTCGCCATCGTGTATCTGGCCACGGCATCACACTGAAAGCGGTGGTGAATCTTGCGTCCCGGTTAAAGCTTGCCGTGCGACCTTTGCGCCTGGATTTGCAAGACCTTGGCAAACTGGCCATGCCGGCTATGCTGCATTGGGATCTTGATCATTTTGTTATTCTTAACAAAGTTACACGTACTCATTTGGAGATACACAACCCTGCAGCAGGGAAGCAAAAAATCACCTGGCATGAGTCCAGCAAACACTTCACCGGAGTCGCACTTGAGCTGTTGCCGGCTACAGGTTTCAAACAAATAGATGAACGCAAAAAATTGCCCTTGAGAGAGCTGTGGATTCACTCTGGCGGACTAACTTCAGGGTTGATTCAGCTTATTGTGTTGTCATTGTTGCTACAACTATTCGCCATAGCCTTGCCATTTTATACGCAGATTTTGCTTGATGATGTTCTGGTAAATTTTGATGTTGATTTGCTCAAGCTACTTGCTTGTGGCTTTTTACTGGTAACAGTTTTCAGGCAATTAACTGAACTCGTGCGTGCTCAAGTGGTTTTATATTTGAGCAATAAAGTCAGTTTTCAATTTGCGACAAGATTGTGCAGTCATCTACTGCATTTGCCGCTGGAGTATTTTTCGAGCAGGCATATAGGCGACATAGTTTCCAGATTCGGCTCTCTTAATAATGTTAGGGATTTTCTGTGCTCGGGTATTGTTCAGATTTTTATAGACGGCTTGATGGTGGTTGGCACCTTGTTATTAATGTTTGTATATGACGCGATGCTGAGCACCATAGCCCTTGTGGCAGTAATTTTATACGGCTTTCTCCGTGTTGTTACCTATCAGCATATGCATGCGCGAAACGAAGAATGGATACGAGACCGGGCACTTGAGAATACTGTTTTCATGGAAAATGTCAGCGTGATGCAAGGGATCAAACTTTTTGGGCGGGAAGCTTCACGTCTGGGTAGTTGGCAAAACGCCTATGCAACGGCCCTCAAGTCGGGAATGAACGTGCAAAAAATTGGTATCACGGTACAGTTTTTTCATGGTTTGCTGGTTGGTGTAGAAAATATTCTTTTATTACTGGTGGGGTGTTATGCCGTTCTTGGTAGTTCCTTGTCTATTGGTATGCTTTTGGCATTTATCAGTTTCAAAGATCACTTTTATCGCAGCATGTTTTCTCTTTTAGATAAATTATTTGAGTTCAAGTTACTTGATATTCATCTGGAGCGCCTGGCCGATATTGCTTTCACTGAGCCAGAGCCATATACGGAGCAATGCTTAATTGATGCTCGTCCAAAGGAGGCGGTTGAATTATCCCTGCAGGAAATTGCTTATGCTTATGATGAAGGCAGCCCCTTGCTTTTTCAAAATGTCACGCTTGATCTGAAATCAAAAGAAGTGATTGCCATAGTCGGCCCAACCGGGTGTGGAAAATCCACCTTATTAAAAATTGTCTTAAGTCTTGTCAAACCAAGCCAGGGGCGGATCATACTTAATGGAAAGTCTATTGATCAACATGGTCTGGAAGGGTATCGAGCGCTTGTATCAGGCGTGCTCCAGAATGACTGCTTGCTGTCCGGGAGCATTCTTGAAAACATCACGTTTTTTGATACCACCCCGGATGTTGAAAAGGCCAAGATGGCTGCCACTGAGGCTATGTTGATGGACGAAATAGCACTGATGCCGATGCAGTTCAATACAATGGTTGGAAGTATGGGCAATGCCTTGTCAGGAGGGCAGGTGCAACGAGTCTTGCTCGCCAGAGCACTATACCAGCAACCTGCGCTGCTGGTGCTGGATGAAGCGACAAGTCATCTGGATGTCCTTACTGAAAGGGCGCTGAACAATTCCTTGCGTAAACTTGAATTATCTTGCCTGATGGTGGCGCATCGGCCTGATTCTGTTCTTGGTGCTGATAAGATCTTTCTCCTTACTTCCAGAGGATTAAAGCCCCTGTCTCATCAACTATTCAGGGCGATGATATCTAATCCACTTAATGATGACGTCATAATGACATGATAAGTATGAATATTTTATTAATAAAATTGTTTGCTAAAAAGCGTTTTGTGTTAAATTCAATAAGTCTGTTCAGGGACGAACGGATTTTTTTTTGGTACTTTTAATAAGTTTTTACCAAGTATTATCAGATTTTCACTTACCACACCTTTCGATATTGCCTGTTTTCGATCAAGTCTGAAGCAGGTTTCTGTATTCCTGTTCAAATTTACTTAAAATGCTTACCCTGAGTAATACTTTCCTTTTGTGAGTTACGGATATCAATATGGCTTTAATTAGCTTTAAACGACAGGTGACATTTTAATGCGTTCTGAGAAACTAGGTCGGCTTTTACAACAGTTCACCTTTACTCTGTGCTTTTTCTTTGGTGCCTCTCACTGGGTTCATGTACAGGCGATTAATACATCGTCAATTTATCGCAACGATTCTATCGGCGTACGGGGAGCATTTGCGCCGGAATGGAATGTCATCAAAAACCGGATGCAGGCGCCCGATGAGCTGAAACCAAATTTTCCTGAAGATAAGGGACCAAACGACTCTCCACTCTTCATTGGTATGCATGCCAGTGAACAATTGTTTATGCGGCTTCTATCCGAGACCTATTTTGATGATCTTAAAGCTTATACAAGTATTCTGGTCGAGGGTATTCAGGGCCAGGGGCTGGAAATTTCTGCAGCCAGAATGGCGCTGGACAATTCTGCTGTGGAAATTGATTATCGTCACCCGCAGCTTGGACTGCGCTTCAGGGAAAGAGTCTCTTTACTGCCTGACAGCCAGGTGATTCGGATGGCTGCCTGGTCCAGTGAGCGTACCTGGAACACCTATGAAGCTGTCATAGAAGATGCTTTTAATGAAGTAGAGCTCAAAGATGCAATCAATGCTGCAAGTGGTTGGCAGTCCGTATGGAGGGACTTAGAGGCAAGGCTTGACAATGCCAGTTTAGAGGGCCTTGTGCTGGCACAGATTTCCGTACCTGTTCAAGTTGCACAGGCATGCATTGACCCTGCTTCATCCATGCTTTGGCGCGTTGATAGCCCGGTATTAGCTCAGAGAGGTACTGAAATCTATTTGTTCGGTTCAATCCATGTTGGCAAAGCAGAGTTTTATCCTCTGGCCGAAGAGATCGAAGAAGTATTTCAGGCGGCTGATTATGTTGTTTTCGAAGTAGATCCCTCATCTGTTTCCGACCCCGCAGTACTTATGGCTATGCAGACACGCGGTATGCTGCCTCAGGGACAAACACTCAATGATGTTATATCTGCTGAAGTTGTTGATGAATTTCGGCGCGTAATGGCCAATATGGGCATGCCCGCTGACAACTTTATGGGAATGCAGCCCTGGTTTCTGACACTAATGCTTTCCAGCCTGCAATTGAATGCCCTGGGCTATTTGCCGCAATATGGCCTGGAAAGTTATTTTCTGGGAAAAAAAGCTGCTGATGTAGAAATACTCGAGCTGGAATCCATTCAACAACAGATTGGTTTTCTGGAAGCCTTGAATGCTGAGGCTTATCTGGCATATACCATCAATTCTTTTGAAACGGGCAATGAAGAAATTGAAGCGCTAATTGATGCCTGGGTATGCGCCGATAAAGGGTCATTGCAGGATATTCTTTTTGCTGACTTTGAAAATGAGGAAATGAGCCTGAGCGAACAGGCAGAATTTGAGGATCTTATGGATGCGCTCTACACCCAGCGGAATATCGATATGGCAGATAAAATTGTTGAGTATGCCAGTGACGGTGAGGGCAAATATTTTGTTGTCGTTGGTTCAGCACATTTACTGGGTGAAGAAAGTATTGTCGAGCTGTTGAAACAGAGCAGATTCCAGGTAACACCGGTCTCATTAACGCGCTGAGTATATCTTTATGCTGGAGTTAGGAGCAAAGTTGATGACAGAGTTGATTCCCGAAGGGTATTTCCTGATAATGCGCCGCTGGTTTGCTCCTCTGGCTTTGCGCTAGTACTTTGAAATACCGAGCAAACCGTTTACCATCAAAGCTTGGCCGGAGAGTGCTCCGGAATTGTTTTGTGGTATCTCTTGTCGGTCCCCTCGCAATGATAGGTTGTGAACCCCGTCAGGCCCGGAAGGGAGCAGCGGCAGCATCCAGTTCATGTGCCGGGGTGTGGCTGGCAGGAGGTACCTCCATAAAATCACCGTTGGACAGTAGTGCTCTTATTTTCACTGAAGAGACAGTCAGAATAGACTGACCAGCGCTCAGGTAAACAAATCGCAACATATGACGTATCAGGTACTGGCAAGAAAGTGGCGTCCTAAAAATTTCAAGGAGATGGCTGGCCAGGGACATGTCCTGAAAACCCTCATTAATTCCCTTGAAAATGACCGCCTGCATCATGCCTACTTATTCACCGGTACTCGTGGCGTTGGCAAAACGACTATCGCCCGTATTCTTGCCCGTTGTCTGAATTGTGAAGAGGGCGTCACCTCGGAACCCTGCGGTAAATGTAGTGCCTGTACTGAAATAGATGAAGGCCGCTTCATTGACCTGATAGAGGTGGATGCCGCCTCCAGAACCAAAGTGGAAGACACCCGCGAACTGTTGGATAACGTCCAGTATTCGCCTAGCAGGGGCCGTTTTAAGGTTTATCTGATAGACGAAGTGCATATGTTGTCAGGTCACAGTTTCAATGCGCTGCTAAAAACCCTGGAAGAGCCGCCCCCTCATGTAAAATTTTTACTGGCAACCACTGATCCGCAAAAATTGCCGGTTACTGTGTTATCACGTTGCCTGCAGTTTAACTTGAAGAATATCAGTCCGGAGCGCCTTGTTGAGCATATCAAGCATATTCTCGAAGAAGAGAAAGTTCCCTATGAAGAACCGGCCTTGTGGCAATTAGGCAGGGCGGCTCAGGGCAGCGTCCGTGATTGCCTGACCCTGCTGGATCAGGCAATAGGTTACTGCGAAGGTAATATTACAGATACTTCGGTCAGAGCCTTTCTAGGGACTATTGATCAGGGCGTAATTCATGAGCTGGTGGATGCGCTCGTTGCACAGAATGCCGCCTCAGTACTCAAGATTATAGAGACAGCAGCAGATCATGCACCGGATTTTTCCACAGTACTGGCAGATTTATTGTCTTATTTACACAGGGTAGCGATTGCCCAGGTTGTCCCCGAAGGCATAGATAATTCCCAGGGAGACAGGCAACGCGTTGTTGATCATGCCCTTGAGATATCTGCAGAAACCTTACAGCTTTATTACCAGATAGCCTTAAAAAGCAGGGAAGACATGCCTTTTGCTATTGATGCAAGGTCTGGACTTGAAATGGCATTGCTCAGAATGCTGGCGTTTATTCCTGCGGGAGTCCCGTTTGTTCCCGAACAGTCGCTGCTAGCGACAGGACAAGAAAGCCATGGTCAAAGCCTAAAAAAAAAGTCACCAGTAAATGAAGCCGTTGTTGGTCTCAGCAAGCATGTAAGAACCCGCGTTGAGATTCCGCAAGAGCCCGATGAACTATCGGCACCTGAACCCAAAGCTGAAAAAAGTACGGATTCCAGCAAATCGGCAAAGCAATCAAGCCGGGCAGAACCACTTGTACTTGAGGAATTAAGTAAAGAACGAATTACTCTGGAGACGCTTGCGCCGGATCTATGGATTCATCTTTTTTATCAGTTAGGACTGGATGGAATTACTCGCAGTATCGCAGCCAATTGCCTGCTGGAAAAAGTTGAGGGTAAGCACATTTGGCTAACGCTGGAAGAAAGCCAGACATCGGTGTTTAATGAAGAACAGCAGCGGCGTATCAAAACGGCTTTTGATGACTATTTCCAGAAAGATATTCTGCTGGAAGTGCTTACCGGAACTATTTCGGCAGAAACGCCAGCAGCTTGGCGAGAGCGCCAGGATAGGGAGCGCTTGCAGTTGGCAATTACTACTTTCGAAAGTGATGAGACCGTAAAAGAAATTATTGACAGGTTTTCAGCTACAATTCAGACCGGTTCCATTGAAGCGACATCTCCCAAAGACTATTAAGAATTAATTAAAACACCGGGGCATAAACACTGACTCCGGAAAATGAAAGAGGCAAAAAATGACAGACCTGAATAATTTGCTGAAGCAGGCAAAGGAAATGCAGGAGCAGTTTGAGAAATCCCAGAAGCAACTTGCTGAGCAGGAAGTAACTGGTGAGTCCGGGGCTGGCATGGTTAAAGTCACCATGAACGGTAAGCATAATGTTAAAAATATTGCTCTGGATAGCAGTCTGATGACTGAGGATCAGACTTTGGTTGAAGATCTCATCGCCGCTGCAGTTAATGACGCCGTGCGTAAAGTTGCTGAAAATAATAAAAACCAGTTATCTGGCATGGCTTCAGGGCTCAATCTTCCTGAAGGGTTCAAATTCCCGTTTTAGGGATGGTGCAATAAAAGCGCCGATGCACAGTAATCTATTTATTAATTATCCATGAATACTCTATGAATTTTTTATGAACTATAGTCCGCTTATAGATCAGTTGATCGACGCCTTCAGGCGCTTGCCAGGGGTAGGGCCAAAATCCGCCCAACGTATGGTTTTACATTTTCTTGAAAAGGATCGAAGCGGGGGTAAGATGCTTGCCGAGGCGCTTGAAGCAGCCATGGAAGGAGTGGGGCATTGTGAAAAATGCCGCACCTTGTCTGAAGAGACTCTTTGCCGAATATGTCAAAACCCTGGACGAGACCAGCTGACGATATGTGTTGTTGAAACCCCTGCCGATGTGTTTGCCGTCGAGCAGACCGCATCCTATAAGGGTTTGTATTTTGTACTTATGGGACACCTGTCTCCCATTGACGGAGTCGGGCCTGACGAAATTGGTGTGACTCAGCTGCGTGACCTGGTAATTAATAGTGAGATTACAGAGATAATTCTTGCCACCAACCCTACTGTTGAAGGTGAGGCCACGGCCTATTATATTGCGGAGCAATTTAAAGCGCCGTCTTTACAGGAAAGAAATATAAAAATATCCAGAATTGCTCATGGCGTGCCTGTAGGCGGCGAGCTGGAATACATTGATGGCGGGACCTTGATTCATTCCTTTGCCGGGCGTCAGCCGATCAATAAAGTCTAGATATTGCACAGCATTATCGAACATAAATTTTCTGTAATTATAAATGTGAATAAAAGCTCATGGCGTCAGACCACGTAATAAATGATAACTATATTCTGGTAGAAGACGACCAGACATTGAATGATCTGTGCCAGCTCTGGCAGGACAGCCACTACCTTGCTATGGATACCGAATTTATTCGCACATCTACATTTTACCCCCATGTCGGACTGATACAGATTAATGCGGGTGCGGGTAATTATTTGATTGACCCTCTCCAAATAAATGACTGGGAGGCCTTCAAGGCCTTGATGACGATGCAATCCATTACCAAGATTTTTCATTCCTGCTCTGAAGATCTGCAAGTATTCATGGTTAAGCTACAGCTAATACCATCCCCTGTTTTTGATACCCAGATTGGTGCTGCATTTCTTAATGAAGGCTTTGGTAATAGTTATCATACCCTTGTCGTGGAATGCTTCGATATCGATCTTCCCAAAGGTGAAACCCGTTCAGACTGGTTGCAACGTCCGCTTCAGGATAAGCAACTTCATTATGCTGCGCAGGATGTGGCCTATTTACCAACTATCTACATGAAACAACTCAAGTCGCTGGAAGAAAAGGGGAGATTGCCCTGGTTTCTGCAAGAATGTGAATCATTGCTCAATACCTATCGGAAAGAGATGGACGCTGATTTCTACGATTATTATCTGAATATCCGCGGGGCCTGGCAGCTCAATAGTCCTCAACTGCACATTCTCAGGCAACTTGCGCAATGGCGTGAGTTGCACGCCAGGAAACGAGATAAACCACGTAACTGGATCATCAAGGACAAGAGCCTGATTGAAATAGCAAGACTAATGCCTGACAGTATTGAGCAGTTAGGCATGATAGATGACCTGGGTCATAACTTCCTGCGCCATGAGGGTCAGGAAATATTGGACCTGGTAGTTAATGCACTTGCAGAGCCTGATGAAGGTCAGCCTGTTACTTTGCCACAACCTCTGTATGCTAAAGCCAAAAGCCGGCTTAAAAAAGCACAGCAATATGCCGAGAAGAAATCCATTGAACTGGATTTGCCGGTAGAAATTCTTATCAGGAAGCGCTGGTTGATTACAATTTTACAAGATTTGCATCTCCTGGAAAAAAGCCCAACAGCCTCACCTGAGGATCTGTTGCTGCCAGAAGAGTTGGCAGGGTGGCGCAAAGATCTGCTGTTTCCTGGCTTAATTGAATCCATGAGGTAAATTTGTGACAGAATCTGACGCCATCTTATGCACTATTTTTAAAGGCAGTCGTGAGAGCGAGATGTATTTATATGTGCCGCAAAAAGCCGGAAAGGAAAATATTCCCGAGAGCTTGCGTGAGCGCATGGGAGATATCCGTGAAGTTATGACGCTCAAGCTTACCCCGGACAAAAAACTGGCCAGGGCAAATTCGGTGAAAGTACTTAATGATATTAAAGAGAAAGGCTACTATTTGCAGTTACCGCCTGACATTACCGGGCAGGTAACATTTGATGGGGATTAAGCCCGGACTTGCCAATGCAGGCTGGATTTAACACAGGAGCCGATTATTTCTACTCAAAAAAATTTACCCTTTTGGGAAAGCAAAACACTCAGCGAGATGACACCGAAAGAATGGGAGTCGCTTTGTGATGGCTGTGCCAAATGTTGTCTGCATAAACTGGAGGATGAAGATAGCGGTGAGGTTTTTTATACACGCGTAGTTTGTAGTTATCTGGATGAAGAACAATGTCGCTGCAGCGTTTATGGTGAGCGCCAAAAACTAGTCCCTGACTGTGTGATTCTGACACCGAAAAACCTGAATGATTTAAGCTGGATGCCGGGAACCTGTGCTTACCGTCTTCTTCATGAGGGCAAGTCTCTGCCTATCTGGCATCCTTTGATTACAGGTAGCAGGGATGCCATGATAAGTACAGACAACACTGTTACCGGTAAAGTTATTTCAGAAGATTTTGTTCATGAAGATGGTTTTGAAGAACATATCGTTAAGTGGGCGGATTGATTTAGAAAATGGAAACACAGGACTACATAACGGCCTGGCTGGTTTATCTGTTAGCCGGGATTGCATTCAGTTTTATGAGCTGGAAAGTAATGAAAAAATTCCTGTGGCGCGAACTCGCCTATCTGCTGCAAAGCATGTTGCTCGCTATTATCTTTACGCCCTGGTACGTGCTGCCCGAAGATGAAATTCTGGCGCCGGCGCTGATTGTGTTCATGCTTGACTTGATTACCGTGGATGTCAGCACAGGTATTCGCGCACTAATCCCTCTGGTGATGGCTATCCTGTTTGGAATCATTGTGACGATTATTCTCAGTGTGATTTATCGGATTCGGCGTAAAAAAAATTCCTCAGAAGTAGTCGCCGAAGTCTGGCAAGTAAAGAAAAAAAAGAGTGAAGTAAGCTAGAAGTAAGTGCTGAAATTTAACTGTTCAGATCGTATTTTCGTAAATAGCCGCGTAATTGATCGTAACTCAGATCCAGCAGTTTTGCCGTTTTTCGCTGGTTATGCCGACACTGTTTCAATGCCTGTCGCAAAAGTCTTTTCTCAAACTCCTGAACCTGATGTTTGAAACCTATAGAGCCGAATTCAAAATCTGCTTCTGTGACAAATTCATTCGCCACTTCAGCTTTTTCTGATTTGTTTGCGGGGCCTGTTGACGTTGGCCGGTAAGGTGAAGCGAATGGGTCAAATACTATATCCCTGATGGTCTTGTCAGGATCTTCGGATTGGTAAACGCAACGCTCAATCACATTTTTCAATTCCCTGATGTTTCCTGGCCAGGGGTAGTCGCATAATGCTTTAGCTGCGCTTTTACTAAAACCTGGAAAATATTCCCTTTCCAGCTCCTTTATCATGTTAATGGCAAAATGTTGGGCCAGGACAGGTATGTCTTCAAGTCGTTCCCGTAATGGAGGCAGGGTAATAACATCAAAGGCCAGCCGGTCGAGCAGGTCGTCACGAAATTTTCCATCCCGTGCCAGTTGTGGCAAATCCACATTGGTGGCAGCAACGATTCTGACATCGACGTTGATGGGTTTGGTGCCGCCCAAACGTTCGATTTCCCCGTATTCCGTAACCCGGAGAATTCTTTCCTGAACCGCCATGGACGTGGTGGCTAATTCATCCAGAAACAAAGTGCCTCCATGCGCTCTTTCAAAAAAGCCTTTCTGCTGTTTGTTTGCCCCGGTGAAGGCACCAGCCTCATGTCCGAATAATTGGGACTCCAGCAAGGCCTCGTTAAAAGCCGCGCAATTAATCTTGATGAAAGGCTGTTCCCAGCGCTTCGAGAGAAAGTGCAGTCTGGAGGCAACCAGTTCCTTGCCGGTACCTCGTTCCCCGATTATCAAGATAGGTTTATTGAGGGGAGCGAGACGGGAAAGCTGTTCCTGCATGACAAGAAAATTGCCGGACTCCCCGATCATGCGGTCGTTGCCTGTGATATCTTCCATAGAGTTCAGTAATACAGGAGCATTAGATGCGGTGAAAAATACCACAAATTGGTAATTATCCCAATAAAGCATTAATAACTATGTGCTTGAATCTTAAATAAAACCAATAATATCAGTATGTTAGTGTTTTTTAAGAAATGTTGGCATGACCTCTGCAATACCTCTGGTAAGTAGGAATAAGGCAGTTTTTTTAAACGAGGTAGTTATGAAATACAAAGGACTCTTTATCGTCATGAGCTCGGCGTTCGCACTCACTAGCTGTATCTATGTGAGCGAATCCGAGAATGACAGACACAATGACAGGACTCAGCCTAATGCAGAACCGGCAATTGGTCTGGAGTTGCTGGATGTGGACCGCGCTCGCTCATCCGGTGTTATTTTTGGCACTGAATACGAGTTGGCAAAACAAGCAATTCTGGATGACATTAACTAAGAGGTATAGTCATGGGTATATTTTCTAGACTGTCAGATATCATCAATTCCAATATCAACTCTCTCCTGGACAAGGCTGAGGATCCTGAAAAAATGATTCGCATGGTCATTCAGGAAATGGAAGAAACGTTGGTAGAAGTTCGAAGTACTTCAGCCCGCATTATCGCTGACAAGAAGGAACTGCTGCGCCGTAACAGCAAATTGGAGAAGCAGATTGATGACTGGCAGCAAAAAGCTGAACTGGCTTTAAGTAAAAGCAGGGATGACCTGGCAAAAGCAGCATTACTTGAGAAGTCTGCAGTCAGTGATGTAATCGTTCTTGTGCAGGAAGATATGAAGAAGCTGGATGATTCATTAAACAAACTCAGCTCTGAAATTGAACAACTGCAAACTAAACTTAATGATGTGCGGACAAGACAAAAAGCACTCTTGATGCGTCATACGGCAACCAGGTCACGGCACGCAGTGAGCAACAAATTGCATAACTCTTCTATTGATGAGGCAATCAATAAATTTGATCACTATGAGAAAAAGATAGAAGTCATGGAAGGTGAAATTGAAGCTAATGAGATTGGCAACCGCGGTATTTCAGCAGAATTCGATGCCCTGGAAAAAGAAGGTAAGATCGACCAGGAACTTGAAGACCTGAAATCGAAACTCAAAGACAGGAAATAAGGGTTAAAAATCATGAGTGGCTTCTTTGATTCAATGATTGGTTTTATGGCAGTAACAATGCCGATCTGGATTGTATGGATAATTTTCCATTACAAGTATGCAAATAAACGTAGCAGCGGCAGTATTAGTGCGGAAGAAGCCCTGCAGCTGGACGAATTGATGGATGTTGCCGACAGTATGGCTGAGCGTATTAAAACTCTTGAATCCATTCTGGATGATGAAACTCCTGAATGGCGTGACAAGGTAAGGGAGCAGTAAGGTGAGTAACAGGAAGCCCCGTAAGCGGACATTAACACTGGACAAGGAACATAAAAAATTTCTTGGTGTTTGTGCAGGAGTCGCCGAGTACCTGGAAGTAGAACCCTGGACGGTTCGGCTGGTCTTTCTGGTGAGTATTTTATTCGGTGGCTGGTTTCTGATTCCAATCTACTTTATCGCATGGTTCTGTCTTGATGATAAACCGGGTGAGGGACTCAGTACTCTGGCGGAAAGCCATCCGATGAAGCATTTCAGAACAGTGGATTATAAAAAGCAGCTGTATCGAAATACAGAAGATGGCAAATTTCTGGGTATCTGTGCAGGCGTCGCTGATTATCTTGAGGTTAATGTTTTCGCAGTACGTCTTGTATTCCTTGTATTGTTGATACTTACTTCGGCAATACCCCTGGTGGTGTATTTTGCTGCTTATTTCATTCTTGATCAAAAGCCGCTTACCAGAATGCGTGGTAGAAGATCTGATAGCAGACGCAGATCAGAAAGCCGGCATGCTAAAACAAACAGACATGCTGATTTTGTTGATGATACTGCTAGCAAGATGCATCAAGATGCGCCAGAACAAGAGGGTGAAAATACCGATGAAGACGGCGAACAATTAGCCCGACCTTTTACTGCAAGAACTTATTCCAAGCGCAGGGAATTTAAATATTGCGCCAGAAAATTTACCACGCTGCAGGAAAGGCTGGCTAAAATGGAAGCTTATGTGACTTCCAATCAATTCAGATTACACCGGGAGTTTAAGAATATTTAAGCTGGACAAACCAGGTCGTGAATTTGATAGCAAATTTTGCAATAGATGACAGCGCCCCTTGTTATTTTTACAAGTCTTATACCTTTCTTAATTGACCGTACTTCCTTGCCGCTGAACGGGCAAACCTAATTGCTGGTAAATGCTATAATTGCGCTTTTTTGAAGTGCGTAAAGTGTCGGTATCTCCTAAACAAATATTATCCCTGATTCCCGAGTGTCTGAGTAAAGATCAGCACCGCCTGCGTATGTCCCTGCAAAAAATAAGGCAAGCTGAGAAAGCGGAATCTTTACAGCATGGAAAAAGTAATCAGTCAGTAAAACTTGAAAAACTGGCATCACTGGTTGAGCACTCCATCTCACAGGTTCAGGCACGTAAAAAACGCTTGCCGGCTATTTCTTACCCTTCGGAATTGCCCTTGTCAGGCAAAGTCGAAGAGATTAAAAAAGCCATATCAGAAAACCAGATTGTCGTGATTGCCGGGGAAACCGGTTCGGGCAAAACCACCCAATTACCCAAGATTTGTCTGGAGCTTGGACTGGGAGTGAAAGGCATGATTGGGCATACCCAGCCCCGACGTTTGGCTGCCAGAACTGTCTGCAGTCGGATAGGGGAAGAGTTAGGCGTAGGTGGAACCAGCGCTGTTGCTTATCAGGTGCGTTTTCAGGATTACACCGACGATAATACCTATATCAAATTAATGACAGACGGGATCTTGCTATCAGAGATCCGTGAAGATCCTTTCCTCAATAAATACGACACGCTGATTATTGATGAAGCACACGAACGCAGTCTTAATATAGATTTTCTGCTGGGTTACTTGAAACGTTTGCTGGTAAAAAGACCAGGTCTGAAGCTGATTGTAACTTCTGCCACAATTGATCTGGAAAAATTCTCCTCACATTTTAATGATGCCCCTATCATTGAAGTCTCCGGACGTACTTATCCGGTGAATTTTGTCTACCAGCCCCCTGAACAGAGAGCTGATGAAGAGTTGGGAGAGCGCATTATTGATGCTGTCCACGAAATAAAGAAAATTGGCAAAAAAAGCCCAATCCCTCATCGGGATATTCTGGTATTTCTCAGCGGAGAAAAAGAAATTCGTGATACTGCGGATGCCATCAGGAAAGATAAATCTCTTGATCTGGAGGTGTTACCCCTTTATGCCAGGTTGAGCAACAAGGAACAAAACCGGGTTTTTCAGTCCCACAGCAAGCAACGTATTGTCCTGGCAACAAATGTTGCCGAAACCTCACTTACGGTGCCGGGCATTGGTTATGTGATTGACACCGGCACTGCTCGAATCAGCAGATACAGTGTACGCAGTAAAATTCAGCGCCTCCCTATTGAAGCAATCTCTCAAGCCAGTGCGAACCAGAGGGCAGGGCGATGTGGACGTTTGTGTCCGGGGACCTGTATTCGCCTTTACAGTGAAGAAGACTTTAACGGTCGGCCGGAATATACCGACACAGAAATAACCCGGACTAATCTGGCGTCAGTCATTCTACAAATGCTGGTATTGAAATTGGGAGACATCGAGTCATTTCCCTTTGTAGATCCACCGGAAAGTAATGCGGTAAAGGATGGTTTCAAGATTCTGGAAGAATTGGGGGCTGTTAATTCAGACGGACGCATCAGCAATAGCGGTCGCCAAATGGCCAAATTTCCAGTTGATCCCAGACTGGCTCGAATCCTCTTGTCTGGAGCCAGACATAATTGCCTCCATGAATTATTAATCATTGTCAGTGCGCTCAGTATTCAGGATCCACGCGAAAGACCTGCCGAGAAAAGACAGGCTGCTGACCAGGCTCACAAACGTTTTAGTCATCCCGAGTCAGATTTTTTGGCCTGGACTAATCTCTGGGAGTTCTTTGAAGAGAATAGACAGGTACTGGGAAGGAATAAGCTCGGAAAATTTTGTCATCAAAACTTTCTATCTTATATGCGCATGGGCGAATGGCGCGATGTGCATCGACAGTTAAAGCTGGTAAGTCAGGAATTAAAGCTTAGCGTTAATAGCAAGCCCGCTATTTACGAAGAGGTTCATCAGTCGTTATTAACTGGTCTGGTGAGTAATGTGGCAAATCGTCTGGAAGATAAAACCTATCTGGGTGCTCGTAACAGGAAATTCAGGATTTTCCCTGGGTCCGAATTACATAATAAAAAATACCCCTGGATACTTGCTGCAGAGCTGGTGGAAACATCTCAATTATTTGCACGTATGAATGCTCGGGTCGAACCGGCCTGGATTGAAAAACAGGCAGGTGAACTGCTCAAACATCATTATGCTGAGCCTCACTGGGAAAAGCGCCAGGGCAAAGTCATAGCCCTGGAAAAAGTCAGTCTCTATGGGCTGATACTTGCAGAAAACCGTAAAGTGAACTACAGCCTTATTGATCCTGTTATAAGTAGGGAGATTTTTATACGGGAGGGGCTGGTACCGGCTCAGGTCAATACCAGAGTCGCGTTTTATTCGCATAACGCTGAATTGATTAAGGAGATAGAAAATCTTGAGGACAGAACCCGGCGTAAAGATATCCTGATTAACGATGAAGACTTGTTTCAGTTATATGAACCCCATATTCCCGCTCATGTTTTTGATCAGGCCAGTCTGGAGCGCTGGGTAAAAAAAATGCCTGAAGCAGAGCTGAAAAAGCTGCTTTTTAACAGGCAAGACTTACAGAATAAAACTGAAGATGATTTAAATCTGACTGCATTTCCTGACCAGATACAAGCGGGCCATTTAACGCTGGATCTTGATTATCAGTTCGAGCCAGGGAAATCCGCTGATGGTGTTTCGGTAGATGTTCCTATATCAGTGTTAATGCAGTTGAAGGAAGAAGACCTGGACTGGTTAGTCCCTGGCATGTTGCGCGAAAAGTGTATTGCTATGGTGAAAGCCTTGCCTAAAGCCATCAGGAAAAATTTTGTGCCGGTGCCGGATTATATTGATCGGGTTTTGACGCAGATTGAGCAAGGCGAAGGGGATCTCAAAGCCGTACTTGCCAGTCAGCTGCAACGACTTGCAGCAGTTTCTATTCCCCCTGACAGTTGGCGAGACTTTGTGCTTCCGGATCATCTAAAAATGAATATCAATGTGCTGGATGAAAATGGCCGAGTACTTGATAACGACAGAAGCTTAAGTCAGCTTAAGGAAAAGTTTGCCGAGCAGTCGCGCCAGGTAATGGCCAGCTTCTCTGAAGCGACTATTGAAAAGTCAGGACTGACAGACTGGGATTTTGGCAAACTCGAAAAAGTGCATGAAATAAAGCAGGGCGGCTTAACATTATTGTCATGGCCTGCTTTGGTGGATGAAGGGGATTCGGTATCGCTAAAACTGGAGGATTCACCCTTCGCTGCTATTAAACATTCCAGAGCCGGCGTCGCCAGACTCTATATGCTGAAAAACAGACAGCAATGGAAATACTTGCAAAAACAACTTTTACAGGATCCATCCAGGCTTCCCGCAATGAAAGGTCTGGGCGGTAGAGACGCTCTGGTCGTAGCGCTAATTCAGGCAAGCTACCAGTCTGCATTCCAGCTTGATGAACGTCTGCCAGAGGACCGGGATGAATTTGAGGAAGTATATGATACTGGTCGCTCAGAACTAATCGAGACATCTGCAAGACTTGAATCACTAATGTATAAAATACTGGAGATTTACGGAAAATTGTCAGTAGATTTGAGACAGTTCAAGGCACTTGAGGAGTTGTCCTTACAACAGGATATAGCCTTTCAATTAGATTCACTGGTTTATGACGGTTTTCTGGCTGAAACACCGGTAGAAATTCTTGGTGAATTTCCCAGATATTTTTCGGCTATTGAACAACGGCTGGAGAAATATCCACGTCAAAAACAAAACGACAAGGAATTGTCGGCAATGTTACAAGCCTGGTGGCAACGTTATGAAGAGAAGCTTGATTTGTTTCGTGGCCGGCATAAAAGCAGCGCTGATCTGGAAAAGTTTCGCTGGATGTTGGAAGAGCTCAGAGTCTCTTTGTTTGCCCAGGCACTAGGAACACGCTATCCAATCTCGGAAAAGCGTCTGGAAAAGGCCTGGGCTGAAATAAAATGACTGTTAAACGAGTCTGTAATACAAAGGGTATGAAGTAAAATAAAGCTGTTGTAGTCTTGTTTACCAGAGATGAACTTGAAAAGCGCTATCAATAATTAATATTTTATCATGTAGAGCGTATTATCAGCCATTATGATGACAGTAAAATCCAGACAAAAGCTCAGTTACTGCGCAGCTCTAATCGGGCTAGCGGCATGCCTGATTGTGCCGCAGATTAAGGCGCAGTCTGCTGATGTTGATCCGTTCATCACGGTAAACCGCAGTCTTTATGACTGGAATGAGGCCTTTGATGAGCTTATTGTCAAACCAATCACCCGTGGCTACGATGTGGTTGTTCCTGGTTTTGGTAAGCGCGGTGTCTCTAACTTCCTGAATAACCTGGATGATATCAACGTTGTCTTAAATGACCTGCTGCAACTTAAAATTAAAAATGCTTTACAGGACTCAAACAGATTGCTTATTAATACTACAGTCGGAATAGGAGGCTTTATTGATGTGGCATCTGATTTTGGTCTGTATAAAAACGATGAAGATTTTGGACAGACACTGGGTTACTGGGGCGTGCCTTCCGGGCCATATGTAGTCATTCCATTTTTAGGGAATAGCACAGTGCGTGATGCCATTGGTTTTATTCCTGACTATCTAATGAATCCGATTTTTTGGCTGAATGATGAAGCAGCACGCCATTCACTTTATGCGATGAAAACTATCGATACTCGCTTGTATTATCTGGCGGCCGAATCCATGGTGAGCGGTGATGAATATACTTTTGTTCGTGATGCCTATATACAGAGAAGGGAATATCTAGTGGCAGATGGTGTAGTTTATGATGAATGGGATGATTTTTAATTCTATGTTTTTTTAGTTTGAAGTCTGGCTTTACCATTAATATTTTTCAGAACATTTCCAGAATAAGTGCGCCTACTCGGCAGCGTCCCTTTGACAGAGGCTGAGCATTTTTAATTTCGATTAATGCCTGGAACGCCTGTGTATTTTTATGGCCATCATGGACTTTGACATGGCATTCTGTGCCAATTGGGATTACGCATTCCAGACACAGGCTCAGTCCGGTATCACTAATGTCTGTACAAATGCCTTCCAGAGCTTTTGGCGGGGTACCATAATATAAAGTAACCGCAGTTTTGATCTTTACTCTTTCGAAGTCACGCTTTTCATAAGCATAAGCCATATTTCATCCTATAGAACTGTAATAGTTCACAGATACTGTACCTGATTTTTTCTCAATTGTGACGATTATCATTCCATTTTGTGATCTTTATCATGCCATTTAGTGATACTATTAACGCTATGATGTTGCAGGCTGTACGAGAAGGGAGTAATGTGTTTCACACTCCTAACCACAGTGAATTCAGGGTATAAGCGATCAATTTTTAGTTGTATTGACGAAAGTGAGATCAGATAATTTCAGCTTTTTTATTCGACATGTCGTTCGTCAGAATTGATCCAGTTTGTTGGTAAATGAAAAACGGGGAAAATACTTTAGTTTTGGTGATTGACGATGATAAGGTCGTCAGGGAAAGTATTGCCTTCTACCTTTCAAATAATGGCTACAGAGTCGTTCTTGCTGCAAGCAATGAAGAAGGAATCGATGCCTATCATTCCTCAAGTCCTGTACTGGTAATTTACGATATCAATATGCCTGATCAAAAAGGCTTTGATACCTTGTCTGCGATATTCAATCACTCTCCAACTCAACCGATAATTATTCTAAGCGATGGTGGAAATACAGAAGAAGTTATTCGTGCCATGCGATTAGGTGTCAGTGATTACTTATTTAAACCGCTGGATGATATGGAGATACTCAGTATATCTATTGAGAATACTCTTAATCGTGCACGCTTGATCGCTGAAAATAATCTTTATCGTAAAAGTCTGGAAGAAATTAACAAGGAGCTTGAAGAGCGGATTGAGATTTTTCAGATGGACCAGCAAGCGGGCAGGCAGGTACAAATAAGTATGCTGCCAACACCTCCACAAATCATAAACAACTTTCAATTTGATCATCAGGTAATCCCTTCACTCTACCTGAGCGGAGATTCGGTCGATTACCAGTTGATTGGCAGAAACAAAGTGCTCTTTTATATTGGCGATGTCTCGGGCCATGGTTCATCTTCTGCTTTCGTGACTGTGTTGTTGAGGTTTCGAATTGCACAAATGCGCCGGGAATATATTCGCGGCAGATTTGATGAGGAATTCTCTCCGGCACATATCCTGGAAGTGTTGAACCGGGATTTATTGGATGCCGGGCTGGATAAGCATATAACCGTCTGCATGGGTATTCTGGACGACAAAGAAAATACACTGGAATACAGTATTGCCGGACACCACCCCTTACCGATTATTTATGAAAATGGTTCAACAAGGTTTATTGAGCCGGTTAAAAGCAGTTTTCCTATTGGCCTTCTTGCTGAAGCAACTTACTTTAATGAAAAAATTTCATTGAGCGATGACTTCGCCTTGTTTTTATTTTCTGATGGAATACTTGAACATTTGCCAGGCAAGGATATGGCAGAGCAGGAAGCCAAAATGCTGACAGTTATAAATGAGTGCAAAGGCGATTTTAAAAAAGTAAAAACAGGCTTACACTTGCGCCGCGGTATCAAGGTGCCGGATGATATTGCAGTGCTCAGTGCAACGCATTGTAAAAGTTCTACGACGACACTTAGTTCGACAAAGTTATGAGTAACGGAAGAATCCTGGTTGCAGATATACAAAATGTTTCTATCCTGAAGTTTGTCGGCGATGTCCGTGTCATTATGGGTGCTGCACTGGAAAACTATTTTTCCACCCTTTACGACAAGTCCATTCTCGACAAAGTGATTGTTGATATGACAGAAACTGAGGGTATTGATAGTACTGCTCTTGGGTTGCTGGCCAAGATGGCAATTCAATTGCGCAATCGGTTTAATGTTAGTCCTACCGTAATTTCAACCAATGCTGATATTACCCGGATTTTGAAAAGTATGAGCTTCGATTTGATCTGCGATATTGTCGAAGAATCAACAGGAAAACCGGCAGATTTTGATGAATTAAATCAACTAGACGAAGCTGATGAGGTGGTCAGGCAAAAGGTTATTGAAGCGCATCAGACACTGATGACACTTAGCGAAGATAATCGTATCGAGTTCCAGGATCTGGTGTCTGCGTTAAAAGCCAGCCGCTAAATTCAAACTCCGGCCTTGTCACGGGCTTTCACTTTGCTTTTAATAAAGTCCACATGAGAAAGGTAAAGCAGATCTGCTACCTTTCGAATCAAGTGTTCTTCATAACGATCAATATGGCCATCAGCATAGGCTACTTCCCACATGTTATGAATTAGCATAACTTTTTCGGAATACTCAAAGCGCTCGTTCATAAGACTGGTGAACTGATACAGGGAAGTTGCATCCCTGACTTCTTCTTCAGCAAGCACCATCAATTCCTGAAGATTGTTTTCGTCCAGTTCAAAGCGGGTTCTGAGTATCTCTACCAGGGCAGTCGTTTCAGTTTCGTCAATATTGCGATCTGCCTTGCAAAGTTCAATCATCAGGGCAGCACTGGCAAGATGGAGTTGATCGGCAGAGTGCTTTTCATTATTTTCCTCCTCGCAGTTGAAATGGCTTTCAAAAAAACTGGTGATAGTGCTTAACATAGCGCTTCCTGAGAAATTGAATCTGTGGTGGGTGAATTATTCCGTATAAGATTGCCTGCTTGTTCCAGGATTTCTATTCCAGAGGTATCTTTATGAGCATTTTCACTCAAGTAGCGGCGGAATTGTTTTGCGCCTGGTTGTCCCTGAAACAATCCAAGTATATGACGACTCATGTGTTTTAAGGCTGTGCCGCTCATTATTTCTTGTCTGGCATAGTCTATAAATTGCTCCAGTACTTCTTCCTGAGAAATAATAGGATCAGCACTGTTAAATATTTCCTGGTCCACTTGAGCCAGCATCCCGGGGTTCTGATATGCCTCGCGACCAACCATTACACCGTCAACTTTCCCCAATAATTGCTTTGCCTGGTCAAGAGTGCGAATGCCACCATTAATGACAATCTCAAGATCGGGGAACTGTTCTTTGATGTCATAGACTCGTTTATAGTTAAGCGGAGGAATTTCCCTGTTTTGTTTGGGGCTTAGTCCGGCCAGAACAGCGATACGGGCATGAATGATAAAACAACGTGTTCCTGAGCGGGAAACCGTGTCAACAAAATGGCTCAGGTGCTCAAGAGAATCAATATCATCGATTCCGATGCGGCATTTTATGGTTACAGGAATATCGACAGCTTCCTGCATCGCAGTCATACAATCGGCGACAAGTTCGGGTTCCGCCATCAGGCAGGCACCAATTTTTCCCCGCTGTACCCGGTCGCTGGGGCAACCGGCATTAAGGTTAATCTCGCTGTAGCCGGCTTGTTCACCCATTTTTGCTGAGGCTGCCAGATCCCGTGGCTCACTACCACCAAGCTGCAAGGCAACCGGCTGTTCTGTGTTGTTAAAACGCAAAAATCGTTCAGCTTCACCGTGCAGCAAGGCGCCTGTGGTGACCATTTCGGTATAGAGCAGGGTGTGCCGGGAAAACAGGCGCAGGAAATAGCGGCAATGCCGGTCAGTCCAATCCATCATCGGGGCAACGCAAAAGCGGTGTTGAAAGTTATTCTGGGTTTTCATTATTTATTCCTGTTGCGCATTATATAAGAAGCGAGCGCAACAGGCATGAAGCATTGCTCTGTATTTATATGGATAGTGAGCGGTAGACTTTCACCGGGAATATAGTGTATGTTGCTGGCCTTCCAAATTCTATAAATGAGTTAAAAAATGAAAAATATTATTCTCCTGGCGACAATATTGACCGCCTCCATATCTACAGCCTTTGCCGATGACTACGTAATTGATGGCACGGGTGCTGGTATGCACAGCTCTATCAGCTTCAAAGCCAGTCATATCGGCATTAGTTCACTTTGGGGACGTTTCAACAACATCACCGGAAGCATGTCCTATGATGCTGACAATATTGCAGCTTCAACTATTGCTGTGAACATAGATCCTGCCAGTATTGATACCAACCACGAGGCCAGAGACACCCATTTGCGTACCAGCGACTACCTCAATGTAGAAGCGCAGCCCAGTGTCACCTTTACCAGTAACTCCGTTGAAGATCTGGGTAATGGTCGTGTAAAGGTTAATGGGACTTTCAATCTGCATGGCATTACTAAAGACATTAGCTTTGAAGCTGTAAGAACCGGAGAAGGTGAAACCCCTTTCGGTGATTATCGCGTTGGCTTTGAAGGTGAAATGATGCTGGATACTTCTGAGTATGGCATCAACGGTGGAATGATTTCGCTTATTTTGGCTATCGAAGGTGTGCGCCAGTAGAACTACTGGACTGCTTCATCAGGAAGACCGTCAGCACTGTTTCAGGTCTTTCCAGTAGCCATTATTGTTGTAATTCCGAGTAATACTTCTTTCGGGCTCTCCGGGAGAAGTATTACTTTTTAGCAACCAGTAAAAATAATCAACCAGGTTTTCTGGACACCATTGCAAGGACTTCTTCAATGCCTGGTTCTTCAGCAGTATCCTTGAACGCGGCCTGTCTTTCATAAAGCTCAGCTGCTGCCAGGAAAAATGCCGGTGGCATACCTGTTGCTTCAAGTGTCGCTGCGATCTCTTTCATCTCACCGCTAAATCGCCAGGCTTTTCTGGCAACCTGCTTAATGCGAGCCTGGCTTTTTTCGGTAAAGCCGGGAGTATATACCTCCCATTGTTTTTCCAGGGCTTGTCTGACGCCCATGGCCTCAGCCGCGCCGAGGATGGCCGTATGCAGGGCGGCAGTACCCTTGCTATTGGCCGCAAAACACATTTTCAGCCCTGATGCCTGACCTATTTCATCACCAAGCACCGATGTTTCAAGCGGACCATTTGCAAAGCACTCTGCGACTTTTTCTGCTTGAGTGCCGGATAGGTAAAGCCAGGTAGTGCCAGGTTTAATTGCTGGCATTCCGATGATGCCGCCATCGACAAAGCTGATATCTTCATTCGCCATAGAGGTAGCAATGGCTTTAACGGTATCAGGGGCAATTGCATTAAGGTCTGCATAAACGCCCTGGTAATTACAGGCAAGCACCTCTGAGGCAAGCTGACTCGCTCCATGAGGGGGACAAACAGAAATTAACACCTCACAGGTGTCGCAAAGTTCTTGCAGGCCAGGCAGGGACTTCAGGCCCGCTCCTGATGCTCTTTGGCGACTTGCCTGACTTCTTCCTGCTTCACACCAGTAGACATCCTGACCACTATTGAGAGCAGATGCGGCAAGGGAAATGCCCATTTCACCCGGATGTAATATTCCAATTCGTACCGGCATATTAATTTTCCTTGATGATGCTACCTTGATTATATAAATAACAAAGCAGTTTCAGGCAATCTTCATTACGCTGGTAATTTTTTAGTTCAAGTTTACGGCCTGCAGCACGTTGCAATTCATCATTGAGTTGCAAAAGTTTTTCACTGACATCATGGAATAGCACAGATTCGCCATTGGCAAAAAAGTACAGCTTAGATGCCAGTTGGTGGCAGGCAAAGCGAGTGACAGGGTGAGGGGCCAGATGCATCCCTTTTTGCAATTGAACGGCCATTTCTGCGGGAGATAAAGCTTGTTCAGGTGAGGCCAATAATTCTTCCAGGCGGGGCTCTGTCATCAGGCGACCAAAACACTGTATCAGTAGTTCCTGATTACCCAGGGCCCCCTGCAGCAAGGATTTTACTTGTTGCAAAGCATTGCTGCTGATGGCGCCGGGTTTTTGTTCGGGGTCTATAACCGGGTCTCGATAGCGCTGATCAGCCGGGATAACGCTTTCTGCCTGAAAACTGAAGGCGGAGAGCAGTTCAGGTATATCCGGAGCTCTGAAGCCAATGGAATAGCACAGGCCGGGTTCCAGGGCGCGCCCCCAATGTGACATGCCTGCCGGGATATACAGTATATCCCCTGCATGTAACTCATGGTTTTCTATTGGTGCAAAATTTTCCAGAATTTTCAGCCCGGAATTCGTAGTGATTGGTGTCTTGCTATTACACTGGTGCCCGAGCTGCCACTCACGAACCCCCTGTCCCTGGACCAGAAACACATCGTAATAATCAAAATGCGGACCAACACCGCCGTCAACAGCTGCGTAACTAATCATCACATCATCCAGGCGCCAGGACGGAATGAAACTTACTTCCCGAAACAACTGTTTAATTTCCGGCAACCAGTGATCCACTGACTGCACCAGTAATGTCCAGTCCCGTTCCGGTAAAAAGGTAAAGTCCCGTTCTGAAAAAGGCCCTTGTTTCATTTCCCAGCCCCCGTTGTTGCTAAATACGAGCCGGGATTCCACATCGTCTTCACAAGCCATGCCGGCCAGTTCTTCAGGTGTCAGAAAGTCTTCAAAATTGGGCAGGGCGCCCTTGATCAATAGTGGTTTCTTTTGCCAGTATTCTGACAGAAAAACATGAATGTCTATGCTGTCATGCTGGTCAAGTATCATCAGATTTTTTTGGCCTGACTTGCTGCATTTCCCAGGTAAGTTTCGGGTCTTAATTTTTTTAAGGATTCACGCACATCCTGCGGTAATTCCAGTGTATCAACGAATTCAGCCAGTATTTCCGGGCTTATTGTTTGGCCTCGGGTGAGCGCTTTGAGTTTTTCATAAGGCTCTTCAATACCATAGCGGCGCATGACTGTCTGGATGGGTTCTGCCAGGACTTCCCAGCTGTTATCCAGATCAGCAAGCATCCTGGCTTCATCGACAAGCAGTTTACTGATGCCTTTCAGGCTTGCCTGGTAGGCGATGAGGCTATGGGCCAAGCCAACGCCAATGGTTCTCAACACAGTAGAATCGGTCAAATCCCTTTGCCAGCGAGAGATTGGCAGTTTTTGTGCTAAATGCTGCATCAGGGCATTGGCAACGCCAAGATTCCCTTCAGAATTTTCAAAATCAATCGGGTTTACTTTATGAGGCATCGTTGAAGAGCCGACTTCGCCTGCAACGGTTTGTTGACGGAAATAACCCAGTGAAATATAACCCCATAAATCCCTGTCAAAATCGATAAGAATTGTATTGAATCGGCACACAGCATCGAAATATTCTGCGATGTAATCGTGAGGCTCAATCTGCGTGGTGTAGGGGTTCCACGACAGTCCAAGGTCTGCAATAAAGTTTTCAGCATTAGCCTGCCAATCCACATTTGGATAGGCTGCAAGGTGGGCATTGTAATTGCCTACTGCGCCATTAATTTTTCCGAGAAATTCAGTTTTTTTAATTAAGCTGAGCTGACGTTGCAATCGCGCCACGGTATTGGCAAATTCTTTACCCATGGTGCTGGGAGTGGCTGTTTGGCCATGTGTGCGGGAAAGCAGGGGGGCAGCAGCGTAATCGTGGGCTTTTTCACGAATGGCCTCAACAACTTCAGTCATCATGGGCACGATAACGGCGTCCATGCTCTCTTTTAGCATCAAGGCATAGGAAAGATTGTTGATGTCTTCTGATGTACAGGCAAAATGAACAAATTCCATGATGCTGGCCAATTCTGGCTGCTCAGCCAGTTTTTCCTTCAGATAGTACTCAACGGCTTTTACGTCATGGTTGGTCACCGCCTCCTTCTGTTTGACGATTGCCGCCTCGGCTTCATCGAAATCACTGATGAGTTGCTCAAGGTAGGTATCAGCACTGTCAGAAAGTAAGGGGATTTCAGGTAATCCGGGATTTGCGGCTAATTGTTGAAGCCAGCGGATTTCCACAATTATGCGATAACGGATCAGGCCATATTCACTGAAAAAGGGCTGCAATGCGCTGGTTTTGCTGTGATAACGGCCATCAACAGAAGAAATGGCATTCAGAGAAGTCAGAATCATGGAAGTAGTCTACCGGCTCTTGAAAAGCGCAACATTATACGGCATATAAGCATGGAATAGCAGTCTTGAGGCCTTAGTTTTACTGAATACTCACTGTTTTCTCAAGAGCACCAATTACTTTGTATATGCTTGACATATTATAAGGGCTATTTATACTCTTTCACAAACATACAAACATACAAACAAAGGGATTCCCATGAGCAACCCGTCTGATAGCGATGCGCTGGTTAATGACAAAGTGAAGGCAAAACTGTTTATTAATGGCCGCAGCCAGGCTGTTCGCATCCCCAAAGAGCTGGCTTTCAGAGGCATAGATGCGGTTAATGTAGAAAAGCGGGGGAATGCCATTATTCTCACCCCGGCACGGCTGACCTGGGAATCTTTTGCGGGTCTGAAACCTGCTGATGAAGACTTCATGGTGATCAGGCCACGTCTGGTTAAATCCTGAGTCACTCAAATGCTAAACAGCGCTCTTTAAAACAGGAATCCCGAATGATTATCATGCTGTCTTCCGATCTATGCCGCCTCGTTATCCGTGATCAGCCTGCAGCGCTACTAAGCCGCTTACAGCAATGGTCTGTTAATGGGGATGAGGTGGTTATTTCAGCCATTACTTACGCAGAGCTTATAGCCGGCGCCTTGCTAACCCAAAACCAGTCTTCCCATATTACATTGGTAGAAGCTTTTTGTGAGCGATTGGAGGATGTGGTGCCATGGAACCGGGATGCGGTGGACAGCTATACAACTATTCAACTGCAGGCGATGCGTGGCGGACAATCACTGAATATGAATGATGCCATGGTGGCTGCGCATGCATTGAGCCTCCGCGCCAGGCTGTTAACACATAACCCTAAACCATTCGTGGCAATTCCAGAGCTGGATCTTGAGATCTGGCAATAGCTGAGGACAAAAATATTAGTGCATCGCTTAATGAATTTCGTGAACCTTGTTTATTAGTAATAATAGGTTCCGATCAATTTTTTTGCGACCAATGAGTAAATGCCAGCGTCGGCCCTCCAGTTGATACCATAATACCGCTGAACGAATTCCTGACAGTAATACCGCGCGAATCTTATTGGCGATATCTTCATTTTTCAGGAATTTCACCTCTCCGGTCACCTGAATACGAAAGGGTAAGGTGCTCAGGGTATCTTTATATAAGGCGGACAGCTCCTGGATAAGCTGCTTATTGCCGAGGTCCGGGTCTTCAAGTGACAAGTGCTCCATAGCGTCCAGACGTTCGCCAATTTGATCCAGCATGCCTTTTTTGGCCATCATTTTTCTTTCCAGGTGCATCAGGCCCAGAAAGTAACGCAGGACATCCGGGGATTTAAGTGATCCTTCATCATTCCTGACAATTTCCTGCAAGACCTGCATACCCAGATTCAAGCGTCTGACTGAGCCATACACTTCTTCGGTAGTTTTAGGCTTACTAATGAACAGACTGCGAATGAGTGTATTAAGTTTGTCCTGTCCTACCATGCCATTCTGGGCCAGCTGTTTTACCAGGTAAGCAGACTGGGCGACGCCGGAAAGGGCAAGGCATTGTTGTAGTTTTATATTCATGAATTTTACTGAGTTCCGTCCTGAGAGCTGATGAATTAGATAGTTTAATTAAAAAAATTCTTCGATCACGGCACCACCGAGACAAATATCACCATCATAGAATACGATGGATTGCCCTGGCGTGACTGCCCTCTGGCGCTCTACAAACCTTACCATAATGCGGCCATCCACCTCTTCAATGGTGCAGGCCTGATCAGCCTGGCGATACCTGTTTTTGGCAGTACATCTTAGTGGCAATGCCGGGGCCAAATTGATCCAGTCAGGCTTGCCACAAAAAAGGCCTTTGGAAAATAACAGGGGATGCTCATTGCCCTGCACAACAATTAAAACATTGCGCTCAAGGTCCTTGCCGGCGACATACCAGGGTGATTCCGGCATGTTTTTGCGGCCACCGATGCCCAGACCCTGACGTTGTCCCAGGGTATGGAACATGAGGCCGCTGTGCTCACCAAGTATTTCGCCTTCCGGTGTTTCAATATTGCCCGGTTGAGCAGGAATATAGGTTTCCAGAAAATCCTTGAAGCGCCTTTCGCCGATAAAACAGATGCCCGTGCTGTCCTTTTTGTCATGGGTTACAAGGCCATGATTTTCGGCTATCGCCCTGACTTCGTGCTTTTCCAGTTCGCCGACAGGGAACAGAGTACGCGTGATTTGCTCTTCGTTGACCGCACACAGGAAATAACTCTGATCTTTGTTTCTGTCCAGCCCTTTGAGCAATAAGGTATGAGCGCCTACGTCTTTTCGCCTGACATAGTGCCCGGTTGCGATCATGTCTGCGCCAAGAAGGCTGGCATAGTCGAGGAAGGCTTTGAATTTGATTTCCCGGTTACACAGGATGTCCGGATTTGGTGTTCTGCCTGCACGATACTCGGTCAGAAAATGCTCAAAAACATTATCCCAGTATTCAGCGGCAAAGTTTGCACTGTGCAGTTTGATCCCCAGCTTCTCGCATACCGCGCTGGCATCTGCCAGATCATCCTTCGCCGTACAATATTCAGTGCCATCGTCTTCATCCCAGTTTTTCATGAACAGGCCTTCTACCTGATAACCCTGTTCCAGCAATAGCAGAGCAGCAACGGAAGAATCCACGCCGCCGGACATGCCAACTATTACTTTCATTACTTTTTTGGGGGAGGTGATTGTCATGGCCTTAGAGTGAGTGTTGGATGCAGCTTAAGGGTAAGCGTGTGCCAGCGAGGTAGTCTTCAATCGCTTTTTTAACCAGGGGACTACGGGGTTTGAATTCAGGAGCCATGATTTCCTCAACGTTGAGCCAGTGTGCGGCAATGATACCTTCATCCAGACAGAGCAAGGGATCGTGGCTATCTGCTTGCGCA
Organism: uncultured Pseudomonadales bacterium; assembly: GCA_963925675.1. Classification (GTDB taxonomy): domain Bacteria; phylum Pseudomonadota; class Gammaproteobacteria; order Pseudomonadales; family Pseudohongiellaceae; genus Eutrophocola. The sequence continues at coordinate 75,744 of CAWUSW010000036.1, forward strand.
ATAAAACAATGCCTTACATAGGTAATACCGTTTTCTGCCTTGAATACATAGATTCCCAAAAACTCTGTCAGAGTGACATGCCATGCAGTTTCTTCAAGAGTTTCGCGCTGCGCTGCAGCGAACAAGGTCTCTCCTTCGTCCAGGTGGCCGGCTGGCTGATTGAACACGGTTTTACCATTGTCGACTTCTTCAACAAAAAGGAATTTCCCATCTTTTTCTACAACGGTTGCGACTGTGCTGTGGGGTGACCAGATCATTATGAGTAATTTTTCTTGCTATGGCTTTAAAAAAGCATGCATCGTAACGGAATTTGGGTTCTTCTTAAATGCTTCTTTATCAACGGCCATTAATCTGGATTATAAATGTCGCTTCATATATTGCTGGCGAACAGGGATAATTGGCGTCCATTGAACTTAAGCAGGATTATCGCCTTCATGTCTAAATTAACCCATATTGATGCCAGTGGTCAGGCCCGCATGGTGGATGTTGGCAAAAAAGAGATCACCGAACGAAGCGCTACAGCAGAAGCCATTATTGACCTTTTGCCAGAGACTCTGAAACTGATAATGGAAGGCGGGCACAAAAAAGGTGATGTTTTTGCTGTTGCACGCATCGCAGGAATTCAGGCTGCGAAAAAATGCTCGGATCTTATTCCCCTCTGCCATCCTTTATTGCTGAGTTCGGTCAAGGTTGAATTACAGGCAATTGAGGATAGCAATCAGGTAAGAGTACTTGCGACCTGTAAATTATCAGGACAGACCGGTGTGGAGATGGAGGCTTTAACAGCTGCTTCTGTTGCGGCTCTCACCGTCTACGATATGTGCAAAGCGGTGGATCGCGGTATGGTTATTCATAGTCTGCAGTTACTGGAGAAATCCGGTGGCAAGTCCGGGCATTACAAACGTGATATCTGAAATAATCCTGTAGAGTCAAACCATGATAGCGATACATTATTTTGCCAGCATCCGTGAAGCATTGGGCTGTGAGCATGAAAAGATCGATTTACCTGATGATGTGGAAACCGTTGAGCAGTTAATTAGCCATTTGATTAAAAAGCATGGAGCTCCCTGGGCAGAAGTTTTGGGTGCGGGTTCATTGATGATCGCCGTTAACCATGAAATGACTGATAGTAGTGCATCACTTGATGCGGGTGACGAAGTGGCTTTCTTTCCTCCAGTAACCGGAGGCTGAGTTTACTCTATGAAAATTTCTATTCAAAAAGAAGATTTTGATATTGCAGTCGAGACGCAAAAACTGCGCGAGGAGAATCCCAATACGGGAGCGGTTGTCACATTTAGTGGCCTGGTGAGGGATATGGATAATAAGCGACAGGTTGAATCGCTGACCCTTGAGCATTATCCGGGTATGACCGAGTCCAGTCTCGAAACCATTATTACTGAAGCACAACAGCGCTGGTCAATTCTTGATGTAAGCGTTATTCATCGTATTGGTGAGTTGAAGGCAGGGCAGCAAATAGTATTTGTTGCAGTTGTCAGTCTACATCGTGCCGATGCGTTTTCCGCCTGTGAATTTATAATGGATTTTCTCAAGACGCGCGCGCCTTTCTGGAAGAAATGCCGCGATGAGCATGGTGAAAGCTGGGTGGAAAGCAAAGCTTCTGATGAAGAGGCCAGTGCCCGGTGGTAAAGCTTTTTACTTGATTTTTTTTTATAACGCTATCGAATTAATGTCTATTTCCCTGAACTTCCCGGATGGAATTTGATCAAGATTCCAGGGGCCAATACTTGAGCGTATCAGCCTCAATGTCGGAAATCCTGCGGCAGCAGTCATTCTTCGTACTTGCCGATTTCTCCCTTCTGTAATGATGATTTCTATCCAGCTTGTGGGGATGTTTTTTCTTTCCCGGATGGGAGGAGTTCTTTGCCAAATTTGCGGTGTTTTTATTCTTTTTATTTTAGCCGGCAGGGTGGGGCCGTCTTTTAAAGTGACGCCCTTGCTCAGTAGTGTCAGGGCCTCATTGGTAATTTCACCCTCAACCTGCACCAGATAGGTTTTTGGCATTTTATATTGCGGATCGCTTATGCGTTGTTGCAGCTTGCCGTCATCGGTGAGTAGCAATAAGCCTTCAGAGTCTCGGTCCAGTCTTCCAGCTGGATAAACATTGTTCACCGGAATATATTCTTTCAACGTTGGGCGAGCACTGTCATCAGTAAACTGGCTCAGTACATTAAAGGGTTTGTTGAATAACACGAGTGTCGGCATTAATAAAATGTTTGTAGTTATTGATTGCTTGCAGTGAGTTTAATAACAAGACAAGAGGGTAAGCCACACACAAAAACTTCCCATCAAACCTGAAGAAAGAGGGGAAGATTTGCAGTGTCGGTTCAGATAAGCAGCGATCTATTTAGTGTTCTTGAATTGACCGCTCATTAGCACTTTCGCTCAGGTATCGGTAGATTCAGAGTCGTCATCTGAATCATTGTTATCCGCGTCGTCCGATGTTGCCAGTTCGCTTTGTTCTACAGCTTCTTCTGATGTATCACTCTGGGCTTGCGGGCTGGTAGAGTCACTACTACCTTCACCTGTTGCAACAATGTTTGCTGCATGCAATCCTTTTGGTCCTTCGATGACATCAAATGTTACTGTCTGACCTGCTTTTAATGTTTTATACCCTTCCATGGTGATTGATGAATAGTGTGCGAATAAATCGTCTCCACCATCATCAGGTAAAATAAAACCAAATCCTTTAGCGTTATTGAACCACTTAACTTGACCGGTACTCATATCCGTTAACCCCTTCTATAATTCGGTAATCAGAATTCGTTCTCATTCCGGTTTAAGACCAGAAAGATATAAACCCTTTCTTTTTGCTTGTCAAATCCTTTTCAGAATCCATTAAGCTTATTGTGAGCTGAATGAACTGAATTATATTTTGTTTCGTAATGTCTAAGACAAAACAGAATCATGGTATATTGAGTTCTCCTTATGCGATTCAGTGATAAGGTTTTTTACGCGGTTCTTTAGTCGATTCTTGAGTTGGCAGTTTTGTCAATAAGTATTCGATAATTAACCGGGATAAATATTTAAGCAATTTGTTGATTACACTAAAGAAAATTACCTTATAACTAATAGTTAGCAGCGATGAAAAATTACACTTTAGAATTAATTAAAAACCAGGACAACGACGAAGGCGAAGATGATCTGCAGCGCAGTGGTGGACTCAGGGAGGCTCTTGCTCCTGAAGAGGTTAAAATTAAACCACCGCCTTTGTACCGTGTTGTACTTCTAAATGACGACTACACGCCGATGGAGTTTGTTGTCGCTGTGTTGCGGCAATTTTTTGGTATGAATGTGGAGACCGCGACGCGTGTTATGCTCAAAGTTCATACAGAAGGTAAGGGCGTATGTGGCGTTTTCTCCAGAGAGATAGCCGAAACCAAAGCCGTCCAGGTAAATGATTTTGCCAGAGAGTCGGAGCATCCGTTGCTGTGCGATATCGAAGTAGACGATTGATTTACGTTTGCTTACCTCTTTATATATAAACACAAGACCTACAAATACGAACAAGAGCTTCGAAAAATACTTACTTACAACACCTTATAGAATTTAAAAACTATGTTTAGCCGAGAATTTGAAAACACACTCAATATTGCCGCGAATACAGCGCGCAGCAAACTCCATGAATTTATTACAGTGGAGCATCTTCTGCTGGCATTGATTGACGATCCAGCAGCCCGGGAAATTCTGCTGGTCTGCAATGCTGACCTGGAAGCTCTGAAACTGGATTTGCTGGAATATATAGATACCCAGATTCCTATTATCAGCGAACCTGAGATTAACCCTGAAGTTGACCAGACCCTGGGTTTTCAGCGTGTCATTCAGCGCGCAGTGTTTCATGTACAGTCATCAGGTAAACGTGAAGTCACCGGCGGTAATGTGCTGGTGGCGATTTTTGGCGAAAAGGAAAGTCAGGCGGTTTATTTTTTGCTTAAGCAGGGTGTTTCTCGTGGCAAGGTGGTGAATTTCATTACCCATGGTACATCCCATGCTCCAGGTCTGGGTGAAGAAGGTGAGCAGGATGCTCCGATTGTTACCGAGCAAGGAGAAAAAGCTCCATCTCCATTGGAAAGTTTTGCTACCAATCTGAATGAAGAAGCCAGGGCCGGGCAAATTGATCCGCTGATTGGGCGTGAAAAAGAAATCACCCGGCTGATTCAGATTTTGTCGCGACGTCGCAAGAACAACCCGCTGTTTGTTGGTGAGGCCGGTGTCGGTAAGACCGCAATTGCAGAAGGCCTGGCGAAGCATATTGTCGAAGGCAATGTGCCAGACGTGCTTAAAGAGAGTGTCATCTATTCCCTGGACATGGGCGCCTTGTTGGCTGGTACCAAATACCGTGGCGATTTTGAAAAGCGTTTTAAAGCCCTGCTGGCGGATCTGGGTACCAAAGAGCATGCCATCCTGTTTATTGATGAAATACATACCATTATCGGCGCGGGTGCTGCCTCCGGCGGCGTTATGGATGCCTCAAATCTATTGAAGCCGATTCTGGCCTCTGGGAAATTACGCTGTGTGGGCTCCACCACCTACTCTGAATATCGCGGCATTTTTGAAAAGGACCGTGCCTTGTCACGACGTTTTCAAAAAATTGATATTGAAGAGCCGGATGTTGAGACCACCTATCAGATTCTCAAAGGTCTCAAATCCCGTTATGAAGAGCATCATGATTTGCGCTTCACGGATAAAGCACTGAGAGCGGCCTCAGAAATGGCAGATCGTTATATCAATGATCGTTACATGCCTGACAAGGCTATTGACGTGATTGATGAGGCCGGTGCTTATCAACGTCTGCAACCGGAAAGCAAGCGTAAAAAAATTATTCAGGTAGGCGACATTGAACGGGTAATTTCGCAAATTGCCCGCATACCGCCAAAGAATGTTTCAGCGTCGGATAAAAGTTTGCTCAAGGACCTGGAAAAAAATCTCAAGATGGTGGTTTTTGGCCAGGATCCTGCAATCGAGGCGCTGTCTTCTTCAATCAAGCTGTCTCGTGCTGGCCTGAAAGAAGGCGAGAAGCCCATTGGCTCTTATCTGCTTGCCGGACCCACGGGTGTGGGTAAAACAGAAGTCAGCAGGCAGTTAGCCAAAATATTGGGTGTGGAACTGGTACGCTTCGATATGTCTGAATATATGGAAAGACATACTGTGTCCCGGCTTATTGGCGCGCCGCCGGGATATATTGGCTTCGATCAGGGTGGTTTGCTGACCGAAGCAGTGGTAAAAAATCCCCATTGCGTGTTATTGATGGATGAAATCGAAAAGGCGCATCCTGATGTGTTTAATCTGCTATTGCAGGTAATGGATCATGGCACCTTAACGGATAACAACGGGCGCAAGGCAGATTTTCGCAATGTCGTGCTAATTATGACAACCAATGCAGGTGCCCAGGAAATGAGCCGAGCTTCCATCGGTTTTACTCAGCAGGATCATACCTCGGATTCCACCGAAGTAATCAAACGTATGTTCACACCGGAATTTCGAAATCGACTGGATTCCATCATTCAGTTCTCTGCACTGGATGCTGAAATTATTCGCACTGTTGTCGATAAGTTCCTGGTTGAATTGCAGGTACAGTTAGATGACAAGAAAGTGACATTGAATGTGGATGATGCTGCCATCGACTGGTTAGTGGAACATGGTTATGACAAAGCCATGGGGGCGCGTCCGATGTTGCGTCTGGTGCAGGAGAAAATCAAGAAGCCACTGGCCGAAGACATCCTGTTTGGCAAACTGATCAATGGCGGTGAGGTTAATGTGTCGGTGTCAGACAGTGATATCAGCCTGACTATCGAATCACCGCATGTCAGTGGTGCTTCAGATAAAAATGCCAATAAGGAAAATGCGGACGCCTGATAAAACGTCAGGAACAAGTCAGGAAAGAGAACATGAACGGTGGGTGCTTAAAAAGCCCCGCCGTTTTTTATTCGCGAGCGCTAAAAAGATACTTAGCGGGCGCCGTAAGTGTTACTTAGCGTGCGCGGTAAGTAATACGGCCTTTGCTCAAATCGTAAGGAGTGAGTTCCACCGTTACCTTGTCGCCAGTCAGAATGCGGATGTAGTTTTTGCGCATTTTGCCGGAAATATGTGCGGTCACGACATGGTCGTTTTCCAGCTTCACGCGAAACATAGTGTTAGGAAGTGTGTCGATGACTTCACCTTCCATTTCAATCTGGTCTTCTTTTGCCATTCATTTCTCGGTAGTGTTGTTGAAAGCCGGGCATTTTGCCTGAAAATGTGCTCTTTCGCAAAGGGTGATTTAAAGGCGCACAGTAGTCCCAAATCCCAAGTCATATGACTCTGGTTACTTAGGTAAAAGATTCCACTTGATTGAGCAGCTTGTGACTTGCTACTTGTAACTTGAGACTGGTGTTCGTGTAAGCTTTATCCAGCGTTGGTTAAGTAGCAGCTCAATGGGGCGGTATTCAAGTTTGTAATTCATTTTGTCGCAATCGCGAATCCAGTAACCTAAATAGACATACGGCAGGCTGCGTCGCCTGGCTTCTTCGATTTGCCAGAGTATGGCGTAGTTTCCCAAAGAACGTTTCTGCTCATTGATGTCATAGAAAGTGTATACCGCTGATAAGCCATTGCTGAGCAAGTCGGCAATCATCACGGCGAGCAGGCGCTCACCTGAGCTGATTCGATAAAACAACGTTGATTCGCAACCCTGTACCAGAAAAGATTCAAACTGTTCGCGACTGGCAGGGTACATGTCGCCGTCGCTGTGCCTTTCATTTATATATTGCTCATACATGGCGTAATACTCATCCGTGGCAATGCTGTCAACGACCTCTACTTTCAGGTCTTCATTGCGACGTAGGATGCGGCGAAAGCGTTTGTTGGGTGTAAAGCCTTCGACAATCACCCGGCTGGCGACACAATGCTGACAATTGGAACAATGAGGTCTGTACATATGCGCGCCACTGCGACGAAAACCAATTTCAGACAGGTGGGTATGAAATTCAGTGGAGACTTCATATTCAGGATCAATAAAAAGCGTGCGGGCTTCTTCACCTGGCAGATAGCTGCAAGCATGGCTTTGGGTGGTAAAGAGTTTGATGTCTTTCAGCGAGCTCATGGCTGAAGAGTGATTCCTGATTATTTAATGATTGAGTTTAATTGAGAATAACTTAAGTGCTCAATTGTAAGGGCCAGTGGAGCTTATTGCGACCATATTCCGCATTCTTTGGGAGTTGAGTCATAAAATCCACGCGGGGTATTTCCCGCGCCCCGAAACTGGAAAGAAAAGGGCTGCTCACCTGACAGTCAATTAAGCTGTAACCCAGACTGCCCAGTTTCTTTACCAGAGTGGCAAAGGCAATTTTTGAGGCATTGTCCTGTAAGGTGAACATGGATTCTCCGAAAAACACGTCTCCCAGAGCCAGTCCGTATAGGCCGCCAACTAATTTGTCGTCATCCCAGCTTTCAATTGAATGGGCCACGCCCATGGTGTGCAGGGCGCAATAGGCATCAATCATTTCTTCAGTGATCCAGGTATCGTCAGAATAAGGGCGTTTGCCGGCACAGGCAGTAATCACCTGCTGAAATGCTTCATCACTGCTAATGCGCAGGCTGGATTGTTTCATGGCTTTTGCCAAACTCTTGCTGATGTGTAGTTCATCAGGGTAGAGCACCATGCGAGGATCGGGAGTCCACCAAAGGATGGGCTGTTCTTCTTCAAACCAGGGAAAAATACCTTTGCTGTAGGCGTTCAGGAGATGTGCCGGCGTAAGACTGCCACCGGCGGCCAGCAGTCCATTGGGTTCTTTCAGCGCCGAATCTGGGTCAGGAAAGTTGAAATCATTGTCGTTAAGCCAGGGCAGGGAAGACATAATTTCTCAGTAGTGTGTGGCTCTATGGATGCCTGTAGTCAATAAAAGTCTTTATTCCAGTGAATCCAGGTATTTTTCTGCATCCAGGGCTGCCATACAGCCAAATCCCGCTGAAGTGACTGCCTGTCGGTAGATATGATCGGCGACATCGCCTGCGGCGAATATACCAGGAATGCTGGTCTGGGTGGCATTACCAGTGATACCGGAATGAATCTTCAGGTAACCATTTTCCATATCCAGCTGACCCTCAAAGATATCAGTATTGGGTTTATGGCCTACAGCGATAAACACTGCACTGAGCTCGATATTCTGAGTGAGCTCATCCTGTGTGCTTTTTATGCGCATACCTTTGACTTCGCCATCTTCGCCAAGCACTTCATCCAGCACATGATTCCACATTATGGTGACATTGCCGTTGGCTTCTTTCTCAAACAATTTGTCCTGTAAGATCTTTTCCGAGCGCAGGCTGTCACGGCGGTGGACCAGCACCACTTCACTAGCGATATTGGACAGGTAAAGTGCTTCCTCAACGGCTGTATTGCCACCGCCAATAACCGCGACCTTCAGGTTTTTATAGAAGAAGCCGTCACAGGTAGCACAGGCGCTGACGCCGCTTCCCATGTACTTTTCTTCGGATTCCAGTCCCAGATATTGGGCAGATGCCCCGGTGGCAATGATCAGTGAATCGCAGCTATATTCGCCCATGCTGCCCTTTAGCTGGAACGGTTTTTGGCTCAGATCTGTTTTATCTATATGGTCAAAAATTATATTAGTTTCAAAGCGTTCCGCATGATTTTTCATCCTTTCCATTAAGTCTGGACCCTGTAAGCCGTCGACGTCGCCAGGCCAGTTATCCACATCGGTGGTGGTGGTTAACTGCCCACCTTGCTGCATGCCGGTGATCATTACCGGATTAAGATTTGCACGGGCTGCATAAACCGCAGCGGTATAGCCGGCAGGACCGGAGCCAAGAATAATCAGGCGGTGATGTTGCACGTCGCTCATTGGGTAATGCTTCCTGAATTTATAGTTAGATTTATAGTTATATAGATAATTTGTTTGGATAAAAGGGGCTTGGACATCCTTTCTATGTCGTGTCGGCAGCGCACTTTTTCAAGAGCAGGTATATTATCAGAATATTTACACAGGAAAAGACTAATTAAATAAACGCTATCGCTTATATGGGTAATTTATTATCATACAGACCCAAGATATGGGATTAGTACCCCATACAAAGAGTGTCACAGCTAGCGTTGAAGACTGGCATTTGTAGCCATTATATAGAGCATGGGAAAGTGAGCCGCCTGAATTAAGTATAAGCAGCGCTTACTGGCTCTTCCCTCGTTCAGCAATTCGCGTTGTGCACTGCGTAAAGTCAGATCAGAGAAGGTTTAAGTAAAATAATATTTTGACTAAAAAAGCTGTGAAGAAAAAAAGCGCCAAATTGCCCGTCGACGAGGAGCATGCCGTCACCTTGAAGGCATTGTTTCTGAAGGAAGGGCTGATGATTCTGTTTCTGGCACTGGGATTGTATTTATTCCTGGCTATAAGCTCCTATTCTCCTCTTGATCCAGGCTGGAGCAGGACTGGAGATGCTAACAATATCATTAACAGTGTAGGGCGCACGGGTGCCTGGTTATCTGATGTTCTGCTTCTGCTTTTTGGTTACCTTGCCTATCTGTTCCCCTTGCTGCTGGTCTATCGCGCCCTGGTTATCTTTCGTCACCGTAAGGAAGCCAGACCTTTTTCCTGGGAAGTGATTCTGTTGCGGGGTGTCGGTGTAATCCTGACCCTGCTAGGTGCTGCCACGCTCGCAACAATGCATTTTCGCACCGTACTTTACAATTCTGCTGGTGGTTTGATGGGCGATGGTATTGCTGCTGTGGCCTTGCCATCGTTTGATCTTACCGGCAGCACACTGATATTTCTCACCATGTTGATTCTCGGTATCACTCTTGCGACGGGTATGTCGTGGCTGGCATTGGTGGATAACACCGGTAAATATTGCATTCTGGCCTGGCAGACATTTGTTGAGCGTTTACAGCAATGGAAAGAAAATCGACGTGAACAGGCAGAAACACAGCGCGCCATTAGCAAGCGTAAAGAAGCTCTGGATCATTTCATAGAAAAAGACAAAACCCGTAAACCTATTGAAATAGCACCGGTACGCCAGGCTCCAAAACAGCCGAGCAAGCGCGTTCAGAAAGAAAAGCAGGGGAAATTATTTGATACAGCCTCTGTCGGAGAGCTTCCTCCTATCTCCTTGCTGGATGAATGGAATGATAATCAGCAGGTGGGATATTCCAAGGAAGCCCTGGAAGCCATGTCTAAATTGCTGGAAATCAAGCTGAAGGATTTTGGCATTGATATAGACGTGGAAGCCATTAATCCAGGTCCGATCATCACGCGTTTTGAGGTGCAGCCGGCACCAGGGGTGAAAGTAAGCCGTATTACCAATCTGGTTAAAGATCTGGCGCGCTCACTTGCGGTGACCAGTGTGCGTGTAGTGGAAGTGATTTCAGGGAAAACAGTGATTGGTATTGAGATCCCCAACGAGACCAAGGAACTTATCCAGTTGGGGCAGGTCTTGTCCACGCCAGAATTTGATAATGCAAAATCACCGATCAGTGTCGCTCTGGGTCATGATATTGGTGGCAACCCGGTAGTGGTGGATTTGGCCAAGATGCCGCACTTGCTGGTCGCTGGTACAACCGGCTCCGGTAAATCCGTAGGCGTTAACGCCATGATTCTCAGCATTTTGTTCAAATCCAGTCCGAAGGAAGTGCGCTTGTTGATGATAGATCCCAAGATGCTGGAGCTTTCTGTCTATGACGGAATTCCGCATTTGCTGACACCGGTGATTACCGACATGAAAGATGCTGCCAATGGCCTGCGCTGGTGTGTTGCAGAAATGGAGCGGCGCTATAAATTGATGTCCGCCATGGGCGTCAGAAATCTGGCCAGCTTCAACAAGAAAGTGACGGATGCTGTTGCTGCCGGTGAGCCCATTAAGGATCCGCTCTGGAAACCCGATCCGCTGGTAGATGTGCCGGAAGAGGATCAAGTGCCCGAAGATCTGCAGGAATTGCCGCAAATCGTGGTGATTGTCGATGAGCTGGCCGATATGATGATGGTCGTAGGCAAGAAGGTGGAAGAACTGATTGCCCGTATAGCTCAGAAGGCCAGGGCAGCAGGGATTCATCTGATTCTGGCCACCCAACGTCCTTCAGTGGATGTGCTGACCGGCCTCATTAAAGCCAATATTCCTACACGCCTGTCTTTTATGGTGCAGAGTAAAGTGGATTCACGCACTATCCTTGGTGAAGGTGGCGCAGAACAGCTGCTAGGTCATGGTGACATGCTGTTTCTGCCGCCTGGAGAGGGGATGCCAAGACGTGTCCATGGCGCCTTTGTTTCTGACGATGAGGTGCATCGGGTCGTTGCCGCCTGGAAGCAGCGTGGAGAGCCTCATTATATCGAAAGTATTACTTCCGACTCCTCCGGGGATGGCGTTCCCGGACTTTCTTCAGATAATGGCGATGGTAGCGGGAACTCTGAGGAGGATGATGCGCTCTATGATGAGGCCGTCCGCTTTGTTTGTGAGTCCAGAAAAGCTTCCATCTCTGCTGTTCAACGCAAGCTCAGAATAGGGTATAACAGGGCTGCCCGGATGATCGAAGCCATGGAAATGGCTGGGGTTGTTACGGAAATGGGGAGCAATGGCGCGCGCGAAGTGATAGCACCACCTCCGCCAAGAGATTAATTTTAAAATTAACCTCTTATAAATCTTAATTAAAGTAAATAATCATCTTAAAAAGGGCCGGGTTTGACCACTATGACATCCGTAGGGCACATAAGAACTCGCTCTAAATGCGCAACATTGTGGACTTTGCTTATGCTGCCGTCGCTGTTATCCATGGCGTCTTTTGCCCAGATCCCGAATAATGCTGCTGATCTGGAAGCGGCTGAGTCGCTGGCTGCGCTATTGCAGGAAACCCGAACCCTGCAGGCTGATGTTGAACAGCTCACTCTTGATCAGGATGGGCGTGAAATACAGGAGTTCCAGGCGCGCCTGGTATTGGAAAAGCCCGATCACTTTTCCTGGGAAATCCTTTCGCCCTATCAGGAATTACTGCTTACAGATGGTGAGCGTATCTGGCGCTTTGAGCAGGATCTCGAGCAGGTCAGTATCGATCCCTTCAGCAACGATATCAGCCGTACCCCGGTGTTGTTACTCAATGGTGATGCAAGAGCAATTGCTGAGTCTTATACGGTTTCTTCCATCAGTGATTTAGTCAGCGCAAATACCCGCTTTATTCTGAAGCCCAAAGCGCCTGACAGTTTATTTGAGCGCCTGAGTCTGTCCTTTTCTGGTGAAACCTTAACTGAAATGCAGTTCGAGGACTCTCTGGGGCAAAAAACCAGCCTTACTTTCAATACCATGCGCGTCAATGAGTCTATTGATCCTGCTGTGTTTATCTTCCAGGTGCCCGAGGGTGTGGAAGTGCTCGATAATACGAGCCTCTAGTCGCCTTGAGCCTTTCCCTGTTTCAGCAACAAGATAACTACCAGCCGTTGGCAGCAGCTATGCGCCCGCAGACCCTTGATGATTTCGCTGGTCAGGATCACATCATTTCGCCGGGTAAGCCTCTTTATGAAGCAGTGTCTTCCGGCATTGCCCACTCGATGATTCTGTGGGGGCCGCCAGGTACCGGGAAAACCACCCTGGCGCGCATTATTGCCAGTGCCTGTGATGCCCATCTTGAGTCGCTATCTGCCGTGCTCAGTGGCGTAAAGGAAATCCGCGAAGCTATCGAACGTGCCAAACAGGAACGTGACATGCGCGGGCGCCGCACTATCCTTTTTGTGGATGAAGTACACCGTTTCAATAAAAGTCAGCAGGATGCTTTTCTTCCGCACATCGAGGAGGGTACTGTCACTTTTATCGGAGCTACGACGGAAAACCCGTCCTTTGAGCTGAATAATGCGCTGTTATCGCGGGCCCGAGTTTATGTGCTGAAAAGTCTCACAGATGAGGCTCTTCTGGAAATACTGGATGCGGCTCTAAACGATGAGAATAAAGGTCTCGGTAAGCTCAAGATAGCCTTGTCGAAGCAGCAGAAAGCGCTGATCGCCAGTGCCGCCGATGGCGATGCGCGGCGGGTGCTCAACCTGCTGGAAGTGGCGCAGGATTTATTTGAAGAAGATGCGCAGGGTAGACGTGTGCTGTCTGAAGACTCCCTTGCACAGCTATTGCAGGGGAACAGCAAACGCTTTGACAAGGGCGGTGATTCTTTCTATGAACAAATCTCGGTGCTGCACAAGGCGGTAAGGGGCTCGGCACCAGACGGTGCCCTGTACTGGCTTTGTCGCATGTTGGATGGTGGTTGTGACCCGCTCTATATTGCGCGCAGAGTAGTACGTATGGCCAGTGAGGACATAGGAATTGCTGACCCCCGTGCTCTGCAACTGGCCCTGAATGCCTGGGATGTGCAACATCGTCTTGGCAGCCCGGAGGGAGAGCTGGCTATTGCCCAGGCACTTGTCTACCTGGCGTGTGCGCCGAAAAGCAACGCTGTATATACCGCCTTTAATCAGGCCATGGCAGAAGTGAAAGCTACGCCGGCATATGATGTGCCATTACATGTGCGTAATGCGCCTACGGATTTGATGAAAGATCTGGATTATGGCAAAGAGTATCGCTATGCCCACGATGAGCCCGGTGCCTATGCGGCAGGAGAGAACTATTTTCCGGAGCAGTTAAAAGACAGCCATTATTATTTTCCCACTGAGCGCGGACTTGAGGATAAAATACGCGAAAAGCTGCAGTATTTTCGAAGCCTTGATGAGGCCAGTGAAGACAAGAGATACAGCTAGGGTTTCATGAGGGATGGTAATTCCCCTTACAAGGTTTGCGGGTATCAATGTCGGTCGGAACAGATCCTGTTGATAAACAGGATCGTCATCCGACAAAGATGCATACTCAAATGTCAGACAGCCTGCGGCTACCATGGCGGATGACGCTACGCTTTTCCGCCCTGCAAAAGATTCTTTAAACTATGTAGGTGCGCTTTTGACCTTTAAGAAAAGTAAGGGTAAATAATAACTATAAGGGTGCAACAGGATATTTTGATGACCTATCTGGCAGTAGCATGCGGTGGAGCACTTGGCGCCATGTCCCGATACTGGGTCTATAACGCTTTTGTCAAAGCCAGTGAAAGCAAATTTCCCTTTGCCACCCTGACTGTAAATATCGTGGGCTCCTTTTTGATTGGCATCGCCTTTGTATTGATTACCGAACGAACGGAAATCGGGCCGGAATGGCGTGGTTTGATCACGGTTGGTTTCCTCGGCGCCTTCACTACCTTTTCTACCTTTTCCATGGATACCATCGGTTTGCTTGAGCAAGGACAAATCGGCAGTGCAATTACCTATGTGCTGAGTAGCGTCTTGGTCTGTATAATTGCCGCCTGGCTGGGACTGACCTTCTCTAGAGTGTTTTTTTAAAACGCAGTGATAGGCTAATAAATTGGCAGTCTTAAATAAATTTTAATCTGAAATAACACACTGGAATTCAAATGCTAGATCCGAAGTGGGTTCGCACGGAACCCGAAACTGTAGCCGGCCTTTTGCAAAAGAAGGGCTATACCCTGGATGTTGAAAAGGTCAAAGAGCTTGAAGAGCAGCGCAAGACTCTGCAGGTCGACACTGAGAACCTGCAGAATGAGCGTAATACGCGCTCAAAAAATATTGGCAAGGCGAAAGCTGACGGGGAAGATATTGCGCCCTTGTTAGCGGAAGTTGATAACCTGAAGGGCAAGCTTGATGAGCGCAAGCAGGCGCTGGATGCACTCACCGAAGAGTTTGATGGTCTGCTGCACGGTATCCCGAATATTCCCTCGGACCAAGTGCCAGACGGTACCAGTGAAGAAGACAACAAGGAAATTCGTCGTTGGGGTGAACCACGCCAATTTGATTTTGAGCCTAAGGATCATGTGGCGCTGGGTGAAGACAGCGGCGGCCTGGATTTTGAAACTGCGGTCAAAATTACCGGTTCGCGTTTTGTGGTGATGAAAGGTGAGATAGCAAGGCTGCATCGGGCTCTGGTGCAGTTCATGCTTGATACACATACGACAGAGCACGGGTATACCGAAGTCAATGTGCCCAATGTAGTGAATGCCGAGTCAGCCTACGGCACGGGTCAGTTGCCCAAGTTTGAAGAAGACCTGTTCAAGCTGACTGACGAGCGTGGCTTCTACCTGATTCCTACCGCTGAAGTGCCGGTGACTAATTTTGTGCGTGACGAAATTGTCGATGCCAAAACACTGCCACTGAAGTTTGCCTGTCACACCCCGTGTTTTCGCAGTGAAGCCGGAAGTTACGGTAAAGATACGCGCGGCATGATCCGTCAACATCAGTTTGAAAAAGTAGAACTGGTGCAGCTGGTGAAACCTGAACAGGCAAAGGGTGCTCATGAAGCGCTGACTGCTCACGCGGAAGCCATTTTGCAGAAGCTCAATCTGCCTTATCGTACTGTAATTTTATGTGGTGGTGATCTTGGTTTTTCTGCAGAGCTTACCTATGATCTGGAAGTCTGGTTGCCTGCACAGGACGCTTACCGAGAAATTTCGTCATGCAGTAATTTTGGTGATTTCCAGGCCCGTCGTATGCAGGCGCGCTGGCGTAATCCGGAAACCGGCAAACCGGAATTGATAAACACTATTAATGGATCTGGTCTGGCAGTAGGGCGGACCTTGATTGCGGTACTGGAAAATTATCAGAATGCAGATGGCAGTATCAATGTGCCCGATGCCTTACAGTCCTATATGGGTGGAGCGACAGCCATCCTTAATCCCTGATTTATATATAAGGGATACTGATGGATTACCTGCCTATATTTATGCGCATCCAGGGTCAAAAGACTCTGGTAGTTGGTGGCGGGCAGGTGGCAACTCGCAAGATTGCCATGTTGTTAAGAGCCGGGGCAAATATCCGTCTTGTGGCGCAGGATGTTGATCTGCCTTTGGCTGAAATGCTGCAGGAAGGTGAGCACGAAATTTTTCAGCGTGCCTATGAAAAGACAGACCTTGATGGCGTTAAACTGGTGATCGCCGCGACTGATGATGAGCAGGTCAATCATCAGGTGTATAAACATGCCAGCAAACGTAATTTGCCTGTTAACGTCGTCGACAATCCCTCCCTTTGTAATTTTATTTTTCCTTCTATCGTGGATCGTTCACCCGTAGTGGTTGCCGTTTCCAGTAGCGGGCATTCGCCGATGCTGGCGCGTCTTTTGCGTTCACGTCTGGAAACATTCATTCCTTCAGGTTATGGCAAGCTGGCTTCGCTTTTGGGTGAATACCGGGAGAAGGTAAAACAGAGAATTCCGCTGATGAGTCAGCGCATGCGCTTCTGGGAAAAAATTCTCGACGGACCTGTCGCTGAACAAATGGTAGGTGGTAAGGAAGGTCAGGCAAGACGGCTTATGGAAAAGGCCCTGGAGAGTGCGGACAACATTGTTAGTAATGGCGAAGTCTATCTGGTTGGTGCTGGCCCCGGCGATCCTGATTTGCTCACCTTCCGCGCACTACGATTGATGCAACAGGCTGACGTAGTATTGTTTGATCGTCTGGTGTCGCAAGAAATTCTTAATATGACGCGCCAGGATGCGGAAAAAATTCATGTCGGCAAACAACGTCAAAATCACACCATGCCACAACAGGATATTAGTCAACTATTGGTAAGACTGGCGAAAGAGGGTAAGCGTGTATTGCGCCTCAAAGGCGGCGATCCATTTATCTTTGGGCGCGGTGGAGAAGAAATTGAGGAATTGGCTGCAGCAGGCATACCATTTCAGGTAGTACCTGGTATTACCGCTGCGTCAGGTTGTGCCTCTTATGCTGGCATACCCTTGACTCATCGTGATCACTCTCAGTCAGTGCGCTTTGTTACGGGGCATTTAAAAAATGATACCTGCGACCTTAACTGGAAGTCCCTGGCAGAAGATGGTCAGCAGACTCTGGTGTTTTATATGGGTCTGGTCAGCTTGCCGATTATTTGTCAGGAACTCATCAAACATGGTATGCCAGAAGATAAAGCCGTCGCGCTTATCCAGCAGGGCACCACGCCGTCACAAAAAGTATATATCGGTACCCTTGCAACAATGCCCGACATTATTGCTCGGCAAGAGGTAAGGGCACCTACCTTGATAATAGTCGGTGATGTGGTTAGCCTGCATGAAAAGCTTGCCTGGCAGTGAGGCGGATGCAAGAGGTAAGAGGCAAGACAAAAGATAAAAGATAAAAGTGGAAAGATGTGTAGGTCAGATAAGGCCTGCAAGGCCGCCATCTGACGAGAGGCGATGACCCCAGTATAGGAGGGTGATATGTCAGATCGTATGAATATTGAAGGCATTGGTCAGATTGCCATTGCCATATCCGATCTTGAAAAAGCCATTTATTTCTACGAGAAGATTCTGAAGCTGGAATTATTATTTCAGGTGCCACCGGGGCTGGCCTTTTTTAACTGTGGTGGAGTGCGCCTGATGCTAACGACACTGCAGGGCGAAGAGTGCGACCATAACACTTCTGCGGTCTATTACCGTATAACTGAAATAGAAGCCGTGTTTGAAGAATTGAAAGCTCTGCAGGTAGATATTGAACGTCCGCCACATATGGCAGCAAAAATGGATGACCACGAATTATGGATTGGCTTTATCCGTGATCCTGATAACAATCTTTTTGGCTTGATGGAAGAAAAACCTTTAACTGATTGACAGCATTGTATGTGTTTAGATTATCTTTATGACAACACCAGCAGTTCGCGAAGCAAGACCAGAAGACAGCGCCCGGATTCTTCACTTTATTAATGAATTGGCGATCTATGAAAAGCTGGCCCAAGAAGTAGAAGCCAGCGAGGCGATGATAGTGGCCACTTTGTTTGGGCCCGATGCAAAAGCCTTTTGTCTGATCTGTGAAATTGATGATGAAGCAATTGGCTTTGCCATATATTTTTATAATTACTCAACCTGGTTAGGGAAATATGGCATCTACCTCGAAGATCTATATGTGCCCCCCGCACATCGTGGTAAAGGGGCAGGAAAAGCATTACTGATTCATATTGCCAATATCGCTGTAGAAAATAATTGCGGTCGTTTTGAATGGAGTGTGCTTGACTGGAATACACCAGCAATAGAGTTTTACAAGGCGCTGGGTGCGCGCGAGATGTCAGATTGGCATATGTATCGGGTTGATGGCGAAGCTTTACAGACCTTGGCAGGAAGAGAATAAAAATGATGAGTTTTACAGATTATGCAGCTCAAATAAAAGCTCTTGGCCGGGAGATCAGTCTTGAGGCATTGACGGCAACCAGTGAACTAATCGCGCCGATGATTGGTGAGAATATGTTGGCGGGTGTGGCAGTCACCCGTGATCTGCAGTATGGCGAAAATGAACGGCATCGCCTGGATGTGTTTACTGCTGAACATTCAGGCTCGTTAAACCCCGTGCTTTTGTTTGTCCATGGCGGTGGTTTTATTGGCGGCGACAAACATGCCGAGGGTAGTCCGTTTTATTCCAATATTGGCGCCTGGGCTGCTAACAATGGCTTTGCCGGCGTGAACATGACTTATCGCCTGGCACCGGATCACCCCTGGCCAGCAGGCATAGAAGATATTCGTGGTGCGGTGGAATTTATTAAAGACAAGGGTCAGGATTATGGGCTGGATGCGGACAAGATATTCCTTATGGGGCAATCGGCAGGGGGTGCTCATGCTGCTGGCTATATTGCGCACGGATCATTTTATGGTGAACAAGGTCATGGGTTGGCCGGGGCTATCCTGCTTTCGGCAGTATATGACTTTGTCGCCATGCCGACCACGTTGATGGAGCTGGCCTACCTGGGTGAAGATGAATCCACCTATTACGCACGTTCATCTATTGATGGCTTGCTCGATACCAATATCCCCTTGCTGGTCACCATGGCAGAACATGATCCCGCCAAGTTTCAAGCCCAGACGCTGCAATTTCTAAATGCCTGGCTGGGTAAACATGGTGAACTGCCCTGGTATGTGCACATGCTAGGGCAGAATCATTTGTCGGTAGCGCTCTACCTGGGTTTACAAGATGACTTGCTGGCTCCCCAGTTAAAACGTTTTATCGAGGAAAATATCTAAAGGGCAAGCAATAAGGAGCAGGGACAAAGGATTTCCCTGCGACTTGCGACTTGTAACTTGCGACTAGTTTTAATGATTTACATTGCCTCACATATTCATCTCCAGGACCATGAAGTGGAATACAACGCCACTCTGGCCCAGGGTCCGGGCGGACAGAATGTCAACAAGGTCAATACTGCCATTCAGTTGCGCTTTGATATCAATAATTCTTCACTGCCCCGGGCGGTTAAACAAAGATTGTTACGCATGCCTGACAGTCGCATCAGCAAGGATGGCGTGCTGGTCATCAAGGCAAAAGAAGAGCGTAGTCAACTGCGTAACAAGGAAGATGCGCTGGAACGACTGAGGACTATGATCAAGCAAGCCATGGTCGTACCAAAAAAACGTATTCCTACCAAGCCAAAACGGTCCTCTGTGAAAAGGCGTCTTGACAGCAAAACCAAACGCGGGTTGGTGAAAAATTTCCGTAAGTCCGTGAGTGAAGAATAAGGTACAAGGTACAAGGTACAAGGTACAAGGGAGTCTCTGCTGATGCGCGCACTTTGTAATCTGCGTATAATCTCTTTCTTGTTTAATGGTACCTTTCAAAGCTAAAGCTGCAGGTCGAATAAGGTCGCCATCCGGCAAATTACCCATAAAAAAACAAAAGAAACCCTCTATGTCAGAAGTCAGAACAAGAATTGCGCCATCGCCCACTGGTGATCCTCATGTAGGCACCGCTTATATTGCTTTATTTAATATGTGCTTTGCCCGACAGATGGGAGGCAAATTCATCCTGCGTATTGAAGATACCGATCAGGTGCGCAGTACCAAACAGTCCGAGCAGGAGATTCTCGATTCTCTGCGCTGGTTACATCTGGACTGGGATGAAGGCCCGGATAAGGGGGGTGACTTTGGTCCGTATCGGCAAAGTGAACGCAGTGAGATTTACCAGGAGCACGTGGACAAGCTGGTCAATGATGGTCATGCCTTTCCCTGTTTCTGCACAGAGGAACGCCTCACAGATTTACGCCGCAAACAGCAGGAAGAAAAAATCCAACCCGGCTACGACGGCCATTGCCTGACGATGGACAAAGAAGAAGTTCAGCGCAGAGTCGATGCCAGGCTCCCCCATGTGATTCGCATGCTGGTGCCAGCCGATGGTAAATGCATCGTCAAAGACATGTTACGTGGTGATATAGAAATAGACTGGCATCAGATCGATATGCAGGTACTGATGAAATCCGACGGCCTGCCGACCTATCACCTTGCCAATGTGGTCGACGATCACCTGATGCAGATCACCCATGTGATCCGTGGTGAAGAATGGATTACTTCTGCACCCAAACATCTCAAGTTGTATGAATATTTTGGCTGGGAAGCCCCGGTGCTGATTCATATGCCACTTCTGCGCAACGCTGACAAGAGTAAGCTCAGTAAGCGCAAGAATCCGACCAGTATTGGTTACTACCAGAAAATGGGTTACCTGAGTGAAGCTGTTGTGAATTATCTTGGCATGATGGGCTGGACCATGCCGACATCAAGCCGGGAAGAAAGTGCTGAAGAAATGTTTTCCGTTCAGGAAATGATAGATAACTTCGACATTAATCGTGTCTCCCTGGGGGGGCCTGTCTTTGATACGGAAAAGCTCGATTGGCTTAATGGACGTTATCTCAGAGAAAAACTCTCAGATGAGGAGTTTATTCAGCGCTTCGGGGAATGGGCCTTCAAGCCTGAAATAATGCATCAGATTATTCCCTTGATTAAACAAAGGGTTGAGCGCTTTTCTGATGTGGCCCCCATCGCCGGTTTTTTTGTCAGTGGCATGCCTGTCATCAGCGAGACTGACTTCGAGCATAAACAATTGAGCATGGAAGACAGCGTCAAAATTTTACAATTTATCGCATGGGCGATTGAATCCCTGCCTGAATGGCACCGTGACCGCCTGGAAACGCTGTTAATGGGCATGGCAGACACGATGGAAATCAAAGTCCGTGATTTTCTCTTTCCAGTGTTTATCGCTATTGCTGGAACTTCAGTGTCGACTTCGGTAATCGACTCAATGGCCGTTCTTGGCAAAGACATGACTAGGGCACGACTGCGTCACGCTATAGATGTGCTGGGCGGCGTATCGAAGAAAGGGGCCAAGAAACTGGAAAGTGAGTTTCGCAAGATCAGTATCTAGTCACAAGTTATAAGCAAAAACAGGAAATTATTTTCCCTGAGTGGACTTTTCCTGTTCTCAGGCATTAATAATTAGCTTCAAGCCCTTAGTTTTCCTAATGTTGTTGACAGAGCCGAGGGGCATGCCTAAAATGCGCGTCTTTGCCATACAGCGTGCTGTCAGGCAGGAAGCAGCAAGACGATGTTAGAGGGGCTTTAGACCCGAATTAGATGTAAGAAATCTATACTGCATTTTGCTGGTTATGAATGAAAAGCGGGGCCATAGCTCAGCTGGGAGAGCGCAACACTGGCAGTGTTGAGGTCAGCGGTTCGATCCCGCTTGGCTCCACCATTCATAACAATACTTTTAGTCCCCTTCGTCTAGAGGCCTAGGACACCGGGTTTTCATCTCGGCAACAGGGGTTCGACTCCCCTACGGGATACCAATTTGTCTAGAAGCCCTGTAAGTAGGGCTTCATAGGATTCTAAACCCAAAATATATAGCGACGTTTTATTAGTAAAGAGTTGACTATAATTCTCATGTACTATTAACTTGATGTTATATATTTTTACAGCATTTATTAAGTGTATTTATACAAAAATGAATAAATTTC
>CAWUSW010000037.1:0-116747 GCA_963925675.1 uncultured Pseudomonadales bacterium
ATCTGGGGTATTCCTGGTATGTTTCTTTGCGTGCCCTTGCTGGTCATTTCAACGATAGTTTTTTCTCATGTGCCACAGACCAGGTCTATAGCCATTTTGCTATCAAAAAATGGGCAAATTCAGGAATTCACCGAAGAGTGATTTCCTTGTTACAGGGCATTCCGCTTGATTTTGATGTCTATGAATTTCAGGCACAATACGTCATGTTGCCCGAGGAATATGCAAATTATCTAAAACACTATTAGAATGTCTGACAATTAAATTACGAATAAGAGTAAGAGTAAGAGTAAGAGTAAGAGTAAGATCAGCAAGTTAAGAGCTTGCTGTTAGCTGCAGGTGTCATTAAAAAATAAACTTAATGTGTTTTTAAGCGAAAAAACTGGTTGTGAGCACTGACCAACTGGTAATCGGGAAAATTAATCGGGGAGTAATAATGCAATCATTTATTTCAAAGCGTAGAGGCTCAAAAGTACGCTCGGCCATTTTAGCATCCAGTGCTTTACTGCTCAGTCAAACTGCTTACAGCCAGTTGCTCGAAGAAATCGTCGTCACCGCACAGTTGCGGGAAGAAAATATACAGGATGTGCCTGTGGCGGTTTCCGCCATCAGTGGCACCTACCTTGAAGATAATTCTATCAAGGACGTGCAGGAACTGATGTGGAGTGTGCCCAGTCTGACTGTTGGTACAAACCAGAGTTCCGGAACAGGTAATTTCTCTATCCGAGGTGTTGGTACCGGTGCGCAGAACTTTGGCCTGGAATCCTCAGTAGGGCTTTACATCGATGGCGTCTATCGCGCCAGACAAGCCTCACTTTTTAATCAGTTGGTTGACCTGGAAGCCGTAGAAATTTTGCGTGGCCCCCAGGGAACATTGTTTGGCAAGAATTCGGCCTCGGGTGCCTTATTGGTCAGAACAGTGGCTCCTTCACATGAGCAGAATGCCTTTGCCGAAGTAACAGCCGGAAATTATTCAATGATTAATTTCAGCGCGGGCATGAACTTCAGTCTGAGTGAAACACTGGCAGCAAGAACAACCGTATTTACCAGTGAGCGTGATGGCTATATCAATGTAGATAATCTCAGTGGTGAAATAAATGACAGATCAAGAAGGGGTTTTAGACAGCAGTTTTTATATGAGCCTTCTGATGACCTTTCCATAAGAGCCATTATTGATTATTCCGAAATTGATGAAGTTTGTTGCGCGGCATTGACACTGAAGGACAGTCTGGTTGCTTCCGGTCGCACAAACAATGGTGCGCCAGTGTTTGGCTCCGATGCCATCCTTTCTGCATTGGGGGGAGCAGTCTATCCCAGTGGCAGTTTTGATAATGGCAGTCTGTCACTGAACTCACTACCATCATCAGAAAATGAGGACAGCGGTCTGTCTCTTGAAATTAATCGCCGCTTCGATAATTTTGATTTTGTTTCCATATCGTCCTATCGCAGTTTTGATATCCGCGATTCCATTGATGCAGATTTTTCCAATGTCGATCTTGCCAACCGACTGCAGGATGCAGACCAGAGCATGTGGTCACAGGAATTCAGAATATCCAGTGATCAGGAAGAAAGACTGCGTTATGTAACCGGGGTGTATTTTTACAAGCAGGAACTGGAAAGCAGTGACTTTCTTTTTCTCGGCGATTTCCTGCCCAGTTATGTTGTAGCAGCATCACCGGATGTACTGGGTGCACTGTTGGGAACGCCGCCACAGTTACTGGGCTTTATTAATGCGGCTTATGGCCAGAGTTTTGGAACGTCGTTTGCAACACCGATTGTGCCTGGCAATACCATACAGGACTTCAGTAAACAGGATCATCGTGCCAATGCGATTTTTGGCCGTATAGATTATGACCTGACTGATAACCTGGAGATTAATATCGGGGTGCGTTATACAGATGAGAAGAAGGACATGAGCAGTAGTTTTTCTGAATCAGTGCCAACGCCGGGTCCAGGTGATGTCAATGTAGCAGCCATATCCGCCGCTTTGGGTATCTCAGGCGAACAGGCTAAAGCATTTGCCGGAGCTCCTCCCGGAGATGGTACTGGTAACACGTTCAACCCGGCCATTGCCGCTCTGGATCCAAGCCCTTACTTTCCTGCGCTGAATGTTTTATTCGTTCCGGGCTGGGCCAACTGCAGCGTAACGGCACGCTTTTGTCCGCGTCCGGATATTAATGCGGAGCTCGATGATAGCCGCGTGACCGGTAACATCGGCTTGTCCTGGCGGCCCGATGATTCCAGCCTGATTTATGCATCCTTTGGTACCGGCTATAAATCAGGTGGTACTAACACGGACAGAATTGGACTGGGTTTTGACACTATTTTTAATTCCGAAGATACCCAAAATTTTGAAGTAGGTATCAAGAAGGATTTCATCGATAACAACCTGCGTGTCAATTTGGCTTTCTATAGTATGGAAGTGGAAGATTTGCAGACCAATACCTTCACTGGTACAGCCTTTAACCTGCAAAATGCCGGTCGAGTAGATGTGCAGGGTATTGAAGCAGAGGTCTGGTGGAACCCGACAGAATCAGTGAGCTTATTCATGACTTATGCACACACTGATGCCAGCTTTGAAGATTTTGCCAAAGGCAACTGCCAGATTTCCAATATCTTCCATACCGGAGATGCACTTGAAGCGGCGCAGTTACAGACGCAGGGTTTTTGTGATCGTAGTGGCGACCGTGTTGGTGGCGTAGCAGATGATTACTTTACGCTGAATGCCAGCAAAACCTTCCAGTTGGGCAATGGTAATGAATTATTACTGGGTGCTGAGTATGTCAGTTATTCAGATAAGCTGATGCATAATAATAATGACCCCTTTGCCAAACAAGCTGGGCGAGACTTCCTCAATTTACGGGCGATAGTGCGTATGTCATCCGGGTTTGAAGCCATGCTTTGGGGTAGAAATATCAATGATGAGTCCTGGTTTGGCACCGTGTTTGACACACCGCTGCAAGATGGCAAGTTGAGTGCCTATCCACGCGAGCCAAGCACCTACGGATTAACCTTGAGGAAAATGTTCTAATACTCAAAACCGCATAGCAAGATCAAAAAGCCCTGCACTAAACCGCGGGGCTTTTTTTATTGATGATAATCAGGGCTGGTTTGCTATCGGCTTGGCAAAAAAGTGCTGATTGAAAAAGCCAACTACACGACGTTCAAACTCATCCGGCATTGTGGTGTCAAAATCGGCATGATTAATACCATTCTCAAGCCATAGTTGTTTGGGTTCCAGGGCGGCATCAAAAAGCAGTTGTCCGCTTGCGCTCGAAATCACTTCATCGTCGAGACTATGTATGAGTAGTATCGGTCGTGGGCTGATTTCTGAAATCCATTGTTTGGCATCGATTTCATCGATGCTGATGCCCAGGTCCAACTCCGCCCAGAACTTAATCAGTGGGGCAAACGGGAAGGGAGGTAAGCCGGTGTAGTGTTTGATACTTGTCTCAATAGTGTCCTGCAATGAGGAAAAAGCACTGTGGGCTACCACCGCGCTGATAATGTCATTTTTAGCGGCGAACTGGATCACCATGGAGCCGCCCAGTGAATCACCGAGCATGCCTATTTTGTCCTGATCAATCCCGGGAACGGCTCTGGCAAAATTAGACCAGGCCACCAGGTCCTTCATTTCTTCAGTGCCAAAGGTGATTTTTTCGCCAGGATTTATGTCATGAGATCTGACTGAGGTGATCAAAACACCATAGCCCGCCTTGACGAACATGGCGGCTTCCTCAAGGTGACCAACCCGGTTCCATTTGTAGCCATGTTGCATGATGATAAGGGCAGAATTCCTCGATTCCATGTACCAGCCATTAAGCACCAGATTGTCACTGGTGGTGACCTGCACATCGTCAAAAACGAGGTTGAAATCGGCAGGGTCCTTATCCAGCGCTTTCCTGTCAGCTAAGGGATTGTTTACCAGGGTATGGGCCTGAAGCAGGGCGACAATATTGAGTAAAACAAATAAACAGGCCGTGAGGATTAAAAAAAGTCGCAGAGTTTTTGATTTCATTAGTTTCCAGTTTGATTACAGTCTCGTGTTGCTCGTTTCAGCGGGAAATAGCATACCAGTTTTCGCAGCCAATGCCGTATTTCAGAAAGGCAGCCTGATCACCTAGATGGTTGAATTTCCCGGTAAATAATAGCAATTTCTCATGGAGGGTATATAATCAGCGCCTTTTTATTGACCCCTGTAGGTCAAGTTTGTTGACCCCTACCTGGGCAAGTTCTGGGCAGGTTTTCTCAACAATCCCGGTATCTTAGGTTTGGAAATGAATTGACATGAAAAGTGCAGAAATTCGACAGGCATTTCTGGAATATTTCAAGGAGCAGGGACACGATGTTGTTCCCAGCAGCTCACTGGTGCCCGGCAATGATCCAACCTTGCTGTTCACTAATGCAGGCATGGTGCAGTTCAAGGATGTATTCCTGGGCCAGGAAAAACGTGCCAATAACAGAGCCACTTCGTCCCAGCGCTGCGTGCGTGCGGGGGGGAAACACAATGATCTGGAGAATGTTGGATATACCGCCCGCCATCACACCTTTTTTGAAATGCTGGGAAACTTCAGTTTTGGTGAGTATTTCAAACGCGAAGCTATACAGTTTGCCTGGAATTTTTTGACCAAAGAACTGGGTTTGCCTGAAGAAAAGCTTTGGGTCACTGTTTTTGAAGATGATGATGAAGCCGCTGAACTCTGGTTGAAAGAAGTGGGGGTGGATCCCTCGCGTTTTTCACGACTGGGTGAAAAAGACAATTTCTGGTCTATGGGTGATACCGGACCTTGTGGTCCTTGTACTGAAATATTTTACGATCACGGTGAAGATATTCCAGGCGGCCCGCCGGGTAGCCCCGATGAAGACGGCGATCGCTATATTGAAATCTGGAATCTGGTGTTTATGCAGTTCAACCGGGCTGCCGATGGCAGCATGACAGCCCTACCCAAGCCCTCCGTTGATACCGGCATGGGACTTGAGCGTATTGCTGCAGTCATGCAAAAAGTTCACAGTAATTATGAGATAGATCTGTTTCAAAACATTATCCGTGAAGCTATCTCTATAACCGGAACCAAAGATACCGGTAGTAACTCACTCAATGTTATTGCTGACCACATTCGCTCTTGCGCATTTCTTATCGTAGACGGTGTTCTTCCGGCGAATGAGGGGCGGGGGTATGTATTGCGCCGAATCATCCGCAGGGCTGTGCGCCATGGTCACAAGCTAGGGATGAATGAGCCCTTCTTTCACAAACTGGTTGCGCCGTTAGCCGCAGAAATGGGTGAAGCTTATCCTGAACTCAAGGCCAGTCAGGCACGTGTTGAAGAGGCCTTATTGGCAGAAGATCAGCAGTTTTCACGCACTCTGGACAATGGTCTGGCAATCCTTGAAAAAGTTATTGCGGATCTACAAGGGGATATTATTCCTGGTGACACGGTATTCAAGCTTTACGACACCTATGGTTTCCCCGTTGACCTGACTGGAGATATTGCCCGTGAAAGGGGGCTTAGCCTTGACCTGGAAGAATTTGACGCAGAAATGGGCAAGCAAAAAGCCCAGGCACGCTCAGCCAGCCATTTTGAAACCACCGCAACGCTGGATATTCGCCTGGAAAATGGCACCAGTTTTACCGGTTATGACGATCTTCAGGCCGAAGCCAATGTTGTTGCTCTTTTCAAAGACGGCAAAGCAGTGGATAAGCTTGAGGATGGCGAAAGTGGCATCGTGCTGCTGAACAGCACGCCTTTTTATGCCGAATCAGGTGGACAGGTGGGCGATTGCGGCACACTGCTGAATAAACAGGTACGTTTTAACGTTCGCGATACGCAAAAGCAGGGCGATCAATTTTTGCATATAGGCAGTATTGAAAGCGGTGTGCTCAATAGTGGGGATAAATTGTCCTGTTGCGTGGATAACACTTTGCGTCAGCCAACAGTGTTGAACCATTCTGCCACACATTTGATGCATGAGGCATTGCGGCAGACTTTGGGAGATCACGTACAACAGAAGGGTTCCCTGGTTAATCCGAAATACCTGCGTTTTGATTTCTCTCATAATAAGGCTGTTAGTCAAGCAGAGCTGAAAAAGATTGAAGTCCTGGTGAATCAGCAGATTCTCGAAAACGCGGAAGTGAGCAAGGCCGTTATGTCTATGGATGAGGCCAAGCAGAAAGGAGCAATGGCCTTATTTGGTGAGAAATATGGTGATCAAGTCAGAGTAATTAGTATGGGCTCAGTGACTGATGACGGCACTGAGTTTTCCATAGAGTTATGTGGTGGAACCCATGTAACTCGTACCGGCGATATAGGCCTTTTCAAAATTATTCAGGAATCGGGTATTGCAGCAGGCGTTCGTCGTATTGAAGCAGTTACCGGTAATACTGCAGTAGCTCTGGTTCAGGATAATGAAGACTCTCTGAAGCAGATAGCCGCAGTGCTTAAGTCGAGTCAGGACACTGTAGTGGAACGCGTTGAGCAGTTAAATCATGCTAACAAGCAGCTTGAAAAAGAATTATCCCAGTTGAAAGCAAAACTGGCGAGTTCTGCAGGCACAGACCTGGCTGCACAGGCTGAAGAGATTAACGGCGTTAAAGTACTGGTCGCAATTGTCGAAGGGCTTGACAGTAAATCTCTGCGCGATACGACTGATCAGTTGAAGAATAAACTGGGCACAGCAATAGTTTTACTGGCAACGGTTGATGGTGACAAGGTCAGTCTCGTTGCCGGAGTGACCAAAGATTTAACAGACAGAGTCAAAGCAGGTGAGCTGGTTAAGGAAATAGCGCAAAAAGTGGGTGGAAAAGGCGGCGGCAGGCCTGATATGGCCATGGCTGGGGGAAATTCTCCGGACCAGCTTCCTGAAGCAATACTCTATGCAAAACAATATCTTATATCAATTCTGTAGAATTTCATTTCTGCAATAGGTATTGCAAAAAAAGTTTACATTTATTTACAAATTACATAATTACAAATCTATCGGATACTGTCAGGATAATGCTAATAGTTCAGAAATATGGTGGAACTTCAGTGGGTTCCATCGAAAGAATCAAGGCTGTTGCCGAAAAGGTCGCGGCCTTCAGAAGCCGGGGCGACCAGGTTGTCGTTGTGTTATCCGCCATGAGCGGTGTCACCAATAACCTGACAGCTATGGCATACGAACTTCAAAAACAGCCATCTCCTCGGGAGATGGACATGTTGCTTTCCACCGGTGAGCAAACAACTATCGCCCTGTTGAGTATGGCCTTACAGGAAATGGCTTGTCCGGCTCGCTCTTATACTGGTGCTCAAGTGAGGATACTCACTGATAATACGCACATGAAAGCCAGGATTAAGGAAATTGACAGTGAAAAAATCCGCCATGACCTGGATCAGGGCACAGTGGTCGTTGTTGCTGGATTTCAGGGAGTTGATGAAAACGGAGAAATTACTACATTAGGGAGAGGTGGTTCGGATACCACAGCAGTTGCGCTTGCCGCAGCTTTAAAAGCTGATGAATGCCAGATCTACACCGATGTTGATGGTGTCTACACAACCGATCCCCGCGTAGTTGAAAATGCCAGACGACTGGACAAAATCACATTTGAAGAAATGTTGGAGATGGCCAGTTTAGGCGCAAAAGTGCTGCAGATTCGTTCTGTGGAATTCGCCGGAAAATACAATGTACCGTTGCGTGTTTTATCTTCGTTTGAAGATGGTCCAGGTACATTAATTGTCTCAGAGGAAGAATTAATGATGGAGATGCCTTTAATTTCTGGCATTGCGTTCACCAGGGACGAGGCCAAGTTAAGCGTGATAGGTGTACCGGATGTCCCCGGTATGGCTTTCAAGGTGTTTGGCCCGATCAGCGATGCGAACATAGAAGTAGATGTTATTGTTCAGAATATTGGTGCGGATCAGACCAACGATATTACCTTCACAGTTCAGAAAAAAGATGCAGAAGCTGCAGCGAAAATTCTGGAAAAAACTGCGAATGACATGGGCGCCAAGGGTATTAGGGTTGATGATAAGGTGGCAAAAGTTTCACTGGTAGGCGTTGGAATGCGCTCACATGCCGGTATTGCCAGCCGTATGTTTGAAACATTGTCCAAGGAAGCGATAAATATTCAGCTAATCACAACATCAGAAATTAAAGTCTCTGTAGTCATTGAGGAGAAGTTCCTCGAGCTGGCAGTAAGGGCTTTACATGTTGCATTTGAGTTGGAAAAACCGCCTGCTTAATTGCAGTTTTGTGCAGTAAAGCCGTGGATGGAGTTTCTTCCATGCTGGCATTCCGCGTTTGGTTTGTTAGCGTAATTGAGACTTCAATTAATTAGTTTGCAAGCAAAGATGCTCAGGTTGTTGGTGTTTTGATTTGCTTGACCATAGGTCTACGAAGAGGATTTAGTAATGTTGATTTTGACTCGCCGGGTAGGTGAAACATTAATGGTAGGTGACGAAGTCACTGTGACCGTTTTGGGCGTGAAGGGAAATCAAGTACGCATAGGTGTGAATGCACCTAAAGACGTCGCTGTTCACAGAGAAGAGATTTATGACAGAATCAAAAAAGAAGGCGAAAGCGGGGGTTCTGATAACGACAGCATAGGAAATAGCTAAATAAGCAATTGAAGGTAGTTATTAGCCAAAATGGTGCTGATTGAAGATTAATATTTAAGAAAAATAATTTGTTTTTTTCACCCCTACAGACTCCACCAATCCTGCAAGCTTATGATATGATTGCGCGCTGGTTGGGCAGGTGACAGAAGTGTTTCTAAAGCGCTGAAGGTTCCTCTCCAATATAGAAGAATTGGAGAGATGGCCGAGTGGCTGAAGGCGCGCCCCTGCTAAGGGCGTATAGGTTAACACTTATCGAGGGTTCGAATCCCTCTCTCTCCGCCATAAAAATAAAATACATATAAATCAATATGTTAAAGCAGTGCCTGACCTACGTTTTGTAGCAGGCATTTGTAGCAAATCCTCATAGTTTCTCACCACTCACTTCAATTTTAATGATTGTAGATGCTTGTCTACGTATTCCGGGGTGTCCGTACAAGTGAAAGGATGGGGGTAGGGCGCTTGCCTCTCGGTATTGTTACAGCTTCTGCCAATCCTTCTATAGCTGATCCTTCCTGCACTGATCTTTGCTCAGCCTGACTTTGAAGAAACCAAAGCACTGGCTGAACAGGGTGATGCTGAAGCTCAGTTCAATCTTGCCTATATGTATGGCACTGGCAATGGTGTGCCAAAGAATGATGCCGAAGCCGTTAGATGGTCGACGACCCCGCTCTTTGGATAGCTATCCAGGCTTCAATATTTTTGCCAACTTTGATTGGAAGTACCCGCCAGAACATAATAAAAGGTGTCCCATCCTTTTTATAATTAATCGCCTTTCCTTCAAATTTCTTGCCGGACTTTAGCGCTACAGCTAAACGATCTATAACTTTTTTATCGGTCCCTTTACCCTGAAGGATTCTAGGTGTTTTACCTATTACTTCTGAAGGATTATGACCAGTGAGCATCCGAAATGCTTTATTAGCGTAAATTATTTTTCCCTTAGCAGTGGCATCAGTGATCAGAATAGAATCAAAACTATTCTCAGCCATCACTTTTAACAGTGCCAGACTAGTTTCGGTCTTTCCCAAAGATTTCTCGATTGTATATGCCATTATTGATTCCTTAACTTCATTAAATTACCAACACTTATATACGCATAGAATCACATTCAGATCACCTAACCTGCGTTTTGGGTAATTCTCGCAGAGTAGACAATAGTAAGGGCAGGTATTTAATCGTGGGGGTATGAAATAGAACTCCAGGCAGGAAGCCCAAGGGCATCCCATTGCATTCTGGCGGAGACAGATTCAGGTGAGAACCAATTATCCTCAAAGGGCTACCTGTAAGCATCAAAGTAAACTTGGAAGGTGAGAATTGATGTATCTTTTCGAAGATATAGGGTTCGACAGGCGCGATAGCGCCGCAGATGATATTTCCCACAAGCTAGCAAGACGCCTTCTTCAGCAGGCTATTTGATAGAGAAGCCTATTATTGACTAAATTGTGTAATAAACTAGAATCAATTTCACACCAAAAATTAAATGAAAAATATAATTATTTGAGACGCTTTGATAACTTCGAGTAATAACATTTAATCGACTAATCTACAAAAGGTGATAGATGACCAATCGCAGACAATTTATAAAGTGCGGACTTTCTTTTACGGCACTACCGCTGACTGGTCTTAGTTCATTAAATATGGCGGTTGCTACGCCAGAGGGGCATTCTTTCGAGCTTGAAAGTTTTGTCTCTGACCTGCGTTATGAAGAATCTGTTGCAACGGCCGCTTCGCTTAAAGCGCAGGGTGTGCCTATCGCTGAAATTAGCGGAGACCTTACCGATTTGTGGATTAAGCAATACTCCAGACAATGGAAACAAAAGCCGATGTCATTAGCCGGTGTCACGGGCAAAGATGCACTGTTTGTTCTGGAAACACTGGCACCGGATTATGGTATGCGGCTTATCTACAGAGCAGAAATTCCCCAAAATGAAACTTCGTCAACTCAGGAAGGTGTGGAATTAATTTCCTGGATCATTGTGCCAAGGCAAATTGCCGAGGAACTCTCCTGAACGCTTTTCAGCCTTCCGCATAGCGAAAATCAGCAGCATAAACAACATAACAGCCTAATAAAGAGAAATAACCATGGCCGTGTTACCCCCTAATGTCAGTCAGCAACAGTTTGATGCAGCAATAGAGCGCCTGAAAAGTGTGGTTGGCGATGAATGGGTTTTCACCAGTGATGCGGATATTCATGCCTATCGTGACCATTTTTCCTATATCAAGGATCAGCCCAATGAATTGATACCTTGTGCCGCCGTTGGACCAGACAGTGTCGAGCAGGTACAGGCAATCGTAAGAATTGCCAACGAATTCAAGATACCGCTGTATTCAATTTCCACTGGCAAGAATTTTGCCTACGGGGGCCCGTCACCCAATGTTCGTGGCAGTTTAACAGTGGATCTGAAACGCATGGATCGGGTTCTGGAAGTGGATGACAAACGTAACTTTGCTTTAGTAGAACCGGGCGTCTCCTATATTGATTTGTATAACTACATTCAGGAACGTGGTCTGAAAGTCTGGGTTGATACGCCAGATCCAGGTTGGGGGAGTCCGATAGGAAATGCCCTTGATCACGGCATTGGTTATACCCTGGGGCCATATCGAGATCATTTCAGTGCCCATTGCGGCATGGAAGCTGTTTTGCCAGATGGTGAAATATTGCGCACCGGCATGGGAGCAATGCCCACCTCTGATAGTTGGCAGGAATATAAACACGGTTTCGGACCGGATCCCGCCGGCTTATTCGGGCAGGGAAATTTTGGTATTGTCACCAAGATGGGCTTTCGCCTGATGCCGCAACCGGAGCATTGGCGCAATGGTCTGGTCACAGTACCCCGACGCCAGGATTTTATTGCCATGGTTGATACGGTGAATTACCTGACCGATCTCGGCATGATTGGCGAACCCTGGTATAGCGGTGGGCTGCAAGCGCTGATGAATAACACAGAATTTGCAGAAGCCGCCAATGACTTTAATGAAAAAGAAATGGATCGCCAGGCACTTGCTGCAGGCCTGCCTTCCTGGCGGGTTGAATTACAGTTTTACGGTTCGGAAGGCACCACGCTTGCTAATTGGGAATATGCCAAGGAATTAATGGCGCGCAATATACCCGGGGTCCAATTTACTGATGGTGAATCATTACCCGTGCCACTGACGGATGAGCAAATTCAGAAAAGTTCGACTCCCTACGAAAGTGCCATGCGTCGCAATATAACTCAAGGGCGTCCAGGACTGGGAATCTGGTATATGACCGGACGCACTGATTTCAATCCAAACGCCTGGAATGAAACGCATATTGGTTTGTTTTCTCTGGTGGGTAGAGGCGGTGAAGCAGTTTTTCAGGCGCAACGGGATTTTGCGGATATTTCAAGACGTCTTGATATGCCTGGTTTCTTTCCAAATTCACTGGCAGTCCCGGTGAACTGGTATCAGAACAGTTTTTTAATGGGTAACGGTTTTGGCGCTGCCAAGGGTAATTCGCCACAACAAAAGAAAGACGCAACCAGGTTGCTGCGCAGACTGCTGGAGGAAAATGCCAAACTGGGTTATGGCGATTACCGCGCACCGCCAATTCTTCAGGATGATGTCGCTGATCAATATTCTTTCAATAATAATATTTTGCGCCGCTTCAATGAAAAATTGAAAAACGCGATCGATCCAAATGGCATTATTTCACCGGGCAGGGCGGGTATCTGGCCTGAAGCCTACGCGGATCTAAGGGGGGCTCTTCGTGAAGACTAAAATGGACAAACTACTTAGAAGGGCTTTTTTGGGACTGACACTTGTTGCATCAACTCAAATTGCACTTGCACAGGACAGTGATGCTGCTTTGCGGGGCAAAGCCAAATTTGATCACAGTTGTGCACCTTGCCACGGCAAAGGGCCAGGTGATGATGGTCGTGAGATGTTGCCCGGGACTCATTCTTTGAAGATCAAGTATGGGGATACATTGCCGGCTGCATTGGAGGATCGTACTGATTTGACCAGTGAAGTAATCTCGGTTTTCGTGCGTATGGGAGCATGGTCTATGCCGCCATTCAGAAAGACTGAACTCTCTGATAAAGAAATAGATGATATTGCGTCATATATTGCAGTGTCTTCAAGGGCCGGGAACTAGGAAGAGACCTGGTGCCGCGCTTCAGGTTCTGCTACATGGAGTGTGTCCTGAAAAAGCAGGTTGGCATTTAAGCAGGTATTTGAAAACGGATCCTGATACTGAGTTTTCTGGATAATTAATAGAATAATAACACTGGAAATTCTGTGTCACAGAACACTGCTGAGTCATCAGCTGAATCAAAACATAAATTGGCAAAAGCGAATTCTATATATCTGTTCATAGGACTTGTTGTTGCCTGCCTTTGCTATTTTCTTCTCTGGTATTTCAACTATTCACCCAGTGTTTGCTGGACCGGTGCAATTACCTGCCTGTGTGCCTGCTGGTGGATTTTTGAAGCAGTCCCCATCCCGGTCACCGCTTTGGTACCACTGGCACTCTTACCAACAACCGGGGTATTAACGCCGGCCCAGGTGGGGCAGGCCTATGGTAGCCCCACAGTACTGCTGGTAAT
Source organism: uncultured Pseudomonadales bacterium (assembly GCA_963925675.1). Taxonomy (GTDB): domain Bacteria; phylum Pseudomonadota; class Gammaproteobacteria; order Pseudomonadales; family Pseudohongiellaceae; genus Eutrophocola. The sequence continues at coordinate 13,154 of CAWUSW010000037.1, forward strand.
GGGTGGCTTTATTTTGTCAGCATCGATGGTGAGCAGTAGTGCTCATCAGCGTGTAGCACTGATCATGATTAATTTATTTGGCGGGCAAAGCAGTCGCAGAATAGTATTTGGTTTTATGGCTGCCGCGGCTGTGCTGAGTATGTGGATTTCCAATGCTGCGACGTCTCTTATGTTGCTACCAGTGATTCTTGCGGTGTTGGAAAGAACCCGTGATCCCAAGCTGGCGACACCACTGTTGTTGGGGCTTGCCTATGCCGCAAATGTTGGCGGCCTGGGTACGCCAATAGGGACGCCTGCCAATCTGGTATTTATCCAGGTCTACAGTGATACCACAGGGATTGAAATTGGTTTCATGCAATGGATGACCTGGGGTGTGCCGATTATTCTGGTATTTCTGCCAATCATTGGTTTTTGGGTAACGCGCAAATTACATTTCACCGGGGCTATTGAATTGCCTGAAGTCGGGCTTTGGCAAGAACAACAGAAAAGGGTGCTGATGGTGTTCTTTATTACCGCATGTGCCTGGATGTTTCGAACTGAGCCCTTTGGTGGCTGGAGTCAGGCCTTGAATGTTCCGGGTGTGACAGATGCCAGTATTGCGCTTTTTGCCGCGATAAGTCTTTTCATCATCCCGGATAGTAAGGGAGGGCGACTGCTGGATTGGGAGGGTGTGAGTAAAATTCCCTGGGGAATTCTGATTTTACTGGGGTCAGGTTTCGCGATAGCAAGAGCATTTTCGGAATCCGGATTGAGTGCGATTCTTGGTCAGGCCTTATCCGGGTTAACAGCTTACCCAATCCTGATAATGACAGCAGGTTTGTGCCTGATGGTGACTTTTCTAACGGAATTAACCAGTAATACTGCGACTACTGCCTTGCTTATGCCGGTACTGGCCGGGGCTGCTTTGGCTGCCAATATTGATCCGGTGTTACTGATGTTGCCGGCGGCCTTGTCGGCCAGTTGTGCATTTATGCTACCTACTGCTACAACACCAAATGGCGTTGCTTTCAGTACCGGTCGCTTCGCGATTAAAACCATGGCCAGGGAAGGGCTTGTTATTAACCTGCTTGGCGTACTGATCATTACTTTCATTTGCTTTTGGATTTTGAATTAGCATTTGCTGCTTATAAAGAAAAAACACTGAGAAGAGTTGAGAATATCCCCTATGTCGTACTCAGAATTACTAACACACTGGTCCCTGGGACTACGTTATGAAGATTTACCGGGTCAGGTAATTGAAAATACCCGTTTGCGCGTACTTGATGTAACCGGGCTGGCACTTGCCGGTTTGGGAACTGAGTTTGGCCGCTCGGTCAAACAATCAACGCTGGAGCTCTCGCCCGGTGGAAGTTGTCGTATTTGGGGTTCAGGAGAGGCTACGACGGTCACCGGTGCTGCATTTACTAATGGCGCACTGTCCCAGGCCTTGGAATTTGACGACACGCATAATCGCTCAATCGTTCATATGAGCGGCCCGTCAGTATCTGCCGCAATGGCATTGGCAGAACGGGACCAGCTTTCCGGTAAGGATCTCATTACGGCGATTGCCATTGGTAATGAAATCTCTTGCCGCATTGGCAGTGTCGCTCCCCAACAGTTTCATCGCAGAGGTTTTCATCCCACCGGCATGTTTGCTGCATTTGGCACTACCTGGCTAGCAGGCTATTTATTGAAACTAAGTAAACAACAACAGGTGAACGCGGCTGGCATAGTCGGCAGTTATGCCGCGGGTTTATTGCAATGCTGGGTTGATGGCACACAATCAAAGTTTTTACACCCCGGCTGGGCATCGCAAAGTGGCATTACTGCCGCTACGCTGGGTAAAAATGGAACGACCGGTCCGCTGGAAGTGATAGAAGGACGTTTTGGTTTGTTTGCGTCGCATTTGCAAGATAAAAATATTGATCTGGATTATGGCATATTGGTTGATGATCTTGGCACTCACTGGGAGAGTGAAAATGCATCATTTAAACCATTTCCGGTGGCTCATGTTATCCATCCCTATATTGATGCGCTGCTCAGATTAACGGTAGCACATAATATCAAGGCTGAAGATGTGGCGCGCATAATTTGTCCAGTGCCAGAATATCAGGTAGGTATTGTATGTGAACCTTTGGCAGAAAAACGACGACCTAACAGCGATTCACATGGCCGCGTTAGTTTGCAATACACACTTGCTGAAGCCCTTGTGCTGGGGGAAATAAATAAAAACTCATATACCTGTGCTTCCTTGAAGGATAAAACAATACTGGCGCTGGCTGACAAAGTTGACTATCAGATCGACAACACTTTTCCTGGCCCAGAACAATTCAAAGGCCAGGTAACCATCGAGTTAAAAAGTGGCAAGTCATACACGGAAATTGAAGAACATAATCGGGGCTCCAGAGAAAATCCGATGACAGAAAAAGAAATCATGGATAAGTTCACTGAAAACTCTGATGATGTACTGAGCCGGGATCAGCAACAAGTACTGGCAGAGAATATTCTTTCGCTGGAGTTATTATCCAATACCGCTGATATTGTTACGCTTACCTGTGGAAAATAATGCGGCAAAGGACATAAATAATAAAATTAACACCGGGTAATGGTAACAAGCTGTTTATTTTTGTCTTACCAGATTAAACGCATCGGCAGCATCATAAGCGGCCATTATTTCCCGGTGCTTGGCTTCAAGCATGGCTCTTGTAGGCGAGTGAGTTGCTATATAAAAGCGCTTATCACGAATGCCATCGAGTAATCGCGCTGCCACTTCATCCGGTGACATCCCGTTAGCGGTATCCTCAGGTGTTGAAGCAAACATATTTTCACCTCCCAAGTATCCTCTGTGCTCAGCAGAGCTTAAATAAAAATCAGATGCCACTGCTGCAGGTAACAATACCGAGACATTAATACTCGATTCTTCAAGGTCATGGGCAAGGGCTTCAGACAGACCTATCAGGGCATATTTTGAGGTCGCATAAACACCATTCTTACGGGGTCTGACAATGAGTCCGGAAAGCGAACAGGTGTTAACGACATGCCCATCCTCATTGTGCTGCTGCATTCCAGGGAGAAAACTGCGAATACAATGAACAGTGCCATAAAGGTTAACGCCCAGAAGCCACTCCCAGACATCATCTTCGACATCGACAATATCCGGCCCGCGAATAAACACGGCGGCATTATTCATTAGCAGGTGAACCGCCCCGAATTCTGCCACCACTGTTTCAGCCGCTTTTTCTACAGCTGCAGCATCAGTTACGTCAAGCGCCAGCGCCAGGGTTCTGACACCATCTTTTTGTATACTGTTTACGGCATTACTTAGCTGTTCTGCACGATTATCCAGTAAGACCACATGCATTCCTTCATTAGCAAAAGCTTTTGCACTGGCCAGGCCTATACCGGAGGCTGCGCCAGTTATGACTGCTACTTTATTCTGGAATGACTGCATGAAATTATTCCCTAAGCTTCGCTGTTTAAACTTTATGTATGTCCGATACATACTATTAAATAACTGACTTTCAATGACTCTTTATCTTTCTGTTTTATTGATAGTGATATAGATAGTGCTATTCAGGGATGCTTTTTGAACAATCACATTTTATTTTACTGGAACGCACACGTAATAATTCAACATTTTCTCCGATAGGATAATCATCAACAAATTCCAGTTTTGTATCGCCATTTTGCTGCCACTGTTTCGGAAATGCCAGGGTAGAGGTATTTGAGTTTTCATCCCTGATTGTTGCACTAATCTCCAGACTGCCAGCGCCTACAATGCATGACTTGTTTTCTATTGACGTCTCAACATGAGCAAAGGTATTTCTTTGGTAATAAGCAAGAGAGATGCTTGCCTGACAGGGAATTAACTTAATTTCCGGAATGGTAAAACTAGTAGTGATTTTATTTTCAATACTCAAGGTATTGGCATCAGCTTCATTCTTCTGAATTCTGGAAGCAAGGCCGCCCAGAGGCTGATCTGTAGCTTTTTGAGCTGCTGCGGTGATGGAAGAGAGGAGAAATAGTGCCATCAAGATATATCTGCTTATACGCACAATAACTATTCCCGAAACCAGTCTTTGTCACAATGCTTTACATTATCCCTTTTACGGATTTATTGCACTCAATCAATGCATGTTAGTGCTTTCGCTGGATTTATCCTTTTATCCATTCCAAAAATTGGCGACATTGTTTATGATGAATTGATAAGTCCAGAGTGGTTGGTTTGCATTAGGCATGAATAAACAGATTCGTTACGGAGCTTATGTCAGAGAAGTCTCTCTCAAGCAGAGACAGATCAGTTTTAATCATTTAGCTCCCCGAATCGAAAAAGACGCCCAGGGGAATGATATCCCCTATCATGCTCCAAAAATCCAGTTACGTTCTCTGGATATCGCCAGAATAATAAAACCCTATGTCAGTGTCAGGTTGAATGAAAAGATCCGCGCGGTTCTTCCTTTGGCGGTATACCTGGTTTTATTTCAGCTTTTTATTCTCAAACAAAACGTTGTAGACCATTGGCAAATCACGGCAGGTCTGGCCTCTGTCATTATTGGTCTGATGTTATTCATGAAAGGTCTTAAAGTAGGCCTGATGCCATTTGGGGAAACCATTGGAAACATTCTGCCGAGTAAGTCGCCGTTACCTGTAGTTCTGCTTGTGGCTTTTGTTCTCGGCATAGGTGTTACCTTTGCTGAACCGGCTATTGGTGCTCTAAAAACAGCGGGCTCCATCGTTAATGTTAACGATGCCCCATACCTCTATGCCCTGTTAAATGATTATTCCAATCTGCTGGTATTGGTGGTTGGTATTGGAGTAGGGCTAGCTGCGGTTATTGGTACTTTACGTTTTTTGTACAGCTGGAGTATGAAGCTGTTGATTTACTGCACGCTCATTCCTACTCTGGCATTAACTGTTTATGTGATGGGTAATCCCTCTCTGGCCAATGTGCTTGGACTGGCCTGGGATAGTGGTGCGGTGACTAACGGCCCGGTCACTGTACCGCTGGTATTATCTCTCGGTATAGGCATTGCTGCGGCTGCTGGTAAGGGCAGCTCATCATTATCCGGTTTCGGCATTGTCACATTGGGGTCATTATTTCCGATTATTGGTGTACTTAGTCTGGCAATTTATATTTACTCGACAGTATCGGTTGAAGAGATTATTGCCAGTGCAGCCTTGGCTTCCCTGGTCCTTGATCCAGCCTGGCATGACACAACACCCTGGCTGGAAATCAAATTGGGGGTGCAGGCAATTGTGCCATTGGTCTTGTTCCTGTTAATGGTGCTGACTTTTCTCCTGAAAGAAAAAGTGAAGAACAAGCTCTATACTTTCTACGGTATTTACCTGTGTGTATTAGGCATGGTAATTTTTAACGTGGGGCTCAGTTATGGTTTGGCCAAGCTCGGTGGACAATCCGGCGGCCTTGTCCCTGCAGCATTTACTTATATTAACTTTGTCAAAGACTCCCCCCTATATTCCTATGGCTTCGGAATTTTTTTTGCCCTGATTTTTGCCTGGATTCTCGGCTTTGGTGCTACCCTGGCTGAACCAGCATTGAATGCTTTGGGCTCGACTGTGGAAAACCTCACCAATGGCGCTTTCAAAAAATCCATGTTGATGTATTCAGGTGCCTTTGGTGTTGCTTGTGGTATTGGGCTTGGTATTCTGAAAATGGTGATTAGCGTTCCGGTAGTGTTGTTCTTGCTGCCTTTATATGGATTTGCCATATTCCTTACTTATATATCCACTGAAGATTTTGTCAATATTGCCTGGGACAGTGCCGGCGTTACGACAGGACCTGTGACGGTACCTCTGGTATTGGCTATGGGCCTGGGCTTTGGTAATGCCATGGGCTCGTTGGATGGTTTCGGCATTCTGTCACTGGCGTCGATCTGTCCAATTATTGCTGTGTTGTTAACCGGTGTCTGGGTGCAATGGAAAATAAGACGCAGACATTTGCTTATCGAAAGAGAAAAAGCACCTATTGAAGTAGGAGTGGCTACCACATGAGTCAACGCGAAATTACCGTTTTAACAGATGTCTCCATGATTACCTGCATCGTGCAAAGGGGCATCGCAGACAAGATTGTTGCTGCTGCCCATGAAGCAGGTGCTACAGGCGCGACTATCTACTTTGCAGGGGGTGAAGGAGTAAGGGAGCGACTTGGTATTCTCGCTCTGGCAGTAGAAGCAGAAAAAGAAGTGATCATTGTGGCAGTAGCGGATGATCAGGCAGATCATATATTTGAGCGAATGTATATTGCCGAAGAACTGGATACACCGGGGATGGGCTTCATTTATATGACCAAGCTGGATAAGGCGGCTACCCATATTCCTCAGGAAATACTGGCAAAACTTGAAGCCGGGGAAATAAAGCCTGCGCCTAATGATAGGCTATAAACAATGAAACTATTCAGGCAAAAACTTATAACCAGCATCATGCCGAAAGGCGCAGGACATGATGTGTTACTGGGGCTGCGTAAGGATCACGGCATAAAAACCGGCAATATAAAAATGGCTCGCGGCGCCGGTCAGTACAACCCTTTGGCATTAAGAGGGATAGGTGAGCAAACTGAAAAAGAAATGCTGACAGTGATTGTGCCGGCTGATAAAGCTGATGAAATATTTGAGTATATTTATTTTCGGGCAAATATTGATGAGCCTCACAGCGGTATTATTTTTCAGTCGGACTTAATGTATGCCTCTAAATACCGAATTCGTGAAGGTATAGCAGTAGAACAGGAATAAATAACTTTCCCGGCGCCTTTCAAAGCGCTAAATGTTGTTTAAACAATGGCAGTCTTTCATCCAGCCGGTGACTGGCCATGACAATAGTGGTTCGGTGTTGACTACTCAGATGTTCCAGGAAAAACATTACGCGGTGCCGATTGACTTCATCCAGGCCTTGCGTAGGCTCATCCAGAATGAGCAGGGCAGGTTGTTTGACCAGGGCGCGGGCGATCAGTACCAGGCGTTGTTCGCCATAACTTAGATGCTTATAAGGTTTGGATGAATTTTCATGCATACCTACCAGCGCGAGCCATTGCCTGGCATGAGTGATTTGCAACGCGCTGGGCTCATCATAAAGGCCAATAGTGTCAAAAAATCCGCTCAGGGTTATATGCAAAGCCGTTCCGGCGACACGGTGATCGCGATGCAAGCCTGGAGTCACGATGCCTATTTTTTTCTTCACTTCCCAGATGCTTTCACCGGAACCGCGTTGAAAACCCAGAACCTTGAGATCATTCCCGTAACACTGGGGATGATCGCCTGTGACAAGGTTAAGTAGGGTGGATTTTCCTGAACCATTGGCACCAGTGAGCAGGGTATGATCGCCCTGATTCACGGTAAGGTTAATGCCTGAAAATATAGTCAGGTCGCCATAGTGCACCTTGCCTTGAGTCAGGGTGAGCAATGGATCGCCAAGCGTTTGGCGAGGCAAGTCTTCAGGCCATTCGGGTAATTCTTCCGGGTTAAAAGCAAGCAGTGACCTGATGGCGGAATCGGCAAGGATTTCCTTTTGCCTGCCCTGGGCAATGAGCTCTCCTTTTTCCATTAGAGCCAGATGAGAATGCCATGGGCTTATTTCATCAATGTTATTAATCAGGAACAGCAGCTGGGTCTGGTGATGCGTGATCAGGTAGGCAAAGAACTGTTGTAATTGCTCTCTGGATTGAAGATCCAGACTGTCATAGGGTTCATCTAGGATTAGAAAATCAGGTTGGCTAAGGATTGCCTGGGCGAGCAAGGCTTTTCGGCTTTCACCGCTACTTAACAGGCGATAGCCACGCTCCATAATTTTCTCGAGCCCCAGAAAAACCAGTTGTTCAGGAGTATCACCAGAAATGCCCAACAACTCACGCACCGTGCTTCCGGTATCAAGTCGGTCCATGAAGTCGCTGTCGTCCCTTTTCAGCTCCTGTTCATAGAGGTATTGCTGCTGCTCAAAGGAGAGCACAACAATATTGTTGAAATCATGGCTCAGTTCACCCTGTACCAGCTCGGTTTCTCCGCTAATCAGGTTTGCCAGTAACTGCTTTCCTGAGCCATTGCGGCCAATCACCGCCCAGCACTGATCGGGACTGATCTGCCAATCCTGGATGTTGAGATGAGTGGTGAGAATATTTTTCAGTTGCATCGAAATGAAGTGACCGGGCTTTAATCAATAAGCTGATCATTATACCGGCCATCCAGAGAAAAGTGATTGAATTAACAGGAAAAGTCGTCATTCAAATTGACTTGCAGAGCCAAATAATCCACAATTCACAGCCTTGAAAAATCACAGCATTTGAGAAAATTAAGCAGAGCGAACTTGATCCCAGCGTAGGTCGGATAAGGTCGCAGACCGTCATCCAGCGCAGTAGAAATTTACGCCCCCATAGCTCAGCTGGGCTATGCAAAGAAGTACCTAGCTGAACTAATAAACAGGGTTGAATAGTAAGTAGGTCGGATAAGGTCGCAGACCGCGATCCGACGCAGTAGAAAATTTCGCACCCGTAGCTCAGCTGGATAGAGTACCTGGCTACGAACTAGGGGGTCGCACGTTCGAATCGTGCCGGGTGCGCCATATCAAAAAAGCTCGCATTTATGCGGGCTTTTTTTTGTCTTAATACTTTATAATTTTAATTCGTCTCAAAATAATCGACTATAAGTATTTGGCTTTAATGGTTTTAAATTTTCTCGGTTTGTTTTATACAGCTTTATTTTCTACCAACTGCTTTATTCAGGTTTGCAAAATAACATGGTGAAGCGATCTGATTTTCCACTGACTTCAGATTGTCCCACTTCCAGAATCAGTTGATCTTCGGGTATAGCCAGCAGGTCACTGAATTCTCGAAAATTAAACCGGATTGCTGAACTTCCTTGATCACCAGAAGGGTCAACCCGGCGGCTGTTAAAGCGCGCATCCGGCTGGTTATGGCGCCGAGTGTGATCGATAATGCCATAGTTCTACCTGGTTTGAAGGCATTAAACACAGTCCTGTTAAGGGCCATGTGATATCATATCTGGGGTTGTGATAATTCTGGAAAGTCAGAACGCTATCAACCGGTTCAACATCCCAGTTGCCTTCAGTACCAATGAAAAGCTCTCAAGGGGTGTTTTTTTCTCGTATGTTATAGTCTGGCTTGCTGACTCTATCCATGCCCGGCAGGGCCAGAGTAGGATCAATGGCGTCACTATAAGAGCCGAGTTCGGGTTGTGTAGAGTAGAGCTGGCCATCATCACCTAGCACCGGGCCAAGAATTTTGCTGTACCAGCCGCCAAACGGCAGTATTTCTGTGACGTGCATATCATCTTTAAGGCCAAAAAAATCAAGAACCTGGACAAGTTTTTCTGTATATATCGAGCACTTTATCTTCTGTTGAGCGTATAACACTGGCCCTGGCCAGGATGATTTTCTGCTGGCTTGCAGACGTGGGCTGGGCTCTCGTGAGCTAAGCTGAAGATGCACAGTAAACTGAATATAATTAACGAACGCAGTCGGTACATGAGGTACTCTTTGCCCGGGTATTTAGTTTAATGGTGGAGAGGCTTACTAGCTTAAAAAATGGAAATAGAATAACAACAGGATCAGACAAGATTTTATCGATTAACCCTGAGAAGGCATCACGGTTTAAAGAGGTTTTGAGCGTTTTTGTAATAATTCCAGGATATTGCTGCTTAGTATTAACGTTACGATAAGCAGGGCTATCGACATGGAGAACCATTGCAGGGAATAGGAGAAATTTCTGCCAGTATCAATAGCCACTGTCGGCCAGTGCCTGATCAGAACACCAGGCTGATTTTCATCAAGGCGCACTTCATATGGGAAAAAGGTTTGCGAGAAAAGATGCGCTAATTCTAGAGTATTCAAATAACGAATTTCAACTGGCCATTCTACATCACTTAAATCGATGTCATTGCTTCGGTCGGCCTGTTTTGGTGTTGGCACAAAAACCTGACCTTCGATGATGTGCTCACCATTTATTGGCTCGATGTGTTTTTTAAGTTCGTCATAGGTGCTTGCATTAAACCAGCCACGATTAACAAAGACGATTTTGTCAGAAGAATCCAGCAGGAATGGAGTAATTACTGCATAACCTAGATAACCTTCATAGGCCTGATAGATCAGATAAAGCGTTTTATCGTTCTGAAATTCTCCCCTTAGGGAGACATGAAGGTTTTGAATAGTCAGGGCATCTGCCTCCAGGCCTGCCATGGACACATCTTCAATGGGAAGTGCAAAACTTTCTCCCATTTCCGTATAATTTTCCTGAAGCTGAATCTTTTCCTGTGCGCGATCAAATTGCCACAGTCCAAGTCTGATAAAGACGCAAAAAACTATGAATACAAAGAACGCAACAATCCAGTTGAAACGGATTACTAATTCTCTAAATGTGAAAGATTTGCTTGTCATGGTGATTCTTTAAGTGTGGCTGATTTGCCAATTAGAATTCCATTTTACCATAAAAGCAGTCGATGATTAACGGGGAGGGTAGAGAAGACTCAAATAAAAAAGCGGCAAGCTTCTATGAATTCAGCACATAAAAGGCAGTCGGCTATAAACAGGGTTATTTAATTATCAGACTATAATCCTATCTTAGGCAATGCATGTAAATATTGTAATAATTCCACCTAATGCGATAAAACCTAATCCGCCACAAATGAACAATATCATTTAATCCCCCCTTTCTTGTTAATTTATTGATACAACTTGTCGTGAACTATACGAGCAAACAGAATAATTCGCATTGATTTGGATCAGCGGTTTTTAATAAAGTTCAAGGAAAGCACTGGTGGGAAGGTTAGAACTTGTATTGATTAGGGGTATGTATTCGATGTGCTCCAAAACTAAGGAGTTCAATATATGGAGTCAAGAAACAGGTCTTAAAAACTGCGTTGAAAAGAATAGCGGCTGGCTGTTGACCAGCCGCATGGTTTTATTTAGCCATTGATGTAGAGAACAAAAGCCAGTCCAACAATCACTACGACCATTATGACGGCAAAAGCGTCAGCATCGCTATCACCCCCTTCTTCGTATTGGTCCAGTTTATCTTCTTCGTTAAGCGTCATAATTTAGTTTCAGTCAGTTATTTTTGGATTTTGAAAAGATTAAAAAATGGACTTAATGTCCCTTTTCCATAGCTTCGCCATGTTCTTCAACATGAACGTCTGCGACATGTATTCTTTCGGCAGCGGCAGGTCTTCCCATGTATTCAACACGTGTGTTGAATACCCAAAATCCTTCGGACATCATAGCGCCGATAAAAAATATAAGTAGCAGTGGGGGGCCTAGAATAGCAGTGATCAGGGCCATACGTTCCCACATTACATGCATGAATACTGCGATTATGAAGCCAGCTTTGAGCAACATGAAAATAATAATCAGGCTCCAGCGTAGCATTCCCTGAAAGTCGAAATAATCGACCATGTAAGACAATGAGCTAAGTACGAATAAAAGAATCCATACTTTCAGATATATACCAATTGGATGCTGATCTTCATCGGAATGAGTAGCTTCAGCTTGTTGTGTATGAACGTTTCCCATAATTTTAAAAACCCTCGCTGCCCTAATTTATTTACTTACCAGAGATAGAAAAATGCAAAGATGAACACCCAGACCAGGTCAACAAAATGCCAGTACAAGCCGGTAATCTCTACAATCGAGTAATCATTCTTTTTATCGTAGTCACCATTTTTTATTTTAAAAGCGATTGTCAGAAGATAGATTACGCCGCAACTCACATGTAACCCATGGAACCCTGTGACCATGAAAAATATTGAACCAAATTGCGGTGCGCCAAATGGGTTGCCCCATGGGCGGACGCCTTCACCGATCAGCTTTGTCCATTCAAAAGCCTGCATTCCTACAAAAGAAAGCCCAAATAATGCAGTTACTACCATCAGCCAGAAGATTTTTTTCTTGTCCCGGAAATGAGCATACCGAACAGCTAACGCCATCGTTCCTGAACTAGTGATCAAGATGAACGTCATGATTGCAATTAGAATCAAGGGAATATTATTTCCAAATAGTTCAAGCGCAAAAACTTCACTTGGGTAGGGCCATGGATCTGTAGTTGTCCTACGAACATTCATGTAGCCAATAAGAAAGCAGCTAAATATGAACGTGTCACTGATGAGGAAAATCCACATCATTAGTTTGCCCCAAGGCACGTGAAAGGCTTGTTTCGCAGAAGACCAGTCTGCTGCTATCGAGTTATTTTGTCCAGAAACGCTAAGTGATTCTCCACTCATAAATACATCCTAAATTTTAATTATCAGGTATATGAAAGTAATGCAAAAATTACCAACCAGACCAGTAGTAAGAAGTGCCAGTACACTGAACATAGCTCCACACTTAATCTGACTGTTTTTATTTCGGCGCCGCTCAATATTTTAAAAGTTACTTGGGTCCATACCCACAGTCCTCCAAGGATATGCATTCCATGAATTCCTGTGAGTACATAAAAAAAGGAATTAGCTGGATTGCTGGCAAGATAATAACCAGCATTGTTCATTTCTTCCCAGGCAGATAGCTGTCCATAAACGAACGCAAGGGTTATTACACCAGAGGCAATCATGCCAAATTTAACAGATTTATTTAATCCTTTTGCTATGCTGGCTCGAGTCCACTGCATGATTACACTGCAAATAAAAAGAAGCCCCGTATTTATCCATAATGTGTCTGATTCGGGCATCGGACGCCAGTCTTCAAGTTCCATGCGTATAAAATATGCAACAATAAAAAGCATAAAAACCACAAAAACGACTCCTAAAAACATGCGCAAGGCAATCCGCTTAGGATGGAGGCTTTCCCCTATTTCTGTTCCGCTTAAATTCGGGTCTTCACCCTGGTAATTCCAGGGCTTTTCAAAGATGCTTTTAAAGAAGCTCAATCTTCATGTCCTATATAAGGTGAACCATCAACAGTCTTTACGTCTTCTGGAGCTATATTCTGTGGTACGAAATCAGAGATTACTCCTGGCACACTGTATTCATATGCCCAGCGATACACTTTCGGTAATTCTGGACCCCAATTTCCATGACAAGGTGGATTATCTGGTGTTTGCCATTCTAATGTAGTGGCTTCCCAAGGATTCGGGTCTGCTTTTTTGCCTTTCCATAAACTCCAGATCATGTTTCCTATGAAGACAAACTGGAACGCTGCGACCCAGATAGCGGCCATAGTAATATTAGCATTCAGAGTTACAGCTGATTCGGGAAGAAAATCGGTTGTACCCATTGCGTAATACCGTCTAGGAACCCCCAAGAATCCAAGGTAATGCATTGGTAAATAAATTGCATAGGTACCAAAGAACGTCGCCCAGAAATGTATTTTACCTAGGGTGACATTGAACATTTTGCCACTCATCTTAGGGAACCAATGATAGAGGGATGCATATAATACAAGTACTGGAGAAACACCCATTACCATATGAAAGTGAGCAATAACAAAATAGGTATCTGACAAGGGTAGATCAACGGTAACGTTGCCAAGGAAAATGCCAGTAAGCCCGCCATGAATAAAAGTAAAGATGAAACCACAGGCGAATAACATTGGTACGGTTAATCGGATGTTGCCTTCCCAAAGTGTGAGCACCCAGTTGTACACTTTAATCGCGGTCGGTATAGCTATAATAAGAGTTGTAAAGGCAAAGAAAAAACCAAAATAGGGGTTCATGCCACTGACATACATATGGTGCGCCCATACGACAAAGCTTAACGCACCAATAGCGACTATAGCCCATACCATCATACGGTAACCAAAAATATTCTTGCGAGCATGACAGCTCAGTACATCTGAGACTAAACCAAATGCAGGCAAGGCTACAATATATACTTCAGGGTGCCCGAAGAACCAGAATAAATGCTGAAAAAGAACCGGGCTGCCGCCAGTGTGCTCTAGTGTTTCTCCAAGAGAAACCATTGCTGGCATGAAAAAGCTTGTTCCAAGCAAGTTGTCAAAAGACATCATAATTGCACTTACAAATAATGCCGGAAAGGCAAACAACCCAAGTATGGTAGCAACAAATATGCCCCATACAGATAGTGGCATACGCATTAAGGTCATACCATGAGTGCGTGCTTGCAATACTGTGGTGACATAATTCAATCCGCCCATTGTGAAAGCTACGACAAATACTCCGAGGGAGGCGAGCATCAGTGTAATTCCGCCATCTGAACCTGGAGTACCTGCTGTAATCGCTTGTGGAGGATAGAGTGTCCAGCCAGCACCTGTAGGGCCACCTGGAATAAAGAAACTTGCCATAAGAATGAATACAGAGAGCAGATAGAACCAAAAACTGAGCATGTTGAGGAATGGAAACACCATGTCTCTGGCACCAATCTGCAAGGGAATTAGATAGTTACCAAATCCTCCAAGGAACAATGCTGTTAGCAGGTATACCACCATGATCATTCCATGCATCGTTACATATTGATAATATTCAGCAGGGTCAATAAACGAGAAACTATCTGGAAAACCGAGTTGCAGTCGCATCATCGCAGATAAGATTAAGGCAACCAGACCCACGGCAACTGCTACTGTGCCATACTGAATAGCGATCACTTTATGATCCATACTCCAGACATACTTGGCTATAAAAGTGTGCGGATCATGCATTTCATCTTTTTGATCGGCAATTGGTACGTAAGACATTACTTTCTCCTGGATCTAACTGATCCTGATTTTTGGGCTCAGTTATTTATAGTTCTAATTCTATTATCTGTTTTGGTTAACGCAGTGTGTTTATGTAGGCAACAACATCATTGATATCTTCGTCGCCTTCCAGGGCTGACATCATCGCTGTCATCTGGTAACCCAGCTGATCTTGAGGATGCGCACCACGCACTCCAGATTTGAAGTTTTGTAGTTGTCTTACAAGATACCAGTCAGTCATTCCCGATAGAGCAGGGGCATGTACAGACCATATCCCCGTGCCGTTATCAGCATGGCAAGTGCCGCATATAGACTTATAAAGGATTGCTCCTTTTTCTGGATCACCGGACACTGTTGCTGGCGCCGCATTATCAGGCAATGTGTTTATGTAAGCTATAACATTGTTAATGGCTGTATCATTGATTAGAGTCGATGCCATGGGCGCCATCTGAGCGCCATAAACATCATCAGGATTAGTGCCTCTGACACCTGATTTATAGTATTTGAGCTGTTGGCGGAGGTACCAATCTTGTTGGCCTGCTAATTTGGGAGCATTTAATGCCTGATTACCTTCACCATTTACGCCATGACAAGCTGAACAAACTGCATAGTTGGACTTACCGGCTGTTGGATTTCCTTCAGCTATTGCCTGGGTTTCTGAAAAGGTGGCTTGTGCAGAAATCCATGTATCATATTCTTCTTGTTCATCAACAAACACTGTCCCACGCATAATGAAATGCCCGACACCACAATATTCTTCGCATAGAATGTCATAACTACCAGCCAAAGTCGGCTCTAACCACATATAAGATACAGAGCCAGGCACCATATCCATTTTTACTCTGAAAGGTGCGACAGTGTAGTCATGCAATACGTCTTTAGAACGCAGTAAAAGTTGCACATTCTGGTTTTTAAGCAGGTGCATTTCTTTGTCTTGGACCACTAGATCATCTTGGCCGAACGGATCATTTGGGTTGACCCCGAGAGGATTTTTAGGTGTTACATAGGCGGTGTCTGCAGTACCTAAAATGCCGTCAGCGCCGGGATATCTGAAACTCCACTGCCATTGCTGTCCGACCACCTCTACCTGAACTGCATCTTCAGGAACGTTGACAAAACTGGCCCAAACGAAAAGTCCTGGTGTAAGCAATCCTGCTACACCGATGGCCGTGAAACCAGTGAGCCATATTTCCAGCTTACTATTTTCAGGTTCGTAACCGGCTCGACGATTTTTGTTATAACGAAAGCGGTATACGCAATAGGCCAGGAATAAGTTGAGTGCAATAAATACAAATCCTGTTACCCACATTGTGATATCAATGGTGGCATCAATGCCTGACCAGTTGGAGGCTATAGGCTGTAACCACCAAGGCGAAAACAGCTGAAGGGCTATACTGATAACAACTAGTAAAACGATCGCAACTACGAATGCCATAACTTTTTAGTCCTTAATGTATTGCTTGCACATTAACCGATAAGGTCAGTACAGGTTTTTTAGATTGTATGAATTTCAGATTTATTTTTGGGGTAGCTTTGCTTTCCTCGTATAGAGGAGAATATAAGGGAAAGAATATGGTGCCTTTTATGGTTGAAAACATTTTCTTCAAGCTACAGAAATCACTTCAGCTGGCTACATTAACCTTTATACGCAAGCAAACCATTAGAGGCTTAACTAAGTGCCAAAAATACTCTAATAGCATGTTTTAATTATAAAAAAGGAATTGTAGAGTTTTAATTAAATTTAAGATCACTGCTGTTAATCTATATTTTTGTCTAGCTCTTGATTTTAAAGCATCACCCCTTTTAGGGCAAGGTGTTTTGGCTATAAAATAGCATATCTTCTATCAATTCCAGCTTCTTTATTTGCCAGAAGTCTTCTTTATGTCAAGCTGTCTATTTTTCTATATTTTTAGATGTTTTCAGAATTTGCTTCTGTAGTTTCAGTGTTTGCTTCAGAGCGGTTTTCCAGAGAATCTTTTTTTAGCTTTTTATTCCCAGAATTGAGCGAGAATTTGGCTAACACCAGCATGAAAATTAGGATTACCAGAGTGCCAAATGCATTCTCCATAGCGGTTACAGTATCGCGGATCATAAGTGAATATATATAGTCTAAAAAGGTACCTGCGCTAACAAGATACAGCAGAAAGGCGAAACCTATTAATAGATAAGCATTGAATATTTTCATTTAAAATAAGTATTTTTAGTGCTGCTAGATGTACTGAATTGTTAGATCAGCGGTTTAATTTTCATATTATAATACGTTAAAAGATAAATTCCATTTTTTTCGTAATTATCAAGTCCGATGTTGTTAGTAATGGGATTGTTTACAATAATTGTATGGTGAGCCGGCACTCCAGCAATTAGGAGACTAAATGGATGCCTCAAAGCAGTGAACAGTTAAGCGATTTTCCTATCCAAATTATGTCAATGTGGACCTTCATGTATGGGGCCTCGATATGATCACGGGTATTTGCCTGCCAATTAGATAATCTTGATGAAAATCAAGCTGAAAAAAGTGTTTTAGGAGTTAGGTCTGATTCGGTGGACAAGTCTAAAGTAGGTGGTTATCCTGCACATCCAATGATCAGCCCTGCCAGTATTTTTAAACATTGCGTATTGCTTCTTTTATGCTCTTTTCCCTTCTTGAGTTATGGGCATGGCAGTGTGACTGCAGATTCTGATTTATGCATTATCAAAATAGGGTTTTACAGCGCCCATTTCAAAATTTATCAGCCACGCACCCGTGAACACAAAGATTACTGTGAAGACTTGCCCGATAGTGGTGAGACAGTTTTTGTCATGGAATATACTTATGGTGACTTGGGTGAGGTTCCCGTAGATTTCCGTGTGATTCGAGATGTCACTGAGATGGGTCGCTACGCTCAGCTCCAAGATGTTGATGCCCTGAGCCAGGCCGAACTTGATGCGGCTACTGTAGTTTATCGCGAACCTGTAAAGCAACCCGACATATATGCTATTAATCATTATTTTCAGGAGTCGGGAAACTATCTGGGTATTGTTACTGCAAGGCATCCGGATACTAATGAGCTGTACACAGCAGTATTCCCTTTTGAAGTAGGCTATGTAGGTTATGGTTATTTGCCAATATTCGTCATCTTAATCGTGCTAATACAAGGAGCTTACTGGTGGTTGAATCGGGAAAAGAAGTTAAAAGTTAAAAGGTAAAAGGTAAAAGGTAAGGATTGAAAACCGTGTTGAGAAAATCATTAGTACTCACTGCCATGCTGATTTTACAAACCTTTTGCTGGGCCGTGTTCGCTCAGGGATCCGGAAAGTCTGTCTGGCTATCCGAAAACGAATTGTTTCAGGTAAGTTTTGAAAGTCAGCTCAATCCCATCGTGATCAATCAGATCCACAGCTGGAAACTGCAGGTGATGACTGCAGAAGGAAAAGCTGTAAGTGACGCCGTGATAAGTGTTAAGGGTGGTATGCCGGAGCACAATCATGGCCTTGCTACTGCACCTTCGATTGAAGCGAGTGGAGACGGCAACTATTTATTACAGGGCTTACGTTTTCATATGATGGGGTATTGGGAGCTGGAATTAAGTATCACCCAGGGCAGCATTAGCGATACGGTAATTGTCACACTGGACTTATGAAGCTTTCTATTTCTGCGGGATATTTTAGATTTATTTTGACTCCTGGTTTGCTTATGGCTGTCGGCCTTTGCTTCTGGTTTGTGCTTGCTTATAAACCACCGGCCGCATGGACTGAGGCTGAAAAAGCAATAATAAATTCTTTTTCTCTGGCACGTTTGCCAGCACTACCCGTGGATCGTAGCAACGCTGTTTCAACAGATATACGCGCCGCTGAAATGGGCCATGCCCTGTTTTTTGATGCCAGACTGAGTGTCAATCAGCAGATTTCCTGTGCCACATGTCATCGCCCTGAATTACGCTTTACTGACGGCCTCGACAAGGCCAGGGCGCTGGGTGAATCACGTCGAAACACCCCCAGTATTGCAGGTCTTTCCTATAGTCCCTGGTTGTATTGGGATGGGCGCAGAGACTCTCTCTGGTCACAGGCACTTTCTCCTTTGGAAGACCCGCAGGAGCAGGGCAGTAACCGGATGTATATAGCTCGATTTGTTACTGAAGATCCTGAGTACGGTAAACAGTATCAATTATTGTTTGGCGAACTACCAAACTTTACCGATCGTTCCCGGTTTCCGAATGATGCGGGGCCTGAATTAAAAAGTGAATGGTTTGCGGCGTGGCAAGGGATGTCGGAGGGAGATCAGGACATTGTTAACCGCACATTCTCAAATGTTGGGAAAGTTATTGCCGCTTATGAGAGATTGATGGTTCCTGGTAGCTCGCGTTTTGATGAATATGCGCAAGCATTGGTTGAGGGTGATGATGAAAGAGCTGAGGAAATTCTTTCCAATGATGAGATTAAGGGGCTAGGTTTATTTATAGGTGACGCACGTTGTGTGGAGTGTCATAACGGCCCCTTGTTTACCAATTTTGAATTTCATAACACCGGTATTATTTCTTATCCCGGGGACTTGCCCGACAGAGGGCGGGTTGATGGTGTGCGCGAAGTCCGCAGTGACCCCTTTAATTGTCAGGGTTCATATAGCGAGTTGGAACCACAGCAGTGCCTGGAATTGATTCATGCCAGAGAGGGGCTTGAACTGATTGGCGCGATGAAAACTCCGTCGTTACGTAATCTGGAAGGGACGGCGCCATACATGCACAAGGGTCAAATAAAAACACTTGCGCAAACCCTGGATCATTACAACGAGGCGCCCTTTGCCATGATAGGCCATAACGAAGCAGAAGAAATTTCAGGCATGCTTTCATATGAATTGAAACAGTTGGAAGCCTTTTTGCTTTCCTTGCAAGCGCCTATAGCTGTTGATGAACGTTGGTTACAAGCACCTTAGTCGTTTGCCAAGCATTGTTTGTTAGTAATTGTCTGAAGTAAAAAACCCGCCAGCTGGCGGGTTTTTTTATAGAAAAATTTTCTATTGCGCTAAAGGATCAGGCCGTACCTGAAAGTGGTAAACGATACTGGTAGTGCCTTTACCTGTTTCCATATGAAAGGGTGCGCGACCGCTGAACGTAGCCCATACACCGCGACCTTTCCAGCCCGCATCGGGGTCATCAATCCTGCCATCCATCCATTTCGTGTAAAAGCCCAGCGGATAAGGAACACGCATGCGTACCCATTCGCCATCATTCAGCACCAGTAATGCTCCGCTCTGGTTTCCGGTATTGATAGGCGTATTTTCACCCAGTCCAAGGGTGTTGTGCTGGTCTACCCAGGTGAAATAGGAACCTTCAGAACTCCCTGGACGATCAAGATTTTTGAACTGAGGCAGGGGTTCTTCATACAGGGTCCAGCCTTCCGGACAATGCTGGCCGGTGGCTTCAGGGCCGTTCAATGGTCCGGTGCATAAGCGGCGATCAAAACTGGCCATGTGACCGCTGGCCAGAGCTGCCCACATCACGCCATTGCGATCGACATCTCCTCCGCGTGGAGAAAAGCCCTCGATGGCATCGCCATTTTCATCTACCGGTAATTCATAGAGTTCGGTTATCGCTGTTTCACTGGGATTGTCTCCAGGCACCAATCTGGCGACTGCCCCTGGATAGCCCAGGATAGTTCCCCAGACACTTCCATCAGGTGCCGGGTTCACTGCATAAAAGCCAAAACCCGGGAATATCTGAGAATCCTTGGTAGGGTCCGGGTCTTCGTTTGGGGCAACGTAATCGTCACGCACGCCGTTGCCATTGGTATCAAGAATAAAGGGAGTCCAGCCCTGAGCGGCCTGATAGTCTCCGGTTTCAAGGTATTGCCTGGTATTAAGCCAGCCAATCACCTGTCCGCCACCGCTGGTCCAAAGTGTATTGTCTTCATCTTCGGCAAACATCAGGTGATGGGTGCCAAAGCAGGTGTCGATATGGGTGTATTCCCCTGTTGCAGGGTCATGCATACCAAGTTGTCGACCACTGGCCTGAGTAGGGTAGGCCTGTGCTGAAGGATGGGAAGAGCCTTCCTGGCAAAAATCCGGGTTTGTACGACCGCGCACCCGCGCTGTTATCCATACTCTGCCATCCTGATCAAACATCGGGTTATGTACATTGGCTCGGGAATCCCAGATGGCTTCATCACCCCAGTTGGGAGACTCAGCCAGATTTGGCCCGGAAACAGGGCCGGCATCCGGATCCATCATGGTTAGAGGCATGCGGTCGATTGAATTTGTTACCGGATCAAGCATGGGCAGGTAATCGGCACTTTCTTCCATTGCACCATACAGTTTTCCGTAGCCATTCAGGGTGGGATTACGTCGATCAGTTGAGACTACATCATGTAAGTAAGCAGTCTCATCAGCCCAGTCCCACTGGGTAATAACGACATTACGTTCCACGCCCTGGGGGCGTTCAGGTACCGGGGGCAATTCTCCGGCAGCAATACGATCAGTCCAGTCACCAAACATTTTAGAGCTGTGATCCAGCCCCATTCCAGTCCAGGTGCGGGTCATGAAAGGGCCAGCCTGACCCGACTGGATGCGGCGGTTCCAGGCAGCTGCGCTGGAATCATAACCATTGAAAAGTGCTGGCAGTTCACGGGTTGCCTTGTTACCTAATTGGTGACAAACCACACAGCCGCCAGAGGTGATCATGCGTATATAGTCAGCTTGATGCTGAATGTTTGGACTGATGCCATTACCTGTCGGGCCAGTGCCTGGGAACATGCTGGCATCAGGAACTTCAAGTAAAGAAAGCCAGTTTCCTGCGGGATAATACTGTGCAGCTGCGGCTGCATCCGGCGCAAGAACCGCACTAAGGTCCAAAGTTATTCCAGGATCAACCTGGGTTTTTTCGGAATCCACCAGGCCATAGCCACGCACCCAGACATCATATGAAGCCTCGGGTAAATCAGGGATAAGATATCTGCCGTCATCATCAGTTACCACTATCCTGGCAAAGCGTGTATCCAGATCATGAGTTTCCGCAATGACCCAGACACCGGCTTCGGGTCCATTGCTGCTAACCACTGTCCCTGCAATGATGCCGGTCGCAACAGTTGCTGTCAGGGGAGACGCTGCCGGTGTTTCGGTGCTGGTTTGCGGGTTGGTATTTTCCCCTGAGCAGGCAGCAATGAGTGTGGCAAAAGCTACTATGCTGATGGTATTGAAATGTCGCATTATGGGTCCCCTAGTATACTGGTAAGCTGAAAAGACTAGCAGAAGGCCCCCGGGGTGACAATATAATAGATCTGTCCCCATCGTTGGTCCTGAACAGGCGTATCAATTGGCTCTTTAGGGCTGCGGAACTTGATGAGCCCATTACTGAATGGGAGAATGCCTGTATTGTGTATTTTGTTCTGATCAGGAGTCGTATTGCCGGGATCCCGTTGTAAAACAGGGCCTGGAATAAATAATGACTCGCCCGGGGCTCGTTTTGGCTTTTAATAATTAACCTTAGAGATAATTGATGAAGAAACTGCATCTTATACTGCCCATATTACCCGCCCTGATGTATCCATTGTTGGTAACAGCGCATCATAGCCCTGCGGCGTTTAATACGCAGGAAACGGTAGAAGTGACAGGAACGATTGTCGATTATAGTTTTCGTAATCCCCATGTTTACATGACTCTGTCCGTCATAAACAGTGATGGCTCTGTTCGGGAAGTAAACGTGGAAGCAGGGGCGGGTTCGGTTATTTCACCACTGGGTTTTACCCGTGATTCAGTTTCATCAGGTGATAGCGTCACTATCATCGGTAATCCGGGGCGTAGAAATCCCGATGGCTTATTACTGGGCAGGGAGCTCTATCATCAGGATGGTACTTACTTCCCTCTGAATATTTCATCGCGCAGCATTGATGATTTTGGTGATGATGTGGCCCAGAGCATTGAGGGTACCTGGTTTTCACCAAGAACATCATTTTTTGCTTTTTTGGGAGGTTCGGGAAGCTGGTCTTTAACTGATGCCGGTAGCACTGCCAGGGCAAGTACCAATCCTCTGGATACAACCCATAAGGACTGTATCCCTATCGGCACACCAGGGCTGATGTTCTACCCGGTGGCCAATACCATTGAAGTGTCTGATGACCGGGTAGTGATGACAATTGACTGGCTTGACTCAGTGCGTACTATTTATCTTGATGGCAGAGCACATCCAGATACCTCACAGACATCATTGCAGGGGCATTCAATCGGACACTGGGAGGAAAATACGCTGGTAGTGGATAGCGCTAATTTCAGTGAACATGCCATGGGACTTTCCACAAATCTTCCGGGGAGCAATCAAAAACACATGATTGAAAGGTTTCAAATCAGTGATGATGGCAAGCAAATGATTTATTCCGGCACACTGAGTGATCCTGTGTATCTTGCAGAAGCTGTCGAATGGACAGGGAGCTGGGTTTATCGTCCTGGCATGGAGCATTCCAATGAGAGCTGTAATCTGGAGGCCGCCAGACGATTTCTGGATGACTAGGTGGTTTACACTTTTTGTGAAGTCGAAAAAATTATACTTTCATTACTAAAATCAATTTAAAGGGAAAAAGTTATGAAAATAATAAAACACATCGCCAGTTCTCTCTGTTTTTTGCAGTTGGCATTTATCTCGCTATTGGTTTCTGCCCAGACATTTTCCATACCGGGTATGGAGGTAGATGAATCGCTGGCGCCAAACCCGAACGCACCCTTGTATCGTCATACTGGTGAGCAATACCGCTCCTATGATTTTCCAGGAACAGGGGAGTCAATTCCTTACCGCTTGTATGTTCCGGAAAACTGGAGCCCGCAGCAGTCGCTACCAATTCTGATTACGCTGCGCGCAGGCCCAAGTATTAATAATAATCATCGCAATAATAATGACCTGGTAGTTCAAGCCCGAGAGAGGGGCTATATCGTCATCTCCCCGTTAGGCTATCGTGGTTATGCTCAGCCGTATTATGGCAGTCCCTATCCGGTAGACCGCCCAGCAGGTCCTTCGGTGCCGGCAGCCGGCTGGACGCAAGAGGAGAATGCACGATCAGAACAGGATGTGATCAATGTGCTTCATCTTGTTGCCCAGGAATACAATGCGGATATTTCACGTATTTTTGTCCATGGGCAGAATCCCTCAGCTTCATCAGCGTTTTATTTTGCGGCGAAATATCCTGATGCAGTTAATGCAATTATTGCCAGTGCAGGCCCCATCGTTACCGACAACTACCCCTTTGAAAATCTGGTAGGCAAGGTGACAGTGTTGATGGTTCATGGCACCAATGACACCGCCAATACTCGGGAGGCTTCATTAAGAGTGATCCGTGAATTGGCAGGACATGGCATTGATGCGGCTTTTTATGATGTGCCAAACGGCGAGCATTTAACGGCTTATTTGACCTTTGCCTCAGAGATCTTCGACTTTCTTGATCGTCGTTAAATGGTTAAGGTTTGTTGTTAATGCTTCCCAGAGACTTATTGAAACGTCAAAGGCGCACGAGCTATCCGTTCATAAATGGCCATTAAGCGCCGGTGGGGTGTCCAGTGAACCAGCAGGTTAGCCGATGCTTCCCAAAGTGATATCCAGGCCGCGATGGTAAGTCCCTGAGCCAGGACGTGGATCACTACTGAATCAGTGCTCAGAGTTTGCCTGTTGAATACAATAGACAGTGTTAAGAGCACAAGACCGGTGAGAAGGTAAATAGTGGAAGTGCGGATTTTGATGGATAACTTACGCTTTTCGCGCGCTTTCTTGTACTGGAAATAATTTCCTATGCTGTCCTGGACCCTTGAAATTACATCCAGGTCTGCCGGGCTTGTAAAATGAAAGCGAATAACAAATTCTTCCGTGCCGATTTCACTCACCGCCTCTTCGAGATAATCGACGAGATCCTCGCCCAGGTCTTTCCTGATGTAAGGCGCATTTCTGTCAAAGTTATTATAAAGGTCTTCTATTTTTTCTGCGGCAACATCAATAACTATGACGTCGTTTTCAGATCGCGAATATCGGCCTAGAATGGACTGATTCAAGCAAGCATACCTGTATTACTAACAGCAGGCGTACTGTAAGCCTGGATAGAATTTTTGGAAAGCTGAATTTTCCTGGACTGGAAAAGTTTATTCGACGGTGTCATATGTGTGCCAGTTTTCATAATTTGGAGGCACCACCCTGCCTTCGAACAAGCTCTTGTTGTTTTCCATGCAGGAATATTCAATCAAATCAAAATCAGACTGTCGGGTAAATACCCGTTTATTAGTCCAGGGTTTACTGTAATAAACAGGGTCATCAATCGTCACTTCATAATCCATGGTGTCAGCATCAGTGAGTGCAAAGCGTTCTGTCACTGTCATCTGATCACTATGGGGATGACCAATGGTATCGAGCCTTGTTTTACCGTTGAATCGATTCGTAGTGATAATAAGCGTATCACCTTCCCACCTGGCTATTGAATGTCCATACCAGGCTGGCGGTAATCTGCCGCCATGATCCTGTCCGTCCAGATTGACAACCTTGAACCAGGTGTTTTGCTCATAAAGATAAGCGAAATGCGTTTCTGTTTGCATGAACTGGATTGGGTCCGGTGAGTTCATAGCTCTTAACAGACCAAAGGGAAGACATGACCCGGTATAGTCGCCATCGGTTGGATTGTAGTTGTCAAAATTTCTGCGCCCGGCTGCGGTAAAGGGCTCTTCGCCAGGACCTGTCTGATTTCTGCCATTACCCGCAGAAAGCATATTGGGAACATAGGGTCTTGCCCAGACACCATTAAGGTCGGGCTTGCCTGAGAGCAAGCGAGGAATGTCATCCTGGGCAAATAGTGACTGGCAAAACAGCACGGTGAGGAGGGTGAAAAACGGACCAAAAGTACGTGTTAAGTTATTTGAAAATTTCATCGTCTTCTCCTTTAACGATTCCCGGTACGGCTAAAAACCGGAGTACCATCTTCCAGAGTAATACTGCGCGTGCTGCAGGTTTTTGTGCCATCTCGGGCCGGGTTGGCGCGGGCAATAATCACCGTGCCGATCGGAAGATCTTCCTTGGCCCAGCCCAGACGGATAAGTTGATTCGGCGAACCCATTTCACATTGCCAGTTTTCTACTTCTCCGGCATCGCTGGTCACATCCATGTAAAACCAGATATGGGGATTGAACCATTCAAGGTCAGTGATTGTTCCCTGCAGTTCAAATTGAACGGCAGTATCAAATTCTCAGACCAGGGAATGATGGGCCTGAATGGAAATGGCTGGTAGACACATGAGCAGGGCAATAATTAGCTTGTTGGTAAAGGTTGTTTTCATAATGTTTCCCCCTGAGAGACAAAGATGCATTACTGGGATTATGACTTATCAATCAGGCAATGCGAATATTATTAAGTCATAGTGTAGCGCCAATGGAATGAGCAGTGCCATAACGGCGTAAGTATAAAACTGTATTAAAGTGGCCTGATTGATTATCTGGAGAAAACAGCCTCATTAGGTATTTAAGATTCTTCTCTATTCTTGTCAATGGAATCATTTTATTATCAGACACAGCGCGCATGGTTTTTCTCATCGAAGAAAAAGATAAGGGGCAGGATAAGCAATGCCTTGTTGCCAGTTCACGCTGAATAGCCATAATAAAAAGTATATAAGTGAATCAAGGGGAAGAAGTATGTTTGCACGTTTTCTAAAAGGACTGGGTTTTTTCAGTTTGCTGCTGGTTTTGCCAGTGTTTGCCCAGGATGGTGAGGCGCTATACAACATACGTTGTGCAGCCTGCCATGAAAATCCTGATCCGGAAACCAATGCGCATGCACCAGCGCGTGAAAACATGGCTGCGTTCACCCCTAATTCGGTTTTCGCTGCCATGAATGACGGTTTGATGAAGATTCAGGCTACCGGAATGTCAGACAGTGATATGCGCGCTGTGGCGGCTTTTTTGACGGGCAGGGAGGTCGCAGAGCTGAAGCTGGATATTACCGAGAACATGTGTGCCTCAAATCCCCCCATTAACAATCCTTCCCTGAAATCTTCCTGGAATGGCTGGGGTCCGGATGTCCGTAATACACGTTTTTCAGAAAACGGCGGCATTACCCGGGATGATCTTCCCAATCTACGTCTGAAATGGGCTTATGGCTTACCCGGTGAAGGACAGGCCAGGGCACAGCCAACAGTTATAGACGGCAGAATCTTTGTTGGTAATGGCGCTGGCGCGCTTTATTCACTGGATGCTAAATCCGGTTGTACTTACTGGACTTATTTACCGCGTAGCGGTATTCGCAGTGCCGCTTCCGTAGGGCCTTATCAGTTTGAAGATGGCTCAGATGGTTATGCCGTGTATTTTGTCGATAGAGGCGCTAATGCCTATGCCGTTAATGCACAAAACGGACAAGTACTCTGGGTTCGCAAAGTTGATAATCATCCCAATGTTCGTGGTACTGGAGCAGTAACCCTGCATAAGGGGGTGCTTTATGTGCCAATGACAGGGGTAGGGGAAGAGACAACATCCTCCAACCCTGATTATGCCTGCTGTACTTTTCGCGGCAGTGTCAGTGCCTTTGATGCACAAACTGGCGACTTGAACTGGAAGTCTTTCATGGTGCCCGAACCCCGCCCGCGAGGCAGTAGTAGTAGCGGGGTGATTCTTTATGGTCCTGCTGGCGTCGGTATCTGGAGTGCGCCTACCATTGATGATGACCGGGGCCTGATTTATGTAGCAACGGGCAATGCCTATGCTGAACCGGCACCTGAAACATCGGATGCCGTAGTTGCTATCAGAATCAGCACTGGTGAAATTGCCTGGGCCACGCAATTAACGCCTGGTGATGCATGGATAGGAGGATGTAATACCGAAGACAACCCCAATTGTCCGAAAGATATTGGTCCTGATTTTGATTTCTCGGCATCGCCGCTTCTTACCACGACCGAGTCCGGACGTGAGTTGATTGTTGTTCCCCAAAAATCCGGTTTTGCCTATGCGCTTGATCCCAATAATCAGGGCGCTTCGGTCTGGCAATATCGCGCAGGTCCAGGCAGTCCCGTTGGTGGCGTTTGGGGCGCCTCTGTTGGCGATGGTTTAGCCTATGTGGCAGTTGGCGGTTATATTTTTACTCAAGGCGGCGGCATTCATGGTATTGATCTGGAAAGCGGTGAGCGCCAATGGTACACGCCACCACAGGAGTTGTTATGTGCTGAAGGTGCAGGGTGCTCTGCTACCCAGTCCGCAGCAGTGACAGCTATTCCTGGCGCCGTATTTTCTGGCTCAGCTGATGGCGGAATGCGCGCCTATGATGCCGATACCGGTGAAGTAATCTGGACCTTTGATGCTAACCGGGAATTCGAAACGGTTAATGGCATAGAGGCCAATGGTGCGTCTTTCGACGGACCGGGCCCGGTTATTGTTGATGGCATGATGTATATGCTGTCGGGAAGTGCCGGCTTTGTGGGGCGGCCTGGCAACGTTTTATTAGCGTTTACGATTGAAGTCGAATAAAGATTAAAAATTATCAAAGCCGGACATCGCCGCGCTTCCGGCCTACAACTGAGTCATAACATTGCGTAGGCCGGAAGAGCGCCGCGATGTCCGGCAAAGTAAAGGCGCAGTGCAAAATCGCAAACGGTTTTGTACATCCCTTCAAAATAATTCACGGTAATTGACTGTGGTAGTGACTGATTTCAGGGTGGCGAACAGGGATTTACTGAGCAGTAATTCATGGTCAAAGGGGTGGATTGATATTCTTGCTGGTCTTTTTTCGTAAGCTATAAATTTATTTATTCCATTCCAGAGTTTTAATGTTCCTGCCCGAAATAAAGTATCTGCTTCAAATCCTAAAAGAGGCAGATTGCTCTGTTGGTTGGTAGTGCTGTCATAAAAACCTGCTGTATTTTCAAAGTAGCGAAACGGAGTGGCTTTCAGTGCCCGGTCACTGATTTTCCCCATTGCCCAGGCAGGTGGAACATAAAGGTCAGGTGGAATTAAATCCCGGTCTGGAAACCAGTTGTAACAGGCGTCCATAATTTTTCGGATTTCGCTTTCACTGAGAGACAGGTGTTCAGCAACATTGCGCGAAATCAGTGTTGAATGTAAACGGTGATACCAACCACGTATATTTTTTGTGCGGTGAAGCCAGCCATGTCCGGATAAGATAAAGCCCTGTTTTTCGAGGTCTTGCAGAATACCAATCTGTTTGTCAGACCAGTCCAAGCCAGGTACGACCAGGAGAGAGACGTTTTTTATATCGACATGAACTAGTTGATCGGCAAAATACTGAACTCTTTCCAGAGTAGCGGGCATTACATCGTGAATGGAAACCAGTGCGTGCATTTTTTAGTCGCTATGAAACCATTTCGGAGTCGGACTTTTCCGGCTCTGTGGTTTCAGATTCGGGGTTTACTGGTTTGGGGATTTCAGGTTCGGGGCGGTCAGTGTCGGACTTGTCAGTATAATCCCTGATGGTTTCACTGATGATTAAATTCCATTGATTCAATACATTGTTATTCCAGGCGATGGCAAGACTGTTAGCCGTACTTGCGATTTCTTTTCTCTCTTCCGGCGTTTTACGTAATACATGCTTGATGGCGCGTGAAAGGCCAGATTCATCAATTATAATGAGTCCGGGCAGAAGCCTGCTCCAGTAAGTAATGCCACAGCCCTTTGACACGAAAACCAGCTTTTCCCGCACCATGGCTTCTAGCGCCACTGTGCCAAAGGTCTCAAAGTGTGAGGGCAGCAACAGAGCATCGTGCTTGTCGAGTGTTTTGCGCAGTTCCTCGCGACTCAACCAGCCCAGGTAATTCAGATTGGTATACTGACTGCTTGCCTTGATTATTTGTTCACGCAAAGGGCCGTCACCGGCGATACTGAATTTGATGTCAGGAAAATCGACGACACTTTTCAGCAGAGCCTCGAGGTTTTTTTCCTTGGCCAGTCGCCCGGCAAACAGGCAGCTAGCCAGCGTGCCGCGATGGGGTTTGTAGGCCGGATTAACAAATTTAGACGATAATGGTGTGCCAATGAGACGGGTATCAGGTGCTCCCATTGCCTTGGCTTGTTCAACAATGGGCTCGGCATTACCCAGAACGGCTTCGGTGTGACGAAACAAAAAACCGTTGGATAAATTGAAATATTTTTCTACTATTTTTCCCTGTAAAGAATCAGGCCAGTAAAGTTCCGTCAACTGTTCAAAAGAAGTATGCATGCCAGTGAGGTAGGGAATTTTTCGCCGCCTCGCCATCCATGCGCCAACAATACCGTAAACTCCCGGAGTCGCAATGACGACAATATCAGGTTTGATTTCGTCAAATAATTTGCTCATTTCTCTTGGGTTGGGGAAGCACAGTTTCTGTGTTTTATCGCCAGGCAAAGGTAGGGCAATGCCTGCATGCCATTTACCCTGTTCATCAATTGTGGGGGAGTAAAGAGCCGTTTTTTTGAGACGCCCATCCATTTGCTCAAGCAAATCCAGATAATAGGCGCCGGCTCCATTTCGGGAAGGGGCGGCATCAGAAATTGCCAGCAGGCGTGTTTGATTTAAGGGAAGGTTGGGCACGTAATCAAAATGCTCTTTTGTTATTGTCCTGTCTCTTGAATGTTCAAGGGCCAGACGTCATGAAATTTTTCATGGATAACATCTTCTGTGAGTGAAAAGCTCGCCAGATTGTATTGGTGAGCGCTGGAATAATTGCGGGATTGTACTTCAAAGTGCTCGACAGTATTCATGAATTGCTCAGAAGGCTGAGTCGCAAGAAAGCTATATAGTTTTTCTATGGTTAGTTTTAATTGCGATTGTAATTTACTCATTGGAAGCACAAACACGCGTTTGTTGTGTTGGAACTTGCCAAGCTGCAGATAGTAACTATACAGCAGTTCAATCATTGTAATTTGCGTTTTTGGGTTGAGGTTTCCTGAGGCCAGCATTGCCATGGCTGGACTCAGGGAGCTCAACTGTGACGGAATGGTTTCTTTGGGTGGGCGAGAACAGGCAATTATTCTGGCATCAGGAAAATGAGCTAGAAGAGATTCGGTCCAGGAGGTTAAAGAGGGGTTTTTGCTCAGTAGTCGACTATTGCTGTTTGCGAAATACACATGTTTCTTCAGACAAATTGTATAGAACTCCAGTACAAACTTTCTAAATCGAGGAGAGAGTTTGCTGTCGAAATAAGCAAGCTTCCAGTAATGATTTGATTGTGGACAAATAAACGCGGGAAGCAGGCAAGCAAGTACGGGCAACAGAAGTAAAAAGTCTTCTTCGGGTTCCTGTAAACGTAGTTTATGAATGGTGTCCATAGTGTTAAAGAGCTTGCGAGGCAGCACAAGAATCAAATTTTCCAGTGGTCGATACACAGGATGTAATAGCCATCCCAGTCCACGGTATATATGTTTTTCAGAGATCGAGGGAGCAAGCAGAGCTTCCCAGGTACTTAGGGTTGTGAAGTTGTTATCTTTACTGAGCAAACGTTGCAGATGGGTGGTACCACTGCGCGGGATGCCGAGGATAAACACCGGTTTTTCAAGTAGCTTTTTTCGATAGCCAAAGAAGAGTAGCTCGTCTGCAATATGGCCAAGCATATGAATTAAATTCAACAAAGAAAAAAGCAACCAGATAAGCAGAAATAATGGGATTCTTTTCCAGGCAAAGCGCCAGCCTTCAGCAGGGATAGCAAGTAGTAATTGCACAGCGAATATTGGCACAGCGATGACATGTACGATCAATGCCTTAAACATCGTTATCCCTGCAGTAAGTAATTTTCACAGGGATCAAGTCTGTCGACTAAACCTCTGAGAACCACGATGTCAGCGCTTTGCAGCACCAGTTCTTTATTGTCATCTGCAGACATAACAAGCGAATCGCGATGTATTTCAAGAACCTTTACCTCCAGAGGCAGAATCAGTTCTTCAATTTTTTTGCCACAAGCAAAGGCATTTTTCGGCAAATTAACCGCGTGAATAATCTCCTTGCTGTGGTCATGCTTGCCAAGAAAACCAAGCCGTTCGCCGTGGTAAAAGCCTTTCAACATTCTGTAACGGTCCCGTCTTGCCTTGTCGATTATGCTGTGCACCATGATGTCTGGATATTCGATCATCAACAGGAGATGGGACACCAAGGTGAGGCTTGCTTCATGGGTTTCCGGTATTACCTCTTCAGCGCCTGCGGCTAATAAATCCTCCAGGTTTGCATCGTCCCTGGTTCTGACCAGTACTGGAATCTCAGGATTAATATTCTTTACATTCTCAATGATTTTTGTCGCCAGATCGGCATCATCAAAGGTGACGACAATAATTGAGGCAGTTGCGGCACCGGCGGCTTTTAGAATGTCTACTCGAGAGCTATCCCCGTAAAAAATAGGCTCATCTGCAGCGCTGGCTTCCTTGATTCGAATATCATCTGTTTCCAGTACCAGATAGTTGATATTAAGTGGTCTGAGGAAGCGGGCAATTGTTTGTCCGACACGGCCGAAACCCAGAATCAGAATATGATTCTGTTTTTTCGGCTCCTGAACAAGTATTTCTTCTTCAGTGTTTACCAGTGATTTCTTTGCTATGCGTAGAAACGCCGAATCAACCAGATTGGGCCCATGTTTGATAAGCAGGGGAGTCATTAACATACTGATGATTACCAGCGTAATTATATTTGAGGCGACATTTTCCTCCACCAGTTGATTTCTTACCGATAAAGCTAACAGCGCGAATAAGAATTCACTGCCCTGGGCCAGTGATAATCCGGCAGGAATAGCAGAGCGCCAAGATTCACCCATTAATTTAATAACACCGGTAATTAGCACGGCTTTGGCAATGATAAGCAAAAGCCCCCCCAACAAAAGATAGGGCCAGTATGTGGCCAGCAGGCTCAGATCTACCAGCATGCCAACAGTGATAAAAAACAAGCCAAGCAACAAGTCGCGAAATGGACGAATATCAGCTTCGAGCTGATGTTTAAAGCGCGTATCGCCAAGCATCATACCTGCCAGAAAGGCCCCTAATTCCATACTCAGGCCAATACTTGAGGTGAGTGTGGCTGACAGCAAGACAATGACCAGTGCGGCCAGAACAAGTAATTGATCTGATTTTTGTGTGGCAATCTCCCTGAGCAAATGAGGCAATAAATAGCGGCTGGTAAAAAAGAAAGCGGCGAGCAGAACCGCGCCCTCACCAACAGTGAATAAAATACCTTGCAGGGAGAAGTTATTGGTTTGAGCGCTCACCAGGGGAACGGCAATTAACAAAATAACTGCCGCAATATCCTGAAACAGTAAAATACCAATGGCGATTTCACCATGCCTTTTCTTCAAAAAACCGAGATTGCTAAGCTCGCCAGATACGATGGCGGTAGAAGAAAGTGACAATCCGCCTGCCAGTATTGCGGCAATATGCCATTCAAGGCCTGAGAAGCTTAGAATCAGGAAAAAGCATAAGGAGCAAACAACAACCTGCATGCTGCCTAATTTGAATACGGTATTGCGCAACACAATCAGTCTGGGTAAAGAGAATTCCAGCCCCAGAATAAACAACAAAAAGCTGAGTCCCAGCTCGGCGATTGCTGTGAGTTCTTCCGGGTCTTCTATTATTGCCAGGCCTGTTGGTCCAAACAGGGCGCCAGTGATGAGGAAGGCCAGCAGTGATGCAATGCGCAAGCGATACAAAAGCACGATCAGAATTGTCGACGTCCCCAGCAGCAGGAGAACGGTAGTAAGAAAAAGTGAAGTTTCGTCGTGCAAAGGATTACAGCCTGTTTGGGGTTGGTGTGGGATTTGGAGAAATACTGATGACAGGGAATAATTTACCGCATATTGCCCGCACTTGCTTGTTGCTTGGGTAGAATTTTGGCAAATGTGTAGCAAAAGTTAAAGTAATCTCAGAAAAGTTGTCTGAAGCCCCTGTTTTAATGGAAAAATTCCCTGTTTTCCTGTAAAGTGCGCACACTGAAATTTCCACTGGAAATGCTGGTGAAATGAAGAAAACGAGGAAATATTAAGTGAATTCCGGAGAGTTGATATCAGAAGGACTTAATCTGATGTTACTGGGCATGGGCACAGTATTTGTGTTCCTGACCATACTGGTGTTTGTGACTTCTATCATGTCCACACTGGTGCAAAAATACGGGGCTGTTCAACCCGCAGACCTAAATGATCCCGGAGCAACAGGGCAGCTTGACGAAGCAACTCTGTTCGCTGTCATCACTGCTGCTATCCATGCACATCGTTCCAAGCAGTAAATGATGTGATTGGTAAGCAAGCGTTTTAAAATATCTTTTCACCTGCCCTGCGGGGATTGTTAATTCAGTCTGCATTTTCATTACACTATTGCAGACAATTTAAAATTGAAAATGGGTTATTCCAATGATTAAACAAAGAAATCCTGTTGGTATTACAGAATTGGTACTACGTGACGCTCATCAGTCACTGTTTGCTACCCGGCTGCGTCTGGAAGATATGCTTCCCATTGCTGAAAAGATTGATCAGGTAGGCTTCTGGTCAGTAGAAACCTGGGGCGGGGCTACCTTTGATTCCTGCATTCGCTACCTTGGCGAAGATCCCTGGTATCGCATTCGTGAACTCAAAAAAGCCATTCCCAATACTCCTCACCAGATGTTGTTCCGGGCTCAGAATATTCTGGGTTACCGTCATTATGCGGATGACGTGGTAGAGAAATTCTGCGAGCGTGCGCATGTGAATGGTGTGGATGTGTTCCGGATTTTCGATGCCATGAACGATCCCCGCAATATGGAAACAGCAATCAAGGGCGTGAACAAGGTTGGCGGTCATGCACAGGGCACATTGTCTTATACCGTTAGCCCGGTCCACAATCTGGATACCTGGCTGACTCTGGCGAAACAGCTTGAATCAATGGGCGCCGATTCTATTTGTATCAAGGACATGGCCGGCTTGTTGAAGCCATATGAAGCCTATGAAATGGTCAAGCGCCTGAAAGCCGATACCTCATTACCTATTCAATTACATGCGCATGCCACGACCGGTTTATCGATTCCCACACTGGTCAAAGCGATTGAGGCGAATATTGATAATGTAGATACCGCCATTTCTTCCATGAGCATGACTTACGGCCATACGCCTACCGAAACCATTAATGCCATTTATGAAGGCCTGCCTGGCGACCCTGGACTGGATTTACCATTATTGGCTGAGATTGCAGAGTACTTTCGTGTGGTGAGGAAAAAATACGCCAAGTTTGAAGGAGCCCTGAAAGGGGTTGATGCCCGCATCCTGCTGGCCCAGGTGCCAGGCGGTATGCTCACCAATATGGAAAGTCAGCTGCGCGAACAAAATGCCGGCGACAAAATGGGTGAAGTGCTTAAAGAAATTCCTCGTGTACGTGAAGATCTCGGCAACATAGCCCTGGTGACTCCAACCTCACAGATTGTGGGTACCCAGGCTGTAATCAACGTACTGTCCGGCGAACGCTATAAAAATATTACGAAAGAAACTGCCGGTATTCTGAAAGGGGAGTACGGCGCGACGGCTTCTGCAGTGAACAAGGAATTACAGGCCAAAGTACTTGATGGCGCTGAAGCAATCACCTGTCGTCCTGCAGACCTTCTCGAGCCTGAACTGGAGGCCCTGACCAAGGAGCTGAAGAAAAAAGCAAAAGAAGAAGGCTTTACCATTGAGTCAGGTGAAAATGAAATTGATGATGTGCTTACTTATGCACTTTTTCCGCAGATTGGTCTGAAGTTTCTGAAGAACCGGGGTAACCCTGATGCCTTCGAGCCAGTCCCAAGCGGGGAAGAGCTCGCGCCTGCAGTTGCATCGAAAGCTGGTGAAGCCAGCGTGTATTCGGTCAACGTAAATGGTCAGACCTATGTGGTCCAGGTTTCCGAAGGTGGCGATATCAGCAATATTCAGGCAGGGTCAGGCAAATCTGACGCGCCATTTGTCGCAGAGGCTGCCACCGCATCGAAGAAGAGCGAGCCGTTGCTTGCACCATTGGCAGGCAATATTTTCAAGGTCAATGTGAGTGTTGGGCAGAAGGTTGTCGAAGGAGAAGTGCTGATTATTCTGGAAGCCATGAAAATGGAAACCGAGGTCAAGGCCCCCAAGGCAGGCACTATTCAGGGGATCAAGGTAGCTGACGGCAATGCAGTTTCGGTTGGCGATGAGTTACTGACCATTGGATAAACCTTCAGGTACAGCATTGCTTGTAATTAAAAAGCACGTTTTTGTAATCTCGGGAATGTAAATTAATGGATAGCTTACTTAAGCTTTTTCAGGATTCCGGTATATATCAGATTGAAGCAGGGCAATTCGTTATGCTGCTGGTTGGTCTGTTGCTTGTCTATCTTGCCATCCGCAAAGGATTTGAGCCACTGCTGCTCTTGCCTATCGGTATGGGCGCAATCCTGGTCAATATCCCCGGCGCCGGTTTCCTGGCAGAACCTATTTATGATGCCGCAGGCCATCTGGAGTCTCCGGGAGGTCTTCTTTATTACATTTATGAAGCCGGTATTTCTACCGGCATTTTCCCGCTGATTATTTTCATGGGAGTGGGGTCAATGACGGACTTTGGCCCCTTGCTGGCTAATCCCCGCACATTATTTCTGGGCGCCGCTGCGCAGTTCGGTATTTTTACAACAGTCATCGGCGCTATAGGTTTAACGTCTTTGGGTTTGATGGATTTTAGTCTCGCCGATGCTGCAGCCATTGGCATTATTGGTGGCGCCGACGGTCCGACCGCTATTTTTGTCTCCAGTCGTCTGGCCCCTGATTTGCTTGGCGCCATTGCAGTGGCGGCGTATTCCTATATGGCACTGGTGCCGATGATCCAGCCCCCCATTATGCGGGCCCTGACAACACAGGCCGAGCGGGAAATTCGTATGGAACAACTGCGCCCGGTTAGTCAGAAAGAAAAAATTATTTTCCCCCTAAGTCTGTTGATGCTGGTGGCCTTGTTCCTGCCGACGGCAGCACCTCTGTTAGGGATGTTTTGTTTTGGGAACCTGATGAAGGAAAGCGGAGTAGTGGAACGTCTGAGCGATACTGCACAAAACTCCCTGATAAATATCACCACTATTTTTCTCGGCTTGGGGGTAGGTTCAAAACTCAACTCAGATTCTTTCCTGAATATTGAAACACTGGGAATACTGTTACTGGGTATTGTTGCCTTTGGTATTGGTACTGCCACTGGTATTCTCATGGCCAAGTTGATGAATAAATATGGCAACACCCCAATTAATCCCTTAATCGGCGCTGCCGGTGTCTCAGCAGTTCCCATGGCAGCTCGTGTCGCCAATAAAGTAGGGCTGGAAGCAAACTCGCAGAACTTCCTGTTGATGCACGCCATGGGCCCAAATGTTGCCGGAGTTATTGGTTCGGCGGTGGCAGCCGGGGTGATGATTAGTTATCTTGGATAACAGTCGCAAGTTTCAAGTCTGAAGTTACAAGTTACAAGTTACAAGGTACAAGAGAAAAGTTTGTAGGGGAGGTTTAAGCCCTAACAAATTCAATGTTAATAGTGGAAAGTGGAAAGAATGTAGGTCGGAAAAAGCCTGCAAGGCCGTCATCCGACATGGCGTCTGCAAAACGCCCACTTGCGACTCGTAACTGGCCGCCTCTGGCTGCTGTATTAAGTTCTAATTCATCTCCAGATCAGTATGATTGAATCTGGAGGCAATACTCATGAACAAGCTCTTCTTTCTTGCAGCTTCAAGTCTGGTCGTTTCTCTGTTTGCACAGACGGGGCAGGCTGACACCATGCGCTGTAATCGCAATGTGATTTCACGGGGTGACCATCTGGGTGAAGTCCTGGCAAATTGTGGTGACCCGATTATTACCACCCACAAAACCATTTTTCGCTCAGGAATACCTGTGCGTCGCTTTGGCGTATTGTCTTTGAATCATGGGTATTATTCAGATATCACCAGCAGCGAATTGCTCCAGCATAATCGTTCAGTAGTTGAAGTGCCGGTTGAAACCTGGACCTATAACTTTGGTCCTCGTCACTTCATGCGTGAAGTGACCTTCACCGATAACAGGGTGACTCGCATAAAAACACTAGGGTATGGACGTTAGCGTTTTACCATTGATTACTGAGGCCCGCCAGCAGCAGGATCGCGAATACTTCGGTTGAATTCTATTTCATCAATAGGCGCAAAAATCTGTTCCATCAATTCACCGTTGAGTGTATCAGGTTCCTGGTAATTGAATTGTTTGGTGTCACTGGTCCAGGGTTCACGATAGAGATCCGGGTCGTTCACGGTTAGTGTCATCGCCATTGTATCCCCGGCACGCGTCCAGCGTTCTTCGATCAAGGCGAAATCGGAAAAGGGTGTACCCCATTCATCCAACCATGCTCGGCCATCCAGGCCTACCGTTTTAACTACCAGAGTGTCGCCTTCCCATTCCCCCACTGAATAACCGTACCAGTAAGGTCCGGCAACAATAACATCTGGTACTGCGCGTCCATCAGTCCAGATAGTACGCCAGTGTTTTCCCCATTCGAATATCTGTACGATCTTGTTGGGTAGCTGAATAAATTCCCAGGGTCTTCCATACACCAGAGTCCGATACAAACCCGGAGGATTGGCATCACCCAGAGGATCGTTACCAAAGGCCGGCATGGTCTGGCGTGGTCCCTTGCCCGGCACATTACTGTCAAATTGAATTTGTCCCTGGGTTGCGAAGGGCAGGGCATCCGGGCTCCATTGCGACATGGGATAGCCGTTTGAACCAGAACCGCGTAACCAGACGCCGCTTAGATCACTTTGTGCCAGGGAAATCGCTGGGCAAAAGAGGACCACCAGGACCGCCAGGGAGGGGATGAATGCAGGGAGTTTTTTCATAGCGCTTTAATCCTGATTTTCCAGTGCGGACACGGGCGGTTCACCATTAATCAATACTTCACAGTTGAACAGGCATTCGCCGACCGGGGCACCGGTTC
Organism: uncultured Pseudomonadales bacterium; assembly: GCA_963925675.1. Classification (GTDB taxonomy): domain Bacteria; phylum Pseudomonadota; class Gammaproteobacteria; order Pseudomonadales; family Pseudohongiellaceae; genus Eutrophocola. The sequence continues at coordinate 51,609 of CAWUSW010000037.1, forward strand.
TGGAGGGGTGAACCCTGAATTGAACGGTATCACCGGGTCTGAAGGTATTACGGGTCCAGCCGCTGGAGCGAGACATGAGAACCGGACTGGCCAGTTCAATGGCATAGTTTACCGTTTCGCCTGCCTCATTCTTGATGTCCAGAAACAGAGCTGAATGGGGGTTGCGCCATCTGAATTGTGTGACAGTGCCGGTAACCGTTATAAATTCTTCCTGCTCATAGGATACTGCGGTGCCGTGATGTGCAGACACTGTTGATGAACAGGCCAGCAGGGTAAGCACGAAGATTAATGCCGTTCCGATCTTGTGGGGAGTTGCAGGTGTCTTGGGATTTTTCATGGCTGGAGATTCCTCCAAATGAGCATGGGTGATTGAGCTTCAAAGTATAGTGTTAATCTTTTCATTGGTACAAGAATTATCACTTAAGCAAAAGCCGGTAGAAAAGAGGTTATCCTCGGAAGGATTATTGTGCTAAGTTTTTTGTCATTACAGAATATGCAAAGGAAATAATTTATGGCTGATGACAGTGACAACAAGAAAATAAACGGGGATTGGGCTCCAGAAGGTATGGGCTCGATTAGTCGACGCAAAGTCCTTGGCTCTGCGGTCTCTGCCTCCACGGTAGTTTTGATTCCACTTGCCAATACATCCTGTACGACACCTGTGTCTGCGCCTCAGAGAATTCTGTCACGGGAAGCGTGGCTGATTCTTGAAGCCTTTACCGATCGAATTATTCCAGCCGATGACAATGGGCCTGGCGCGATTGCCGCTGGAGTACCTTATTACATTGATAACTCACTTGCGGACTGGAACAATAATGAACTGGATCTGCTCAGTGAAGGACTTTTTGCTCTGACAGGCGCCGCACGCAGCCGCTATGACCTTGAGTTCCAGCTGCTGTCTGACAATAACAAGGATGCCTTACTCAGGGATATGGAAGATGGAAAAATAGCCGGCTTTGATAATTCTGCACAAATATTTAGTCGTCTGCATCGGCTTACTCTTGAGGGTATGTTCAGTGACCCTTATTACGGGGGTAACCAGAATTACGCAGGCTGGGATTTAATTGGCTATCCAGGAGCCGTGATGAGTAGTTCAGCCGAAATGCAAAAAATGGGGGGGAGGTTGCCACCACTCCATACCTCTGCTTACGGGAGTGACTACGATGGCGAATAATCTACAGGAAGTTGATGTCGTCGTTGTTGGCCTCGGCGCTGCTGGCGGTGTTGCTGTTTTGCCCCTGACCAGAGCCGGGCTCAATGTGGTGGGACTGGAAGCTGGTACCTGGATGAATCCCGGGCAGGACTACAAGGCGGATGAAATCCATAACAATGTGCGCTCTCTGGTGACAACGGGCAATAAAGTAGCTGGAGAAATTCCGACAGTAAGAAGATCGCCCACCGAGACTGCTGTACAGCAGGCAAGCCATCCAATGATGAATGCGGTGGGAGGCACTTCTATTCATTACCATGCACAGAGCTGGCGTTTGAATCCCTGGGATTTCAAAGTCCGCAGTGCCACTCTTGAACGTTATGGTGCAGATTACATTCCCGAAGGTACCACCCTGGAAGATTGGCCGGTCTCATACGATGACATGGAACCTTTCTATGATCATATCGAATACGAGGTCGGCGTCAGTGGACGTGCCGGTAATATACAAGGACAGATAAACTCCGAAGGCAATATTTTTGAAGGTCCGCGTCAGCGTGACTATCCAATGCCACCATTGCGCTCCTGTGATTTTCTCGATCATATGCAGACAGCGGGTCAGGAGATTGGTTTTCATCCTTATCACGGTCCGGCAGCAATTAATTCACAGCCCTATGACGGGCGTCCAGGTTGTCAGTATCACGGCTACTGCGATAGAGGCGGATGCCATGTGCGGGCAAAAAACTCCACCGATGTTTCTACCATTCCGAAAGCCGTGGCGACTGGCAATCTTGAGGTTAGAGATAATGCCAATGTGCGTCGCATCGAAGTCGACAATACTGGAAAAGTGACAGGTGTCACTTATATTCGTGATGGTGAAGAGTATTTCCAGCCTGCGCGAGCGGTCTTGCTGGGTTGTTATACCTATGAAAATATTCGCACTCTTTTGTTGTCAACATCGGCGTATTACCCCAATGGTCTGGGCAATAATCGTGGCCAGGTAGGTCGGCATTACTTTGGTCATTGGGATATTCAGGGCGGCACGCTGGTCACGGCACTGTTCCCCTTTGATATCAATATCTGGTACGGCGCTATCGCCCAGGGTGTTATGGTGGATGATTGGGCCGATGATAATTTCGATCATAGCGGTCTTGGTTTTATTGGTGGTGCCAGCCTGCATGTATACACAGAAAAACATCCAATTGGTGCCGCTGCGATGGGCACCTTTGGCAAGGTGGAGCGGCGCTGGGGTTCACAGTGGAAAGGTTTTATCAAGGAAAACGCCGGTCGTACCCAGACAGCCTATATGCAAACCAATACTTTTCCCTATGAGCATACCTGGGCTGATCTTGATCCCAACGTCAGAGATCCTTATGGCGATCCGGTGCTCAGGGTCACTCATGGTCCGAAGCGTAATGAACCAATGGCAGCAGGCCATGCCGCTAACAAAATGGAAGAATGGTTTCGCGCCGCCGGTGCCTCGGATATTGTGAATACCGGTGGTGGTGTTGGACCAGGGCTTTCCACTCACGCGCATGGCGGTACCCGCATGGGTAGTAATCCCGAGACCAGTGTCTGTGATCTCTGGGGTTTTTCTTTTGAAGCGAAGAACCTGGGTATTATCGGAGGTTCCGTGATGCCAACAGCTGGTGCCAGGAATCCCACGCAGACCTTGCAGGCATTGGCCTGGCGTACAGCGCAGCATCTGGTTGATTCCTGGGACGATATCACTGCGTGAATTGCAAAGCTCTGATGCTGCTGTTGTGCTTTTTCTGTTTAGAGGCAACAGCGGCTGACAATAAGCCAGAAAACTTTGCAGCGGGCATAGAATTACCCCAGGCCGAGGGTAGGAACTTGATACTGCGTGCCTGCACTACATGCCATACTCTTGAGGGAGTGCCTGCCTATCGGAAATACTGGGGTTTTAACCGGTGGCTGCCCATGGTGGAAAACATGATCGAGCATGGGGCTAAACTGGATGATGAAGAAAAGATTGTAGTGACACGTTATCTTGCTAAATATTTTGGTACGGAAGGATAGTTACAAGTTTCAAGTTACAAGTTACAAGTCGCAAGAGACAAGAGACAAGGGGAACTGGTGATGAAAATAAAAAATATAGTATTTGTGGCCTTGACGGTTTTAACTACTAGCGCCTGTGCGCAACAATCAGTCAATAGCCTGCAATCGGTCATTGTACAAACCAATTCCCGTGATGAAGTCATTCATCTTATTGACCCCTCCACGCAAAAAATTATTGGTGAGATCACTGGTATTCCTGTCAATCACGGTGCCGCTGGCGCTCCCGATGGCAGTGAGCTGTATTTTTCCAGTGAAGCGAAATTCACTCTGGATGTGGTAAACGCATCCAGTCTGAAAATCGAAGCGGAAATTCCCTTAAGTGGCAGACCCAATAATATTTCCATTGGTAAAGATGGGCGTTTTGTTTATGTAGGCATCATGCAGGAACCTGGTGGTATCGATGTTATTGATACACGTTCCCGTGAAAATGTTGATCATATTGATACTGGCTCACGGGTACATAACACCTATGTCACACCGGATGGAAAATATCTTGTCTCAGGTACTTTTGGCGGGGAAGGCAATCTTGATGTGTTTAACCTGCAAAGCCGGGAACGCGAATTCCAGCTTTATCCGCCAATGTCCTCAGATGCACTGGATGGTATTCGACCGGTTGCTTTCGACACTCATCCTGATGGCTCAACAAAAAATATGTATGTACAAATCTCCAACGTCCATGGTTTTGCTGTAGTGGATTTTAATTTGCGTACGGAAATCGGCAGGGTGATTTTGCCGTCAATTCCGGAACAAGATCGCGATCCACCGCCCTATAACCAGGCGCCGGCTCATGGCATTGGCGTTGCGCCGGATGGAAATACCTTGTGGGTATGCAGTCGCTGGAATGGCACGGTATACGCTTATTCATTACCGAATATGGCTTTTCTGGCCGGCGTTAAAGTGGGCAGTCATCCCGACTGGATTACTTTCAGTGCTGATAGTCAATATGCCTATGCTGCTAATGGTGCCAGTGACGATGTGTCGGTAATAGATATAGACCGGCTGGTAGAGGTAGAAAGAATAAAGGTAGGCTCAGCGCCGAAGAGAAATATAACGACCTCGTTAGTTCGTTAACTCTTTATTATTTTGGCAATAACAAGACGGGTTGATGTGGATACATGATCAAGCCTTCAATAGATATCATCACTTAGTAGAGGAACAGCATGAAACTAGAATCAATCGCATTGCATGAAGGTTACAAATCGGAAGAAACAACTAAAGCTGCAGCTGTTCCCATTTATCAGACCACCTCTTATACCTTTGATAATACTCAGCATGGTGCTGATTTATTTGACCTTAAAGTGCCTGGCAATATTTACACCCGCATCATGAATCCAACAACAGATGTGTTGGAAAAACGTATTGCGGCAATGGAGGGAGGTATTGCCGCGCTATGTGTTGCTTCAGGAATGGCCGCCATTACTTATTCCATTCAATGCATTACTGAGGTTGGGGATAATATCGTCAGTACCAGTGAGTTGTATGGCGGTACCTATAATTTCTTTGCGCATTCTTTGCCAAGGCAAGGTGTTGAGGTACGTATGATCTCGCACGATGATTATGAAGGCTTTGAAAAAGCGATTGACGAAAATACCAAAGCCGTCTTTTGCGAATCAATAGGTAATCCAGCGGGTAATATCGTAGACATTGCCCGTTTGGCGGAAATAGCACACAAGCATGGTGTGCCATTGATTGTTGATAACACCGTTGCGACGCCTTATCTATGTCGACCATTTGAACTTGGGGCTGATATTGTTGTGCATTCCCTCACTAAATATATAGGCGGTCATGGCACATCTATTGGTGGAGCGATTGTTGATTCAGGGAAATTCGACTGGGTTGCTAACAAGGATCGTTTCCCCGTTTTAAGCGAGCCTGATCCTTCTTATCATGGTGTTGTTTACACAGAAGCCCTGGGCCCAGCAGCCTACATAGGGCGTTGCAGGGTAGTGCCGCTGAGAAATACCGGGGCCGCCTTGTCGCCAATGAATGCTTTCCAGATTCTGCAAGGACTTGAGACTCTTGGTTTGCGCATGGAGCGTCATTGTGAAAATGCTGAAAAACTTGCTGCATACCTCCAGCAACATGAAAAAGTTAAGTGGGTGAATTATGCGGCATTACCCGATAGCCCTTACTTTACGAATTGCAAAAACATCACCAATTCCAAGGCTTCAGGGATTTTAAGTTTTGGAGTTTCAGGTGGTATTGAAGCATGCACAAGGTTTATTGATTCACTGGAAATGATTTTACGCCTGGTAAACATAGGAGATGCAAAATCGCTGGCTTGTCATCCGGCCTCTACTACCCATCGCCAGCTGAATGATAAAGAACTGCTTTCTGCCGGGGTAAGTGCTGATATGATCAGGATATCAGTTGGCATTGAACACATAGACGATATTATTGCAGATGTTAGTCAGGCTTTAGACAAGACTTAGAACAAAATTTAGAACAAGATTAAAAGGGCAAGCGTCTCCAGTTTAACTGCGTTAAAACAGGCGCGCTGGCCCTTCTATATGTTCTACGTCCTGATTATTCTCATTACATACATACTCCATTAAATCCCAGTCGGCGGGCTGCAGGCGTGCTTCATAGCGGATGGTGAAGGGCTGTCGGTAAGCCAGAGGATCGATTACCGTGGTGATGTTTTCCAGGGTGTCATTATCAAGACGCGTATAGCGCTCAATGGTATGAAGTTCTGTGGAGTGGGGGTTGCCGAGAAAATCAAACCAGGTCAGATCATTGAAGCCTATTGAATCGATTACCAAAGTGTCATCTTCCCACCAGCCGATAGAGTGACCGTACCAGCTTGGATCAAGTTCGTCAGCTGAAGGGTGTTCGCGTCCGTCCATAAAAATCTGGCGGAAGCTGTGTATATTACCTTCAAATAAAAAGTACATATGCGTTGCCGGACCATAGGCTGGTGCCTGCACTATGCGCCAGGGGTAGGGCGCTATGCGCGGTACACCCGTGGGCAGGCAATTGGCTTCCGGATCTTCATTGGCCAAACGTCCGGCCTTTATTCCAGCATATTCTTCCGTTAATACCATGGCTTCACCGGGCATCAGGCCACCGGCAATATCCCCAATAGGGCCGCCACCAGACCAGAGACCGTTGAAGTCTGGCGTACCGGATGGAAGACGCGGGGCAGACACGGCATCCGCATCCTGGGCCATAGAGAAGTTGGAAATGAACAGGAAGAATATCAATAGCGCTTTTTTCATTTGATTACCGTTACGGAATAAACTCTAGCTAAATGCTATTAAGTTGTAGGAGGGGTTTTAACCCCGAATGAATTTGAAGTTGAAAGCAAACCGGACTGCCTGACTAGAAATTATCGGCTGCATTTCTACCAAATACCTGGCGTCCGCCTTTTAGAATAATGCTGGAGGCATTAGCCATATCAGCACCGCTGCGCGCCATTGAGCCGTTGATAGTGACTTCATCATCAAGCTTCAGGTCGTTGCGGGACCAGCCAGCGCGTTTCAAAAAATTTGGGCTACCCAGTTCTATATTCCAGTTAAGGGTATTGCCGGCCTCATCAAGCACATCGATATAAATTCTTGCATGGGGGTTAGTCCACTCGACTTTAGTCACTTTTCCTACCAGGACAATGGGCTTGTTGATATCGTACTGTGCAGCAAAGGAATGATGAGCTGCAGTTGAAAAACTGGTAAATAGCACTGTCAGTGTTAAAAAAAGTTTTAAAAAAAATGTCGGATGACTCATCAATAAAAATCCAGAATAAATTCTTGAACAAATAGTAAAGCGAGTTTTCATTGTTTTCCCCTTAATAATGAATACGCTGGGGAAATAGTAATCGGATGCCGTGAGGGTGTAAACATGAATTCATTAATGCCTGCGCGGCAAAGGACTAAAGTACTATTTTCTGCATGTTTTCTTTGTTACTTATTCTTTCGCTTGAACATGATTTCGCAAATACTGTGAAAGTTTTAAAATACTGTTTAGAAACAATGAGATAGTTTGCGTTTCGATTTTATTGCTGTCATCTTCAGCGGGGTTAATTGCTAACAATCGGTAAAAATACCAGCTGGTAAAAAACAGCACTTACTGGGTATTATTAGACGTAAGCAAGGGAAAATAGATTAACGAGGTTTAAAGGGCGCAGTGGGCATGAATAGTTACGCGTTTCAAGGTGCAAGGTACAAGGTACAAGGAGCAAGTTACAAGTTAAAAGTGGGAAGAATATAGGAGGGGTTTTAACCCCGAATGAATGCAACGCTAAAAGATAACATTTAAGAACACTGGCGCGGCTATATCCGCGGATAATAATTATTGATAGCAGGCGGCATCATGAGATTAATAAAAATTACAGCAGGACTTCTGTGGGCATTAATAGTAAACAGTACCGTAGCCCAGGTAGATACCGAAGTAGGCATTGATGCTGTGGCGAGTTTTAACGAAGCTCAGGTAGCGGCGGGGCTTGCAGCATATCAGGCGAACTGCTCAGAGGGCTGTCATCAAAATGATATGCAGGGTAACGGGCCTATTGCATCTTTGCGAGGTCCTGCCTTTACCAGCGTATGGAATAATCGAAGCGTATCTGAATTGGTTTCTACTATGCGCTCCGCCATGCCCCCTACCAATGTTGGTGGTCTGCCACAACAAACCTATGTAGATCTTGCTGCATTTATTCTGTCAGCCAATGGCGCTGAAGTTGGCGATGTGGCTCTGCAATTTGATTCTGCCGCGCTGGTAAACCAGTTCACTACACAAGGTTCTCCGACAAACTTTGCAGCGCCTCTGGCCGGGCCGGAAAATGATGGGCCCACAGGGGTAACTATTGCCGGAACTGTACCAAATTATCGACCTGTAACTGAGCAGATGCTACAAAACCCTGATGCTGATGATTGGCTGATTCATCGCGGTAATCAGCAAGCCTGGAGCTATAGCGAACTCGAGCAGATCAATCAGGACAATGTTAACGGTCTGCAATTGCAGTGGGTATGGGCACTTGGCAACCAAGGTGCCAGTCAGCTGTCACCGATTGTGCATGACGGCATCATGTATATCTTTAATCCAGGCAACAAGGTTCAGGCTCTGGAAGCAGCCTCCGGTGATTTGATCTGGGAACAAAGTCTGGGAGGTCGAACTGGCACCATGCGTGGCATGGCGATTTATCAAGACAAAATAATTGTGAATGTTCCGGATGCCCGCATGGTGGCGCTTAATGCGGTCAATGGCGAACAGGTTTGGAGTACCTTAATTGGCGAAGGTTTTGGTAATTCCAGCGGGCCTTTGGTCGCTGCTGGCAAAGTGTTTACCGGTATGGGTAACTGCCTGCGCTTTCGTGCAGAAAAATGTTATGTCAGTGCCTGGGACGCCGATGACGGCAGCTTCTTGTGGAAATTTGAAACTGTAGCACGCGAAGGTACACCTGGTGGGGATACCTGGGGCGGCATTGATGATATGTTTCGCGCCGGTAATGATCCCTGGATTACACCCACTTATGATGCCGAGCTGGGCATTGTTTATGTGGGCGTCTCACAACCCAAACCATGGATGCCGGTAAGTCGCGGCATGACCGTCTTCGATGATGCACTGTATTCCAATTCCACCCTGGCGCTGGATGCTGATACCGGTGAGCTGCTCTGGTACTACCAGCATGTGCCCGGAGAAGTATTTGATCTGGACGAAGTGTTTGAACGCATGCTGGTAGATATCGACGGCGAGAAAGTGGTTTTTTCCATCGGCAAGCATGGCATTCTCTGGAAGCTCAATCGTGAGACTGGCAAGTATATTTCTCACAAGGAAACGGTATTTCAAAATGCCTTTGATTATTTTGATCCTGACACCGGACGTCCACAGTATCGCGCGGATGTGATTGAGTCTGGTCTGGGCGATTGGCTGGAGGTATGCCCTTCTTCAGCAGGGGGCAAGAACTGGCATGCCATGAGTTATCATCCAGGAACCGCCAGACTGATTATTCCCCTGAGCCAAAGCTGCCTGCGTCAGCGTGCGACTGAAATAGATTTTGTGCAGGGTGGCGGTGGTGCTGCTGTAAATCGTGACTGGTTTGCCATGCCGGGCACTGACGGTAATGTAGGCAAGCTTGCTGCATACGACATTCGTACCATGGAAGAGCTGTGGTCATTCGAACAGCCAGCGTCCTTCCTCACCGGCGTACTTAGCACCGGAGGCAATCTCGCTTTTGCAGGTGACCTGGATAGACGTTTCCGCGCCTTTGATGTGGAAACCGGGGAAGTAAAATGGGAAACTCGACTGGGCACTTCTGTGCAGGGATTTCCAATTACCTTTACGGCTAATGGCAGGCAATATGTAGCGATGTCTACCGGCCTGGGCGGTGGTAGCCCACGTATAGTGCCCTCAAGATTGACCCCAGAGATTCAGTATCCTGACACGGGGAATGCCTTGTATGTGTTTGCACTACCAGAGTAGTAGGAGCGGTTTCTGCCGCGAATGATCCGGCCCGCTCCAGCAGTAATTGGTATTAACCAGGTAATCTTAAGATGAATACCCTATGAAACTTTCCAGCTTTGGTGATAAGTACACTGGTCAATCCGGTATTGTGGATTTGATGGCGGATCTTGGTGAAGCGCTACACACCAGACCCGATATGATCTCTATGGGCGGCGGAAATCCTGCCCGCATTATGGAAGTGGAAAGCATATATAAAAACCACCTGATCAACTTATTAAAAGAAGATGATGGTGCCTATAACATTCTGGGTAAATATCAGTCACCGCAAGGGGATGAATTATTACTAAAGCAGCTGGCAGCGCTCTTGCGAGATGAATATGGCTGGCCCATCACGGATAAAAATGTCGCCATCAGCAATGGTGGGCAATCCGCATTTTACGTGTTGGCTAATCTGTTCGCCGGACGTTTTTCAGATGGCACCATGAAACAAATTCAGTTTCCCCTGGTCCCTGAATATTTGGGATATACCGATGCGGGTCTGGAAGAAAATTTTTTCACCTCTACGCGTCCGACCATTGAAATGCTGGGTGATCACGTTTTCAAGTACCGGGTTGATTTTGAAAATATGAAGGTCACAGACAGTACCGCGGCCTTTTGTGTCTCCCGTCCGACTAACCCCACAGGCAATGTGCTTACTGATGACGAAATCAGACAGTTGGATGCTATCGCGGCCGAGCATGACATCCCTTTGATAATTGATGGCGCGTATGGCACGCCGTTTCCTGACATCATCTTTGATGAAGTGAGTCCGCACTGGAGTAAAAACACGATTCTCTTGCTGAGCATGTCCAAGCTTGGTTTGCCCGGGGTCAGAACCGGTTTTATTGTTACCAGTGAAGAGATTATTCAGGCCTATGCCAATGCAAATACTATTCAAAACCTGGCCTGTGGCACTGTGGGTCCGGCAATTGCCAGTAAACTGTTTCTTAACAGGGAAGTGCTGAAAATTAGCAAGACTATAATTATGCCGTATTACAAGGAAAGGGCATTTAGTACCATGGACCTGTTTATCCAGGCGATGGATGATTTGCCTGTGTATATACACAAGCCGGAAGGGGCTATTTTTCTTTGGCTTTGGTTTAAGGATTTGCCTGTTTCATCTGCGAAGTTATATGAAATACTAAAAGAAGCAGGTGTCTTAATTATTCCTGGACATGATTCCTTTGCCGGACTCAAATCAGATTGGCAGCATGCCCATGAATGCATTCGGATTTCTTATGCCCAGGATGCCGGTCAGGTTGCTAAAGGCGTTGAAATTATTGCTCGGGAAGTGCGCAAGCTTTACGAAAATAATTAGAAATGAAATAAGGTGCAAGGTACAAGAGTGTAATTGATGTAGGAGGGGTTTTAACCCCGAATGAAAGAGTCTTGTTCTTCACGGTTAAAACCGCTCCTATAAAAGGTTGCGAATCATTTTGACCGGTAGGCCCGGGCCACCATCCAGCAGTGCAAGGCACAAGGCACAAGGCACAAGGCACAAGGCACAAGGCACAAGGGTGTCGCCTTGATGAAACAAAGCGGGTTTTTTGCCTGAGTTTGTAGTTAAATATTTAAAAATTTCAGTGGGGATGTAGATGTATGAATAGTATATGTAGAAAACTCGTTACAGGTGCACTTGCTTGTACCTTTTATCTTGTACCTTGTACCTTGCTACACGCTCAGGAGCACTCTTATGCCCCTAGCGATATCGAGAACGGTCGAGGCTTATATCAAGCCAACTGTCTGGGTTGTCATGGCAACGATGCCGATGCCGTAGAAGGCGCTAATTTAAGCACCGGACGCTTTCGTCGTGCCAGTTCTGATGAAGACCTGATCCGCTTGATACGTGAGGGTATCCCCAATACCTTGATGATCCCAAAAACCAATCTGTCCTATGGCGATACTCGCGCTATCGTTGCATTCCTCAGGGCCCTGCCGTCAGGCGGCGCTCTGGTAGCTGATGAGCGGGAAGTGCGTATAGGCGATGCAGCGCGCGGTGAGGCGCTGTTCTTTTCCAACCAGACACAGTGCAGTACCTGCCATGGTGTTAATGGTGGCGGCAACCTGTTAAGCCCTGACTTGAGTAATGTTGGTGCAACCAGAACACCGGCAACGCTGGAGACTGCGATGTTGGACCCAATTGCCGAAGTGCGGGCGGGTCAACGCTTTTATCAGGTGACCAACCTGCAGGGTAATACCGTGAACGGATTACTTCTGAATCAAGATACTCATTCTGTACAGTTATTACGCGAAGGGGAGAGACTGGCTGCCTATCAAAAGAATGAGTTGCAAAATCATGGATTTATTCCATCACCGATGCCGTCCTACCTGGATGTACTGTCACCAGATGAAGTGGCAGACCTTGTTGCCTACATGATTTCATTGAAAGGGGAAGAATAATGAATAGGAAGCTAAACCCCTTTGTTACACATGAATTCAATGAAATGGAAAAAATAATGAAGTGTGCATTAAACCTCTTAATTATCATCATATTTTCAATTTTCTGCCTGCAATCGGCCCTGGCCCAGGTTACGCCTGACAGGTTACTGAATGCTGAAAATGAGCCAGATAGCTGGTTATTATATGGCGGTGATTATGACAGCCAGCGCCATAGTGAACTGACTCAGATTACCAAGGCTAACGTAGCCGATCTGGAACTGCAGTGGGTTTGGCAAAACCGGGCACCTGATGGTGCTTCTCAGAAATTTGAAGCGACACCGCTGGTGGTGGATGGTGTGATGTATACCGTCGCCGCGCCTAACAACGTGATCGCGGTTGATCCGGTTAGTGGTCGTTTATTCTGGATTTACAACTATACGCCATCACTTGATGCCCGTGTTTGCTGTGGACGCGTAAACCGTGGACTTGCCATGCATGGCAACAGCCTGTTCATGGGGACTATTGATGGCAAGCTGGTAAAAATTGATTCCCGCACAGGTAAACCGCAATGGATGATTGACGTGGCGCCGCCTGAACTGGGTTATGCCCTGACACTGGCACCGCTGATTATTGATAACAAGGTAATCGTCGGGCCTGCCGGGGGTGAATATGGCATCAGAGGCTTTATTGCTGCCTTTGATGTGGATAGTGGTGAAAAACTTTGGCAGTTCAACACGATTCCTGCGCCAGGTGACCCGGGTTCAGAAACCTGGACGGATGCACGACAACAAGCCTGGGAAACCGGTGGTGGTTCCATCTGGCAAACCGGTTCCTACGATCCTGAGCTTAACCTGACCTACTGGGGAGTTGGTAATCCCGGACCCGACTGGAACGGTGATTCCCGCCCCGGAGACAACCTGTATACCGAATCTGTTGTGGCATTGAATCCGGACACCGGTGAAATTGCATGGCATTACCAGTTCACCCCCCATGACGAAATGGATTATGACGCTACCCAGACGGCAGTACTGGCCGATCTCAACTGGCAGGGGGAAGACAGGAAAGTCATGCTGTTTGCCAATCGCAACGGGGTGTTTTATGTGCTGGACCGGGAAAGCGGTGAATTCCTGCTGGGTGAACCTTTTGTTTCGGTAAACTGGATGAGTGGTTTTGAAGCCGATGGACGCCCCATTCGCGCGCTTTATCCTACTGAGGAAGGCACCTTCATCATGCCCAACAACCAGGGTGCCACAAACTGGTATCCGCCTTCTTATTCACCAGTGACTGAACTGCTTTATGTGCCTACCTGGCTGGATACCTTTTCTGTATATACCAAGCGTCCTGTTGAATATACGCCGGGCCAGCAATATGTTGGAGCCTTTCCCACCATGGCGATGCCAGCACTTGGTGTGAATGCGGTTAATCAGCGCACGCCGGAAGAAGGTCTCGGTGCGATTCAGGCTATCAATCCTCAAAATGGTGAAATTGTCTGGCGTCATGTGATGAATAATGTCACTGATAGTGGTGTGTTAAGCACTGCCACCAATCTTGTTTTTACCGGTGGCCGCGAGGGGCATTTTTATGCACTTGATGCGGAAACAGGTGAGGAATTATGGCGTCAGACTCTTGGCGGCCAGATTGCTTCTGGGCCCATGAGTTATGCTATTAATGGCAAGCAATATGTAGCAATTTCGGCTGGGGCGGGCTTGTTTGTGTTTGCCCTGCCTGAGTAATAAAAAAGGACAAGAGTCAGTGAGCATGAAAACACTTTATATTCTGTTGATCTGCTTGCTGACTCCTGTTTCGTTGTCTGCCGATCAAAACGATCCCCGTCTTGAAGATCTTTTTGCTGATCTGAAATCAGAAAATGATGTTTATCGAGCCAGCAGTATTGCCGACCAAATCTGGCAAATCTGGTTTATTCATGAAGACCCCCAGGTCAGTGGTTTGATGGAGAGGGGGATGCAGCAAATGAACAGCAACTCTGTCCGTGCTGCGCTTGATACCTTTGATCGCCTGATTACCCTGAAACCCGATTTCGCAGAGGCCTGGAACAGAAGGGCAACAATCTATTACCAGATTGGCGAATTCGATGCTTCCCTACGCGATATTGATGAAGTGCTGAAACTTGAGCCTTTTCATTTCGGTGCGCTATCCGGACGCGGATTGGTTTATATGGGCAAAGAAAATTATTTTATGGCACGTGGCGCCTTTTTGACCTTGCTTGAAGTCTATCCGGCCATGCCTGGGGTTAAAAATAATATTGAGATGTTGGAGCAGGTGTTACGCAATAGTGCTATTTAAAAAATAGTCGCAAGTTACAAGTCGCAAGGACTAAAGCCCAACCCGCAGATAGGAAAGAAAGTGTTGTAGGTCGGATAAGGCCGCAGGCCATCATCCGACATGGCGTCTGCAAGACGCCCGCTTGAGACTTGAGACTAAAGATAAAAAAACCCGGCAATTGCCGGGTTTTTTTTATGACTTGAACAAAGCAGATTTTACATTGGCGGTGTAGCTTGATCCTTGCCCATATGTAAATGGGCCACTTTGCTTGGAGCCGTTTCTTCCAGAAACAGGGCTACGATGAAGCCGAGTACCAGACCACAGCAAGCAAAATAAATCGCTGCTCTGAGTCCGTAATCAGTTGCCAGACCGCCGGCAATGATAGGACTGATGCCACCACCGATGAACTCACCGGCAAAAATGACAAAGCCTGCCATTGAAGCCAGCATGCCTGGAGGCGCGGCTTCGGCCGCTACCGGGCCAGCCAGAATTGCCAGTGCGGCAAAGTTAAACATGGATGAGAAGAACAGTAGTATCCATAACACCGTGGTGCTCTCGGGGCCTGCCTGGGAAAAGGCGTAGAGGAAAACTGCCGCCAAAATATAGGACGTTAAAGTAGCCACTTTACGACCAATAATATCGGACAGAGCCGGCATGGCGAACTGCCCAATAGCACCACCTACCCCGACTGCTGTAAATACATTAGCAGCAGTGAAAGAGTCCAGTCCCAAACCGCCAGCGACATCAGGAGCCGTGAGATAAGCAAACAGCAGGGCTGCAATAACAAAGATGCCACCCATGGCGCACATCAGTGTCAGCGGAGCCACTTTGGCATTGCGGTGACCAAACATGCCAAGCACTGATTTCATTGACAACTCAGGAGCTGGTGCTCCTCCGTCTTTCTGGTCAGCCATTTGCTTGAGTGGTTCACGAATGACAAACCACATGACGATTGCGATGATCACACCAGGTATTGCGACCAGCATAAAAACTATATGCCACTCATAAATAGCCAGCAGACGTGAAGCAATAATCGGTGCCAGAGCCAAACCAAACAGTGAGATCATGCATTGGAAAATACCGTTGTTTAAACCTCGACGTGAAGGTTTGGAGGCTTCCACAGCAACTGCCACACCCGTGGATGCCACAGGCCCCTCTGCCAGACCCATAATGACACGCACGAAGACCAGCATTACGACTGAAGTGGCGATGCCGCTGAAAGCGGACATGAGAGAGAAAATCAGGATGGCGGGCACCAACACGGCGCGACGGCCAAGTTTATCTGCCATGTAGCCCATGACGAATGCCGAAATGCCCCAGGCCATGCCGAGATAGCCGGCCAGCATTCCGCCGTCTTCAGGGGTCAGCCCTAGATCCATCGCCATCGTGGAATTAGGGTCTTGCAGGATAACGGGAAGAATAAAGCGGTCCAGGCCCACCAGACCAAAGGTCAGGCTAAGCAGCGCGATTATTTTCCACTCGTAACTGCTATCCCAATTATCAGTATTATTTTGCGACATAGGAGATTCCCCTCTTCGGAATATGCTTATAGTTATTGGTTTTTATTATTTTCAGGACGATGCCCTGTTAAATGCAGGCATGAGTAAATCATATATTTAATGGAAAGACACTTATTTATTAGTCATTAAAAACATACAATTAGGTGAAGTTTGAATTACCCGGTTGTGTCAGCACAAACCAGCAGCACGTTCAGAAACAAAGGAATCTGAAATTTTAAGAATATATAGCCAGGCCAGGACTCTGTATGAGAAGACACAAATAACTGGCTTTTCGTAATTTTTATGTTGCAGAAGGGAAATATGCTGAATTTTTCAATTAAAACATTGGTTAATCTGTCTGGCCGCGGACTACTCATGTTGATTGCTGTCTTTTGCGCTTATCCACTGCAGGCACAATCTCTGCTTGAATCCCAGGCTGATTTTGACCTGGCAACGGGCAAACTTTGTTTTCCAGTCTCACTCACCGATTCCAATAAGTTGTTCGATGTCTGTTTGCAATTGGGTAATGACGGAACGGGCTATACTTTTACTGTAGCCAGTGCCAGCAAAAGGATGCAATCCTTGCCTGGTATCGCAGAGTACACCCAGCAGGGTGGTTTGATAATTCCGCTGGTCAAGTTTAGTAATGGCGCTGTGTTTGCTGATGTAGGATTTCAGGCTTCGCTGAATAGCCGAACATCCGAGGTGTTGTTTACAGTTTCGGGCGGAGAAAAAATAGCGCTTGATAGCAGTCAATCCATTGCCAGAATATGGAATGACGTATTACTGGATGGCATTCGCAATGATTTTGCCCGACCTACCGTACATTCACGCAACCTGTTTCATAGCTCTGCTCTGATGTATGACCTGTGGGCCGCATTTGATGATACTGCGGCCCCATATTTATTAGGCAAAACAGTGAATGGATTCTCCTGCCCCTTTGCCGGCATGCCAACACCGTCGGATATTTCCCAGGCAAGGAATGAAGCCATCAGCTTTGCTGCATACCGTTTGTTGAGCCACCGTTTTGCCAATGCTCCGGGGGCTGTAAAGGTAAGTAAGGAATTTGATAATACCCTCGCGGCACTTGGTTATGACAAAAACTTTTCTTCACAGGATTACAGTGCAGGCAGTGCTGCCGCGCTTGGTAATTATCTGGCTCAGTGCATGATTGATTATGGTTTGCAGGATGGTGCCAATGAGCAAAACAGTTATGCCTTGCAAAATTATGCGCCGGTAAATGAAGCTCTGGCACCAGCACAGAAAGGCAATCCCACTCTTGATGATCCAGATCGCTGGCAACCCTTATCATTTGATGAGTTTCGTGACCAGAGTGGCAATATCTTTTTTGGAGAAACACCGGAGTTTGTTGGTCCTGAATGGGGCAGGGTAAATCCTTTCTCTCTTCAGGAGGGCGATCTGAATATATACCAGCGCAATGGAAACCAATGGTGGGTTTATCATGATCCTGGTTCTCCACCATTTATTGATGATCAGATTTTTGGTCTTTCTCTGGGTGAATATTACAAGTGGGGCTTCCAGCTGGTATCGCAATGGTCTTCTCATCTGGACCCGGATGACGGCGTGCTTTGGGATATTTCACCGGCAAGCATCGGTAATATCCAGGAATTGCCCACCACTGTGTCAGGCTACAAGAATTTTTATAAATTGGAAGAAGGGGGAGACCCTTCTGTGGGCCTTGAAATTAATCCCTATACTGGCGAACCCTATCAATCACAATTGGTGCCACGAGGGGATTATGCTCGTGTGCTTGCTGAGTTCTGGGCTGATGGGCCTGAATCGGAAACACCGCCGGGTCACTGGTTCACACTGCTGAATTATGTCAGTGACCATCCCTTGCTGGAAAAACGCTTCAAGGGGGAGGGAGCCATTCTTGATGATCTGGAATGGGATGTTAAAGGCTATTTTGCTATGGGTGGCGCCATGCATGACTCGGCAATAACTGCCTGGGGAATAAAGGGCTGGTATGACTATATCAGGCCGATTTCCGCAATTCGTTATATGGCAGAACGTGGGCAAAGCTCGGATATGAACGGAATCAATTATGACCCTGAAGGAATACAGTTAATCCCAGGTTTTATTGAGCAGGTTCAGGCAGGTGATTCACTGGCCGGTAGCAATGATGAAAATATTGGCAAAATAAAACTATATGCCTGGCGCGGCCCTGATTTTGTTCCGGACCCGGAAACCGATTATGCCCGGGTTGGCTGGATACTTGCCGAAGAATGGTGGCCATATCAGCGTCCTTCGTTTGTGACTCCGCCGTTCGCAGGTTATATATCGGGACACAGTACTTTTTCCCGCTCAGCTGCTCACGTGATGACTTTACTCACAGGTGATGAATATTTTCCAGGTGGAATGGGGGAATTCATTGCTCAGAAAAATAAATTCCTGGTATTCGAGGAAGGCCCCAGTGTCGATGTGGTTCTGCAATGGGCTACTTATGAAGATGCATCTGATCAAACCAGCCTGTCGCGAATATGGGGAGGCATACACCCGCCTGCCGATGATATTCCTGGTCGCCGCATTGGCGATATTGTGGGACCGGAAGCGTTTAACTGGGCGGAGCGTTATTTCGATGGCAGTAATATTCAGTAAGCATTTGTTGGAAGTATATGACCAGAGGCTAAATCAAAGCATCTGTAAACCTTATCAGTCACAGATCTGCACTGGATTTTGACTTTTCTGACCTCCAGGGCTGCCTGACAGGCAGTTTGCCTATTCTTTAAAACTTAATATAGTTCTCATCTCCCTGGACATATTGCGGGATCCCCGCCAACACCTATAGTTTATAAATCGCTTTAATAAATAGCAATAACATACTGATATTATTGATTATAAAATAATAATATTTCTTGCTTTAGCTTGAGTCTGAGTAAATTGATTTGTGTCACAAAAGTGTGAAATTGTCGCGCTACATATTAGGAATGTTCAAATAAGTAGCTGATATTTTAATAATTATGTTTAATAATCAGATTCCCCTTAAGGAATTTAGTGGACTTTCACTTCCAAGGGATGGTGTGGCTACCGAAGTACTCAAGTGATTTGGCCAGATGAAAGCAGTATTAAGAAAATGTACATACTACTTATATTCTTCAAAATACTGAGTTAAAACTCAAGGTAGAAACAAAATGAAGTTCAGCACCATTCCTCATTTCTTCGGTTTGTCTTTAGTGCTATTCATGGTGCTTTGGGCAGATGCCACTATTGCCCAGAATACAGAGTCTATTGGAACAGTCCTGGTCACCAGGGGGCAGGTACAGGCGGTTAATGCTGATGGGCAGTCGCGTCAGTTACTTAGACGCTCGAAGATTTTCGTTGAAGATACCATGTTACCAGTCCTGCAGGTTTTGCTCAAATCAGACTGGTTGATTCCGCAATAATTGCTCTCAAGGAAAACTCCGAATTCCAGTTCAATGCATATAGCTATGATGGCGACGGCGGAGAATCTGATCGGGCAATTATGAATTTGGTGCGCGGCGGATTCAGAACGATCGATGGATTTATTGGTGGAGATGATAACGATGAGTATCGCGTAGATACTCAATTTGCATCCATTGGTGTTCGCGGTACCACACATGAAGCCGTAATAGATGAAGTGCAAGATGCACTTTACACCGGGGTTTATGATGGCAGTACCACTGTATCCAATAATGAGGGAAGTATTGAGCTAGGTTTGGGGGCAGATTTTGACTTTAGCCGCACTGACAGAGGGCGGGCACCTGAAGGACTTCCATCAATACCCGTTCAGCTGGGTAATTTAAACTTGAATGCTGGTGTTGCCAGTGCTGAGGAAGATGATTCTCAATCTGACAATAGTCCTGAAAACGGTGATGAAGAGCAAGAAGTAGCTGATTCAAATGATGGAGGGAATCAGGAAGATAACGCTTTAGCCAGCAATCCTGCAGTGAATAATAATGATTCACAGTTAATAGCTGCGTTGACTCGTTTAAGTGAGTCAGCAGATGAAAACCCCAACCTGACTGACAATCTGGTTAATAACCCTGCTTTGGCATCTCTCTATCCGCTTTACCAGACAAGCAGGCAAGTCAATCCAGATAGTGATGAAAATACTGATGATATTGATCTGACAGATGGGAATGCAACTTTTGTAGCGTTAAATGTCACCAGTGAAAATAGAAATACTGTTCCAACTTCTCCTCAAGGTTCAAATGCCACGAATATTGAGACACAAATTAATCCAGCCAATAATATTAAGGATCTTCAGAATCTTCAAGAAACCACGGCCGTTGAAGTAAAGGGAGTAGAGGATTTTGAGTCTGGAGTATTTTCTCTCGTTGAATCTGAAAATGATGATGAAGAGCCTGAAGTAGAAGAGCCTGAAGTAGAAGAGACTGATGATAGTGATGATGACAGAGGTCATGGCAATGATGCTGATCGGGTAGATGAAGATAATCCTGGAAAAGGTAAAGGCCCCGATCCAGATAAAGAAACTGGTCCAGACCCAGATAAGGGGAAAGGAAACTCAGGTAGTGACGATAGTCCTAACGAAAATGATGGCCGGATCAGTGGCAACCCCGATCTCACTGTCGCCGAATGTTTAGCAAATCCTTCCTGTGTACTTGTAGAAGACACAAGTAATGGCAATGGAAATAGCAACGGCAACGGCAATAATGCCAGCAATCTGACACAGTCAGGGGAGAGTTTGATCCATAATCTACTCATTAGTGGCAGTGAACTGATTAACGATTCTGTTGACCAGGTGAAGTCAGGGAGTGTTGATGACAACAGCGTTCTTGTTACCTCCGTTTTTTCAGATGCTGAAGGTGGCATTGATTCATCAGCGAGTGTAGGTGAGCTTACAATTAACTGGGGATACTGGAGTCTGCCGGGACTGCTTTCAAGTGATCAGGAATTCAGTCGTCAGGAGTTTCAGAGAGTTTACCTGGCAGTTGTGGATCCAGCCGACATGGATGCTCTGAAGTCTACCTCCGCAAACTGGTCCTACAATTCAGTTACTGACCAGTTTACTGGCTCTGGCTCTGCCGGAACCATGACTGATCTCAATGTAGGGTTTGATGTAGATTTGAATTCCGGAGCAATTAGCAAGGGTAGCTTTAGTGCTGAGGTGGGCTATGGTGAAGAACTCTGGTCTATGAATTTTACAGGTAAGGTAAATGGCGCCAGTGCCAGTATGAATAATTTCAGTGATTCGGTGGTAATCACTCCAGCGGGAATCTCTCAGGGTATACAGGGTGAATTGGGTGGCGTCTTTACTGGCGCAGGTAACACCAATGGTTTTGTTACTGGTTTTTCGCTGAGCAATGGTAGTAATGCCGTACTGGGTGGTTTGGGTCTGTTGGAAGGAGCTGCGCAGTAAAGCACTTACATTGAATGACTGATAATAAACACCCGGGCTTACTCGGGTGTTTTTTTATGTGCAAATTAATAGTTAACCAGGAAGGGAGTCAGTCAGACAATTCCAGCAGGACAGGGCAATGATCCGAGCCCAGTATCTGATTGTGAATTTCCGCTTTTTTTATTTTATCGCACAATGATGCTGAACTGAGAAAGTAGTCAATGCGCCAGCCCACGTTTTTCTCTCTTGCACCGGCTCGATAGGACCACCAGCTATACTTGATGGTGTCCGGGTGCAGATGCCTGAATGTATCAATAAAATTTGCTGCGACCAGCTTATCGAGCCCATCTATTTCCTTTTGCGTGTAACCGGCAGTTTTGTTGTAGTTGGGTTTTGGTCGAGCCAGGTCAATGTCTTTGTGGGCGACGTTAAGGTCACCACATACCACGACAGGTTTGGTTTTTTCAAGATTTTGTAGATAGGACAGAAATTCTTTATCCCATTGCTGGCGATATTCAAGACGGCGTAGGCCATTACCTGAATTAGGGGTATACACAGTCACTAAAAAGAAATCAGGATATTCTGCGCAAATGACCCTTCCTTCCTGGTCATGTTCCTCAATGCCCAGATCACAGCTTACAGAAACCGGTTCTATTGAAGTGAGAATTGCGGTTCCGGAATACCCTTTTCGTACCGCTGAATTGGGGAAGATATGAAAACCTTCCAGGCCTTCCAGCGCGGTGATCACCTGATCATCCTGCGCCTTGGTTTCCTGCAGGCAAATCACATCACAATTTAAGTCCTGAATAAGTGGAACAAAGCCTTTGGCAACTGCTGCCCTTATGCCATTCACATTCCAGGAAAGTAAGCGCATTTATTTCTCCGATTTAATTAAACATATTGTGTGATTGCTGAATGAAGAAACTATTGCGATCGATAGTATCCAGGATGACTTCTTTGGTACTTTCACCGTCATTTATGGTCAAGGGGATTCTGCTGCCGGCCTGGCTATAATGCCAGAGTGTTCTGAAAAAACCGGCCATTGATGAAACCGGCTGGCTGGCCACAGAAAGGATAACGTCTCCTGTCCGGATGCCGGCATTTGCTGCCGGGGCTCCCATATAAAGTCCTACCACACAAAGTTTGGCCTCATGTTCTTCAACAAGGGTCCCAAGCCATGGTCTTAAAGGCCCGGGTTTCTGTCCGTTTTCGCTCATGTAATCAAGATAGGAGATGACCAATTCTGTAGGGATAAAAAGATTGCCGGGCACTATATCGCCGGTAGGGCCTTTTAATCCAAGAGCAAGTGAGCCAATGCCACACAGTTTTCCTTCCTTGTTTAGAAGTCCTGCCCCGGACCAGTGTTCACATAAGGGCACGGTATAAAAAGCTTCATCAAGCAGGTATTCCCAGCGACCGGCATATTCTTCCTTGGCAAATACAGCGCCATCCATAGCCTTGCTGTTCTCGCTGGTCACGATGCTGATCCTGTCACCAATATTAACGCTAGCGGCGGCATCAGTTTCCAGAAAAGCGCTGCCAAGGGAGGCAGTGGGTCGTATTAATGCGATACCAGAATCATAGTCATGAGCCAGAATAATGCCTTCTGAAGTCTGCCCTTTGCGATTGCTGATCCATATTTCACTGGCTTCCATCACGGCATAGCCCACAGTCAGCATGAGGCCATCAGGACTGACCTGAAGAGCATGGCTATTGCGTTCAGTACCCAGCATCTCTGCAGTCATTGCAGTGTCCGGGATGAGGCTGCGAACGGACATCACGGCTTCATTTTTGGGTAATTCAAAAGGAATGATTGTGGCTGACATGAATACAACTATTTTAAGCATCTAAGACTGGATAGTAATAAATTTACAGAAAAAAATCAGGAAGAAATTTGGATTCTGTTAATTGTAATAAATGGCGCTCCGGGCAGGATTCGAACCTGCGACCTGCCCCTTAGGAGGGGGCCACTCTATCCAGCTGAGCTACCGGAGCGTAACTAAATGCACTGTATTAGCGGCCCGAATGTTACCACACCCTGGGAGCGCTGCGCACTCTTGGGGGCATTCCGTTAAAGCCTTCAGGTGTTTTTAAAGTAGCGGCTGTTAAAGAGAGTATGGTGCTTATTAGCGAGGGTAAACCTATCCAGCTGAGCTACCGGAGCGTAACTAAAGGCACGTGTCTTACCGGACGAGAATGTTAGCAGACCCTTGGAGCGCTGCGCACTTCTAAAGCAGTAGGCCCCTTAAACGGGAATACACATTTTTATTTGCTTGATGAAAGCAAGAAAACTTCGTTAAGGTTTCAATATGGAGGGAAGTGATACCGGCCCAAAATCATAGATTTTGCGCGTTTCTGACATATGACGCTATCGCGTCATGAACAACATGGCAGTTTACCCTGCCCGGAGCGCCAAACCCTTATCTCAGGAACTACAAGACAGCATGGAGCAGCCGGCCTTGGTTCTGGCCCATTCTGGGCGCTTTTCAGCAAGATGATCTTTGCCTTCCTGATAGTCATAAGGCGTTCGCAGTACTGCCAGCAGTTCATTGATTGCACTGTGATCTCCCTGCTCGGATTTATCAATGGCAAGCTGAGCCAGATAATTGCGCAGAACATAGAGAGGGTTCACTTGATTCATCGCCAATTTGCGCTCCTTATCCTTGCTTTGTTCCTGCTGTAATCTTTCACTGTAGCGTGTCAGCCAGAGGGAAAAACCATCTCTGGCTGTGTCTGAAAGCTCAGGATTATAGAAAGCAGGACTGATGATTTTTAAGGCTGTAGCGGAATCTGTACTCGCGGGAATATCAGCAAGATGACGGAAAAACAAGGTCATATCTGTTTCAGCTAAATTGAAGGCTTTGATTAAATCCAGTACCAGGGCCTCATCCTTTGCAGTGGTGTTGGTGAATCCCAGTTTGGCTCTCATCATGTCCAGCCAGCCTTTTTCATAACTGGCTTTGTATTCCTCCAGTATCTGTTCCAGGGGCTCAACTTCCTCTACCAGGGGATAGATAGCATTGGCAAATTGCACCAGATTCCACAGAGCAATCATCGGCTGGTTGCCGAAACGATAGCGGCGGCCTTCGGCATCGGTAGTGTTTGGCGTCCATTCAGGATCATAATTCTCCAGCCAGCCATAGGGACCATAGTCGATGGTCAGGCCCATAACAGACATGTTGTCGGTGTTCATGACGCCATGGACAAAACCTACACGCATCCAGTGAATAATCATTGTTGCGGTTAGCTGACATACTTCACGAAACCATGCCAGGTAGACAGATTTGTCGGGTGCGCTTTCATTTGACTTGAGAAGGTGAGGAAAATTTCTGCTAATGGTGTAGTCGGCCAGCTCTTTCTGAATAGCCAATTCTTTGCGCGCGGCAAAAATTTCAAAGCTGCCAAAGCGTATAAAGCTGGGTGCTACTCTGCATACTACAGCGCCGGGTTCTTTTTTCGGGTGACCGTCATAAAACATATCCCTGACCACACTTTCGCCGGTACCTATCAGGCTTAGCGCCCTGGTGGTAGGCACGCCAAGATGATGCATGGCTTCACTGCATAAAAATTCACGTACGGAAGATCTGAGTACAGCAAGTCCGTCGGCGGAACGCGAGTAGGGTGTTGGCCCTGCACCTTTGAGTTGTAGTGTCCAGGCATTACCGTCAGGTGCCCGTAGCTCGCCTAAGTTGATGGCACGACCATCGCCCAATTGACCTGCCCAGTTACCAAACTGATGTCCTCCGTAACAACAGGCGTAAGGACGCATGGAGTCAAGCAGTTCGGTGCCACTAAATACTTGAGTGAAGAGCGGCTTTTCACAGTCGTCAGGATCAAGTCCAAGTTCCTCGGCCATTTCTCTGGAATAGGCAATCAGACTGGCATCTGGAAAAGATTCCGGCGTGACATGGGAATAGCAGGCGCCAGGAACCTGTCGAGTGTAATTTTCGCTAACAGGATCACCGGGCAGGGCATTGATGAAAGCAGAATCAATTTCCAGCGCTTCAAGTTTCTTCAGATCAAATACAGTATTCATAAGTCGGCTATTCTAGCTTGTCACGTGCAATAGTTGAATGAGAGTTGAACGATAGTGAGGCGATATTTCAGTGATAGTTGAATGCAAGGCGCAAAAGACCGTGCGGGTATTATGGTCAGGAGCATTACCGTACAATCACAGCAGATGTTTTTTACTCGTTTTTAAGTCCGGCAGTAATGTTTATCATTAATGTCAGGTCTTATGTTTTAACTTATTGCCAGGTTTTTACCATGTTGGATACCAGAGAGCTTTTACTTGAGACAGACTTTCCCCAGGTATACCGGGCAAAGCTGGAAACATTACAGGTCAACCTTGGCTATTTATGCAACCTGAGCTGTACCCATTGCCATGTTAATGCGGGTCCAAAGCGTACAGAACTGATGTCCAGGGAAGTGGTTGATCTGGTGCTGGATTTTATTCGCCTGAATTCGATCAAGGTGCTTGATCTTACAGGTGGTGCTCCGGAAATGAACCCTCATTTTCGTTATCTGGTGACGCAGGCCAGAGCAATGGATGTGGAAGTAATCGACCGTTGCAATCTGATGATTTTGCTTGAAAAGGGGTATGAAGATCTGGCTGGATTCCTTGCGGATCAGGGGGTTACGATCACCGCCTCATTACCCTGTTATCTCGAAGAAAATGTCGAGAAACAACGTGGCAAGGGTATTTATGAGGGCAGCATAGAAGCCTTGAAAATACTGAATACTCTGGGCTATGGCAAACAGAAAAGTTTGCAACTGAATCTGGTTTATAACCCGGTTGATTTAAACCTTCCTCCGGCTCAGGATGGTCTTGAGGCCGATTACAAACGCATCCTGAAAGATGACTTTGGCATTGTTTTCAATAAGCTCTTCACTATTACCAATATGCCGATCAGCCGTTTTGGTGGCATGTTGCTGGCTAAAGGCCTGTATGAAAAATATATGGGTATTCTGAGAGATAATTATTCCGCAGAGAATCTTGACACTGTTATGTGTCGTAATTTGCTCAGTGTTGATTATCAGGGTTATGTTTACGATTGTGATTTCAACCAAATGTTGAAAATGCCACTGCTGGCCAGCAGCAAACCCAGGCCTCACCTGAAAGACATGTTCAATGAAAATCTGGAGGGTCGTATGATTGCCATAGGCGAGCATTGTTATGGTTGTACAGCAGGCCAGGGCAGTAGTTGTGGTGGCGCACTAAACGAATAAATCTCTTTGTCTTCACATGCGAAGTTAATTTCAAAATATCCGGATTCGAATGTCAGATAATAAAATTACTATTATTATTCCAGTGCTTAATGATGTTGATGCACTGAAAATGCTGTTGCCGCAACTGCAAGCCTGTCGTGAGCAGGGTCATGAGTTGTTAGTGATAGACGGTGGTAGTTCAGATGGCTCCATACCCTTTTCCAGAAACCTGGTTGATCGAATCCTGATGACAGGTGTCGGGCGTGGCAGGCAAATGAATCTTGGGGCAGAAAATGCCAGCCACAACATCCTGCTTTTCTTGCATGCAGACTCCCGCATCTCTGACCAATGCCTTGAGGAACTGCTTGCGGCTATGTCTGAATCTTGCAATCACTGGGGCAGGTTTGACGTGCAACTGGATCAGCCAGGTTTTTCCTATAGTGTGATTGCAGCAATGATGAATTTGCGCAGCAGGTTATCAGGGGTGTCGACGGGTGATCAGGGAATGTTTGTAAGAAGGGAAATCTTTCATCGTGTCGGCGGGTTTCAATCAATCTCCTTGATGGAAGATATTGCGTTGAGTAAAGCGTTAAGAAAACATTCCAGACCTGTTTGTCTGTCGTCGAAATTACTTACCTCTGCAAGGCGCTGGCAACAGCAAGGTATTGTGAAAACTATTTTTCTTATGTGGTCTTTACGGCTGGCGTATTTTTTGGGTGCTAACCCCGACAAGTTGGCTGAAATATATTATCCCGCGGTAGCTGAGAGCAGTAATGGGCAAGCGGATAAATAAACCATGGTCACAACAGCAAATCGATGCCTGATCCTGTTTGTCAAAGAGCCTGTGGCAGGCCGGGTAAAAACACGGCTGGAACCTGCACTCGGTATTGATGGCGCACTAAACTTTTATCAAGCTTTACTGAAACGGCAAATCTCTCTGGTAAATAAAATACCGAATGTTAATGCCCAGTTATGGGTGGATGGTGATTGTAAACACCCTGTGTTTAATGCTTTTTCAGGTTCGGTTTATTCACAACAGGGTGCTGATATTGGCGAGCGAATGAGCTTTGCCCTTGAGCAGGCCTTAAGTGCACATGGTTGTGCTGTCCTCATTGGTTGTGACTGTCCGGAATTGACTGTTGAGTATCTGGACAAGGCATTCATGCTATTGGAAAAAAACAATGATGCAGTTTTCGGGCCGGTAATAGATGGTGGTTATATATTAATTGGTTTGCGTAAACACAACAGTGGAATATTTCAACATATAGAGTGGGGTAGCGCGAGAGTGATGGAGCAAAGTCGAACCCGCTTGCGTGAGAACAAGCTAAGCTGGGAGGAGTTAACCCCACTACATGATATTGATGAGCCAGCTGATCTTGTTTATTTAAAAGCTTCCGACTTGTCACTGTATGAGTGACAGTGAAAAGTATGTAGGAGGGACTTTAGTCCCGAATGAATTCAAAGTTAAAAGTGGAAAGTGGAAATTGGAAAGTGGAAAGAATGTAGGTCGGAAGAGGGCTCAGCCCGTCATCCGACATGGCGAACCCGGTTCGCCTGACTAGTCGCTCTGCGCTTGAGTTAAAAGCTAAAAGTAGCTTTGGGTTTTTAATCAGTCTCTTTATTAATTTCCTGGGTATTATCTTGTCCAACGAATCCTGTCACGACGATGTCATTAACGGTCGCCCGCTTTAGTTCGAGACTTAAATTTTTACCGCTGTTTTCAATCTGCACCAGCTTGACCAATAGATAATCCCAGTCCAGTGCCAACCACATCTGGGTAGTACGCTTGCTGTTGGGTCCTCTGATCTTTTCTATTTTAATAGTCCTGAATTTTCCCGAATGGGTTGAGATGAGTTCTTCTCCCCGCACTTTAAAGTGGAGCTGTTCAATATTTCCTTTATCGATGGCAGGAAAAAAGATGTCCTGGTTGCCTGCCTGTAATTGCTTGCTTACTTCCAGATAAGAAGAAAGATTGTCGGCTAAGCCAATTTGTAGAGGGGTTTGTGTTTCTATTTTGCCATCATCGTAAAGTGCGGTACCTGCTTTCCAGTCAAAATTGATTTGACGTCCACGTTTACCAATGCCGGTTTGGGTAAAAGAATAATCAACTGGCCGGAACTGATTATTTTGCGGATCGATGTCCAGAATGCTTTGCTCGGTAATAGAGCTGAGAGTTTTTCCGAGAAGTTTCAGTTTTAGAGATGTGGTCATTTCTATCTGCCCATTTTCACTGAAGAATAATGACCTTTCAGCATTCGCCTTGAAACCTCCATATTTTGCTTCGTATTCGGCATTAAATGGATAGGGTGGGGCGGCCAGAGTGCTTTCTACAAAATAAGGACAAAGGCTAAGTAAAAAGCATACTAGTCCGGCTTTTAAACTGCCTGTGGTAAGGGCTGGATAGTTTGAAGGTGTAAGTCTATATATCGGCAAGGTTTCTTCACTCATATTTAGTTAGAAAACAAAAATCCTGGTATGTTCCCCTGAAGGATGTTTATGGTAGTGAACACATGGTTGTTCGTCCAGTTATCAGTTATGATTGCGGCCTATGAAGTGCATTGATTTTTCAGTAAAAAATCTTTTTTTCTGCGTATCAAACGGAAAATATTTTCTGTTTTTGGCCTTATTTCTGCACGTTTTCCCAACAAGTATTTATGCCGTGGAAATGGAAGGACTGTATCAAGGATCTGTTGTTGTCAGATCCCGTGATAATGAAAGAGAACGGCAGCAGGCTTTTACCGAAGCTTTTCGACAAGTACTTACAAAAGTCACTGGTAGCACTGAGGTCTTGACCGATGCAGTTGTTCGAAGAGCACTCAGTAATGCTGATGATTATGTAGATACCTGGTCTTATCGAAACGTGGACGCAGAAGAGGCGGCGGGAAATATTCAGGAATCAGCCCCGGCAAACAGCATTGAAATTAACGTAACTTTTTTTGAACCGGAGGTCTTAAGTCTGCTGGATAATGCCAATATTCCTATCTGGCCAGGTAATCGTCCCTACACCCTGGTCTGGCTTGTAGCCCAGGATGAACTAGGCGCACGCGAGTTGCTCGGTTCCAGCAGCAATGATTTTCAGGACCTAATTGAATTACTGGAGATGGAAGCCGATCACAGAGGCTTGCCATTGTTATTGCCTATTCTGGACTTTGAAGATTTACGTGTTGTTTCTGCTAACGATGTGTGGGAAATGGATGCAGAAAAACTGCTTGCTGCTTCACAAAGATATCAAAATGAAGGCGTTCTGGTCATCCGTATTTTCAAAACATTGAGCGGAGATGTATTCGGTAAGAGCAACTATCTTTTCCGCGACCAGGTGCTTGAGTTAGAAGTTTTTGACGCCCTTATAGAGAATTTTATTCAGGAAAGTGTTGCACTGGCGACCGAAGAAATTTCGTCATACTATGCAGTCCTGTTATCGGGGACAGACAGTAGTATAGAGGTTAACCTCACGGTGGAAGGAATTGCCAGTGCAGCAGATTATGCAGCCTTGCTGGACTATGTCACCAGACTGACTGATGTAAATGATTGCCAGATAGCCTCAGTAGAAAATCAAAAAATCATGTTGCGGCTTTCTACTGGAGGCCAGATAAGGCAATTAGTTGAAACAATAGCCCTGAATCGAACACTTATGCCCCTTGGTGAGTTGTTAAGAAACGACAACCAGGTTTACATGACTTATCAGTGGAATAATTAACCAGCAAATCCCATGCATTTCTCTCCGCAGTTACCTTTTGATTTCTCTGTTTCGGAAAAATTCACATTTTCCAATTTTCTGGTTTCCGCAAAAAATGCTGAAATTGTAAAATTATTGGAAAACATTGATACATTTAATGAGCACCTTGCATTTATCTGGGGAAATTCAGGGGTTGGCAAAAGTCATCTTTTACAAGCCCTTTGTCATGAGCATGAATATGAGATGAAGGATGAGGAAGATAGTAAAACCAAGGATGCGGAGCCGCAAAAATCACACTGCCTGTATCTTCCCATGCAAAAAATCAAAGTGTTTGGCCCCGAAGTTTTTAATAGCCTTCATCACATGGATGTTATTTGTATTGATGATTTCGATTTTGTTACCGGGGATAATAAGTGGGAAGAACGTCTGTTTGAATTCTTTAATCGTTCCCGGGAAGAAGGGGTGAAATTAATCGTTTCTGCAAATAACCCACCCAGAGGAGTGGATTTTTCTTTACCGGATCTGGCCTCAAGAATGTCCTGGGGTGTGATCTACCAATTATTTGAATTGAATGATGATGAGAAAATTTCCGCTCTGGACAGGCGTGCAAGAGAAAAAAACATGCCTATGAACAATGAAGTTTTGCAGTATATTTATATGCGACATTCCCGGGATTTACAGAGCCTGTTGTCAGTGCTCGATAAACTGGATCAGTTATCTCTGGCTGAAAAACGTCGACTGACAATCCCTTTTATCAAACAGGTAATGGGCTGGTAAGAGATTCCGGTTCCGGAATCAGGGCGCTTAGGGAGAAAGCGCCGTCTGACATTCCTGGCATTGCAGATACAAGCCATTGGGGTCGTTGAACTGGAATATGGCCTGCAGGTTCTCATTCACTACTGTGTAGAAATCAGCAATAACTGAATTTGTGGCAATAGCTTCCTGTGACATGAAATGTCTTTTTATTGCAGGATTGAAAACGAAATTTATCGCAGATGTAAATGTCACACTGTTTGCCAGATCCTGGATCAGTTGTTGTCCAGGAGTCAGCTCTTGCTTGATGATCTGGATTGCATAACTTTCCAATTGCGCGAGAGTCGCTGCCGATGCTACTGCCTGTTCCAGATTACCAATTTTATCTACCAGTCCAAGGGTCAATGCATCTTCCCCTGACCACACTCGACCGCGGGCCAGGGCATCAGCCTCCTCAACACTCATATTTCTTGCTGTAGCTACCAGACTAATAAAACGCCTGTAACCGTCTTCCAGAGTAAGTTGCAGTATGTTGCCAGCAAGGTCGGGTAATTCGCGACCGACAGCTAGTGCTCCGGCGAGTTCAGTAGTCCCGACCCCGTCAGTATTGATGCCAAGTTTGCCAAAGCTTTCCTCAAAGGTCGGGTAGAGTCCGAAAATACCAATTGATCCGGTAATAGTGCTGTTACTGGCCCAGATCTCATCAGCAGCTGTTGCTATCCAGTAGCCCCCTGAAGCCGCAACACTGCCCATGGAAACCACTAATGGCTTGCCTGCATTAACCAGTGCTTCGAGTTCGTTGCGAATAACTTCGGAAGCAAATGCGCTGCCACCAGGGCTGTCGACACGCAAAACAACAGCTTTGATGCTGTCATTTTCTCTGGCCTGGCGAATCAACCCTTGCAGTGTGTCGCCGCCAATTTCTCCGGCGGTTCGACGACCATCATAAATAGTGCCACTGGCAACGATAATGCCAATTTTGTCATTACTTTGTTGCAGAGTGTTTAGTTGATTATTTCGCGCAGAAAGATAGTTCTCAACATTAATATGCAGAAAGTCATCATTACCACTTGTCGGGCCAATGCTTTCTTTGAGGTACTCATTTAGCTCGCCGCGATTCATCACGGAATCTACCAGGTTCCGATCCACTGCCAGTTGAGCAAAGTCGCCGTTAAATTCAGCCAGGTGAGTATCCAGATTGCTGATCAGCTCACCTAAAAAGTTGGCTTCAAAATCTCGGGATTGATTGATATTGTCGATATATTGCCGCCATAAATCGCCAATCCAGTCATTTGCCGCTTCTCGGGCTTCTTCAGACATATTGTTACGCTCATAGGGCTCTACGGCAGATTTATATTCACCGACTCTGAATATATGCACATTGACTCCCAGTTTATCCAGCGCGTCCCGATAGTAATATTGATAGGTGCTGAATCCTTCCAGACCAATACTGCCCATTGGATTTAATATAATTTCATTGGCGTGCGCAGCAAGGTAATACTGTCCCTGGGTGTAGTTATCAGCCACGGCGTATACTTTTTTACCGCTCTCTGTGAACTGTTGCAGGGCTTTGCCAATTTCCTGGAGTTTGCTGAAACCGGAAGGTTGCAGGTTATTGAGTGATAACACGATGGAAGAAATATCATCATCGGTGCTTGCAAAGTCGATGGCATCAAGCAGGTCCTGCAATAACACCTCGGCATTAACGTTATTTCCCAGGGAGTCGGCCATCAGTACATTTAAGGGATCGACGAAAGTAAGTTGGTCAACAATAGCTCCTTCGGGATTAATCAGTAGAGCGCTACCTCTCTGGACCATAATAGGAGGCTCACCGAAAAGGGAGCCTACAATGATCAGTAACAGAGAAATAAAAATGAGATTCAAAATTACCGAACGCAAACCGCGATAAAGCCGGGCCAGTCCGCTAAAGAATTTTCCGAGTGTGCTGGTGGGGGTTGTCATATTAAGAGTAAATATCCGTTGTTAGTAGCGAATAGTGGCGGGCCGTCAGGCAGTATTTCGCGATGCCCGGATAAAAATGATAGCTGAAAAAAACACGATGAGACAGATCAAGGTCTCGATCAAACCGAAAAGCATGCGCCCTGGCGTAAAACACAGGAGTATTCCCTGTACCAGAAAAAAAAGATCGACGAAGCAAAGCCATTGAATGGCGCGGGAAGAACCCTGCAATTGCCCGGGCAGCGTCATGGCAAGGGGAATTAATTGCACAATGAGGATGACGGGATTAAAGGCATTGCTGAAAAAGTTGATGATGAGAATCATGCACAGCAATAAAAGGGTGGAAATTAATACAATGCGTGCGGCGAGCTTTTTGACGTCAGTGGCTGTCATTAATTGGATGTCACTTATAGGTCAATTAGAGAGTTTCAGTGCCATGGTGGCGAGTCGTTTACCTAAGGCCAGGCATAAAGCTTCTTCATGTTCAGACAGAGCGCTTTCATTTGACGGGCCGGCAACATGGGAGGGGCCATAGGGAGTTCCTCCGCTACTGGTTTCGCTGAGAGCAGATTCAGTATAGGGCAGCCCACAAAAGAGCATGCCATGATGCAGTAGAGGGAGCATCATCGACAGCAAAGTACTTTCCTGGCCGCCATGTAAGCTGGCTGTTGATGTAAACACGCCTGCGGGCTTGTCGACCAATGAGCCACTTAGCCATTGTGCAGCGGTACCATCCAGGAAATATTTCATCGGTGCAGCCATATTGCCGAAACGGGTAGGGCTGCCCAGAGCTAGACCACAGCAATTGGCAAGGTCTTCTTCTGTACAGTAAATCGCACCTTCTTCCGGAATTGCTGCTTCCACAGCCTCGGTAACGGAGGAGACTTTGGGCACAGTACGCAGCAGGGCATTCATGCCGTCAACAGATTCAATACCACGGGCAATCAACTTGGCCATTTCAGCCACTGAGCCATGGAGTGAATAATAAAGTACAAGGATATAAGGTTTCGTCATAAGGTTATTTCTACAGCAATGTCAGAACGTTTTCAGGAGGTCTGCCCAATATTGCCTTTTCGCCGGCAACAACAATCGGGCGCTCAATTAATTTGGGCTCTGTAAGCATCGCTGAAATAAGTTGCTCATCGGTCAGCGATTTATCAGCGAGTCCATTTACTTTGTAGGCTTCTTCAGAGGATCTTAGAAGATCCCTGGCACCAATGCCCAGTTTGGTGAGCAGACTCTTGAGATCAGCCTTTGAAGGCGGGTTCTCAAGATAGAGAATAATTTCTGGTGTAATGTTATTGTCCTGCAATATTTTCAGGGTTTGCCTTGATTTAGAGCACCGTGGATTGTGGTAAATTGTGATATTACTCATATCTTGACCTGCGTAAAAATGGGACAGAATAAAATGGGGCTATGGTAGTCATCCTGCTGATATTAAACAAGGCGATATGAAAACAGTAAAAGTTAAACAAAGTGGTTTTTCGCAATGGGCTAAACCCGAAGTAATCTGGCGTTTTCTCACATTTGTGTTCAAAGAGTCATTGGCGAATCAGGGCTTGGAAAATGCCAAGTCGCTGACCTATATGTCATTGTTTGCTGTGGTGCCGCTATTGACGCTTATTTTGGCTATTCTCTCGGCATTTCCCTCATTCCAGGTGTTTGGTAACCAGATTCAGGACATGATTTTTAATCGCTTGTTGCCTTCATCAAGCAGTGAGCTGGAAGTTTATCTGTCTGATTTCTCAGCACAGGCAAAAAACCTGACATGGATTGGTGCTGTCATGTTGCTGGCAACGGCTTATTTAATGCTGGTTAATATCGAGCGCAGCTTTAACAGAATATGGAGTGTTGCCCAGCAACGTAAAGGCATTGCCAGCTTTCTGCTGTACTGGAGTGTGTTGAGTCTGAGTCCATTGCTTCTGGGCGTGGGTTTTGCTATCAGCTCCTATATCACCTCTTTTACACTTTTCGAAAAGTTTACAGAGGTGTCAGATATTGTAGGGGCTAAAAGTGTGGTTCTCAGTATATTTCCCGCAGTCACCACTACTATTGCTTTCACACTTCTTTATGTGGCTGTGCCTAATTGTGGAGTACGCCTCAGGCATGCTTTAACCGGTGGTCTGGTTGTGGCGCTGTTGTTCATTATCGTTAAATGGATATTCAGCCGTTTTATTGCAACGGCAAGTTATGAATTCGTTTACGGTACTTTTGCCGCTATTCCAATCTTCCTGCTCTGGCTCTATATATGTTGGGCAGTCATTCTTTTTGGGGCCAATCTTGTTCGAGCCATACCCATTTTCCGCACACATCTCATCAAGGAGCAGATTCATCCAACACTTCTGATTATTGCCTTGTTACACAAGTTCTGGATGAATCACCGAGAAGGTAACAGTGTCCGAGTCAGGGAGTTGATTGAAAGTGACTGGCCGTTTCAGGACGATCAACTGGATAGCTGTCTGAGTATTTTGCTGGCAAAGAAAATTATCAGAGCCTGTGGAGAAAATGAATATATTCTCAACCGGGATCTTGAAGATCTTACCTTTTGGGAAATACAGGTGTTATTGCCCTGGGGAATGCCCGGACGAAAGGATTTGAAGAAGGAGCTGCCAACATCGATTGTTCAGCACTTGTCATCTTTGCAAGAACTCAGGGAATCGTTCTCCACTGTTGAGGATATTGCCCGACAGAACTTAAATCGTTCAATAGCCGGGCTGTTTCGAAGCAGTAAAGTGGCAGGCAATGAAATTGAAAATAATTGAAAGCAATAAAGACTGAACTTTAACTACCTGAACAATTTATTCACTCTGAATTTATAGCGATTAATCTATTTTAACAGTCTTTTTAAGAAAGGCGACAATGTCTGAAACGGCGACATCCTGAGTATCCTGCATGCCACGCTTTTTGTACTCTACCAGTCCATTTTCCAAGCCGCGGTCAGAAACCACGAGGCGGTGCGGAATGCCAATCAATTCCATATCGGCAAATTTAACACCCGGACTGGTTTTCTTGTCTCGGTCATCCAGTAAGACATCCAGCCCAATAGCTTGCAATTGCACATAGAGAGATTCGCTTACCGTAGTAACTTCTTCTGATTTGTGGGCATTAAGTGGAATGATGACCACATGAAAAGGAGCGATATTGTCAGGCCAGATAATGCCTTTCTCGTCATGACATTGTTCAATAGCCGCAGCGACAATGCGACTGACACCAATACCATAACAACCCATTTCCATAATTGCGCTTTTGCCGTTTTCATCGAGCACAGTGGCATTCATTGCGGCACTGTATTTATTGCCCAGTTGGAAAATATGTCCAACTTCTATGCCTCGCTTGATCGATAAGGTGCCATTACCATCAGGGCTGGTATCACCTTCCTCGACATTACGCAGGTCTTCAATGCTGTCAATCCTGGCATCTCTGTCCCAATTGGCACCACTGTAATGGTGGCCATCCTGATTTGCGCCGCACACAAAGTCCGCCAATATGGCTGCATCTCTGTCCACAATGACTTTTACAGGCGCTTTTACCGGGCCTATAGAGCCGGGTTCGCAATTGATCGTTGCTCTGATCTGTTCCTCATTGGCAAAAGTAAGTGGAGATAAGACACCTGATACTTTTGTAGCTTTTACTTCGTTGAGCTGATGGTCGCCGCGCAGTACCAGGGCAATAAGCGTTTGCACGCCATCGTCATCATCATCTGACAGCACTACCAGTGTTTTAACCGTGCTGGATTTGTTGACGCCGAGGAAATTGCAGACATCATCAATGCTGCGACTATCAGGCGTTGGTATAAGTGTCAGTTCTGCCGAGGGGGATGGTCTCTCTGCCTGGGGAGCCTGGGCAGATGCCATTTCCAGGTTTGCGGCATAGTCACTCTGATCGCTAAATACGATCTCATCTTCACCTGAATCGGCGAGTACATGAAATTCATGTGACTTGTTGCCGCCGATATTGCCAGAATCCGCTTCAACGGCGCGAAAGCTGAAACCAAAACGGGAGAATATATTGCTGTAGGTGTCATACATCAGCTGATAAGTCTGATCCAGCGAGTCTTGGTCCAGGTGAAAGGAATAGGCATCCTTCATAATGAATTCCCTTGAACGCATTACGCCAAAACGTGGGCGTCTTTCATCGCGAAACTTGGTTTGAATCTGGTAAATATTCATGGGCAGCTGTTTATAGCTGTTAATTTCATTGCGTACTATGTCAGTTATGACTTCTTCATGGGTTGGGCCAAGACAAAAATCGCGATCATGTCTGTCTTTAAAGCGTTGCAATTCATCGCCCATGACATCCCAGCGGCCAGATTCTTCCCAGAGTTCGGCCGGTTGTACAACCGGCATGGATACTTCCAGGGCGCCAGCATTGTCCATTTCCTCTCTGACTATTCGAGAAACTTTCTGCAGTACTCGCAAACCATTGGGCAGCCAGTTATATAGACCTGATGCTAATTTACGGATCATGCCAGCCTTCAGCATTAACTGGTGACTGATGACCACTGCATCTGCAGGGGTTTCTTTGGTTGTTGCAATAAGATATTTGGATGTGCGCATATGGAATTAATACTGATTTAAGTAATGAAAGTAAATGGGTCTTGATCCAACTGAATAATCTAACGATAGACCAATAAGAAATGGAATTAAATAGTTCAATAAATAGAAAAGCAGCCCTGAGGCTGCTTTTCCAATACTTATCTCAGAGTGTGTCTACCGGGGTATTTGACCCGAATAGATTAAATCTGGTTATTACAAAGCAAATTCTTTCAGTTTTTTCAGTGGAAGAACCTTAACTCGGGTAGTTGCCGGTTTCTTTGGAATATCCATGAATTCACCTGGACGGAAGGGATTCGGAACATTCTTGCGAGCCGGACGTGCTGGCCTTTTGACCGCTTTAACTTTCAACAAACCAGGCAGAGTGAATTCACCAACACCTCTTTTCTTGATATGTCTTTCGATCAGATCACCCAGCTCATCAAGTACAGATGATACCTGTTTCCTGGTTAGTTCGGTATTTTCCGAAATAGTATTCAGGATTTGGGTTTTTGTGTATTTGTCCTGTATCGCAGTACTCGCTTTTTTTGCAGCTGCTTTTTTAGCAGCAGGTTGTTTTGCAGCCATACTTAGGTCTCTCTTGAATTCGGTTTTGCGTGGTTGTAGTTACCCCGGTTTAGCCGGGAACGTTTTTTAAAACTGTGCGATAGTTTTTACAGATTTTTTTTGTCTGCTTCTGTGTAGAGATTGCTCTTTACTCACTTTTCCAAAAAGGAATCAGAGCAAAAATAGTTTTTGTCCTGAGTGATGAGGCAGATAAAAAAACGCAGGTATTCAGTGTTTTTTTTTTTACAAACGGTCTGTAAATGCACCTTGAGATATCGCACTGAATGAGTTGCTATTTATAGCTGAATCGATACTGTCGGGCAAGGGCTTTCTGTATTCTTTTGTACAATTGCCGAACAATTTGCTAAATCATTTTTCTTTTAAAATAAATTATCAATAAAAGCCTTTGCAAAATATCCTGTCAGCACCAATTTGGGTCATTGCTGCCTGCCTAATTTAGCCTATTATTTAATGCCAGATAAAAGTGAAATGAGTTACAATACGCGGTTTTTTGTGACCCGATAAAGCGGCTATTCTAGGATAAAATTAATGCCTATTTATGAATATCATTGTGCGTCCTGCGGGGCGGATCTGGAAAAGATTCAAAAGTTCAGCGATCCTGTTTTAACAGACTGTCCGTCCTGTGGTAAAGCATCCTTAAAAAAGCTTGTTTCTGCCAGCAGTTTTCGCCTGAAAGGCTCCGGTTGGTATGAGACCGACTTCAAAACCAAGAAAAAGACGGTAGCTGGAGAAGGCAACTCTGCTGAAAGCAAAACTGCAAAAACGTCGGAAAGCAGTGGAAAATC
This sequence comes from uncultured Pseudomonadales bacterium, assembly GCA_963925675.1. Taxonomy (GTDB): domain Bacteria; phylum Pseudomonadota; class Gammaproteobacteria; order Pseudomonadales; family Pseudohongiellaceae; genus Eutrophocola. The sequence continues at coordinate 90,273 of CAWUSW010000037.1, forward strand.
AGATAAAAGTGAAAAAAGCACTGCTAAAAAGCCTGATAAAGAGTAGTTAATTAACATAATTGATAAATAACAATCAGAATTAAGACTATAAATAGTTAAAAAACAGTTAACAGGAATATTTTATGCGAACTCATTACTGTGGCGAACTTAACGAAAGCCACATCGACCAGACAGTTTCACTTTGCGGATGGGTTCATCGTCGCCGTGACCATGGAGGCGTAATTTTTCTTGATCTGCGCGATCGGGATGGCATAACACAGATTGTTTTTGATCCTGACACAGTAGAAAGTTTTGCTAATGCAGAGCAGGTTCGTAATGAATTTGTTGTGAAGGTAGTGGGCAGGGTGCGCGCTCGTCCGGAAGGCACAGGTAATTCTGAAATGTCTACCGGGCAAATTGAAGTGCTGGGTAAGGAACTGGAAATACTCAACGCTGCAGATACACCCCCTTTCCAGCTCGATGAGCATATGGGGGTCAGCGAAGACGTTCGCCTGCGCAATCGTTTTATTGATTTGCGTCGTCCGGAAATGTTGAATCGGATGAAAATGCGCTCGCAGATCACCAGCAGCATCAGGCGCTATCTGGACGAAGGGGGCTTTCTTGATATAGAGACTCCAATCCTGACTCGGGCAACTCCGGAAGGTGCCAGAGATTATCTGGTGCCTAGTCGAACCCATCCAGGCAAATTTTTTGCGCTTCCCCAATCACCTCAGTTATTCAAACAGCTATTAATGGTGTCGGGCATTGACCGCTATTACCAGATTGCCAAGTGTTTCAGGGATGAGGACTTGCGTGCAGACCGCCAACCTGAATTCACTCAAATCGATATGGAAACCTCCTTCATGGATGAGGATGAAATTATGGCCATCTCTGAAATCATGATTAAGGAAGTGTTTACTAAACATCTGGGTGTTGAATTGCCGGATTTTCCTCGTATGACTCATGAAGAAGCGGTACGTAAATACGGTATTGATCGACCTGATCTGCGCATTTCAATGCAGCTGGTGGATATTGCAGACCTGATGAAAGAAGTGGAGTTCAAGGTGTTCAATGCTCCAGCCAATGATCCTGCCAGCAGGGTAGTTGTGCTCAAGGTTGATGGTGGTGCGACTCTCTCGCGCAAACAAATTGATGAATATACTGAATTCGTTGCAATTTACGGTGCCAGGGGCCTCGCCTGGATCAAAGTCAATGATATAGATGCCGGACTTGAAGGTTTGCAATCTCCCATCCTGAAATTTATGCCAGAAGAAATTGTACAAAAGGTACTGGAAAGAACTGACGCCAAAACTGGCGATATTCTTTTCTTTGGTGCGGACAAATCCTCCATCGTCAACGAAGCCATCGGTGCGCTAAGAGTACGTCTGGGTGAAGATCTGGATATGCTGGAGTGCGAATGGGCACCAGTGTGGGTAGTAGACTTCCCGATGTTTGAATTTGATGAAAAAGAAGGCCGTTATACTTCTGTGCATCATCCCTTTACGGCACCTTCCTGCTCACCTGAAGAACTTGCAGCGAATCCAGGCAGCGCCTTGTCGCGTGCTTATGACATGGTGCTCAATGGCACTGAATTGGGTGGTGGTTCTATTCGTATTAATAAGCCTGAAATGCAAAAAGCAGTCTTTACTATACTGGGCATTAGCCCGGAAGAGGCAGAAGAGAAATTCGGCTTCCTGCTGAATGGGCTCAGATATGGTTGCCCGCCTCATGGTGGTATTGCTTTTGGTCTGGACCGGCTGGTGATGATGATGACTGGTACCCGGTCCATCAGGGACGTGATAGCGTTTCCAAAAACCCAATCAGCCAGCTGCCTGCTTACCAATGCACCAGGTGAAGTCAATAATAAGCAATTACGTGAGCTGAATATCCGCTTACGTGAACAAGCCAAACCAGCGGAAACCCCACAAGAGGATTCATAACAGTCTGGCTTGGCTGTGTTTTGCTGATAAGCAATAATTGCATTAATTATTACCGGGGAAAAACGAAGGGTGAGCAGTGGCAGGTCATAGTAACTGGGCAAATATCAAGCATCGCAAGGCTGGACAAGATGCCAAGCGTGGAAAAGTATTTACCAAGCTGATTCGTGAGCTTACTGTTGCAGCAAAACTTGGTGGTGGCATTGTTGCCGATAATCCCAGATTGCGTGGTGCCGTGGATAAAGCACTGAGTGCCAATATGACCAAGGACACCATTGAACGCGCTATTGAGCGTGGTGCCGGGACAGGGGACAACGATAACCTGGAAGAGCTGGTATATGAAGGTTACGGTCCAAATGGAATCGCTATCCTGCTGGAAACCCTTTCAGACAATAAAAACCGGACTGTTGCTGCAGTGCGACATTGCTTTTCAAAGAATGGCGGCAATCTTGGTACCAATGGCTCAGTGGCTTACCTGTTTAGCACAACAGGGGTAATTTCCTATGAAAGGGGCGTGGATGAAGAAAAACTCCTGGACCTTGCTCTGGAAGCTGGTGCCGATGATATTATTAACAGTGATGACGACTCAGTTGATGTGTATACCTTTTTTGAAAGTTTTGGCCAGGTAAAAGATGCGCTTGATAATGCGGGTCTTGAGTCAGCCAACGCGGAAGTCCCCATGCTGGCAAGCACCGAAGTAGACCTTGGGCTTGAAGATGCAGAAAAGCGCATGAACATGATTGCTCAGCTGGAAGATCTGGATGATGTACAAAACGTTTACTCCAATGCCAGTATTTCTAATAAAGTGATGGCGCAATTTGCCGCCGAATCTTGAAACCTTATTGGTCAGCGGCGCTTTTGTCTTCATGAAAATATCTATTTATATAGTGTGTTTATATAAAGCAGCTATTAAAGTGGTTTATAAGTAAGCCCTGATATTAATGCAGGTCAAACAGCTGGTCATCAGGATCAGACAGGGGAATTGATGAGTGTCATTCTAGGCATTGACCCGGGTTCACGCATTTGTGGTTATGGACTCATCAAAGTCAGAGGTAATAGCCTGGAATATATTTCCAGTGGCGTCATTAAAATGGGCACATGCTCATTTCCTGAACGTCTCCACACCATTTTTACCGATATATCCGAAATTATTGCAGAATACGAACCTGATGCTGCTGCCATAGAGGAAGTGTTTATGGGCAAAAATGCTTCTTCTGCGTTAAAGCTGGGTCAGGCCAGAGGAGCAGCAATCGTCGCCTGTACCCGGTTCGAAATCCCTGTCTCCGAATATGCAGCAAGGACGGTTAAACTGGCTATGGTTGGCAAAGGTCAGGCTGAAAAAAGCCAGGTACAACACATGGTAAAGTCCCTGTTTGGACTTTCAAGGGTACCAGCGGAAGATGCCGCCGACGCACTTGCCATTGCTGTATGTCATGCTAATACCGAAAAGACCCTGATCCGTATTGCAGGTACAAAACCCGGGCGACGCGGCAGATTGATGGTGAAAGAATAATCCGATATTTTAAGTGTAATTAAGGGATTCATAACACAGCATGATAGGAAGAATAAGCGGCATATTGCTTGAAAAAGAAGATCAACAGGCATTGATTGATGTTCAGGGGGTTGCCTATGAAGTTGATGTGCCCCTTAATACTTTTTTTAACCTGCCCCACCCGGGTAGCAGTATTACCCTGCATACGCATTTTGTTGTACGTGAAGATGCCCAGTTGTTATTTGGCTTTCTGGAAGAAAAAGAGCGCAGTCTGTTTCGAATTTTGATTAGAATTAATGGCGTTGGGCCTAAATTGGCTCTGGCCATGTTATCGGGCATGGCAGTGAATGAATTTGTCCGATGTGTGCAACATGATGACGTTGGCGCACTGGTAAGATTACCAGGAGTAGGCAAAAAAACTGCTGAAAGGCTGATAATTGAAGTAAAAGATAAGCTTAAAACGTGGCAGGGACAGGAAGAGCTACCCGCCTCTGGTGGTGCCAAAACAGGACATGGAAGCAGTATAGAAGAAGCAGAAACAGCGCTAATTTCTCTGGGCTATAAACCACAGGAAGCAAGCAGAGCCGTGATAGCGGCAGTAAAAATTCTTGAAGAAAGTGGTCTGGAAGCAGACAGTGAAAACCTGATCAGAACAGCCCTGAAAAATATGTCCTGAATAATCTCTGAATACCGGAAAACTGAAGCTAAAAAATGCGTGAAGAAGATCGAATAATAACTGCCAGCGACTCTACCAGTGAAACTGCCAGAGAAGATATCCAGGAAAATGCTATTCGTCCTGCAAAGCTGACGGATTATATTGGCCAGGAAGTTGTCAAAGAACAGATGGAAATATTTATCAGCGCTGCCCGCAAGAGGGGAGAGGCGCTTGATCATACTCTGGTATTTGGTCCTCCTGGACTTGGGAAAACGACCCTTTCTCATATTATTGCCAATGAAATGGGTGTTGCCTTAAAAAGTACAGCCGGGCCGGTTCTGGAAAAAGCAGGTGACCTTGCCGCTATGCTGACCAATCTGGAGGAAGGTGATGTTCTTTTTATCGATGAAATTCACCGACTGAGTCCGGCAATTGAGGAAATCCTTTATCCGGCAATGGAAGATTATCAGCTCGATATAATGATCGGTGAAGGGCCATCAGCACGTTCATTGAAGCTGGAATTGCCTCCTTTCACTCTTGTCGGGGCAACCACTCGAGCGGGACTGCTGACATCTCCATTAAGGGATCGCTTCGGTATCGTCCAGCGGCTTGAGTTTTACACGATGAAGGAACTAAGCAAGATAGTTAAACGCTCGGCATCAATCATGGGGATTGCCTGTGATGATGACGGGGCCTCAGAAATCGCTCGACGTGCCAGAGGAACGCCTCGAATTGCGAACCGTCTGTTACGCAGAGTCCGGGATTATTCCGAGGTCAAAGGGGACGGAACCATTGCCGGTGAGATCGCAGAAACTGCTTTGGATATGTTGAGTATCGACAAGAATGGTTTTGATCATATGGATCGGCGCTTGTTGATGACAATGATTGAAAAGTTTGATGGCGGCCCTGTAGGTGTTGATAGTATTGCAGCAGCAATAAGTGAAGAAAGAGGCACAGTTGAGGATATTCTTGAACCATATTTGATCCAGCAAGGCTTTATCCAGAGAACGCCACGCGGTCGAATAGTGACTCAATTTGCCTATCGCCATTTCGGTCTGAACCCGGATGCCGCACCGGAAGATATGTTTGAAGGCACAGCAACTGACTCGGACAGCAAATGATTGCGCGGCAACTTAACTGTAAACAAGATCGGAAAAAAGAGTGTGGAATTTTGAATACTATGCAGGAATTACGTGAAATAAGAGGTATCAGATGAGTGAATCGCTGAGTTTATGGAACCTGATTTTAAATGCCAGCTGGTTAGCTCAGTTGGTGATGTTGAGCCTTTTTCTGATTTCTGTGATGTCGTGGGTCATCATCGTGCAGAAGTGGATCATTATTGCTGATGCAGAAAAAGAATTGTCCAGCTTTGAGAAACGTTTCTGGTCAGGAATGGATCTTAGCCAATTGTATCGGGATGGTTCTTCCAAACAAAAAAGTAACACCAGTATGATCGGCATGGAAAACCTGTTTCGTTCCGGATTCAAGGAGTTTACGCGTTTGCGTCAGCAACCCGGGATTGATTCAGATGCGGTAATGGAAGGTGCGCAGCGAGCCATGCGTGTAGCTCTTGCCAGGGAAGAGAAAGTATTGGAAAGACATCTCCCGGTACTCGCAACCGTGGCCTCAGTTTCAGTTTATCTTGGACTGTTTGGCACGGTGTGGGGAATTATGAATACCTTTGTCAGTCTGGCTAATCAGAGTCAGGCCAGTCTTGCTGTGGTTGCACCCGGAATCGCCGATGCATTGTTAGCAACGGAAATGGGACTATTTGCCGCTATACCGGCTGCTATTGCCTATAACCGTTATGCAGCCAATGTAGATTCCATTATTCATAGTTACATGACTTTCACTGACGAGTTTTCCAGCATCTTACATCGTCAGGCTCACACCAGAAGAGTAGAGGAGTAGTTCTGTGGACAGGCCGCGTCGTCGTAAACAAATGGCAGAAATCAACGTTGTTCCGTTGATTGATGTGATGCTGGTGCTATTGATTGTGTTCATGATCACCGCGCCTCTGATAACACAGGGTATTAAGGTAGATTTGCCTCAGGCAGATGCAGAGCCGGTAGAAAACAGTGATGAGACGACACTGGTTGTATCAATTAATAGTGAAAGTGAATATTTTATCAGTCTGGGTGCAGAAGAGGACCCTCAGCCAGTTCCTCTTGAACGCATCCAGGAGGATGTCACCAAAATTCTTACTGCGAATCCAGCAGTACCGGTTTTTGTTGAAGCAGATAGTTCAGTGAATTACGGCGTAGTGATGAGCCTCATGTCGACACTGGCAGCTGCGGGTGCTGACAATCTCAGACTGATTACTCAGCCTCCTTCTGCCGAGAATTAACCACTGATTCTGTTTATAGACTAATCATGAATAAATTCCATCCGATGGCACTGTTACTGAAATTTGAAGGCTACCCGCCTGCAGTAATTGCTTCGGTGCTAATGCACGGCTGCCTGTTTTTATTTATTTTAGGCAGGAGTGCAGATGTTACTGATTTTGTGACTATTGAAGACCCTGTCATAGTTACCGCCACGGCTATTGATGTGAACCCCCAACGTCTGCGTCGTCTGGAACGAATTGAGCAGGAACGTATTACAGACCAGCGTCGTCGTGAACAAAATGCACGCGATGTCAGAGCAAGAGAAGAAAGGGACGCTCAGCAGGAAAGAGACAGACAGCAGGCCCGGGAGAGGGAAGAGCTCCAGCGGCAACAAGATATTGCGCGTCAGCGTGCTGCTGATGAAGAAACGCAACGCCAGCGTCAGGCTGAGGACGCGCGATCAAGGGCTACAGAAGAAGCTCGGTTGAGAGAACAACAACGCCTGGCGCAACAGCAAGCGCAGCGTGATGCTGCAACGCGAGCAGCACAGGAGGCCCAGACAAACCAGATTGCCAGTGAAAACCTGATTGTCGCAGAATACGCAGGTATAATTCGAAAAATCATTAGCCAAAACTGGCAAATACCACCCAGTGCCCGTAACGGCATGTCAGCAGTGGTGCGGCTGCAACTGGTGCCAACGGGAGAGATGGTGGCTGTTAATATCGTCCAGTCCAGCGGTGATGATGTGTTTGATCGATCTGTACTGCAGGCAGTGGAGCGGGCTGACCGCTTTCCGGAATTGCAGGATCTGGAAAATTCTGTCTTTGAGAGAAATTTCAGAACCTTTACTCTAGTTTTCAGACCCGAGGATTTATTGCGATGAGCATTTTAGGCAAGAAATTTACCTTCATTTTTCTCCTGCTAGCTTCTTTATTGTCACCCCAGGCTTATGCTCAGCTGCAAATCGTCATTACACAGGGGGTTGATAACCCGGTGCAAATAGCCATCGTGCCTTTTGACTGGAATGGTTTTGGGCTTCTTGAAGAAAATGTTAATGACATTGTGAGTGCCAATCTTCGAAATAGCGGTGAGTTTACCTCTATTGCTGAGGAGAACATGCTCAGTACTCCCCATGAGCAGGTGGATGTCTTCTTCAGAGACTGGCGCTTTCTGGGAGCTGATTATTTACTGATTGGTAAAATAAGCGATAGCGGGGCGGGATCAGCCTTGCAGGTGCAATATGAATTATTTGATGTATTGAGGGAAGAAAGAATATTTGATGAAGTGTTAAGCGGCAGTCGAAATCAACTTCGCGATGTGGCGCATACTATTAGCGATAATATTTTTGAGCAGGTCACCGGCGTTAAAGGCGCATTTGCCACAAAAATCCTCTATGTCACATCACAGCGTATTAATGAAGATTTATCAAATTATCAGTTGAACTTATCTGATGCAGATGGCGGTCGTCCCCAGGTATTGCTCAATTCCCAGGAGCCGATCATGTCACCCAACTGGTCTCCAGATGGCGAGAAGATTGCTTATGTGTCTTTTGAGTCTACCCGCCCGCGTATCTATATTCAGGATCTGGCAACGGGTGCCAGAGAGCAGAAAACAGATTTCCCCGGCATCAACAGCTCGCCTGTTTTCTCCCCGGATGGGACAAAGCTGGCCATGGTGTTATCAAAGGATGGTAATCCGGATGTTTATGTTCTGGATTTAAGGACAGATGATTTGAGGCGTATAACCAATCATTTCGCGATTGATACGGAGCCAAGCTGGACACCAGACAGCGAATCCCTGATTTTTACCTCCGAAAGAGGAGGTAACAGCCGACCGCAACTTTACCAGGTGTCTCTGGAAACCGGCTGGGTGGAAAGACTGACTTTCCAGGGAACCTATAATTCCAAAGGGATAATGCTCCCTGACGGAGTGAATTTGCTGATGGTGCATCGAGAAAGTGCCAATGACGAATATCATTTGGCCATTCAGAATATTGAAAGAGGAACGATGAGAATTTTGACGGACACCGCATTGGATGAATCCCCCAGTGTCGCTCCTAATGCAAGTATGGTTATATATGCGTCAAAAGCCGGTAATCGCGGGATATTAAACGCTGTTTCCATTGACGGACGCGTCAAGTTCCAGCTACCATCCGCGCAAGGTGACGTCAGAGAGCCCGCATGGTCTCCATTTTTTGATTAATTTTGCAATATCAGAAATAAGGTATTGTTTTACAGGCAAAAATTTTAGAAAATTGACGGGTTTTAACCCCCCGGCATAGTTAACAGTTATTGAACGCATAGTGAACGAGAGGAGTAGGTATGCAAACTTATAAAGTATTCAAATTGGGCATGGCACTATTGTTGAGTCTGACCCTAATGGCATGTGCATCCAGCGATACCGATGATATGGGGGATACTTCTGAAAGTATGGAGTCATCTTCCGACACTTCCACGCCAAGCGGGGGTAGCTCTGCAACTTCCTCTGGCGCTGGTGATAACGGCGGCCTGACTGCTTCGCAAGTACGTGAGCGCGATAATGCTTTGGATATGACAGTATTCTATTTTGAGTTTGATCGTTCAGATCTGAGCGCCGAAGCCCGCGCGGCTCTTGTTCATCATGCAAATCATTTAAAAGCCAATCCTTCTACAAGCTATCGTCTTGAAGGCCATGCCGATGAGCGTGGAACACGTGAATACAATCTGGCACTGGGTGAGCGTCGCGCCCAGGCTATCGAGCGTTACCTGCAGGTACAGGGTGTTGCATCCCGTCAATTAGAGACAATTAGTTACGGTGAAGAAAATCCAGTGGCAACAGGTAGCACAGAAGCTGCCTATGCCGGAAACCGCAGAGTAGAACTGCACTAGTCTGGAAACAAGCTTGAAAAATAAGCCGGGTTCGCCCGGCTTATTTTTTTCGGGGAATTAACTTTATGCAGATATTCAAGAGCCTGATTTTTCTTACTCTAGCTTTCAGCAATTTGCTTGTTAACTCAGCTTTTGCCCAGGCGCCTGTTCAGGTGGTTGATGCCGGCAATAATCAGAGGCAAGTTCAGCAGTCGCCTGATAATAATTCCCAAAATGAAACTCAAAATGAAGTTATGATAAATATGTATCTGCAATTGGAAGCATTGCAGTCAGAAATACAAAATTTACGCGGACTGGTAGATGAGCAGTCTTACCAGATTCGACGCATGCAGACCGAACAAAGAGATCGTTACCTTGATACTGATTCGCGCCTGAGTGAAATAAATAATCAGATGCAGTCTTTTCCCCGTGGCCAGCAAGCGGGGGTAGCCCAACTCCCTCCTTCGACAACACCTTTGCCAGGCAATATTAATAATTCAGGGAATTCTGGCAACCAGGTGGGGGTTAATAATGCAGTGGGGAATGGTCTTGTGGCAGGTGCCTCTGTAGCTGTCAGCGCGCCGCAGTCAGAACAGGAGATTTATCGGGAAGCATTGAACCTTTTACTGGAAGATGAAGCCTTTGCCGAATCAATAAGCTTGTTTCAGCAATATATTGATAGCTATCCCCGCGGCAGGTATTTAACCAATTCACTTTACTGGCAAGGTGCGGCCATGGAACTTGCTGGTCGCTACCCACAAGCTATCGTAGTTCTGCAACGTCTGATTAATGAGTTTCCGGCAGACGCAAAGGCACCAACTGCCATTCTCCGTCTTGGCACCGTTTATCGTGAAATGGGTGATAACTCCCAGGCAGCTATGCAATGGCGCAGAATAATCGACTTATACCCAGACAGTACTTCTGAAATTGAAATTGCCAATGAATATTTGAGCGATATCAGTAACTGATCCATCTTCCTTTCTAGACTTCTCCGATAAAAACATGAACGCGACACTGCGTATAAGCGAAATATTTTACTCACTCCAGGGCGAGGCCAGAACTGTGGGCCGACCTACAATTTTTATTCGTCTCACCGGTTGTCCACTGCGTTGTCAGTATTGTGATACAGCCTATGCATTTAGCGGCGGGATAATTTATTCACTGGATGACATTATTCGAGAGCTTAAGCAGTACAGCACCCGGTATATCACCGTTACGGGCGGGGAGCCTCTGGCACAGCCTGATTGTATCGCTTTGCTTAGCAGGCTATGTGAGATGAACTATGAGGTGTCATTGGAAACCAGTGGAGCTATGGATGTTTCGGCGGTAGATAGTCGGGTCGTTAAAGTGCTGGATTTGAAAACACCGGGCTCACTGGAAGTGAAAAGAAACATGGAAAGTAATATCGCTTTCCTGAATCCACATGATCAGGTCAAGTTTGTCATTTGTAGCAGGGAAGATTATTTATGGTCCTGTGAAAAAGTTGATGAATTCAAGCTTGGAGAAAAAGTTGCTGATATTTTGTTTTCCCCCAGTAATGAGGAGCTTGAAGCCAAAGAGTTGGCAGAATGGATTTTGGCAGATCAACTGGATGTAAGAATGCAGGTACAACTGCATAAATATCTCTGGGGAAATGAGTCCGGACATTAAGTATGGCGAATATCAAAACTGGCAAAGCTGTTGTGCTGTTATCAGGGGGACTGGATTCCTGCACTTGTCTGGCAATAGCGCAGGATCAGGGCTATGAATGTGTAGGCCTGAGTTTTGACTATGGGCAAAGGCATCGTGTTGAACTGGAAGCTGCTGAAAAACTGGCCAGGACTGCCAAGGTGGCTGACTACAAGGTTATACCGGTTGATATGCGCGGCATTGGTGGCTCAGCTCTTACTGATTCAGCCATTGATGTGCCGGAACAGGAAAGCGACGGCATCCCTGTCACGTATGTGCCAGCCCGCAATACTGTTTTTCTTGCCTATGCCTTGGGTTGGGCTGAAGTGCTTAAAGCAAGAGCAATTTTTATAGGCGTAAATGCACTGGATTATTCCGGCTACCCGGATTGTCGTCCCGACTTTATCGAAGCCTTTCAGAATATGGCCAACCTGGCCACAAAAATGGGAGTGGAAGGGGATTCAATCATTATCGAAACGCCCTTAATACATCTCACCAAAGCCGAAATAATTGATAAAGGGATCAGCCTTGGTGTGGATTACAGTAAAACCACGTCCTGTTACCAGGCTGATGCACAAGGCAGGGCTTGTGGTCGTTGTGATAGTTGTCGCTTACGCAGAAAAGGCTTTGAAGAGGCTGGAATCCCTGACCCAACAATTTATAATTGAGCCGTATTCAGGTTTTGCAGCTGCATTTATTTCTTGGAGACGCAAAGGGAGAAGATTGGCGCGTATTAGGGCTTGTTTTTTTTTGCTTTTTGAGTAACATGTGCGCCTTCGTTTTGGGGCGTTAGCTCAGTGGTAGAGCAGGGGCCTTTTAAGCCCTTGGCCGATGGTTCGAATCCATCACGCCCCACCATTTTTCTCTGTGTCCGATATTCTTCGCGGGCACTTTATTTTGCCGCAGCACGTCTAAGGCGGTCATTAATTGCATTGCCGATTCCCTGTTCAGGGAATGTTTGCGCAATAATGTGTTGATATCCTAATTGATCAATTTCGCGTAGTGCAGCATACAAGCGGCATGCTGCTTCAGTCAGTGAGCCAGTGGCACTCAGCCAGAAAATATTCCCGGCATTATTTCCTTCAGGTTTTTTCCATAACAAATATGCAGTGTCGGGGCTAAGGCTGGCTTGCTCCTTGGTTGGTGCCATGCTTAAGGTTAATCTTGTTTTTGGGCTGTAATGCTTTATGGCGCTTCCTGGCGATACTGATGGGCCTTGTGTGATCATTGATGACTTATCAATCAGCCGTATTCCGGCTTTCATTTCTATCTCTTCCTGACTTAATGCGCCATGCCTTAGCAAAAGAGGAGCGGACTCGTCACGTGCATCTATAATTGTTGACTCCAGACCAAGCTCGCAAGGGCCACCGTCCAAAATATAATCAATGCGCTCGCCGAGGTTTTCATCCACATGAATTGCTGTGGTAGGGCTGATATAGGCAAAGGGATTGGCACTGGGGGCGGCAAGCGGAAAGTCAATTTCAGAAATTAACTGTTGAAACACGGAGTGCATTGGACAGCGAATTGCCACACTCTCCAATCCTGCCGTGACAATATCTGGAATAGTTTTTGCTTTTGGCAGGATCAGGGTTAATGGGCCAGGCCAGAAAAGTCCGGCAAGTTTTCTGGAAAGGTCATTAAAGCTGGATATGGATTCAGCCATTTGAAGTGATGCAATGTGACAAATCAGCGGGTCGTTTGTTGGTCTGCCTTTTGCGGTAAAAATGCTTGCACAAGCCTCTGCATCAAAGGCATTTGCCGCAAGTCCGTAGACAGTTTCTGTCGGTACGGCTACAAGTCCGCCTGACTTTAAAACATTGCGTAATAAATGCAGATTTTCATCCGTGGGTTTTAACAGGGTGGCCATGCAGATACCGGAAATTTTAAAGCGTGTGAATTAGAGCGCAAAGAATACCAGCTAATCACTGGCCGTCCAGAAAATTAACTAATTAGCTGTTTTTTTCTGTTACCACCAAGTAAGGCAATACTGCTCAGGTAATCAGGCGGTTTATGGTATATTGCCGGGCTTTATTATTGTTCGAAATAAGCAATGACAATACTTAACAAAAACCCGGAATCTGAATTTGCTGCTGAGCGAACTTTTGTCAAAGAGTTTCTGGACAAGGTGCCCGCCCGCAACGCTATATCAGAGGAAAAAGCTGAAGATCTTAAAGCGCGGATCAAAGCGCTGCTGCTGGAACGCAATGCTGTACTGGTGGCACATTATTATACCGATGCACTGCTGCAATCGCTGGCCGAGGAGAGTGGTGGCTTTGTGGCGGACTCTCTGGAAATGGCTCGCTTTGGTACGCAGACCAGGGCAGAAACAATTGTTGTTGCCGGGGTGAAATTTATGGGAGAGACGGCAAAAATTCTCAATCCCGAAAAAACTATTCTGATGCCGACTCTGGAAGCAACATGCTCACTGGATCTTGGGTGTCCTGCCGAAACATTCTCACTTTTTTGTGATGAGCACCCTGACCATGAAGTAGTGGTCTATGCCAATACCTCCGCTGAAGTAAAGGCCAGATCTGACTGGGTAGTAACTTCTGCTATTGCTCTTGATGTGGTTGAACATCTGACTTCTCAGGGCAAAGCTGTGATTTGGGGGCCGGATAAACATCTGGGGAACTATATCCAGAAAGAAACAGGGGCTGAGAACATGCTGATCTGGGACGGGGCTTGTATCGTCCATGAAGAGTTCAAGACTCAGGCATTGGAGAAGATGCGTCACCTGTATCCCGATGCGGCAATCCTGGCTCACCCGGAGTCGCCTATGGCCATTCTTGAAATAGCTGATGTCGTGGGCTCAACAACACAGATAATCAAGGCTGCTTGCGAAAGACCAGAGAACACTTTCATTGTGGCAACCGATGCCGGCATTTTTTACAAAATGAAACAAATGGCGCCTGACAAAGAGTTTATTCTTGCGCCCACTGCAGGTGAAGGCGCGACATGCCGGAGCTGTGCACAATGTCCCTGGATGGGGATGAATACTTTGGAAACACTTCATAATTCACTGTTGAATAACAGTAATGAAATTCTTGTGGATCGCATGCTTGGTGAAAGGGCTATGTTGCCGCTTCAGCGTATGCTGGATTTTCGCCAGTCTCAAATAGCCGACTGAATTCATTCGGGAAAACAAATAAAGAGATTAGCGGTAATATCTGTTTTGCAGATCGCGAATAAAATCCAGGCGCTGCTGAATTTTTGCTTTTATCAGGCGGTCGTTTTCCAGACTTAAGGCAAGATTGAACTGGTTTCTGGCGCGAGTAAAATCTCCCACTGTAATGAAATACTCACCTCTTGCCTGATGGACTTTGCTGATATTGTCGGCTTTGCCCTGTATTTCTGCGAGCTGATACCAAATTTCCGGGTCATTGGGACGAAGTAATGATTGGCGCTCCAGAACTGCCGCGGCATCCTCGAAACGACCGTTGTCATTCAGTATTTTGGCATAGGACATGGTGAGAGGGTTATTGTTGGGGTTGATCTTGAGGTTTTTTTCCAGAATGCTGAGGGCACGCGCGGTTTGTCCTGCTGCTTTGGCAATATCAGCTTCAAGCATGACATAAGTGATACGGGTAGGATCTTTTTTAAGCAGGCCATCAAGGGATTGTGTTGCCTGCACATACTGACCATTATGTAATTGCCCCAGTGCGATGCCATACATGGCGGCATCTTTTTCAATGCCATTTAGTTGTGGCAGATCCCTTTGCAGGGCCTGTAAGACAGAATCTTTATTATTGGCGTAGTGGAAAGTCACTCGGTGTTTCATTAAAAGAAATTCAATATTCTGTAAGTAGTCAACTGATGGCAGTGAGTTGGAGCGGTTTTTACTATCAGCTATGCGATTTTCATCCAGGGGATGGGTTGAAAGAAATTCCGGCAGCCGGCGGGAAAAGCTTTTCATTCGCATCATTTGTTCAAACATGCCTGCCATGTCATTGGGGTCAAAACCGGAATTATAGAGGGTGCGAATACCAATACGGTCAGCTTCTTGTTCATTGCTTCTGCTGTAGCGCAGCTGGTTTTCCTGCCCAACAGCCTGATTGGTCATCAGTGCGGCTTGTCCGGCATCGCCACCTACCGTTGCCGCGATAATCAGACTGGCAAGAAGGCCGGCGACACTGGGCAGGGCATTGTTTTTTGCCTGCTGAACTGAACGTGCATAATGCCTCTGGCTGATATGAGCAAGCTCGTGGGAAAGCACTGAAGCGAACTGTCCCTCATTATCGGCATAGAGGAATAAACCGGCATTGACGCCTACAATACCGCCAGGAGCGGCAAAGGCATTGAGGATTTGATTGTCGATTAAAACAAATTCCAGTCTGTGGTCTTTAAGCTGACTGTTTACCGCCAGTTTGAAAGTAAGACTAACAATGTATTCCATGATCAAGGGGTCATCGAACATGGTGGTTTCACGGCGTATCTGGCGCAGCAGCTCTCTACCGAATTCATATTCCTGCTGGGTGGAAATTGTGCCTGAAACCGAATCACCGAGTACTGGTAAATTTACCTGGGCAACAGTCATTGATGGCTGGGCTAAAAGGCAGCAAACAAGCAGTGCTGCACATGTTTTACGCAGGGAGCGGAGAGTTGAATAGTGATTAATAAAATTTTTCATCGTATAAACAGGCATTACACCTCTATAGACCATTAATAATACACATAATTTCAATGCAAAACTCGGTTTTTTAGCTGGCTCTTGCTAAAATGCCTGAATGCAAAGTACGGTAGATATAGAACTGGATTTATGTGGCTTAACCTGCCCATTACCCTTACTCAAAACCAAGCAGTCGCTGAATAGGATGCTTGCTGGCCAGGTGGTAAAAGTTATTGCTACTGACCCAGGTTCAGAAAGGGACTTTCAGATATTTATGCGGCAGAGTGGCAATCACTTGCTGGACTTTGAAAAGGAAGAAGGTAAGTTTTTCTACTGGATTCAAAAAGCTTGAATCTTTTCTATTACACCGATACACAGCACCATTGTCGCTGGGTCATTAAAGATTCCGGTCAGAGGTAGATGCATGATTAAGGTTTTTAGTGGCCTTTACGATCGCTATTTTTCCGAGGAAGAAGCGATTATTTTTAGTCTGCTGTTAGTGGCAGGAACTTTGATAATGCTTACTATGGGAGGGGTCATTGCCCCTTTACTGTGGAGTATGGTATTGACTTTTATGCTGCAGGGTTTGGTGAACTCCCTGGTTAAAATCAATGTGCCGCGCAGGTTTGCTGTCTATTTTGTTTATCTGGTTTTTCTTGGCCTGACATTGGTTATCTTTCTGATTTTTCTTCCGTTCAGCTGGAGCCGGCTGACCGCGTTCTTTAATGAGCTGCCAAGCATGGTTAATCAGTTAAGGTCGCTGTTATTGTTGCTTCCGGAAAATTACCCTGAATTCTTTACAGAAACCCAGGTGGAGGAATGGTTGCAAAATATGCAAGGTGAGATCGGTGAGTTGGGACAGGTGATACTTTCCTACTCTGTATCCAGTATCACCAGATTGGCAACCTTGGTTGTATATACGGTGCTGGTCCCAATTATGGTTTTTTTCATGCTGAAGGATTCTGAAAAATTACTTAATTTCCTGGAAAGCTGGTTACCTAAAAAACGCCCTATCATGGCCCAGGTCTGGCATGAAATGAATGATCAGCTGGCGAACTATATTCGCGGCAAAGCACTCGAAATATTAATCGTGGGTATCACCAGTTATCTCCTGTTTTCATTTTTAGGTCTTAACTATCCCTTGCTCCTTGCTGTTCTTGTAGGTTTTTCTGTAATTGTTCCTTATGTAGGCGCTTTGGTCGTAACCGTTCCGGTATTTCTGGTTGGATTTTTCCAGTGGGGCTTTACTGGTGATCTGCTGCAGGTGCTGATCGCCTATGCAATTCTTCAGTTGATAGATGGCAATATTTTGGTGCCTCTGATTTTTTCTGAAACGGTTAACCTTCACCCCATTGCCATTATTACTGCGGTATTGGTTTTCGGCGGTCTCTGGGGTTTCTGGGGGGTGTTTTTTGCCATTCCTCTGGCGACATTCTTCAGGGCAGTAATAAAGGCCTGGCCAGTGAGTGCCTCAAGCGAACGTGCAGGAAGCTCCTGAAAAGAACAGGCTGTTTTGCTTGTATTAAGTTGCCAGCGGTTAAGATAAAATTAGCGGCTTTTCTGGGCCTGGTAACAAAACTGTTTCCAGATACCTGGAGTAAATAAAAAGCACATTCAGGGCATTCATCCTGTAAATGATTAAGAAAAGTTAAATATGATTAAAGGTAGTATTGTCGCGATAGTTACTCCTTTGGGGCCAGACGGAAGTCTGGACCTGACTGCAATGACGCGTTTATTGGAATGGCATGTTGAGCAAGGGACCGACGCAATAGTTGCTGTGGGAACCACAGGTGAATCTGCCACATTAACGGTAGATGAAGATCACACCGTTATCAGCCATGCTGTTAAGGTTATTAACGGCCGTATCCCTGTCATCGCGGGAACCGGAGCCAATTCCACGGCGGAAGCGATTACACTGACTCAGGCCGCTAAATCTGCTGGTGCTGATGCCTGCCTGCTGGTAACGCCTTATTACAATAAACCTAACCAGCGTGGTTTGATTGCGCATTATCGTAAAATAGCTGAAAGCGTTGATATTCCCCAGATTTTATATAATGTCCCAGGTAGAACGGCTTGTGACATGCTGCCGGAAACAATACATACGCTTTCTGAAATTCCGAATATAGTCGGCGTGAAAGAGGCAACGGGTGATGTGCAGCGGGGCAAGGAAATCATGCACTTATGTGATGAGAGCTTTGCCGTCTACTCAGGTGACGATGCCACTTCTCTTGAATTAATTCTTGCAGGTGCTGTTGGCTCAATATCGGTTACAGCCAATGTTGTACCTCGGCAGTTACATGAAATGTGCAGCCTGGCACTGGCTGGAAATGCAGACGGGGCGAGAGCGGTAAACGCCAGAATTGCCAAACTGCATGAATTACTTTTTCTTGAAGCCAATCCAATCCCGGTGAAATGGGCCCTCAAAGAAATGGGCTTTATCGGACCAGGAATCAGGTTGCCACTGGTAGAGTTTGATGAACAATTTCATGATGAATTGCGTCAAAGCCTTCAGGAAGCCGGAGCCCTCTAGTCCGGATACCAATCTGAAAACCGGGCTATTACAATAGTTATATTTAAAAAAGTTTAAAAAAGTTAACAGACTTCTGATAATGATTATGAAAACAAACAAAGCTCTATTCAATGCTGTACTAAAAATGTGCTGTGCATTGTCTTTTTTTGTGATCAGCGGATGCTCAATGATACCTTCCGTTCCCATCCCTGGTCTGGATTATATTGCCGGTGAAGAAGGACTGTTACGTGACAGAAAGGGTGATTATCTTGAGGCAGAGGTGCTGCCCCCTACGCAAATACCATCAAAGTACGACAGCTATATCATTGATGACCTGATGGTCATTCCACAGGTTTCAGATACTTCTGCGCAGGCTTTTCTGGATGCTCCCCGGCCAAGATTATTCAGTGGTCGATCGGAAAGGGGAGTAGTCATTCAGCGTATGAACGAGGAAAGCTGGATTGTGGTCGATGTTAGCCCAAGTGAAGTATGGCCAAGAATTCGTGACTACTGGACCCGAAACAGTATTCAGGTAGCTTTTGAGAACCCCACCAGGGGTGTACTGGATACCGGCTGGTTTGTGTTGGCTGACAATGTTGTGTCTAAAGAAAAAATGAGAGTCACAGTCGAACCGGGTTTTCAGAACGATAGTGCGGAAATACGCTTTCTGCACTTATCAGTGGGCCAGGCAGTGCCAATACTTGATCAGGTGAATTGGCCGGAGAGCTCTACAGACCCGGATGTGGAATATGATTTTCTGACGGACTTATCCAATTATCTGGCTGATGTGGCTGATTTGTACCAGGCATCAACCGTGTCTTTTCTCGCCGAAAACATTGATAGCAAGGGCAAAGCCTCCATTGTGAATACACCAGGTGGAAGGGAGCTTTTGCGGTTGGAAGCAGATTACACGAGGAGTTGGGGAGCTGTAGGTAGAGCATTAAGGCGTCAAGAAGTTGCCATTGTTGCCGAGAGCAATGAGCTTGGAATTTATGAAGTTGATTATGTGATTAGCCCCGAATCGGATGAAGAAGAGCCCGGGTTTATCAAAAAAGTGGTCACTTTAAATGGGCTGTTCAGCAAGAAAGAAAAGCCGAATTTTTATCAACTAAAAGTTCAATTGCTTGATCTCAATGGTGAAGTTGAAGTCATTGTTGAGTCTCTGGAATTGCTTCCGCAACAATCAGAAGACTTGAAAGAAGCAGAAAACTCTCTGTTAAGACTTATCCGCAATAATATTGCCTAAAATTTATCTGACCTGGAAGAATGATTTCCGGGCAACCCCTTTGTATTGGAGATACTAATGGAAAAACGCGAAGAACTTTATTCAGGAAAAGCTAAATCTGTATATGTGACAGATGATCCTGATCTTTTTGTTCTTCAGTTCAGGGATGATACTTCCGCATTTGATGGATTAAGAGTGGAGCAGCTAAAAGATAAAGGTAAGGTAAATAATATATTTAATGCTTTTATTATGGAAAAACTGGATCAGGCGGGTATTAAAAGCCACTTTGTCGAGCGCCTTTCTGAAACAGAATCACTGGTAAAAAAACTGGATATGATACCCGTTGAATGTGTTGTCAGAAATCTTGCGGCAGGCAGTATTTGCAAACGTTTTGGTATCACCGAAGGTCAGGAAATTATTCCGCCGACTTTCGAATTTTTCCTGAAAAATGATGAACTACATGATCCTATGATCAATGACTATCATATTGCTTCCTTTGGTTGGGCAGACCCCGCCCATATAGAGACGATGAAAAAGATTACTCTTCAGGTAAATACAGTATTGAAAGAGTTATTTCTGAGCTGCAATATGCTGCTGGTTGATTACAAGCTTGAGTTTGGTCTTTACAAGGGCGAAATACTTCTTGGTGACGAATTCAGCCCTGATGGTTGTCGTATATGGGATAAAGATACCCTCAACAAAATGGATAAAGACAGGTTCAGACAAGAACTCGGCAATGTAATTGAAACGTACAAGGAAGTTGGGGAAAGACTGGGTATCAGTTTTAACTAAATTCACCTCAGCTTTATTATCAGCAATTCATCATACGTCTAAACTTTTATTTCATTATTCACAAATAGGCGGAGAAGCATATGACAACAGGCACACTGATAATATTGTTATTGTTATCAGTGCTGATTCTGTTGGGTATTTACTCCGTTTATCTATTATCCCGCAAACATAAAAACCTTTCCGGCGATTCAGAAGATGTGCTGAATGAACGTCTTCAGGCACGTCAGCTCGAAATTAAGAAATTAGAGAATGAGATCCGTCAATTTCATTCTGATCTGCAACAAAGCAATGAAAAAAATTCATCACTGCGAGAGTCTGTTTCACGCCTTGAAACTCAACTGAGTGAAGAGCGTAGCCAGAATCAGGAAAAAATACAGTTACTCGAAAATGCCAGAGAGAATATGAGTCTGGAATTTAAAAGTCTGGCCACTGAAATTATTGAGCAAAAAGGAAAAGCGTTCACTGATAGTAATAAGGAAAATATCGAGAATATTCTGAAACCCTTGCGGGAAAAAATTCAGCAATTTGAAAAAAAGGTGGAAGACACCTATGACAAGGAGTCAAAAGAAAGATTTTCACTGGCCAAGGAAATTAAAAACTTGCAGGATCTTAATAATCGCATCAGTGAAGACGCGATTAATCTCACCAATGCCTTGAAAGGAGAGAGTAAAACCCAGGGTAATTGGGGTGAATTCGTACTTGAGCGAATCCTGGAAAATTCCGGTTTACGTAAAGGCAGTGAATATGAAGTGCAGGTCAATCTTCGCACCAATGAAGGTGGCAATCGCCAGCCGGATGTCGTGATTCATTTACCGGAAAACAAGGATGTTATTGTTGATTCAAAAGTAAGCTTGAGCGCTTATGAAAAATATTACTCTGAGCAGGATGAAAATAAAAAAGCAGAGGCTTTAAAACAACATATTCTGTCCATGCGGACACATATCAGAGATTTATCAAAAAAGAATTACCAGAATCTGGAGTCTGTGCAAACTTTGGATTTTGTCATTATGTTCCTGCCTGTAGAGGGGGCTTTTGCGCTGGCAGTACAGCATGATCAATCATTGTTTACAGAGGCATTTGATAAAAATATCGCCCTGGTGGGGCCAACGACCTTGATGGCAACACTCAGGACTATTCAGAATATCTGGCGCTATGAACATCAAAATAAAAATGCGCTTGAAATTGCCAAGCGTGCTGGTGCCTTGTATGACAAATTTACTTCTTTCACTGAAGACCTTGAAGATATTGGCAGACGTCTTGATCAAACACAGTCGTCTTATGACCAGGCACATAAAAAATTGATTTCGGGCAGGGGTAATTTAGTGTCCAATGTTGAAAAATTAAAACTTCTCGGGGCCAGAGCAAGCAAATCATTGCCTGATGCCATGGTAGAAGAATCGTTTGAACATGAAATCTTGCCTACCAGTGCCGATGCTGTCGTTGGTGCTGAAGATTCTGATAACTCTGGCTCCGACCTCTCTGATAGTGAAGATGTCGATTAAATTTTCCCATGACTGATCTCACTGACATTAATAAATTTCTACGTTGTTCTACACCGCGGGCTTGGGTTGAGTGGGCTCTGGAGAATGAGTCTTTGATGCTGATTGATCATGCCAATTGTGAAAAAAAAGCCGCTGCCAGTGCTATGAATTTACTGTATCGATACGTGGATAAAGCGGAACTTTTGAAAAAAATGTCGCAATTGGCCAGAGAGGAATTGCTGCACTTTGAGCAAGTGGTTGGTTTGTTACAGGAAAGGGGGATTGATTATCATCATTTAAGCTCATCCCGATATGCCTCCGCACTAAGGAGCCATATACGTACCCATGAACCGGCGAAACTTGTTGATACTCTTATTGTCGGGGCTTTCGTAGAAGCACGTTCCTGCGAGCGCTTTGCTGTACTTGCACCTGAGCTGGACGATAAATTATGTCGTTTCTATCAATCATTACTGCGTTCTGAAGCAAGACATTATGCTGATTACCTAAAGCTGGCTCATTTGTATGATGAATCCGACCTTTCTGAAAGAATTGCTTTTTTTGCAGAGCTGGAAGCAGAGCTGATTAGTACGCCAGATCAGGAGTTTCGTTTTCACAGCGGTGTCCCGGCCTGAAATAAAGTGTAGCCTTGCTGTTTTAGCATTTCAGTTTTTACATTGTGACGGTCTGTTCAATGAATTCCCGATTTTCTTTCCCAGCTCATCCAGTTGATTGCAACTGATTAAATTATTCCCCTGTAAGGCAACGAAGCGCAGAATTGGTAAAGACATCAGGGCATTGACATTAGTGACTCTATTATTGCGCAAGCTAAGTACTCTCAGTTTTTTCAAATTTAACAGGGGAGAAAGGTCACTCACAGCGTTGTCGCTGAGTTCCAGTTGCTCCAGGTTTATTAATGCACTGATGCCTGCCAGGCTTTGTATACCGGCAGAAGGACATGCAAGTAATGTAACCTCTTTGGGGTCACTTTTGCCGGAAGTGGAAAGGTACTGGTTCAGGCAGCCCTGGAAATTAGCATCAATCAATAAGCTTGGAGGAGGAGGGGTGCCATTAGGGGAATAAAGTACGTTGTCATTTAAAACAACGCTATAACCGCTACATGCGCCAATTAACAAATAGCTGCTAATCAGAAAGGCCTTTGTCAGTTTCATAAGGGTGGTCCTTGTTTGTTGCGGTAATCCTGGTTTTCCGCCAGCCCAGAAAAGCGTTGAGGGAAGTATCTGGAGAGGCGTTGTAATGGCGCTCCCCCAAGTGAATCAGGCTACTTGAGGTGGTATTTCAAATCTAGTCCCGGTAATATTACCGGTTACTGAATGCACTATTGTCATTGGAAAATTTAATTGAGTAAAGGACAAGAATTATGAAATTTTTATCACTTGCAGCAGCTGCTGTTTTTTTTCTTGGGAACGTAGCGCTGGCTCAGGATCTTGAATCTGAACAAGGTAAAGCCGGTTATAGTATTGGTGTGAATATCGGCATGAATCTGGTAAATCAGATGCCAATGGATGACCTCGACGCAGATTCCCTGGTCGCAGGTGTAAGAGATGCATTAAGCGGCGAATTACAAATGAGTGAAGAAGAGATAATGGCTTCAATCCAGGCGTTTTCTATTGCCCAGCAAGAAAAAATGAGTGCTGAAGTTGAGGCTTCATCTCAGGCGGGGGTGGAGTTTTTGGTAAGTAATGGCGAGCGTGCAGAAGTTACCAGCACTGCATCGGGTTTGCAGTATGAAGTACTGGAACAAGGCGCCGCTAGCGGTTCCATGCCGTCTGAAACGGATACCGTTACGGTGCATTATCATGGCACTTTGATTGACGGCACGGTCTTTGATAGCTCAGTGGAAAGAGGGCAACCTGCATCTTTCCCACTTAATGGCGTAATTGCTGGCTGGACTGAAGGTGTACAGTTGATGAAAGTCGGTGACAAGTTTCGCTTTTTCATTCCACCCGAACTGGCCTATGGTGCCAATGGCGCCGGAGCATTAATAGGTCCAAACGCTACCTTGATTTTCGATGTCGAATTACTTGAGGTTCAATAAGCCGACAGGTGAATAATAATCCTTTGGACATTAATAAAGGCCTGATAAATTTTATTCAGGCCTCACCCACACCTTATCATGCAGTAAAAAGTCTTGTCTCCGAATTGGAAGAGGCGGGCTTTATTTGCCTGGAAGAAAGCAGTGAGTGGAAACTGGAGCCGGGCCAGGGATATTTCGTCAGCAGATCAGCTTCCTCAATTATTGCCTTCAAAACAGGCAATGGTGACCTTCCAGTAGACGGCTTTCGAATGGTAGGGGCTCATACCGATAGCCCATGTTTAAAAATCAAACCGGAACCTGAAATTAACCAGTACCAATATGGCCAACTGGGCGTTGAAGTATATGGCGGTGTTTTACTTAACCCCTGGTTTGATCGCGATTTGTCTATTGCGGGCAGAGTAGATTATCGGGATACAAAGAGTAACTTGTGTCATTGTCTGATTAACTTTGAAAAAGCGGTTGCAGTTATCCCCAGTCTCGCCATTCATCTTGACCGTGATGCTAATGATAAACGTGCTATCAATGCGCAGACTTACTTGCCGCCATTGCTTACACAAACGGATGATGGTGCGACTTTCAAGTTAAAGGACATGTTGCTTGATTATCTGGTTAAAGAACTGGATCTTGAAAATGCTGAAAAAGTTCTTGCCTATGATTTACGCCTGTATGATGTCCAGCCTCCAGCTCTGGTTGGATTGAATGATGAATTTCTCACCGGTGCCAGACTGGATAATCTGTTGAGTTGTTATGTCGGGGTGCAAAGTTTAATTGCCAGCAATGATGAGTATGGGTCCTTACTGGTTTGCTCAGATCATGAAGAAGTGGGCAGTGTTTCTGCCGCTGGTGCCAAGGGACCGTTCCTGGAAGCGGTACTGGAAAGAGTCGCTGAATCTTTCTCCCATGCTAATGCAGAAGCTAAACGCAGAATGTTGGACAAGTCATTGATGTTTTCGGTTGATAATGCCCATGGTATTCATCCAAATTTTCCGGAAAAACATGATGACAAGCACGGGCCTTTACTCAATCATGGGCCGGTGATCAAAATAAATGCTAATCAACGTTATGCGACATCGAGCGAAACTTCTGCCTTTTTCCGTCAGCTATGCGAAGACAATAATGTTCCTGTGCAAGCATTTGTTGTAAGAAATGATATGGCTTGCGGTTCAACGATTGGCCCAATTGTGGCGGGAGAACTTGGAGTAAAAACTCTTGATATTGGTGTGCCAACATTCGCTATGCACTCAATCAGGGAAATGGCTGGGTCAAAAGATGCGGCATATCTTGCAACGGCGTTAACAGCGTTTTACAACCGCTAAATTTCCAGAACCTTCATTTCACCTAACATTCTTTGCTGGAATAATTTCCTGCCTATTATTACGTTATCGTTCTTTTTGCCTTTTTAGATTTCTGATCAGATATCTGAGCGGGAGCACAGCTCCGACTTCCTCTGTAGCAAGCGGCAAGACTTCATTGCTAATCAGGGATGCGAGATATTCAGCAAGTAATGGCGTTGTAGTGAGCCCGCTTGAGCCGTGCCCTGCATTGATATATAGCCCGGGCAGGTATTGTGCACTGGCAGAAATTTCGTTTCTTGCATTACGTTGGTACCCATCAAAAATTTTCTCTGTTTTGCCACGGTCTTCAACTGGACCAGCCAATGGCAGGTAATCCGGTGTTGTGCAGCGCGTTCCTGCACGACTTACAAGGTCTTCACTGCTACATTGATCATCAAGTTTTGCATGAAGCCTGGATGATATTTTCTCAATTAATTCGAGATTTGTTTTTGTGAGTGTTGAGCTTGATCCGCCTTGATGAAGTCCCTGGACAAAACTGCCGCCAATGGTAAGCATGCTGGCTCTGTTGTTCTGCCAGGGAATGATATAGCCCTGATGGCGGAGAACTGTTTTTAAATGTTCAGAAACATCCTTTGTTCCATTCATGAGAAATGAGTCTGTCTGTCCATGATTGTTGATCATGGGATAGTCTGCGGTCTCAGGGAAAAGTGCTGCTTGATTGTTATTACAGATAACAAGGGCATCAAAAGCATGGGATGAATCAAGTCCCTGGCTGGACATCGCCACTTGCCATTGATTGTTTTGGTATGCAAATGCGATAACTTCATGAGAAGTCAGTAATTGAATATTGTCATGCTTAATCCATGCCTGACACAAGGCTGGAGGCTCAAGGCTGCCAGCTTTGGGAAAGTACAATCCTGAATAGTCGAGTTGCATATTGGCAATCTCGCTTGCCTGCTTTGAATCTATAGCGTACATAAAGTGTGGGTCATAAAGATTGCGAATCAATAAATCTTCTTGATCTGTTTTTTCCTGGGCAGAAATAGCCAGCTGAATCAGGCCGCAAGAGTTCCATGCGAAGTCATTGCTTTCTGCCAGGGTTTGGTAGTGTCGGATAGCATAATTAAATGCATTCAGGCGAAATAAAGATGCAGGAGTGAGCTGGCGTCCGGGATTAACATGAACGATACCCCGTGCATTTCCTGAAGCGCCATTTGCAATATTTCCATTTTTTTCTATCAGGGTGACTTTAAATCCCCTGTTGGCAAGGGCGTAAGCGCTTGCGCAACCGGCAAGACCGGCCCCTATAATCGCGATGCTTTTGTTTATTGGATATTCCATTGACCAGGGATTTCTCCAGGACGGCACTGTTTTCTCAACATGCTTGTCAAGGCTTTCTAGATGCCCCGTCAACATGTGACGTTTTTTTCCATAGCCGTCAACTTTTGCCAAGGTGAATCCTGCTTCCTCAAGGTTTCTACGAATTATGCCGGCAACGGAATAGCTTGCTAACGTTGTATGGCCTGGCTTGCTTAAACGGGCGATGGTTTTGCACAGCGATATATTCCACATATCCTCATTTTTAGATGGGGCATGACCGTCCAGAT
>CAWUSW010000038.1:0-4765 GCA_963925675.1 uncultured Pseudomonadales bacterium
GCATGCTGCTTATATGGGCGACACTAAAATGATGAAGTTGCTGCTGGAATACAATGCCGACTGGACCCAGGCGAATGTGCATGGTGTGTCACCAATGATTGCACTGACCAGTAAGTCCACCAATGAGAATACCCGTAGTTCAGGGAAAACAGAACTGGATGTAATGCAGGGACTGGATATATTAATAGGTGCTGGTGCAGACATTAATCAAAAAGGCGGCCGTAATGGTGAGACCCCCTTGCACATCAGTGCGCGTATGAACTGGCAAACGGTTGTTAGCTTTCTTGCAGAAAGTGGCGCAGACCTTTACGCAGAAGATGATCGCGGTCTGATTCCCCTTGATTATTCAACCGGCAAGGCCGATACGATGTCGCTGGGTAGTTTTGATGTGGTGGGTGAGTTGCCTGAAATGGCTGGGCTGCTTGAAAAATTGATGGCCGATAACCCTGAATAAAGACTGATAGAGTGGGAATATTTATTCTATCTAAAGGGTGGCTTGTGCTGCCCTTTTTGTTGTCAGTAAATAAGCTGAAAGCTATTGCAGTAGATGACCTTTAAATGAAAGCGTTGATAATTTTATTATTCACCTTTGCTTCAACCATATTGTAAGCTGAAACAGAAAAGCCTGAGGATTTATACGGACTCCATTGTGGAGCATGTCGTGGTAGAAAAGCGAATGCACTATTATGCTTGAACGTCGCTTGGGTGAAGGCGGTGTTGGCTTGTTAGAAAGAACGTTTCTGATTCATATATGAGAGCTGCTGTGCGAAAGGGTATCGGTACAATGCAGGGCATAGGTAAGTCATAGGCAAGGTAGAGCGTTCAAATGAACAGCTTGCACTGATTTCCGATTATTTAATTCCCAAAAAATATAGTAATTAAAAGCTTTAAACTTACAAAACTTCAAAGTGAGAAAGAGATGAAAAATTATAGTGAGAAAAATAGCTTGCTCAATGCCTTCACTTTACTGACTGTTTTAGTTGCCTGGAATGCATCGGCACAGCCACCTGATCCTGAAGCTTATCGCCAACGCTCACTACAATGGAGTGAACGAATAAATGCCAATGGTTTGGCTGAAGCTTTTAAAGGCATCACTACGAATGGCAATGTACAACCGGATCTTTTTGAAGTTCGTTCTACGGGGATCAGCACTGCGCCAGTGAGTAATGCCGCCGATGTTTTTCTGGCAACCTTGAATGCAGGTCAGCGTGAACGAATAAGTTTTTCAGTTGAGGATGATGAATGGCGCATGTGGGCAAATCAGCATATCTACTACAGACAGGGAATTTCGTTTGATGAAATGAATGAAGCTCAGCGAGATGCTGCACTGGCTATGTTGGGTGAGTCACTAAGTGCCAGAGGGCTTTCCTTATCTCAGGACATCATGCGCCTGAATACAACTCTGGGAGAACTCAATGGCAATAATTTTGTTGAGTATGGCGAGGGCAAGTACTGGATCACAATGATGGGATCGCCTTCAGCTACTGAGCCCTGGGGCTGGCAGTTGGATGGCCATCATCTGAATCTTAATTATTTTGTACTGGGAGAACAGGTGGTGATGACTCCGGCATTCTGGGGTTCAGAACCTGCCGTTGCAATGACAGGAGAATATGCAGGCACTGCAATCATGGAAGATGAACAACGTTATGGCCTGGCCATGATTAATAGCTTGTCCGAAACTCAAAAAGCCAAAGCTGTTATTGAAACCCGAAAAACGGGGAACAATATTATGACCCAGGCCTTCAGTGACAATGTGGTGCTCGAGAATGCAGGAATTAGAGTGGCGGAGCTTTCTGCTGCACAAAAACAACAATTACTCCGCTTGATAGGTGTCTA
Source organism: uncultured Pseudomonadales bacterium (assembly GCA_963925675.1). Taxonomy (GTDB): domain Bacteria; phylum Pseudomonadota; class Gammaproteobacteria; order Pseudomonadales; family Pseudohongiellaceae; genus Eutrophocola. Next base: position 1,837 of record CAWUSW010000038.1, read on the forward strand.
TATTGGCAACATGAGAGAGTCCCATCAGGGCATTCGCATGGCAGAAATTGAAGAGCATCTGGATAGTACGTGGTTTGCCTGGGTCGGAGAAAGCGAAGCTGACTCGGTATTCTATTACCGCATACAGAGCCCGGTGATACTTATTGAATTTGATCATGAAATACCCGTCGGGTTGACACATATGTATGCATGGGGCGTTCCGTATAAGGAGCATATACATTCAATTGTAAGAACACCGAACGGGAATGATTACGGCAAAGATCTGTTACGGCAACATTATCTTTCGCATCCTCATTAAAATTGAAGATTACCTGGCCAAAATTTTCAGGACAGGCCTGGGTAGTGTTCAGGTTTGAAACATAATGATTTGTAGATGCCGCCCGTTAGTTCGTTTGTTGTTCAATATTTAAATTAGTCGCGTTGGCGCAAGCTGCAGGCAAGTCAACCGGAGGTAGTTTAGAGAACAATCACGTATACTTGATCGATATAATTATTTTGAGGGTGAGACGATGGAAATTATTATCAAAAGAAGAAACCTGCTTAAAGCATTGGCAGCAACGCCCTTGCTGGCGACTCAGGTAGTAGCCGCCCAAGAAGAAGGTTTGGGGCCAAGACAAGGCAGAATTAAACAAAGTGTTATGCCTCAAGTGTGGACGGGAACCGATTTTACTATTGAAGAACGCTGTGAAATTTTATCGCTGTTAGGTTTCGCTGGTATGGACTTGCCTCAACAGAGCCAGATTTCCATTCTTCAGGAATTTGGCATTACACCTACATTGATGACTGGAACTGGAACCAATTTTCAGGATGGTTTTATCCGTAAAGAGAATCATGACAAGATTGAAGAAGCTACTCTTGCAGGTATTGATATGTGCGCCGCTGCTGGCTGTAAAAACCTGATCGGTATGCCAGGAGAACGTCGCGGCATGTCCCGGGAAGAAGGGGCTGATCATGCAGTCGAAATCCTTTCACGAGTTGGGCCCTATGCAGAATCAAAAGGGGTTAATGTTTGTATGGAAATCACTAACTCTAAAGTGGCGGCGGATAATCGTACTGACCAGATGTTTGACAATATACACTGGGGCTTTGATGTGTGCCGTCGTACAGGTTCGCCAAATATTACTGTGGTTTATGATTTTTACCATGTGCAGATTGCCAATGGTGATGTGGTCCGGACCATGCGCGACAATCTGGATCTAATTAGTCATATGCATATAGCTGGTGTTCCTTCCCGTGCTGAAGTGGATCGAACCCAGGAGCTGGACTACAGATGGATAGCTCAACAAATTGCGGATTCCGGCTATGACGAATTTGTTGCCCATGAGTATCGTCCCACAGCAGGGCGAAATCCCCTGATTAGTCTCTCAGTGGGCTATGACGTTATGACGGTCAACTAGAACGCTTATCAGGGGAGCCTTTCCCCATGCATAAAGACAGCAGTCCAGTTTTTAAGGATATCGTCTTGGCTGGAGGAGGGCATACCCACTCCCTGCTTATCAGGCAATGGGGCATGGACCCTTTGCCCGGTGTCAGATTGACGCTGGTATCCCCGCAAGCACTAACCCCCTATTCAGGCATGTTGCCCGGACTCGTCGCCGGGCATTATTCCTTTGAAGACATTCATGTCGACCTTGTCAGCCTGTGCCAATGGGCCAATGTGCGTCTGATCATGTCTGAAGTCACTGGCATTGATCCGGATAACAACACCATCAGTCTCAGGGATCGACCAGATCTTTCTTTTGATGTATTGTCACTTGATACCGGCTCCACTCCCAATCATGTCATTCCGGGTTCTGCAGAAAATACCATCTCCATCAAGCCAATAGCGGGTTTCTGGCAGCATTGGAATACCCTGTACCAGTCACTTCAGGCAAAAGAATCAGCTGGCCAGATCGCCATAGTGGGTGGTGGTGCAGGGGCAGTGGAAACAGTATTGGCGATGGCCTGGGCTTGCAAAAACAACAATAATTTAAAAGCAGCGCCGGAGTTTTCCCTGGTTTACCAGGGCAATTCAATATTGTCGGGTTTTCCAAAAAGAGTGGTCAGGATTGCAATGAATGCTTGCAAAAAATTGGGGGTTCAGTTGCATGACAATTTCAGTGTGAGTGAAGTATTCCCCGACCGGCTTGCAGGGAAAGGCAGTAAAAGTCTGAGCATTGAGCATGTATTCTGGTGTGTTCAGGCAAGCGCTGCCGGCTGGCTAGCAGCTTCCGGACTTGCCTGCAATGAGGAAGGCTTCGTCGAGGTAAATCGCTATTTACAATGCACCAATAATCCTAATATTTTTGCTGCCGGCGATATAGCCCACATGGTGGATAATCCCAGGCCTAAAGCTGGAGTTTATGCCGTACGCCAGGCACCTTACCTGTTCAGTAATCTGCGTAACTTTTTATTGAAAACCCCGCTGCTGCCCTATATTCCCCAGGACCGCTTTCTCAGCCTTTTGGCCCTGGGTGAAAAGACAGCAGCAGGCAATCGGGGATTCCTGGCTTTTTCTGGGTCCTGGGTATGGCGCTGGAAAGACCGTATAGACAGGAAGTTCATGGATCAATTCCATGGCTTGAGCGATATAGGCATGCAGGAAAAAATACAGAAAATTCCAGCGTCGATCATTCCTGAGGATGAAAAGTTTGAAAAGCTGAGCCCTGACGAACGCTGTGGGGGCTGTGGTGCCAAGGTCGGCGGTAAGGTATTGGCCGAAGTTATGACCAGGATGGATGCCAATTGGCAGATTGAGGACGCCAGCATAGTCAGTTGGCCTGATTCCTCTCTGGTCCAGGCTGTTGATCTGTTAAGTGCGCCCTTTGATGACCCCTGGCTTCTCGGCAGGATTGCAGTATTTCACGCACTAAATGATTTGCTGGCGATGAATGCTGCCCCGCATTCGATACAGCTTGTTCTAACCATGCCTTTTGCGGGCAGAATCATT
>CAWUSW010000039.1:0-34622 GCA_963925675.1 uncultured Pseudomonadales bacterium
CTTCAGTGGCTTACAGGCTCAGCAGCCTCTTTACTTGCCTGCAGATATACCTCTGGACGTAAATGTCATCTTTGAGGAATTGATGCCCGAACCTGGCTATGCAGAAATTACCCAGGACATCATCCGTCAGCTTACGCGTAATCATTATTCTGAAATTAACCTGAATGACGAATTTTCCAGTCAGATGCTGGATAGTTTTATTAAAACGCTGGATATCTCAAGGATATATTTTACCCAGGCAGATATTGACGAATTTGAGCAATACAGAACACAGCTCGATGATCTGCTGCTGGCGGGTGACGTCAATTTTGGTTACATGATTTTCAACCGTTATCGTGAAAGGCTCATGGACAGGCTGGTCTATACGATAAAACGTATCGAAGAAGATCCCGAAGATTTCGACTTCACGGTCAATGAATTCATTGTTGTCGATCGAGCTGAAGCCCCCTGGCCTGCCGATCAAGACGCATTGACGGAACTATGGCGCAAAAGAATCAAAAGCAATGTGCTGTCAATGAAGCTGGATGATGAATCTGATATGCCAGAAATTCGTGAAACACTGAGCAAACGCTTTCGCTCCCAGTTAAGTCAGGTGTTGAAAACCAATGGTCTTGATGTCTATCAACGTTATATGGATGCCATGACCATGACTTTTGACCCGCATACACAATATTACGCACCCAGAGCAGCTGAAAATTTCAATATGAGTATGCGTCTTTCTCTGGAAGGTATTGGCGCTGTGTTAACCACAGAAGATGAATATACCAAGGTAGTGAGCATTGTTACTGGCGGTCCAGCTGATTTGGCTGGAGAGTTACAGCCTACGGATCGTATCGTAGGAGTTGCCCAGGGTGACACGCCCTATGTGGATGTACTTGGTTGGCGCGTTGACGACGTTGTACAACTTATTCGTGGTGAGAAAGGCTCAGTTGTGCGCCTTGCCGTCTTGCCTGGCGCTTCTTCTCTAGAGCGCAAGGAAATCAGTATCACCCGAGATACGGTAAAACTTGAGGATCAGTCTGCCAAAAAAGAGATTGTCGAGGTGGAATATGAAGGCCGAATTCACAAAATTGGCGTCATTGAGTTACCGACTTTTTATATAGATTTCGAAGCTCTGCAACGACGCGACCCTGATTTTCGCAGCAGCACACGTGATGTACGTAATCTGCTGGAAGAATTAAAAGCGGAAGGAGTTGAGGGTGTGGTTGTAGACCTGCGGCGCAATGGCGGCGGTTCCCTCTCTGAAGCCAACTCTCTGGTTGGTTTGTTTATTCGACGCGGCCCTACTGTTCAGGTCCGTGATGCTGATGGTAATAATATTGTTCAGGGAGACTCGGATCCTGAGCTGGTTTATGACGGACCGCTGGCCGTTCTGGTAAATCGCCTGAGCGCCTCGGCCTCAGAGATTTTTGCCGGAGCAATCCAGGATTACCAGCGTGGAATCGTGCTTGGTAGCCAGACCTTCGGTAAAGGTACCGTACAGGAATTAATACCGCTCGGCGAAGGGCAAATGAAAATAACCCGCGCCAAGTTCTATCGTATTTCCGGAGAAAGCACTCAGCACAAAGGAGTTACTCCGGATATTGTCATGCCTGATCTTTATGATACTGCAGAGGACATCGGTGAAAGCGCCCTGCCAACGGCATTGCCATGGGACACAATCGATCCGAATTATTACCGTCCATATTCTGATTTGAAAACCCTGCTCCCCTCTTTGAACAGCATGCATGAAAGCCGTTTAGGGGGCGACCCGGATTTCGCATTCATTGAAGCTCAAATCAATAGAGCGCTGGAAAATAAAGAGAAAAATCAGCTTACACTTAACGAAGCAGAACTCTTAAGCGAACGAGCAGAATCTGATCAGTGGCGTCTGGACATAACCAACACGCGCAGAATCGCTAAAGGTCAGGAGCCTTATGAGTCCGTTGACGCCATGGATGATTCCAGCGAGGTTGAAGAGGAGATTTTAGAGAATACTGCCGGTGTAGAACCAGAAGTCGATAATGCAGTTGATGGTGACGAGGAAGAAGATGCCGACCCTTATCTCGTCGAGAGCGGGAAAATATTGCTGGATATGATTGGGTTACAGATGGATGAACTGTCAGTTGCTTTAAGACTGTAGTTTTTTATTGCAGGAAATTGCAGTAAAAATAAGACCATTCAACGCCTGAATCCTTCCAGGCAGGTTACTTATCACCAGCAATAAAAAACCCGGCACAAGGCCGGGTTTTGTATTTATGGCGGAGGAGGAGAGATTCGAACTCTCGATAAGCTATTAACCTATGCCGGTTTTCAAGACCGGTGCATTCAACCGCTCTGCCACCCCTCCGCGAAAGGAGTGAATCTTACCTTAATCATTGTGTCAGTCAACCAGAAAGTAAGGGAATTTACGAATATCAATGACCGCGAAAGGTCTTGCTTTTAAAACCGGTCTAAGTATTATGAAGGCCTTGAATTTTGGCGATTTATCCCCATTATAACTGTGTGAATTAATCTTGAATACGATCTATACGGAGAGTTAAGAATGAGTGATTATGGTTTCAGAGCTGGCGGTTCAATTGGCACAGGCGTTAAAAGCCAGGAGTCAATTCTTGCTACCAACAAAGTATTAAAAAATACCTATCTGTTGCTATCCATGACTTTGCTTTTCAGTGCCATGACAGCGGCGGTTTCAATGGTAATGAATTTGCCCCAGGGAGCAGCGCTTATCCTGATGCTGGTTAGTTTTGGACTACTATTCTGGGTTCACAAATCAGCCGATTCTTCTACAGGTCTGATCGCTATTTTTGCCTTCACAGGGTGTCTTGGTGCATCCCTAGGGCCAATGCTTAATTATTATGTTGCCACCCTTTCAAATGGGCCAATGTTAATTATGCAGGCTTTGGGCGGAACCGGACTTATATTTCTTACCCTTTCAGGCTATGCACTGACAACTCGCAAAGATTTCAGCTTCATGCGCGGCTTTTTGTTCACCGGTTTGATCGTTGTTATTGTCGCTATGGTGGCAAATATTTTCATGCAAATACCAGCGCTTTCTTTGGCAATTTCATCAGCGGTTATCATGATAATGTCTGCGTTGATCCTGTTTGATACAAGCCGAATTATTCATGGTGGCGAAACCAACTACATCCGTGCCACAGTAAGTCTGTATCTGAATATATATAATATCTTTATTCATTTACTGCATCTGTTGGCTGCCCTTTCTGGCAACCGGAACTAAACATCGTTTTTCCTTTATACAAAAAGCCCTGCACATTTTGCAGGGCTTTTTCTTTTAAGACATGAAATTTTCTATAGTCATCAACGGCGCTCCCTGGTCATCTCCTTCTGCACTCTCTGCGCTGCAGTTTGCCGAGACTGTCCTTGATTCAGGGCATGACATCTATCGACTGTTTTTTTATCAAGATGGCGTGCTCAACGGCTCATGCCTATGTGTACCCCCACAGGATGAAGAAGATATTCCTGCACGCTGGCAGGCTTTAATTGAATCTAATGATATTGACGCTGTCGTTTGTGCAGCATCTGCATTAAAAAGAGGCATACTGGACAAAGCAGAAGCAGATCGATATGACAAACCGGGGCATAACCTGAGACAGGGATTTACTATCAGCGGTCTTGGACAATTAATTGATGCCACTCAGCAGTCTGATCGTGTGATCAGTTTTGTAATCTAGGTGTGCTATTTCAGTCCCCACGATAAATGTTATGACAACAGAAATTTCTTATCTTTTTATTAGTCGTTGTTCTCCTTATGCAGGACAGCAAGCACGTGCGGCGCTGGACCTTGCGTTTACGGCAGCGGCATTTGAGCAGAAAGTAAGCTTTGTATTTATTGACGATGGTGTTTTACAGCTGCTCGACAGGCAAGACACACAAGCAAGTCAGCTTAAAAATATAGGTAAGATGATTCCTGCACTAAAACACTATGATGTGGAAAACATCTATATACATCAACCATCATTGGCTCGAGCTGGACTAAAGCAGATCGATTTGCCGAATGAGTTTAAACTGCTTGATGATGAAAAGCTGGGCAAGCTTGTTGCCACCACAGATCAGGTTATGGTGTTTTGATGATTCTTCATACCGTGAATAAAAAACAGGACTGCCTGCAAAACTGTATCAGCGTATTAGGCGAAAATGATGCCATACTGCTAATTGAAGATGGTGTTTATGCAACCATGGCTGTTTATAATGGAATTGACATTTGGGAAAATATCCCCCTTTCAACCAGGCTTTTCGCTTTGGAAAATGATTTGGTCGCCCGAGGTGTTTCTGACAAAATACTGCCCCGCTTTGAAGCCATTACATTGTCGCAATTTGTAAGTTTGTCTTGCGAATATGACAAGGTAATCAGTTGGGGCTGATGCAAATAAACTGAGCGCGCAAATGCCTGAGACACTAATACTCAAAGGGTCGAAAATTCCGCTGGACAAAGATGGCTATCTAAAAAACCTGAAGGACTGGAGTCCTGCTGTGGCTGATGAAATAGCCCGCCGGGAAAATATAAGTCTGACAAATCAGCATTGGGAAGTAATCAACTTACTTAGAATTTTTTATGATAATCACGGTTTAGCGCCAATGATGCGGGTATTAGTAAAACAGATGAAAATCTCTCATGGTGAAGAAAAAGGATCCAGCATCTATCTCTTATCACTTTTTCCCGAGTATCCCGCATTGATAGCAAATAAAATTGCGGGACTCCCCAGACCTACAAATTGCCCTTGAATAACAATAACAAGACTGAAAATAACGATCAGGCAGAGCAGGATTATTTCAGCATTACGTCCCTGCCCTACGAATCAACCCCCTATCCACTGTACAAAAAAGTACGGCATCTACCCCATCCTGTGTTGTTGGCCAGTGGTAATGATCGCAACAGGAAAGACAGTCGTTTTGAATTTATTAGTGCCGCGCCGGATAAAGTTTTGCGCACCATAGGCACAACTACGACAATAGAAACTTCTGGTCACAAGACTGTTGAAGTACAGGGCAATCCTTTAGACATTCTCTCTCAAGAATTCACTTTGGAAACCAGCGCGCCGCAGAATGATGACCTGCCTTTTACCGGTGGCGCTATCGGCTATCTGGGGTATGAACTGCTGCACCCATGGTTGCGCATCAAACCGGATCATAAACGGGATATTGAAATGCCCGATATGCTAATCGGTATTTATTCATGGGTGATTATTATCGACCACCTGAAAAAACAGTGCAGTCTTGTGATTCGCCATACTTGTCCAGATGCAACAAGTGAAAAAATCCAGAAAATTCTTGCCGGCGAAGCAGAAAAAAATTCTGGAAGTTTTGCCATGACAGGAGATTTTGTCTCCAATTTTTCTCGGGAAGAATACCAACAAGCCTATCAACGGGTAATTGATTACATCCTGGCTGGAGACTGCTATCAGGTTAATCTGACACAACGCTTTTCGGCCCCCTGCGAGGGCGACCCCTATAGCGCCTTTACCCGCCTGCAAACTATTGCCAAAGCTCCCTTCGCGGCTTTTATGGAAGATGATAGACAGGCTGTACTGTCCTTCTCGCCAGAAAGATTTGTGCAGGTGAAAAACAGGGAAGTCATGACCCAACCAATCAAGGGAACACGTCCTCGCAATGATGACCCCGAAATTGATTTGCACAATAGAAATGACCTGGAAAACAGCCTTAAAGACCGTGCAGAAAATCTGATGATAGTTGATTTGCTGCGTAATGATCTGGGTAAAATATGCAAGACAGGAAGCGTGGCTGTCACTGATCTTTTTGAAACCCAGAGTTTTATCAATGTGCATCACCTGGTGAGCACTATTACAGGAACGCTTGAGAACTCCGAAGATGTTTTTGCCCTGATAAAAGCCGGCTTTCCCGGAGGCTCAATTACCGGGACACCCAAGATTCGCGCCATGGAAGTTATTAACGAACTTGAAAATGTTATGCGCTCGGTATATTGCGGCGCCTTTGCCTGGATAGACTTTTCCGGCAATATGGATAGCAATATTTGCATCCGCACTCTGGTCAAGGAAAATGGCCGTATTCATTGCTGGGGCGGCGGCGGCGTTGTCGCTGATTCTGTTGGCGATCAGGAATATCAGGAAAGTCTGGATAAAATTAATTTGTTCATGGATGCGCTGAAGTCAGGTTTCTAAGCGCTTTTTTCCAAGCGTTTTAAAATGCATTGCAGGGTATATTCAATGGCAGTGATTTCCATCAGCCAACTAAAAGAACTCACTGTTGATTTAAACACTGACCACTCACTTGAACAATTCAGCGCTGAACATCGACTGGCGGCGGTGTTAATACTTGTTTTTCAGGGAATTCATGAACCTGAAATAATTCTGACCCGTCGCAGCAGTAATTTATCAAACCATGCCGGACAAATTAGCTTTCCCGGTGGTACCGTGGAAGATAATGATATCGATCCAGTGTTTACCGCCTTGCGAGAAGCCAGTGAAGAAATCGATTTGCAAAAAAATGACGTCGAAATTCTTGGCATTCTTAACACCACGACTCTACCATCAGGTTTTGCTGTGTCACCAGTATTGGGAGTGATGCATAGCTCACCTGCACTGACCCCCAATCCTGATGAGGTGGATGAGATATTCTCGATACCCTTGTCATTGATATGCGACTTGTCCCTTTATGGACAAGATAGCCTGATCAGAGATGGCATAAGCCGAGAGTTTTATTATCTGAATTATGAGGATTATTATATTTGGGGCGCAACCGCACAAATGTTACGCACCCTGGGCAAATTATTAAATCCGGCTTCAGGCGCTTAAATTACGCACACTGGCTTTGATAAATTCACTTTTAAGATCGTCGTATGTATGTACTGCGGGAAATTGTGGAAACTCTGCGATGACTTTATCAGGTGCCATGAAGAGTATGCCCTGATCAGCTTCTGCCAGCATTGTCGTATCATTATAGGAATCGCCAGCGGCAATAACCCGATAATTTAAGCCGTGGAAAGCTTTAACGGATTGACGTTTGGGATCTTTCTGCCGAATTTTATAATCAACTACCCTGCCATCTTCCGAAATTTCAAGCCGATGACATAGTAGCGTCGGAAAGCCTAACTGGCGCATCAATGATTGCGAAAACTCATAAAAGGTGTCGGAAAGGATCACTACCTGAAAATTTTCTTTTAACCAGTTAATAAATTCAACAGCACCTTCCAGAGGTTCCAGGGTACTGATTACTTCCTGTATTTCCTTATAACCGAGCTTATGTTCGTCCAGCAACCTGAGCCGTTGTTGCATGAGCTGATCGTAATCAGGAATATCCCGGGTGGTCGCACGAAGGGCTTCAATACCCGTTTTTTCAGCAAAATTAATCCATATTTCAGGGATCAGGACTCCTTCCAGGTCCAGGCAGGCAATTTCCAAAGAACACTCCTAAATGTTTTACTGCAAAGAGGCAGAAAATAAAAAAACTATTCTCTCTGTTTCACACAAAGCATGCAATGCGATAAAAAATTAAAATCTTTAATAGCCACCACATATAGTGCCAAATTTTGATATAAACACTACATTTTGCGTTTTAACCCTAAAAATATACGCTAAGTCATTAATTTCTTTAGAGTTTTTCACGTGGAACCATGCTTAAGAAGAAATTCAGGTTTAGTGGCTAAGTGTCTGTAAAAATAGCGATTTCAAGTATTGAGCGGGCAATGTACAATGCGCCTGTTTATTTCATCTAAAATTCATTCATCGAAGAAACCACGGCATCATCATGGCCCTTTCACAAGATCAAATTTTCACTCTGGCGTCTGAATACAGCGAAAAAGACCCAAAAGAGATTATTCAATATGCCTTGCAGGAGTTTGACAATATTGCTATTTCTTTCAGCGGTGCTGAAGATGTGGTGCTTATTGAAATTGCGAGCAAAATTGCCAAAAAACTTGGCAAACGAGTCCCGGTCTTTACCCTTGATACCGGCCGTCTCCACCCTGAAACCTATCGCTTTATAGAGAAAGTCAGGAAACATTACGATATTCAAATTGAATGCCTATCTCCTGATAAAGAAAAACTGGAAAGACTGGTTACAGAGAAAGGTCTGTTCAGCTTTTATGAAACAGATCACCATGAATGCTGCGGTATTCGTAAAATAGAGCCTCTGACTCGTAAACTGTCTAATCTTGATGCCTGGATTACCGGTCAGCGCAAAGATCAAAGCCCGGATACACGCAATCAGGTCCCTGTTATTGAAAAGGATGCAACCTTCTCAAGTCAGGACAAGCCTTTACTGAAATTCAATCCACTGGCTAACTGGACCTCCAGTCAGGTGTGGCAAACCATTCGTATGTTTGATGTGCCCTACAATGAACTCCATGATAAAGGCTTCGTCAGCATTGGCTGCGAGCCCTGCACTCGTCCGGTCGGTCCGAACCAGCATGAACGTGAAGGTCGCTGGTGGTGGGAAGAGGCAACAGCCAAGGAATGCGGGCTACATCAGGGTAATCTTATTGCCAGTGACGGCGACTAGGAAAGCCTCATCTCTTCTCCCCTGCTTACCTGAGCGGAATATCCATAGTTTTATAAAAGCGGTCTGCGCCAGGTTTACCGTGTTGCTGAATGGCTTCCTGAATGACCTCACGAGTCAGGTGAGGAGAAAACGTTTCAATAAAATCATACATATAGCTTCGTAGATAGGTTTCTCGCTGAAAACCAATACTGGTTGTACTGTAATCAAAGAGATGACTGGCATCGATGCTTACAAGATCTTCATCCCTTTCTTCAATCGCCATACTTGCCAGAATGCCAATCCCCAGACCAAGACGAACATAAGTTTTTATGACATCGGCATCAACGGCGGTAAATACTACCTTGGGCTCAAGATTTGCTTTTTGAAAGGCTTCATCAAGTTTTGACCTCCCGGTAAAGCCATACACATAAGTGACTATTGGAAAAGCAGCCACACTTGCCAGAGTAATTTTACTTTCCTGGCATAGAGGATGATCCCTGGGTACCAGTATTGCTCGATTCCAGTGAAAACAAGGCATCATCACCAGATCGGTAAATAACTCCAGAGCTTCCGTTGCTATGGCAAAATCAGCTGTACCGTCAGAGGCCATTTGCGAGATTTGCATAGGCGTACCTTGATGCATATGTAGACTGACATCCGGGTAGTCGTTGATGAATGATTTAATTACCTGTGGAAGAATGTAACGGGACTGAGTGTGTGTTGTCGCTATATTCAAGCTGCCATGCCCTTCAGCTGCAAACTCCTGCGCGATAGATTGAATTGCAGAAACTTTATTTAATACCTCTCCAGCAGCTGCGATTATCTTCTCACCGGCAGGCGTAAGTTTACTGAGATGCTTCCCGTTGCGGACAAAAATATCTGTACCCAATTCCTGTTCCAGTGCTCTTATCTGCTTACTAATACCAGGCTGAGAGGTATACAGCGATTGAGCAGCCCGGCTTATGTTGCAATTACTATGGGCCACCTCCCAGATAAATCGGAGTTGTTGCAGCTTCATACTGGCGCTTCCTGTTCAAATTTATATATCTTTTAGTTATATAAATATATCAAAATAGTATTTTTATGAATATAGATTTTACTCTACAGTAGCTTATTATTTCACCAAAACAGAGCCGTTTGATGCTTGATTTCCTTATCCTCGTATTTTCCGGCGCTTTGGTTGGTTTTGCCATAGGTTTAACCGGGGTTGGTGGCGGCTCGCTGATGACTCCTATTCTCTTGCTTATTGGCTATCCAGCACCCGTAGCAATAGGGACTGACCTGCTCTACGCCGCTTTCACTAAATGCAGCGGAGTCTTTTTTCATCACCGAAAACAAAATGTAAACTGGAAAGCCATGGCACTTCTGGCCACAGGAAGCATCCCGGTTTCAGTGGCATTTACCATAATAGTGAGAAAATATGCTTTTGCGGAAAGCGAAAATTATGAGGAGGTTCTGACAACATTCCTTGGCGTTATGCTGGTTTTGACCTCTCTGGTAATTATGTTTCAGCAGCAAATACAACGTCGCCTGGGATCAGGACAAGCAACACCGCCCGATCATGGCATTCAACCGCCATTTTATGGCTTTCCCCAAAAACACACGGCAATAATGACCTTGATATTGGGTATGGTACTGGGTGTGTGTGTCACCCTTGCCTCGGTTGGTGCCGGGGCAATTGGCGCTGCTATTTTATTTTTGCTGTACCCACTGTGGAATGCAACAACCGTTGTCGGTACCGGTATTGCGCATGCCGTACCGCTCACTCTGGTGGCCGGTTTAGGTTATTTAGTTAATGGTTTGGTAGATATGACTTTGTTGGCAAGCCTGCTGGTGGGCTCATTACCGGGTATTTTTCTGGGAACTCATGTTGGATCTTTATTTCCAGACAAGGTGATGCGGGGGATTCTCATTGCTGCCTTGCTGCTGCTTGGGCTTTATTTCACCGTTCTTCATTAACCGCTTCAGGGTAAGAATTCACTAGGATTTCTCTACCACCAAGTTTGCTATGCCGTGAGGTACATGCCCTGTTGCCACATGTTCACGCGCCGATTCACAGTGCCCCTGCTGGTCATCAAAGAACACATCTGCATCATAGGCTTGCAGAAAGGCACCTTTGTCCTGTCCTCCCAGAAACAGCGATTCATCGATGTTGATATTCCATTTCCTCAGGGTCCTCACTACCCTTTCATGTGCCGGCGCCGCTCTGGCAGTAACCAGACAAGTGCGTATCGGTGAATTATCCGGACCGAACTCTTCCTGAAGCATATGCAATGCTGCCAGAAATTCCTTGAATGGTCCTCCGCTTAGTGGATCCTTGGCGGCGGCTCTTTCACTGCGTGCAAACTCTTCCAGTCCCTGACTTTTATAGACTCTCTCAGCTTCATCTGAAAACAGAACAGCATCACCATCAAAGGCAAAACGGAGCTTGTAGTCATCCATATTGGCCTGTTTGGAGTTAAGAATGGTGGCTGCGGCAATGCCATTTTCCAGAGCTTTTCTGACATCCTGCCCATCTGTCGATAAAAACAAATGTGATTTAAATGCAGAAATATAGCGATAAGGACTGGAGCCGCCACAAAAAGCAGCTTTTTGAATATTTAGCTCATGCTGTTCAATGGAATTAAAAATTCGCAAGCCTGTGTCAGCAGAGTTTCTTGAGAGCAAAATAATTTCTACGCGGGGCTTGCCAATGAGTGTATTCAGGTTAAGTAGCTTTTTGACCAGGCTAAACGCATCACCTGGCTCTAGAACTTCATCTTCCCTGTCTATCTGATATTGGCGGTAAGCCTCAATACCCTGCTTTTGATAGATCTCATGACTATCATCCAGATTAAATAGGGCTCTGGAAGAAATGGCTACAACGAGTTTTTCGGCTTGAGGTTTTGTCATCGTCACATTTTAGCTTAATTCACTGCCCGCGTGCTTATCTTGTGAGGCATGATTTCATGCACAACTGACACCAGTGCCTGCAAGCCCACAGTATCCCTGAGGATTTTTTGCCAGATATTGCTGGTGATATTCCTCTGCATAATAAAAAGTCTCCAGCGCCTTGATTTCAGTGGTAATAGGTCCAAATCCAGCTTGTGCCAGGTTATTTTCGTAACTGAGCTTACTTGCCAATGCGGTGGCGTGCTGTTCTTCGTCCACAGTGTAGATAGCTGAACGATATTGTGACCCCTGATCATTACCCTGGCGCATTCCCTGTGTGGGGTTATGGGACTCCCAGAATGCTGTTAATAAGTCCTTGAAACTAATTACTGCGGAATCAAATACCACCAGGACCACCTCACTATGGCCAGTTTGTCCGCTGCAAACCTCTTTATAGGTTGGATTCGGCGTGAAACCGCCGGCATAGCCAACGGCCGTTGTATAGACACCAGGAATTTGCCAAAACCACCTCTCTGCGCCCCAGAAACATCCCAGGCCAAACACCACTTTGCTGTACTGTGTGGGGAAAGGTTCCTGGATGGGGTTGCCATTCACAAAATGCGCATCTGCTACCGACATTACCTGTTCACGCCCCGGTAATGAATGCTCAGGGCTGAGCAAGGTTCCTTTTTTTAGTAAAGTCATAACTATCTCTCGTAATATGTTGAATATCAGGATTTTTTCCTATTGTGAATGACACGCCCAGAAGCATAATATTTGCACCTAAATAAGCAAGTGTTTTATTGAAAAGACCGAGGTGGTGCTTTATTCTTCATCTCGATTTCCTCGCAGGTTTACTTTAAATCTGCCGCAGATACAGGATTTAGTAGATAAGATGTATCTAGAATTTTTTGGCATGCGTGAGCTGCCTTTTACCCTGACCCCCAATACGGATTTCTTTCTGGACCTGGACGGTCATCACCAGGCATTGGACGTCGTTCAACTCGCCCTGGAAAGTGGTGAAGGATTCATCATGATTACCGGTGAAGTCGGCACTGGAAAGACTTTGCTGTGCCGTCGTTTGCTCAATACAATTAGTGATAATTTTGTCACAGCCTATATCCCCAACCCATTTTTAACTCCTGATGGCCTGTTACTCGCCCTGGCTGAAGAACTGGGTCTCGATGTCGATCATGAAAAAGGCCGCCATCATGTACTTGGTGAAATTAATAAAACGCTGATGAGAATCAAGGATTCTGGCAAGCAAGTGGTCTTTTTGCTGGATGAGGCCCAGGCAATGCCCGAAGAAAGTATTGAAGTATTGCGCCTGCTTACCAACCTTGAAACAGAAACCGAGAAGCTACTGCAAGTCGTCCTGTTCGGTCAGCCTGAGCTGAATGATTTGCTGGCCCAGGATTCACTAAGGCAGCTAAGGCAACGCATTACTTTCTCATACACCTTACCCACCCTGACTCTGGAAGAAGTCGGTAGCTATATTAACCACCGCCTGAACCGCTCAGGATTTCCGGGTGTTAACCTGTTTAATACAAAAGCAATACAGGAACTCACTCGAGCCAGTGCCGGGATTCCGCGGCTAATCAATATTCTTTGCCATAAGTCCCTGTTGGTTGCCTATGGCCGTGGTGATACTAAAATCACCAATATTCACGTACAAAGAGCAATTCTGGATACTGGCGATGTCCGCTTTGATAAAAACTTTTCTGCTGACAGCAAAAAGCAAGGTCTGGCCTGGCCTGGCGTTGTTATTACTGCAGTAGTTGCAAGTCTTCTCACCTTTCTAACTGTATATTTTCTTGATTTCTAATACAATTCCTCAAGCTTCGTAAATTCCAATCACATGCCCGCGGGAAGATCATTTTCTCCGGGCAATATAATAATAAGCACTACTAAATTGATGGCTTTTCCCCAGGCAAACTACCTAAAAGTTGGCCCTTATCTTGATGCCTTTCAGGGCGTACGCACTGCACTCAAGATTAATGAAGGCATCATTAAAGTTGTTGGTGCTGAAGGTATCGGCAAGAGCGCTCTTTGTAAACAACTGGTTAGTGAACTTGAAGCCGAAAACCAGGATGTTATTTACTTTGAAACTCCACCGCAATCACCAGATGACCTTTATCAACATATACAAAGCGTACTTGGGCTGGACAAAAACAAGGATTTCAATCGGGCATTAACCCGTTACCTGCTGGAGACTTCAACTAATCGTAAACTGCTAATTATTTATAATGATGCTGAACAAATCAGCAAAGACCTTTTCATCCTTATTCGACTACTAAACAACATCCATGATGATTCAAAAACCCTGGTCTCACAAATCATCACCGGGACGAATAAGCTTGACAGGCTTTTTGATGACCCTGCACTGCGCTCACTGACACAATACCTGAATCAAAGCTTCACTCTGTCGCCCATGACCAGAGAGCAACTGGATGACTTCTACTCGGCCTACAAAAAAGACACTGGGGTGACCGATAAAACAATGGGCAATAAAGAACTCACTGAACTTTATCTGCTGAGCAAAGGTTTACCTGGTAAAACAATTGAAATTCTCAATGATTTTTTTACAGTAAAGGAATTAGTTGTTGAGCCTGTAGCGGATAAACCAGAAGTTGCCGAATCTGAACAGGATTCCCCTTTATTAAACATCACTGAATTCAAACCTGAAAACGAGCCTGTTTCGGTTTCACTTTTATCAGACGCCACTATTGAAATACACGATAAAGAAACTGATGCAGAGGCTGCTCCTGCGGTAGAACGTCCTGCAGCAGTACTTCCTACATTAGTACTTCCTACATTAGTGCTTCCTACATTAGAGATTCCTACATCAGAGCTTCCTGTAGAAGAGCCCCCCGAAAAAATATTGACGGAACAGGAATTCGACTCTCAAAAGTCGATAAAAAAAATTGATACCCAGGAATCATTTCTGTCTGATTTGGAATTTATCACTCGAGACCCCAAGCCTCCTGTTGCAACTGACATTTATATCCAGGTGGTCAATGAGATTCTTGACGATGATGTTGAATCATTAAGGACCCCTGCCCCAGCGCTTTTAAAAATCTGCCTGTCAGCGGTTGTGGTAATGGTCACGATGATACTTGCCTTTGTATTCTCAGGTAACAATGAAACTGTTAACAATAAACTTACAGAAATTCTCGTGGTTAAAGCTCCCTTATATATGGATGAGATTACTGCCGATGTAGAAAGCATCAACCCGGCACCAAGTATAACGCCTCTTGCAAATGTGCCCGCGAATGACAACCAGAGTCCCAATCTGTCGAATGGACTGGAAACAAATATTACAGAAACAATTTTTTCAGAAACCAGTAATTCTGAAACAGCAAGTTTAATAGAAGAAAATCCTGCCCAGGAAAATACAGTATCTGAACTCGATACCCCTGTTGAAATAGTCACCCTGGATACTCCTGCTGCGACTTCAAATGCAGCGCTTGAAATTCCAGCTCTGGATAATTCAGAAATAGACCTTGTGCCCGAGTCAGTGGCAGAAGATGTAATAGAAAATGAAGCTGATTTGAACAACTTGCTGAAACAACAAATTAGCGGAACTTTAACGCGATGGATTTCTGCATGGCAAGCAGGTGACTTCGATAATTATCTTGCTGTCTATCATGAAAGTTTCGAACCGTTTTACCATGATTCCTATGATTCATGGTTTGCCCAACGTAGAGATCGTATTCAGGGAGCACAGGGAATTACCATTAGCTATGACCGTCTCGAGTTTATAGAACTTTCTGGTGACGAAGCTTTAGTCAGATTCTGGCTGCAATATGCCAGGGGTAGCTATGCCGATGACACAATGAAAGAAATACGCTTTCTTGTTGATGGCGACAGCTGGCTTATACAATCCGAACGCAATTTAGAAATTATTAACCAAGCCCCATAAGTAATAAGTAATAATTTATTACTGTATTAAACAGATATATTGGATTGCGCTACAAATTCTATCCAGTGTCTGACGGTCTTTTTACCTAGCCCGGCAAGATGACACTGACAACCAATATTCGCAGTAGCAATACTTTCACATTCAGTCTCTTGCAGAGATTCAATTTTGTTTCGCCCTAACTCTTTTGCCATCTCTGGCTGAAATATTGAATAAGTACCTGCCGAACCACAACACAAATGTGAATTTTTAATTGCCGGAATAGTGAAGCCAAGTTGCTCCAACACACTTTCTGTCACCCCTCCAAGTTGTTGGCCATGCTGCAAGGTGCAGGGACTATGAAAAGCCAAACGGTGTCCGGCTGAGGATTTAAGTTTGCTCAAATCTTCTTGTAACAGAAATTCACTAATATCACTGACAACATCGACAACTCTATCGGCTTTGCTTTGGTATTCATTATCATTTTTAAAAATACTTGAATAATCTTTTATAAAATTACCGCAACCGCTGGCAGTACTGATAACAGCTTCCGCTCCGTCATCAAGCTCTTTAATAATCTGGTCTATTAATAGTTTGGCTTTATTAAGTCCTTTTGTTTGCTGGTTGCTATGGAATGTCATGGCACCACAACAACTTTCTGGGGATATATGTAGCGCCTCAATTCCGAGACGATTAAGAACCACAGTAGTTGCCCTACTGGTATCGGGTGACAAGCTGGACTGAACACAACCGTCCAATAAAACTACTTTGCGCTTGTTCTTTTTGGGGACATAGTCCTGTGCAGAAAAGAGACTTTTGCCTGGTAACTGGCTGGACAATGATTTGGGTAAAAATTTCCTGAAGGTCTGACCAAGCTTCACTAAAAACCTGAACACATGTTGAGAACCAAGAATGCTTAACAACAATATTCTTTTTAGCTTTGCTCCTGATTTTTCCGGAGATACTTGAGCAATTACTTCGCGGCCAATATTAAGAAGAGAATGGTAATTTACATCTGATGGGCAGGTTGTTTCACAAGCCTGACAAGAAAGGCATCTGTCCAGGTGTGTGCGAGTTATCTGAGTGGCCCTGCCTGTTTCAAGAACTTCCTTGATTAGATAGATTCGTCCTCGCGGGCTGTCCAGTTCATTTCCAGTAACAAGAAATGTAGGGCATGTCGCCGTGCAAAAACCACAGTGGACACAGGAGCGCAGAATACGGTCCGCTTCTTTCCCTTGTGGCGTTTCAAGTAATTTTGCTGGCAAGTGAGTCTGCATTTTCTTTACTCAGAAATCCGCATACATTTTCCCATGATTTAAAATTCCATCAGGATCAAAGCTTTCTTTTAATCGCTTATGCCATTGCGCAAGAGATGGGGCAAGGGGCTGAAAAATATTTACCGGTAATGACCTTCTTGCACTTCGGAATAAAGTGGCTTGACCATTCACTTTTTCCATATGTGCGAATATTTTACCTGGCTCCATATCAGTTTTCAGCCAGTGTAAACACCCTCCCCATTCCGTCAAAAGGTTCTCAGTCTGCTTTGTTATAGCGTCAATGTCAGCATCTGCGGGTACAGACAAGCGCCAAAGAGAATTGTTCTGATCAAAGAATTTATTTTTCTGTTCACGTAAATTGCGCCAAAATTCCTGTTCTTCATATTTTTTCCATTCAACAAAACTGTAGTGATTATTCAGCATCTGCTCAATTAGTGAGATTTCTTTGAACCCGGCAGAAAATCGCACTATGAGTTCTTCCTGAAACTGGCACGTGGCAGTCACTGGCAATCCTTGCTTACGCATATCATTGATAAGAGCAACGCTCTTACTGCTGTCCACTGTAAATACATAGCTGATTTCTGCAGGCGTTGCTGGAATCACTTTCAGGGTAATATCCAAAATAACGCCCAAACAACCCAGTGACGCGACCATTAATCTGGACACATCGTAGCCAGCAACATTTTTCATTACTTTACCGCCAAAACTAAGAATTTCGCCCTTGCCATTGAGGATCGTAGCGCCAAGGACCGTGTCCTGAATCGAGGCACGATATGGACGAGAAGGACCAGATAGCCCTGCTGCAACCATTCCTCCTAGAGTGGCATTATCAGCAAAATGAGGCGGTTCACATGCCAGAACCTGTTGATGCTCCTGCAACGCCTTCTCTATGGTTTTTAAAGGTGTTCCCGCTCTGGCACGTACTACCAACTCGGTAGGCTCATACTCAATAATTCCGGAATGTATCGTGGTGTCGAGTTGTTCACCGACAATCGGGTAGCCGTAAAAATGCTTACTGTGCCCACCACGGATAACCAACGCCTGTTTGTCAGCACGGGCTTGCTGTACTTGTTGCTGAAGAATGTGAGCGCTGTCTTGCATATTAACTTGGACTAGTGCCCTGCAATTGATAAACCAGATTGTGATGAATCCGGAGTTTGTTGAGTAAGAAGACGATTTGGCTCAAGATTTTTTGCCAGAGCACGATATTCCTGGCAATGCTTCAGCAAGGGGATGTTTTTCCCCGGATTTAGCAAGTTAGCAGGATCAAGTGCCGCTTTTAAGCCATGAAACTGATTGATTTCCCCATCCGTAAACTGCAATGGCATTTGTCGAATTTTTTCCAGGCCGACACCATGTTCACCAGTAATCGTGCCGCCAACATCAATACATTTTTCAAGAATCCTGGCTCCCATGGCCTCGACACTTTCCAACTGACCGGCAATATTGGCATCAAAAAGTATCAAAGGATGCAAGTTACCATCACCGGCATGAAATACATTGGCGACTGCGAAACCGTATTCATCGGACAGCGCCGAAATATACCCCAGCACTTCTGCCAGCGATTTACGGGGTATGGTGCCGTCCATACAATAATAGTCCGGTGAAATCCGTCCAACGGCAGGAAAGGCATTTTTTCTGCCTTTCCAGAACAAGGCCCTTTCCTCGGCATTGCGGGCAATTCTTACAGAAACTACACCAGCGCTTTCTAACACTTCCCGTGTTGTCTGTAATTGCTCATCTACATTGCTGCTGCTACCATCAATTTCTATTAGCAAAATAGCAGCAGCGTCTCTGGGATAACCAGCCTGAGCAAAGTCTTCAGCTGCACATATGGCATTGTTATCCATCATTTCGAGGCCACCGGGGATAACCCCGGCTGCTATGATTTTATTCACAGCATTACCTGCAGTTTCAACACTATCAAAAGCTGCAAGCATTACTTCAGTATGGCGAGGCAGGGGCAATAATTTAACGGTAATTTCTGTCACCACCATGAGCATGCCTTCAGAACCAATAATCAAGGCCTGTAAATTAAACCCGACATTGTCCAGGCCACCGCTTCCTACAGCAACAGGCTCCCCTTCCATGGTAAAACCCTTAAGTTGAATAATATTATGGACGGTCAGTCCATATTTCAGACAATGAACACCACCTGCATTTTCAGCTATATTGCCGCCAATTGAGCAAGCAATTTGCGAAGAAGGATCTGGTGCATAAAACAAATCATGCTCTTTCGTCGCTTCTGAAATAGCGAGATTTCTCACACCTGGCTGAACCTGTGCTGTTTGTGTCGTGGTATTGATGGTGAGAATTTTATTCAGACGTGTCATGACCAGTAACAGCCCTTCTGGATTAGGTTTGGCACCTGCAGACAAACCGGTCCCGGCCCCTCGTGTCACCAAAGGAATACGCAAGGAATAACAGACTTTAATAATTGCCTGAACCTCTTCCACAGTCCCGGGCAAAACAGCGACAATCGGCAAGGCTTTATAAACGGACAATCCATCACATTCAAATGGCTTGAGCTGCTCTTGTGTAGTGAGAATATATTTGGCATCAAGAATACCTCGCAAGAGTCCAAAAAGCGCCTTTCGTCCGTCTTTAGCAGCCATAACAGGTTTCCAGATATCTTTGTACAACGCTCTGCATGCCACTCTCAATACATTCCACGATCAGTGCATGACCTATTGATACCTCTAGAATATCGGGAATGGTAAGAAACGCCGGTAAATTCTGTAAATCAAGGTCATGACCAGCATTAACGCCCAAACCAAGGCTCTGGGCCTTGGCTGCAACATCTCTGTATGTGCTTAACACCTGTGCTTGAGTTGTACCTCCCCAGGATTGGGCATAGTCTTCTGTATAAAGCTCAATCCGTTGACATGACGACTGGGCCGCCAATGCTACCTGCTCTAGATCAGGATCCAGAAATACAGCACTGCGTACACTCCAGTCATTGATCTGTTTTATTACAGTATGTAGCAATTCAGCTTGCTTATTGAAATTCCAGCCGTGATCAGAAGTAAGCTGATTTACCGCATCAGGCACCAGGGTGCATTGATCGGGACGAGTGTCTTCGACCAGCCTGAGGAATTCCTCATTGGGATATCCTTCAATATTCAGCTCTATTTTTTCATGAGATTGCAGGAAATCAGCCAGCTCATAGGTATCTTTTCTGGTGATATGGCGTTCATCCGGACGTGGGTGGATAGTAATACCCTGTACGCCCAAGTCGATAAATTTTCCGGCAAACTCCACCACAGACGGATAATTTCGACCACGGGAATTTCTCAATAATGCAATTTTATTTAGATTTACACTTAAAACTGTCATAGCAATGTTTCTAATACATGTTATTTAATAAAGTGGCTGTCTAAATATTTTGAAAAAATTAAACAGATCATTATTCCTGGTTGGAATTATAACTGTATTGGTGGCCTGTTACCTTTGTTTCGCAACCAGTTAATTGAGCGCAAGACAGGTTTTTGTTGTACAAACCAGCGCTCCAGCCGATATTTTCCAGGAAAATCAATCATCACCATTCCCAGCAATATGGTGAGTAGGCCCTGGCCAGGTAATACTAAAAGTGCAAATCCGAGAAGCAGAAAAAATGTGGCGGCAAGATTTTTCAGCACTAGCAACAGTATTTTTAATACCGGGTGATGGGAGCTATCCAGAAAAGAATGGCGATTCTGCTCGGTAAAATAATCATCGGGTATCTGTAAAATTAGCCAGGGTATTATGGTTAATGTAATGATAAAAAATAACAGCGATAGCACACCCAGTGTCCATACCAGTGTTTCATTTGCCCAAACTGTCTCAAGAAAACTTATCATAAGAAATTATAAACTTTTTGTGTAAATAGCCCATGTCTAGAACAATTAAGAGTGCCAGCTAGCGAATAAAAGCTGTTAAAGTATTCCATGCCGTCTATCTTAAAGGATTTTCCAAGCTTGGGGCTCCATTAGCCCTTTATAAAATAAGATTCATTATGCTGCTAACCTCTGTTTAGACCACTAACTGTTTATAAGCATGAATATTTTGAAATCACGTTTTAGTCCGGAAACCTTTGCCTTGTATATTCATCGGCGACTTTCCCTTTTCCTGAAGCTAAGCCTGTTGATTGGCGCACTACTTATGTTTTTCCAGGGCCGTTATCAGGCAATGGTAGAGATTCTGATCATACTTTTTGTTACTTTTTTACCTTTGATTCTGGGCAAACGTTTCGATGTACAGATTCCACACGGCTTTGAAACTCTCGCTGTAATTTTTCTTTATATGTCACTCTTTCTGGGCGAATCGCAAGGTTACTATACCCGGTTTTGGTGGTGGGACCTGGTGTTACATAGTGGCTCAGCTTTTCTTTTAGGTATTTTGGGCTTTTTGCTGGTCTACATATTAAATGAGAAAGAAGAAATAGGCCTGGATCTAAAACCTGGGTTTGTTGCTCTTTTTGCGTTTATGTTTGCTGTAGGGATGGGCACTATCTGGGAAATTTTTGAATACTTTATTGATCAGGTATTCGGGCTCAATATGCAAAAAAGCGGTTTGCAGGACACAATGTGGGATCTCATTGTAGATGTAATCGGAGCCGCAATTATCTCATTTCTGGGTTGGGGATATATTCAGACTCGAGAAACTGATTCTTTTCTCGAGCGCTGGATAGAAGATTTTATCAACAAAAATCCACACTTTTTTCAAGGGAATAATGATTCATAAGCATCTTGCTGCTTATCAGCAAAAATATTGATTAATTGATAAAAAGGAAGGAAGGATGAAGATGCTTAGGAAAGTGCGCTAAATAAGAAATTTAAAACAGACTTCAGGTTTATTCTGCTATATCTGGTTTATGTATTATTTATCGCCAGCATCGCCACATTAACGATGATCATCACAATAAAAACCCCCATCAAGAAAGGATAAATGCCCGAGCGCTTCCGTGCCTGGCCCGACACCAACTCCTTACGTCTTTCTTGATATTCATCATCATTCATAGAATAAAAGAATAATTTATTTTGTGTTGTAAATACCTTGTCCTCTCTCACAATCTTCCATGAAATAGGCTTTTTTAATCGAGAGAAAGGCCAAACCAGACAAAATTATACCGAAATATAAGCACCTGAGGATATTATCAGCTTTATTCCTACCAAGTTATGTATATCAGTGTCGTCAGATTTTCATTCATTGGCAATAGTCGCCAGCAGATCACCCCTGCTTTGCTCCACCTGAGCAGCGTGTACCGCCAAATATTGCTCAAACTGGACATCACTTCCCTCAATATAGCGCGCCAGTGTTTTTACAAAAGGATTGGCTTCAACACCGGACTGAGGCAGCGTGAAATCCGCTTGAAACAAAACACCCTGAGACGGCAGTAAGGCAACCAGCATGCCATCAGTATGAAGATTGGGCACGGTATGTAGTTCAATCCGGTTACTTTCATCTTCCAGCACACCTACCCCGGAAATAGCCATTACTTCCGGTACCAGTGTTTCTTCGCCTAATAAACTACGGGGATTGCTTAAAGCCATACGCAGGAAATCTACATTATTGTCATGGGTTACCAGTGTTGCTCCTTCCCTGATAAATGGTACCAGGCCCGCAGTATGGTCAGAATGAGGATGTGAATTGATGATATAGCGGAGTTCTTTATCAGAGATATTGTCACGGATCTGTTGAATTATTTGTTCACCTCTGGATTCAGATTGCCCCGATTCGAATACCACCAGGTGGTCGGTAAATTCAACAACAATGGCTTGATAGCCACCACTGACAAGCCACGCACCATCACCCAGCGCTTGCGTAAGATTTGCAGGGACGTCACGGGCAGGAGGCGACTCTCCCGGTCCAGCACTGCTTTCCGGGGTTGTAATCAATGCTGCCAGATTAGTCGGGTTGGCTGAAGCGCTGCTCACATCAATACCAAACACCCCGCCCCCACCGCGCTGCTGCTCAATACTTAATGGCACCATAAGTCCGTTGTAACTCATATAATCGTCATACACACCGACTACGCGCATATCACCCATAAAGGCATCTTCCACCCAGGTTTCTGTGCGCACCACCAGATTATCAGCATTAACATAGCCGTTAACGGTATAGCGCATGCCAGAGGGTGAGATCATCGATTCCGGCGACAAGAAGGTGAACATGGTATAAGAAGCACCATCCAATTCTACGGCACTGCTTTGGGCGTCAAAGCTTTGCGCTCCTTTTACAAAGCCCCAGGGTGTTAACCAGATTTCCATTTGTTGACGCCAGGATTCTGTATCAGCAGGGACGTTAATGACATGTGTACCTGCAACGGGTGGTTCAAGAAACAGATTCGAGGAAAAAGTATCCCCACTACCTCGCATGGAGGGCGCATTTAAGTCGATAGCCTGGGTCAAGTTACTGATTTGATCGCGTTCCGGCCAGGGTGGACTCGCCGTCTGGGTCTGGCGAAAGCTATTGCGAATACGCCATGCTGTCCCGGTAAACATCAGAGAATCGACATTATCCAGCCCCATGGCAGAAGACACCTGCCCTATGGAAGGACCATCAGCATTGGTTTCAGCATCTGCTTGCGTCGCTGCTGGTGTCTCACCCTCATTGGAGCAGGAAGCCAGAAGCAGCAGGGAAAGTAATGCGGGAAGCATTGTGTAACGAAGCATAGGAAACCCCTTGTTTTAGCTGTTTTAAGAATACATTTGCTAAAGAAAATTATTGGTACTTGAGTATATGTACTATAGAAGGGCTTTGCCAGACAGGGTCTAGGGATAATTTTTTATTGTTAATGGGGTTTGAAGAAAAGAATTATCTGTCGTGACTATTGCTGCCACAAATATTAGGGCCCGGGGCCGGACTTGAACCGGCACGGAGTTGCCTCCGAGGGATTTTATGTCCCTTGTTATATCTGCTTATACCACCCTATCTTGTTGATACTCATGTAATAAGTCTTTATTTATAGTCTTTGATGGTATCACAGCTGATCATCCTAATCACTACAAAGGTAGTCCATAGGTAGTCCAATCGGTATGCAAATAATATATTGACCTAAATTACTTAGGACAGGCTTCTTCCCCCACCGGCCTAGGGCGCATGGCTTCGTAGATTTTTACAGTACCTGCCCAGATACTTAATAGGCTATTTTAAAAAGAAGTCGTCCAAGACCTTCCCTGCCTCCTTTGACGCTAATCAATTGCCTTTTCTGGCCTGGGCAGCCTAAGTTTTCATTACTTTCGTCCATACACCCCCGGGGGGGGCTCTGTGTCTCTGTAATAGTTACTGCAGCGGTGTAGATACAACATAGCGTGAAAAACAGCAGTATATGTAGTAAAAAAAGCACATAGTAGATTTCGTAGAAGTAGAAGTCATAACCCCTTCGCTCATTTCTTTAGGGAACTTTATAATAGGCCAGAATAGCGCATGAATTGACCACTTTGATATAGGGGGTGGGCAGATACTTTAGAGAGGTTTATGAGAAGCAGGATTCAGTAAAAGCACTATTGATTTAATAGATTATATAGCTAATTTTTGGGACATGGATTTGACTAGAAAAGGCCTGAATCTAAACCAATTTGCATTATGGAATTCAATTGATTGGTACCCAAAAAACCACCCGATGCAAATTACATTTAATTGCATGAAGTGGTAAGTGAGTACTGATGATGTTCGGGTATTTCAAGATTTTCTAAACTAGGTCCAAGATTTAGTGTTGAGTTTAATGGCTGCCCCCCCCAATGTTTCTTCCTAAAGCCATCTAATCCAAGTCTGATAGTACTCCCACCTATTTCCTAACTATGTTGATTGCGGCATTCTCATCTGGATGCATCTAGCGACCGCAGCCAGCATATACGCACCGAAAACAGCTTTATGAAGTATGTTTAGAGCGAGTCGATTGTATTTGCAAATTATCCCACAAAAAAAGCTTCGCCTTGAAGGCGAAGCTTTCTGGTGGGTGTGATGCCTTGGTAATAATTTATATTAGATAATTAATTACCTGAGGTATCTTCGTTAGCTGCGTACCAAATGAAGAGACCAAATGCGATCTTATTCAAAACGTCAGCTAAGTTGTAAACTAAGTTAAGACTTCCAACATCGGTTCCGCCTGCAAGATACCCAAGGAAGTATCCAATCGGGTAAATTGCCCAACCTATGGTTACTGTCCACTTCATCAAGTTGTATGACTTTTGTACCGCTTGAGTAGCTTGGCTTGCAGCAACTCGGCTAGCTTCACCTGCAAAGATTTCAAATAAGATGTATGCCCAACCTGCCATACCTATTACAAAACCAATGGTGGCATTTAGGTATCCAGCCTCACCCATGTAGCCGGGTATCAGCATTACCAGGGTACCAATTAGCAATCTCCAGAATATACCACCGGAAACTTTAGTAATTGCGGATAATATAAGATAAAACTCGACCATTAATAAAGGAACAGTTAGAAGCCAGTCAATGTATCGAAATTCTGTTGGTGTATTTCCAGTGCTGACCCAGACTTCTCTCATATAAAAATAATGGAATGCTGCAATGAATGTAACCAAGGCGCTAACTGTGAGAGACGTGGCCCATTTGCCGCCTATTCGACGTGCTTCCATCAGGAAGAATATTGTAGACGCCGCAAGCGCCATTGAGATGAGCCAGAACGAATATCCAACAAAATCTCCTGATTGGAGCATCGAATCACCAGAAGCTGCAAGTGCCATCTGACCTGAGAATAGGCCTATGATGACTGAGCTGGTAAGAATATATTTTTTCATTAGTTGACCTCTTGTAGATTGTTTTTACTTTTTAATTTATATTTGTTTCATTTTTACGCTAATCCGATCAATATTGGATCATAGTTTGAATCAAATTTGAACCTATGATTGAAAATAAAATAATTAATGATCACTGTAGAAAAGCAGTTAACCTATATCGTAGGATCTAGAATATATATTTATCCATAATTTTTTCTAAACGAGCGATTACTTTTCGTATCATTTAATCTTGATTATTATGTATGAGTAACGTAACTGAATAGCAAAAAGTAACATTTTTCGTAACGCTTTAAATACTAGACGACTTTATGACAAATAATTACATGCCTTCCTGTGACTTATTGAGAGAAAGTCGCGTAATAGCTCGAAAGACTTCATTAAGTAAATTGGCATCTGGCTCTGTGTTATATTCCGCGATTGACTACCATCTTTCCGCTCCAGGATCAGAGACAAGAGCTGAATTTTGCTTATCGGCAAGTATGGCTTTAGGCTTAAATTCTGATGCCGCTGTACGTTTAGCAGCCTCGGTTGAGACTTTACATAACGCATCATTAATACAAGACGATCTTCAGGATCAGGATGAGCTAAGGCGTGACAGGCCAACAATCTGGAAAAAGTTTGGTCGGGACATCGCTATGAATACTACTGACCTTTTGCTAGCCAACGCTTTTGAACTCGTAGTTACTGCGGGAGCTGAGTCTGCACTAGAGTTAGTATCAATAATGAATCTTGCTATTGTTAGAACACTCCAAGGTCAATCCAAAGATTTAACCTTCGGCCAAAAAAATAACGTTAACGAAGCTATCGCTATTGCAAAGGAAAAATCTGGCCCATTTTTTTCTTTAAGTCTCCAGCTACCTCTTGTTTTAACAGGCCTATCAAATTTTTTAGAAACCGCTGACGAAGCCGGCTCTGCGTTTGGTATTGGCTATCAAATATTTGATGATATAAAAGATCGAGAACTAGATAGAATGAACAGCAATATATCGAACATGGCTCTACTTATTGAAGATAATGCTAATGCAAAAAACTCTGCGCCCTCATGCACTGCTAAAGATTTAGCATACCAATTCTTAAATCATGCTGTCTACAAGGCTGCCGCGCTTCCCCATGGCTGCGGTAGATTACTCGAGTTAAAATGTTCTGAACTTCTGAGAGAACTTGATAGAGAAGCGGCTTGAGCAACGCAATTGTTGTCGGCGGTGGGTTTGGAGGCATAGCTTCGGCGATACGCCTTAGCGCAAAAGGATATCAAGTTCTGCTTATAGATAGATGTCCAATGCTCGGCGGCAGAGCGCAAGTATTCGAAAAAGATGGATTCCGATTTGATGCTGGCCCAACGGTTATAACTGCGCCATTTTTATTCGACGAATTGTTTGAGCTACATGGCCGTCGTCGCCAAGACTATGTTGAATTTCGCTCTCTGAATCCATGGTATCGCTTTCACTTTTCTGATGGCACCACCTTTGACTATGGCGGTGAAATAGCTGACACCGAGGCGGAAATTGCCAAGTTCAATAAAGCTGATGTAAAAGGATATAGGCGTTTACTGACTCACTCCGAAAAAATATTTGATGTAGGTTTTACTCAGCTATCTGATCGTCCTTTTCATAAGATTCTGACAATGCTAGCTCAGGTCCCTACTCTTATTAGGTTAAAGTGTTATCGGACTGTCTGGCAGATGGTTTGTTCCTACTTGCGCCACCCAAAGCTCCGGCAAATTTTCTCTGTTCAACCACTTTTAGTGGGCGGCAACCCATTCGATACGACAAGCATTTACGGTCTTATTCATTTTTTAGAACGACGCTGGGGAATTCATTTTGCTATGGGTGGAACAGGCGCATTAGTAGAAGGATTAAGACTATTAATGGAAGAACTTGGTATAGAAATAAAACTTAATACCACTGTAGATAAAATTCTTGTCAAAAATAATCTTGCTTGTGGAGTTCAACTTCAAAATGGCGATCGGATTGAAGCAGATCTAGTGGTGGCGAACGTCGATCCAAAGTATCTCTACAGCCACATGCTGGATTCTTCACACCAGACTTGGTCTGTAAGAAAAAAGACTCAACACCATTCTCTATCGATGGGTCTGTTCGTACTCTTTTTTGGAACAGACAAGGAATACAAAGAAATTGCTCATCACACGATCTGGCTCGGCGAAAGGTACCAAGAATTGCTTAAAGAGATATTTAGTGAGCAGGCATTGCCTGAAGATTTCTCACTTTATCTACACAGACCAACAGCAACTGACCCAAGCTTTGCTCCTGAGGGTTGTGATTCATTTTATGTTCTGGCTCCAGTCCCTAATCTTAATGCTCATATAAACTGGAATATTCAAGGTCCACTATTGCGTCAGCAGATAATTAAAACACTTAGTGAACATTTACTACCGGATCTGGAGCAGCATTTGGTTACGGACTTCCACATGACACCTGAAGACTTCGCGACAGACTATCTCAGTGTAGGAGGGGCTGGATTTTCAGTTGCTCCCTTGTTTTCTCAATCAGCTTGGTTTCGTTTCCACAACAAAGCAGAAGGGCCCGAAAATCTATATCTTGTTGGCGCTGGCACTCATCCTGGTGCAGGGCTCCCAGGCGTTATCAGTTCTGCAAAAGTACTAGATCGCCTAGTAGCAAACATTTCCAGCATACCTTTTCTAACTGAAAATAAATAAAGAGGGACTAATTTGATAAGTCCGCCAAAAAAAACTATTGAGCCCGCCATAAATGTTCTGGCTAATCATGGGAAATCCTTTAGATTTGCCGGCCGATTTTTAGATAAACGACAATTACAGGACTGCGCCCGACTCTATCGTTTTTGTCGGTTCATCGATGATATGGTTGATGAGGCCTCAGTAACGACAGCGGCAAGAGAAGAACTTGATCGATTGAAGCTTCATCTCAAGGTTGGAACTAGTTCAGAGCCGACTGTCCAGGATTTCATTGAACTTAAGAACCAGTGCGGAATGCAGTCGAGAGTTGTGAATGAATTAATAAGAGGCATTGAATCTGATCTAGGTACTGTTCTAATTGAAACTGAATCAGAGCTCTTACGCTACTGTTATAGAGTCGCAGGCACCGTAGGCTTGCTAATGTGTGATGTTCTTCATGTCTATGATACGAGAGCAAGGGCGCATGCCATTGATCTCGGTATCGCTATGCAGTTGACTAATATTGCACGTGACGTGAAAGAAGATTCAGAGTTGGGTAGATGTTACATCCCGGCTCTATGGTTTGGCGAGCTCAAGCCAACGTCAGTAAAAAAACAATCTCCGCTGCAAACCTCGTCGATAAAGAAAGCAGCCAAGCGCTTACTTGGATTAGCAGATAGTTACTATGAATCTGGCAAACTTGGTATCAGATTTTTACCCCCGCGAGCACAACATGGAATTAGAATAGCTGCATTACTATATAGAGAAATAGGAGTTGTAATAGCTGAGAGAGATTATGATGTGTATCGGGAGCGAGTCTTTGTAAACTTATCTAGAAAGCTACTGGTTGCAATTAGAGCAACTTTTTCCAAAAATAATTGCCAGCCTTATCTGCCTCATAACAGTGATTTACATATTCATCTATCCGGTCTTCCCTATTCAAATGACTAACCCCAGTAACAGCCCCCGCGAATATGACCTCATTATTATCGGAGGAGGCTGCTCAGGACTTTCGCTGGCAGCATCATTATGTAAACTTGCGACCAAGCCAGAATATGTACCACTAACGTTGATCATTGAGCCTCGCTCAGAATATACCAATGATCGCTCTTGGTGCTTTTGGGAATCAACAGATCAAACAGATCAAACAGATGACAATCTAATCACTAAATCCTGGTTTACATGGGAATTCAGCACAAACTCGTATATGAGAAGACATACTTCTGAAAGTGGCTGGAAATATCATTATGTATCCGCTATTGAATTTTATAACCACGCCGAGAAACAAATTTCTTATAATCCAAAAGTTACATTGTTAAAAAATAGCTGCGTTATCGACGTATGCCCAGTTGAAGATCACATCGAAATTTATTTGCAAAGAGGAAGTCATCATTATGATGCTAAAACCGAAAAAATTCTTACAAAGCAGATTGTAGACACCCGATTACCTCAAAAATCGGACATCTCAATTTCGATACTGAAGCAAGTATTTTTTGGGTTCGAAGTCAAAACGGATAAACCGCATCATTTCGAAGATGTTGCAATGGTAATGAAAGATATGCGGGTAGATGAACAAGGTTTTTTATTTGATTATGTGTTGCCGATTAATCGTCATAATTTATTAGTAGAGTTTACTCGCTTTTCAGCTAACTATATGCCACCAGAAAGCCTTCGTAGCGAAGCACTGAAATCGCTACATAGACTCCTAGGCAATACAAATTATCAGGTTGTACGGGAGGAGTTTGGCATCATCCCAATGGGTCTTGAACACAACATTTCTCCAGCAGATCCTCGTTGGATACGAACCGGACTAGCCGCGGGAGCAGCGCGACCTTCTACGGGCTTCGCTTTTAAAAGAATTCAGCATTGGGCACAGCACTGTGCCGAGGCTATACTTAATGGACGCCTAGGTTGTGACTTTCAGTCCGACAATACAATACTGAAATGGATGGATAAGATTTTTCTTAATGCAATAAAAAAAAATCCAGCCATTGCCCCACATCTTTTTATATCTTTGGCGCATAATGTGCCCCCTGACAGGCTTACTCGGTTTCTAACTGATCGACCAAAATTTGGAGATTATTTTGCTATCATGCGTGCTCTCCCAAAACTACCTCTCTTAAGATGTGCGCTTACTGAGCTTAATGCAGGAATGTTATCTGCATTAAGAAATAAAGCATGAGTCGAGATGATCTAGGAATGCTCCCGCCCAGGCTCTGCTTCAGCTTGATCTCCTTGATTGCGATCGCGGGATATAATTTTTGGCTGAAAGAAGGTTTAGAGATACAACTAATCATACTCATCATTCTTATTATCTCAACTGGCTTACCTCATGGTGCTATTGATCCTGGGCTTGCTAGGAAAGTAGGTTTATGGTCTGGAGGGTCTGGCTTACTCAAATTTTCCATCGGTTATTTATCAATATCGCTAATGATTGTTGGATTCTGGTTTTTACTTCCAGAATTAATTATTATTTCGATGTTGTTTTTATCAGCCTGGCACTTTTCCGCGGACTGGATAGAGTATTATCCTAGACCCACTTGCCTAGCCATAAGCACGGCTGTCATCTGTCTACCTACCCTATTCTACCCAACGGAGTGTATTGAAATCTTCAATGTACTTGCTCCGATGTCTAGCCAGATGATCGTGAGCGCTATGGCGCTATTATCAATTGCAGTTACCCTCTTCGTAAGCTTCTGTATTCTAAGCTCAAGTAAAAAAAATGTAGCGGTAATGACTGAATTAGTTGCTTTGCTATTTGCCGCTATCGCCCTACCTCCAATTGCTTATTTCACAGTATATTTTTGCTTCCTGCACAGTCCGCTTCACCTAAAAAATTCGCTGGAGAAGCTAGGAGTCTTTGAAATACTGTTATATGCTGTTCCTTTTACCATTCTAAGTATGGGCGGTGGAGCGTATTTATTTATGTCCCTGCCTAGAATAGAGATCAGCTATCAACTCATGCAGGTTGTGTTTGTTGGCCTGTTCGCTCTAACCGTGCCTCATATGCTCTTAATCGCCCTGATTAACCAAAAACAATTAGAAAGCTAGAATGACAGATATTTTAAAACGTAAAACTGATCACCTAGATTTAGTGCTTAAGCAACGTCTCGAGTCTGAGTCGCCGGCGAATCCATGGGACCAAGTACAATTGACTCACAACGCTTTGCCGGAGAGAGATTTACTGCGGTTTGATCTGTCCACAGAGTTTCTTGGCAAGCCCCTACGCCTTCCTTTTCTAATCAGTTCTATGACAGGAGGTCCATCCGAGGCCGAAAAAATTAATGCCCATTTAGCGGAGGCAGCTGAGGATCTTGGCATAGCCATGGGTGTGGGATCGCAACGGATAGCATTGCTGAACGCCGGTAGTAATGGTTTAACTAACAATCTTCGAAGTTGGGCACCAACTATTCCACTCTATTCCAATCTAGGTGCGTCCCAGTTACTCCACGATTTATCTATAGACGAGATTAAACGAGCCGTAGATATCATTACAGCTGATGCCCTAATAATCCACTTGAACTGTTTACAGGAATTGATGCAGGGAGGGGGAGACACCGACTGGCGAGGCATTCTTGATGCAATTGAAACCGTGTGTGCCTGTCTTGATGTACCCATAATCGTTAAAGAAGTTGGTATGGGCATCTCTGCAGCGACTGCTAGCAGGTTAATTAATGTTGGGGTCAAAGCGATTGATGTGGCTGGTAAAGGAGGCACAAATTTCATTGAAGTTGAGGCATCTCGTGCTTCGGATCCGAGACTAAAAGCCTTAGGTGAGATATTCAAGGACTGGGGCATCTCTACACCCGAGGCAGTAAGATCTATTCGCTCCAAGCTCCCCGACGTACCTCTAATTGCTTCCGGCGGCATTCGACATGGTCTTGATGCCGCGAAAGCCATCAAGCTTGGGGCCAATGTTGTCGCCCAGGCTGGCCCAGTTCTTCAGGCTGCCACAGAGTCAACGCAAGCCGTGTTCGATCATTTTAAATTTATGGAATTCGCCCTCAGGACTGGCCTAGCTTGTTCAGATTAGCAAAGATAAGCAAATAAAAAAAAGAGATTCTCCGATCACCATATCCTAGACTTCCCAGCTTTTGTAAGACACTTTTTAGCCTGGAAAATAACCTTCTTCAAATTTCATTGGAGAAACACCTCCATTGTGACTATGTCGTTTTATCGGGTTGTAGAACATCTCATTAAAATTGAATATCTCTGTCTTGGCATCATCATGGGCCGAGTATATCTTACGCTGAGCAACTCGTTTCTTGAATGTCGCAAGAAGCTTTCAGCAACCACATTGTCATGGCAATTTCGATGACGACTCTATCTGAGTATTAATGGCGATGGTCGCTATGATATGGCATTGGAGCAGACTTACGTAAATCAAGACAATACTCTTGATCTGGTTGTGTACTCAAAAGCGGGTAAACAGGCCTTCATTGCTCAATCCAAGCTCTAGAAATTAGCCTTAACAGCTCTAACAAGCCCCGCCCAGTGCGGGGTTTTTGTTGGCGTTAAAAATAGCGCCTCCTTCACAAGCACTTTCTTGCCATCAGCAGCCTTAACCGCAGCAGGCACTCCTGACTTGCTGACTATCCTGTCTCCCAACATCTCTCCTGGCTAATTCAGCTACCCAGCCTTGACAGTCTCCCAAATATATGCTACTCTCAGAAAAGATTTTAAGCCGATCTGAGGTGTCTTCAAAGACAGCCATCTTCGTCCATTCTTAAGAGGCTAACGTGGCTTAGACGGGCTTATATAGCCTTCATGACCCCTTTATAGAGCATATTCCAGCAAGCTATACTCCACAGCATGAATCTACCCCTTTTTAGACAGCTTTTATGAAGACATTCCTGACCGGATTAGCCTGTGGAATCCTGCTCACAATCTCTGCAATTACCTACCTGGAATTCACCCAGGAAAGCACTGGTGGCTTCACTGATTATGTGCAGCCTCTACTCTCCCAGCTCAATCATGTAATCCCTACCGAATCTTCCACTGCTTCAACTCCTGACCAGGATGGCGAAGAAGCTAGAGTCCTTCGTGTTATTGATGGCGACACCATAGACGTTGAAATCAACGGTGAGCGTCAGAGAGTTAGATATATAGGAATGAACACGCCAGAACGTAATGAGCCGTGCTTTGATGAAGCTACTGTAGCTAATGTAGAGCTAGTCCAGGGCAAGTCAGTAATGCTGGTAAAGGATGTCTCAGATACTGACAGGTATGACAGGCTGTTAAGGTATGTTTATGTTGGTGACACCTTCGTTAATGAAGAGCTGGTAAGACAAGGATATGCTGAGGCTGTGCTGTATAGACCCGATTATAGACACTATGAGCAGTTTAGTGCGCTGGAGGCAGTTGTGGCTGGTTCAGGGCTGGGTTGTCACGCTAGTGGTGTGTTTGATGATGGGGACCTAAGGAGATAGAAATGCACAGAATATTAATAAAGCTGCTTGTGTCTTTTTTCTTTTACTAACGTATCAGCACAGCACGAATCTCCAAGAACCCTTAGTGATTTAGAGCGTGATGAGTTTCTGTTGGGGAGATCATTATGAGAGAGGTTTGAAAGGGCAGGAAAAGTCGATTCAATGCGAGCAAGCTTTAAGAAATCACAGTAGTAACATTTTGAGTTTAACGAAATAAAGGCTGACAAAAGTCAGCCCCATTACAATTAACAAACTAAGGCTTAGGTTAGTTTGGTAGCAAAACTTGATCGATAACGTGTATTACACCGTTGTCTGCTTCAATGTCTGCTATCACTACTGTGGCATTGTCTACCATGACACCGTTGGTAGCATTTACAGAAATGTCGCTTCCTTGAGCAGTAGCAACTTCGGCTGTCGTTCCTGCGATATCAGCTGACATGATCTTACCGGCTACTACGTGGTAAGTGAGAATCGCAATAAGTTGATCTTTATTCTCTGGCTTCAATAAATTTTCTACAGTGCCTTCTGGTAAAGCAGCAAAAGCTTCATCTGTAGGAGCAAAGACTGTAAGGGGTCCTTCACCTCTCAGTACTTCTACAAGATCGGCAGCCTGAACTGCTGCAATTAAGGTTCCAAACTGACCGGCAGCAATAGCAGTGTCTACAATGTCTTGTGCTTTAGCTATTACGCTAGAGAATGCTAGTGGTATTACAGCAACTAAGGCGATGGCAAAACGTTTAAGTTTAATCATGCAAAACTCCATTAAAAAGTAAGGTTATAAAAGTTATATTAGATAGCAAAAAATTGAATACACCCATTTATACGGCATGTTCTTGCCGCTAGATCTAAAATAAAAATAATTAGTTTTTGAATGCGCGTCTGCCGTCGACATATGGTTGAGAGATTGCTGCTTGTAAATGCTGCGAACCTACATTGAGGAGCCGGGGCAGGCTAATAGACCGGCATTAAGGGTAATCTACTTTAACTCTAGAGCGTGCTGCCCCACCGTCACTATTAGCATACTCTGCCCAAGCCCTTAGCATTGCTTCTTTAGCCCAGCCCTCATTACCTTGCTGCACAGCTACAGCATCATGCACTGGTAAAGCTACAATACCTTCCTTAACTCCTTCAAGCGATCACCAGCTTCCTTGCCTACATTTCTGTGTTATAACTATTGAGACCGTCTAAATTCACATCTCCAATGTCGCAATTTACTGTTGGCTGTCCTAGCGAGTTTCTTCCATCGTAATATGGTGCATGAAACATGATGCTTCCCCCTGTTTCTATTGCTCGTTT
>CAWUSW010000040.1:0-9328 GCA_963925675.1 uncultured Pseudomonadales bacterium
TTCCGGCCTACAACAGTTTTCATTATTCCGTAGGCCGGAAGAGCGCAGCGATGTCCGGCGAATACTTGTCAATTATTCAACAATAGCCGAATAAAGCCCGGCGCGAAGCTTGGAAAAATCATCAAGACCAGGGTTGGGTGAAAGTATTTGCGTGAGATAAACCACCACCATATTTTCAACCGGATCTACCCAGTAGGTGCTGTGATAGGCGCCACCCCAACCATATTCACCCACTGAGCCCATGGTGCCGCGGGCACCGACATCCTTTAGTACGGAGACACCCAGACCCATGCCCGTGCCTGGATTAAAGGGAATCTGGCGCAGATGATCTGTGGTCATCAGCTCGATAGTTTTAGGTCCCAGAATGCGCACGCCATTGAGTTCACCGCCATTGAGCGTCATTTGTAAAAACCTGGCGTAATTATCTGCGGTGGATAAGAGGCCTGCACCGCCCGAAAATGTGCTACGCGGTCCTGAAAGATATTCGCCTTGACCCTGCATACTTCCCTCAGCGGGGGCCGGTTCGATGCCGCCGTCTTGTTTGCCGCGATAGACTTTTGTCAGACGAGAGGCATATTCCTGGGGTGGAAAGAAATGTGTGTTATTCATGCCCAGAGGGGTGAAGATTTCTTCATCAAGAAATACATCGAGTGCTTTGCCCGAGGCAACTTCAATGACCGCACCCAGAATGTCCAGATTGTAGCCATAGATCCAATGCTCCCCAGGTTGTGCCTGCTGAGGTAAAGCCGCCATCTTTCTGACCGTAGCCTGAATGCCGTCAGTGCGACCGGCCAGATACCAGCCAGCGATGCCGGCATCCACCCATGCCTGATTAGCCGGGCCTGTGCCAGCAAAACCGCCATAGCCAATTCCCGAGGTATGTGTGAGCAGGTCGCGCAGGTTTATAGGCCGGATTAGATCTACCAGATCATAGCTTCCGGCGTCATTGGCTGCGGCCACTTTGGCATTGGCCCATGCGGGAAAGAATTTACTTAAGGGGTCTGAAATTTGCAGGTCACCGCGTTCATGCAGAATCATAATACCGGTGCTGATAATTGCCTTGGTCTGGGAGGCAATGCGAAACATGCTGTTTTCCTGCATGGCGATATTCTCTTCCCGGTCTTGCATACCTTTCGCTGAAGAATAGGCGATACGGCCATTACGTAAAATCAGCGTCACACTGCCGGCAACCTGTTCATTATCTATATAGGATTGCAGCACAGTATCAAGTTGCGCCAGTCTGTCCCGGTCAAAGCCAAGACGATCCGGACGGGTGCGAGAAAAATCCTGCGCCTGCAAGGCTGTGGTAGAAATTGCAGAAATTAACAGTATTGAAAGTAGTAAAAAGACCCGACGGGTCTGTTGAAACAGTTTCATGTTTCCCCCAGGAAAGTTGAATAGCGTCCAGCCTTAAATAAAGATGGAGATAAGCAGATCGAACAGTGTGAGAAGTATACTGCCATAGAGTGCGGGGACAAAGCCGTTAACACGAAATCCCGAGACAATGGCCGCAGAAAATTTAAACAGGCAGGCATGGATCAGCACCAGGAATAAACCAAAGGTCAAAATGGTAAAGGGGAGGGTGATGAAGGCCACTACAGGAAACACAATGACATTGATAAGACCCAAGGCAACGGCTCCGCAAACAGCTGCCCATAGCGTGTCAACTTCAATTCCCCTTACCTGTTTGGCAATAATCAGGATCAGAATTGAAGTAAGGATTAAATGGATTAACAGCTCAATCAGCAATTTTTTCTCAGCAATTCATTTTGACAATAACTAACAATGTACAGTGCAAAATGAATGCCAATAAAATAACTCATATAATTCAAGTGCTTATAAATTCCTGTCAAAAAGGGCGAGTGGAAGGAAGGTCGTATTTACCAACAGTTGGCTAAACCGGTGTCAGGATTAATAGCGCATTGTCCGTGGCAGGGAACGCAGTTTAGTCCCGCACAGCTTTGTGGTTAGTTGACGGGTAAATATCTGGATTCACGGCCGGTAAAAGGTAATCAAGCGACCGGCGCAGATAATAGCTATCCAGCATGCCAGAGAAACACCGGCCATGATTTTTACCGGCATGGGCATTTCATCATTCGGCCCCAGTAGTTTGGTTTGTTGAAACGCTGTAGTGTAAAAAAATAATACATTAATACCGGCTATCAGCATGAATAACATTTTGAAACGAAAGGCATCGTTAAAAATATACTGGTCTGCGTCACCCACCACAAACAACGAGCCGGTAATTACATTCATCAGATAGCCCCCTACACCAAAGGGAATCAGCTTGTGCAGTGCAGCTACGGAAATGCCTTTTGCCATGCCCAGCATGCGCAGATCAACCAGACCCACGGAGCCTACCAGCAGACACAGTCCTATAAAGTGCAGGGACTCACTCATAGGCCATGCCCAAAGGCCCTGGGATATAAAGGCATGAGACAGCCAGGTACTTTGCAGCCAGTCCGAGATTGTTTCCAGCATACTAATCTTTCCTCTTTTTCCCCGAAAAATAATTAGCCGTTTAAATACTCATAATGTGATTGTAGGTATAGGCCAACAGGCGACCGGCAATAATGGCGCCTGCCCAAAGTCCGGTGGATATCAGCGCAAGACGTTTTATTGCTAAAGGCAGGTCGCCGCTGTCGTAAGCAGTATTGCTTAACACTGTTTTCGTGAACCAGCGCAGGTTCCACAGAGCCAGGGCGATACATAAGAGCTTGATATAAAAAACAGGATTGGTGAGCGCCTTGGTGGGGTAGCCTGTCAGTAGCAATACGCCAGAGATGACATTTACAATCAGGGCAAGTATTGCGACAGGGATGAAGGCCTGTAGTCGGGTCAGGGGAACGCCCGGTGCAATACCCAGCACGCGAGCATTAATTGCCAGAGCGACACCGACCAGGAAACCCATGCCCAGCGCGTGAAACACGATGATAATGGGAAAAGCCATGTGCCAGCCGGACTCACCGCGCACCCAGAGGCTTAATGGGCTGGTCTCAATCCAGATAAATAGTGCTTCCATCGCTTCATCCTGTACCTGGTGCGTTACCAGTTTTGTTTAGAATGCTTGCTCGCAAGGATAGGCTTAAGGTACTGGTAAAGGCAATTCTCAATGTCATAGTATTTTGTTTTTTTACGGCCACAGTGGTTAAATAAGCTCCGTTTTTTACAGCCTAAAACTGATTTCTCTAAATTCAACGGAAAAACTATGAAAATGACACTTAATGTTAAGTTTTTACCTTTTGTCCTGGCTTTTTTACTGAGCGCCTGCGGCGGCAGTGATGATGCTGGAACAGGGACCACTCAGGCACCTGATATGGGAGCGGCAAGCGGTGTTGTTCAGGAGGTAGTGCCTTGCCCATCAGATCCAGGGATCACCTATATATGCGGTTTAATGAATGCAGAAGATCTTCTCAGTGTAGGCGATACCGGCATGATTCTGACTTCCGGGATGAGCAGTGAAGGAGTCACAGGACATCTATATCTGGTAAACCCTTTGGACGACCGCTGGGAAGAATTGGTGTTTGGCGCAAATTATTCTCAGGATCAGGATACTGGCAGATACGCAAATTGCCCGGGCCCAATGGATGTGAATAATTTCTCCGCTCATGGTCTGGCATTGAATGAATATTCGGCCAACCAGTTTGATCTTTACATCACCAGTCATGGTGCCCGTGAAGCCATCGAGATTTTTGATCTGGACATGAGTGAAGGCATTGCCGAGCTTACCTGGAAAGGTTGCGTGCCATTGGAAGAGAGCATCATGCACAACAGTGTCGCTATTCTCTCTGATGGTGGTTTTGTCACCACTGAATTTGCAGGACCTGAAGGTTTTACCCCTATTTTTGCCGGTGAAGAAAATGGCGGCGTAAAGGAGTGGCATCCCGGCGGTGAAGTTTCTGTTATTGAAGGCACACGCTTGTCCGGCCCTAATGGCATTGTGGTAAGTGAAGATGATCGTTACATGTTTGTTGCTGCTTTTGGTACTCGGGAAATAGTCCGTTTCGATCGCAGTCAGGATCCGGCGGTCAAAACAACCATTAGCCTGGGTATTGTGCTGGACAATATTCGTTGGGGAGAGCCGGGTAAACTGCTTACTGCTGGTGGTAATGCAGAAGGCGGTGGCTGGTCTGTGGTTGAGATGGATATTGACACGCTTGAGGTGGTTCGTGTGGGTGGCATGGCTGGCGATGCTGCCATGCAGGGCGTCAGTTCTGCCCTGCAAGTGAATAATGAAATCTGGGTAGGCACTTACCAGGGTGACCGCATCGGGTATTTTACCAAACAATAATATTGAACTAACTCAGCCGGTCAGTGCGTAACCGCACTGGCCGGCTTTTTATTTGTAGAAGTGAATAAACGGAATAAATGGAGAGATAAATGAACTTGAAGAAAAAACTGCTAGCCGCAGCCATCATGAGCCAGTCATTCATACTGGCACCTGTTTTTGCTCAGGACGAAGGGCTTGATGCGAGCATTGCCTTTGGCTATGTCGGGACATCAGGCAACACCGATACAGATACCTACAACCTGGAATTTCTGGCAAGCCTTGAACAGGAAATGTGGCTGCATAATCTGAAATTTCAGGCACTGGGTGCCAGTGAAAATCAACAGGCTAAAGCTGAGCGTTACTACCTGGAAAACAAGTCAGACTACAACCTGGATGAAGACCAGTATTTGTATGTAAAAGGCAGTTACACCGATGACCGTTTCAGTGGTTTTAATTACCAGGCTGCACTTTCAACCGGTTATGGTCGTTACTTGTTGAAAAGAGAAAATCTGCAATTTCAGGGTTTCGGTGGTATAGGTTATCGGCAGAATGATGAGATTGGTGGTGTCAATGAGGGGGAAGCAATTTTCTCAATAGGTGAGAAAGTAAGCTGGAATATCAGCGAAAATGCCGCATTGACCCACAGTTTCACCGCTGAAATTGGTGATATACGAACAATCACTATTTTTGAAATAGGTCTGGAAACAAACATCATCGGCGACATCACCACCAAACTGGCTTTCCAGGCAAGAAGCAATTCGCAGGTACCAGTGGGCCGTGAAAAAACCGATACACTGACTTCGGTGAGTCTGGTTTATTCTTTTTAACATAGTCACAAGTTGCAAGTCACAAGTGGAAAGGATGTCGGAGGGGTTTTAACCCCGAATGAATTCATACCTTAAAGTGAAAAGTGAAAAGAATGTAGGTCGGAAAAGGGCGCAGCCCATCATCCGACATGGCGAACGCCGTTCGCCTGAAAAGTCACTCTGAACTTGAGTGAAAAGTTAAAAGAAAAAAGGAGCAATATTGCTCCTTTTTTTGTGCCGGAAATTTAGATGGGTGAACACGTAGAACACGTAGGGCGGAAAAGCGCAGCGTCATCCGCCGAAGGAAGGCGCAGCCTTTCCAAAAAAGTAAAAATCCAAGCTGCTCTAATTCCCTGCGACTACTTAGTCCGATTGAGCAAGATTACTTTTCTTTGTGCAGGATGTCAGCACAGAGCGCTCACGTAGGGCGGAAAAGCGCAGCGTCATCCGCTTGTCTGATAGATAAGGAAGGCGCAGCTTTCCCAAAAAAGTACAAATTCGCGCTGCTCCTGAACCCCTGCTACCGCTTACAACGATTAATCAGCGCATTGGTCGACCCATCAAACGTTGAAGTCTCCCCGTCACCAGTCAGCTCGGCAAAAATATCTATACTCAATACTTTCCCCAGTTCTACTCCCCATTGATCAAAAGCATTGATGCCCAGAATAACGCTCTGGGTATACACCTTGTGTTCATAGCAGGCGATAAGACTTCCCAGAGTTTGTGGTGTCAGTGTCTTGAGCATCAGGGTATTGCTTGGCCGGTTTCCGGCAATGACTTTGTGCGGTGCCAGGGTGTCGGCTTTTTCTTCACTGAGCCCCTGTTGAATTAATTCAGCGCGGGCTTCATCCAGTGTTTTCCCATTCATCAAGGCCTGGCTTTGTGCAAAACAATTGGCCAGCAACTGTTGATGCTGTTCCAGATTGGGGCTGTCGCTGGTAGCGATGGCAATGAAATCTGCAGGCACAAGATGGGTGCCCTGATGCAGTAGTTGATGGAAAGAGTGCTGTCCATTCGTACCTGCGCTGCCCCATACAATAGCGCCGCTTGCCGTACCAACTGCAGAGCCATTCTGAGTGACAGATTTACCGAGGCTTTCCATATCCAGTTGCTGGAGAAAGGCCGGAAAAAGATGCATCAACTGACTATAAGGCAATATTGCCCGTGATTTTGCGCCACAAAAATTCAGCGTCCAGCATTCCATCAAGCCCATCAGCACCGGCATATTTTCTTTAACAGGCGCGTTACGAAAATGCTTGTCCATGGTATGAGCGCCGGTCAGAAGGGCGCGGAAGTTCTCCATGCCAATCCCTAATGCGACAGGCAAACCAATGGCTGACCATAAGGAGTAGCGTCCGCCCACCCAGTCCCATAAGGGAAAGATATTGTCATCATCAATACCAAAATCGCGGGCTAACTCAACATTGGCGCTCACGGCCACAAAATGTTTGCTCAGGGCCTTTTCGTCGTTGCAGGCATCAAGCAGCCAGCGTCTGGCTGTCTGCGCATTAAGCATTGTTTCCATGGTGGTGAAGGTTTTCGAGGCAATGACAAATAGTGTTGTAGCCGGATCCAGAGATTCCAGTGTTTGTTCAATATCAGCCGGATCCACATTGGACAAAAAATGACAGCGAATACCGTCGAGTTGGTAATTGGCCAGGGCGCTGTACACCATGGCTGGCCCCAGATCAGAGCCACCAATGCCTATATTGACCACATCAGTGATCGGATTTCCCGTATAACCCTGCCATTGCCAACTGGTGACACGATTAACAAAGGACTCCATTTGATCAAGGGTCTGATGCACAAGCTGGCCGTATTCGCTATCCCGGTCAGGCGAGCGCAGCGCAACATGCAGGGCAGGGTGGTCTTCAGTGGTGTTGATTCGTTCACCGGCAAACATGGCATCAATTGCCTTGGCTAATTGCGTTTTTGTCGCCAGGGCATCAAGTAAATTAAGGGTTTGCGCATCACACAGGTTTTTCGAGTAATCCAGCAACAGGTCTCCCACCTCGAGGCTGAATTGGGAAAAACGCTGCGGATTTTCCGCAAAAAGCCCGCGAATGGACTGTTCAGAGAGGTGTGCCTGATGTTCAATCAGGGCTTGCCATGACGCGCTGTCAGTTAGGGTAGACACTGCTTATCCTGTGAGGGAGATTTCTTCAGAGAATTTTAACCTAAATATTGATCAAAATGGTGGACATTGGTAGTATGCGCCGCCTGAACGAATTTGTAGGCCAACTACAACGTGGTCGGATAAGGTCGCAGACCGCCATCCGACATGTTCAC
This sequence comes from uncultured Pseudomonadales bacterium, assembly GCA_963925675.1. GTDB lineage: Bacteria > Pseudomonadota > Gammaproteobacteria > Pseudomonadales > Pseudohongiellaceae > Eutrophocola. Next base: position 7,366 of record CAWUSW010000040.1, read on the forward strand.
ACTTTTATGCCGCTATAGCTCAGCCGTGGTAGAGCAACTGACTTGTAATCAGTAGGTCCCGAGTTCGACTCTTGGTGGCGGCACCAAATTAAAGAAGCCTCAATCGAAAGATTGGGGCTTTTTTGTTTCAGTTTTTCAGTGGCAGACCATCTGACCGAAAGCAGACCTTTAGATTCCAGAGAACTAAGTAAGTGAAGGGAATGTCCTATTTAGTCTCCATTTAGTCTTCAAAATTGGTAGAATGCGCGCCTCATTTTTCTGTAGGCTTTACCATCACGTATGATTTCTACCGCAAACCTTACTATACAATTTGGGGCAAAACCCCTTTTTGAAAACGTTTCTGTCAAATTCAATAACAGTAATCGTTATGGCCTGATCGGCGCTAATGGCTGTGGTAAATCCACCTTGATGAAAATTCTGGGTGATGAACTCAAAGCTAGCTCAGGTCAGGTGATGCTGGAGCCGCATGTACGGCTGGGGAAATTACGCCAGGATCAGTTTGCCTTTGAAGAATATTCTGTCCTCGACACAGTCATCATGGGGCATGAGGAGCTTTGGCAGGTAAAAGTCGAGCGTGAACGTATTTACAATTTACCCGAGATGACAGAAGCCGAAGGTTTGCAGGTGGCCGAGCTCGAAGTACAGTTTGCGGAGATGGATGGTTATACCGCCGAATCTCGCGCCGGAGAATTATTGCTGGGTCTGGATATTCCCTTGCATCAGCATGCTGGTCCGATGAGCAATGTTGCCCCGGGCTGGAAGTTGCGGGTACTGCTTGCCCAGGCCTTGTTTTCAGATCCTGAAGTCCTGTTACTGGATGAGCCCACCAACAATCTCGACATCAATACCATTCGCTGGCTCGAAAAAATTCTTAAAGACTGTAAAAGCACCATCATTATCATTTCCCATGACCGTCATTTTCTAAATGAGGTATGCACCCACATTGCGGATATGGATTACGGTGAGGTGCGGCTCTATCCCGGCAATTATGATGACTATATGATCGCCTCAACCCAGGCGCGGGAAAAGCTGTTAACCGACAATGCCAGGAAGAAAGAACAAATTTCCGAACTGCAAAGTTTTGTCAGCCGCTTTTCCGCCAACGCCTCAAAAGCCAAGCAGGCAACCTCACGCGCACGTCAGATAGACAAGATTCAGCTGGAAGACATCAAGCCTTCCAGTCGCATGAACCCGTATATTCGTTTTACCCAAAACAAAAAACTGCATCGACAAGCCGTCACCGTTGAAGAAATCAGTAAAGCCTTTGACCAAAGCCTTTTTGACAAACTCAGTTTGCAGATTGAAGCAGGAGAGCGTGTCGCGATTATTGGTACCAACGGTATTGGCAAAACGACTTTGTTGCGTTGCCTTATTGGCGATCTTGAAATTGATGGCGGTAAGATAAAAATGGCTGAGCAAGCCGTAACAGCTTATTACGCACAGGATCATCATGACGATTTTGCCGACGACATAACGCTGTTTGACTGGATGAAGCAATGGACCAAAGGCGATAACCAGTTGGTCCGCGGCGCGCTTGGCCGTATGTTGTTTTCCGGTGATGATGCGAAAAAGTCAGTCAAGGTAATTTCCGGGGGGGAGCAGGGCCGTATGTTGTTTGGGAAATTCAGTCTTATCAATCCAAACATACTGTTCCTTGATGAGCCGACCAATCACCTGGACATGGAATCAATAGAATCGCTGAACCTGGCCCTGGAAAACTTTCCAGGAACACAGATCTTTGTCAGTCATGACCGTGAATTTGTATCCTCACTGGCGACCCGCATTATTGATATGCAGCCAGATGGCATCGTCGATTTCAAAGGGACTTACGAAGAATATCTGCGCAGTCAGGGCATCGTGGAATAAAAAAGCGTTTTATAAGGGTTTTATAGGCCGTCCACTTCAATTTCCTCTCTTAAACTGCATTAGTGTGCAATCACCTGCTGGACTGATCATGGTTAGC
>CAWUSW010000041.1:0-7916 GCA_963925675.1 uncultured Pseudomonadales bacterium
CAGTCAATTTTTCTTGAGTTTTAAAGATAATGACTTTCTAAACGGCCAGTATACCGTATATGGGCAAGTGGTGTCTGGTATGGAATTCGTTGACAAAATCAAACGCGGTGAGCCTGCGGCTGAACCCGATGTGATGATTTCGGTCAAGGTTGCGGCTGATGTTGTATAAAGTACTATTTTTATATGGTTTGTTAGCTTTAGCAGCCCCTCTTCACGCGCAAGCGACAAGTGACGTCGTTGACGGGCCTGGCCCCAATTTGGTGATCACCGTGGGTGGTTCCACAACAGGGCAGATTGTCATCGATCTTTTTCCCGAGGTCGCGCCAAGCCATGTAGCCCAAGTCACCACCCTTGCCAAAAAAGGGGCCTATGATGGGGTGGTATTTCACCGTGTGATAACAGGTTTTATGGCCCAAACGGGTGACGTGGCTTACGGTAAACATGGCAGCAATGTGGCGATGTCCGGCATGGGGAAGCACAGCTCCCCCAATAAAGCTGAAATTCTGCCGGCTATTATGTCAGTCAAGCCGCCAAAAAAAAGGCCGCAATGCGACCCTTTTTTTATTTCTATACTAAAAAGTTCTTAACTAAAAAGTACTTAGTAATCCAACGGTGTATCTCGTATCTGGAACTGAACCATCTTGCCGGTGGTTCCCTTTCCGCCTTCTACATGCCAAATCAAGTGAGTACCGTAGTTAGCCCAAATACTGCGACCTTTCCAGCCAGTATCAGGATCATCAATACGTGCATCCAGACCTCTGCTGTAAAAGCCCATTGGGTAAGGCACTCTGAGATAAGTCCAATCGCCACTTTCTGGATCCAGGGCTATCAGAGAATCTGACCAGGAGCCATTGATGATAGGCGTATCTTTACCCAGACCCGTGACATTGTGCTGATCTACCCATCCAAAATAATGGAAGTCAGCTGGCACATCAGTATTACCTAATTTAGGTCCTGGAGTTTCATATAAAGTCCAGCCAGCTTCACAGTGAGTACCCATTTCGGTACCAGCGCCATTTAGCACAGGACATGCACTGCGATCCAGAGTCGCCCAATGAGAGCTGCCTGCAAGCGCAACCCAGGGGTTACCTTTGCTGTCTATATCCATACCACGTGGATCAAAACCAGGATCCGGAATGGCATACACCTCAGAGATACAGGTTTCTGGAGGATTATCGCCTCGATCCAGTCTCACAATAGAGCCATATGGATGCAGAGCACTGTTTTCATTCGCTCCCCAGACCACATCACCATCACGTGGATCAGGAATCACGGTATACATATTGGCCCTGATTTCAGTATCCAGATTTGCATCCGGATTATCATCACCCCAGGCATTCCATGGTTTGGTAATTGTGCCATCACCATTGGTGTCAATGATCTGTGGGCACCAGCCAACAGCTGCTTGCTCATCATGAGTATTGTCAAAGGTGCGGGTATCAATCCAGCCAAACAATGGGCCCAGCAATTCGTTGAAATACAAAGTGCTTTCAGGATTGTTGGCAAACTGTAAATGGTGAGTGGCGTAGCAGGTTTCGATTAATTCAAACTCACCGGTTTTTGGATCATAAACAGAGGCTTGTCTGTTACTGAATCCGGGATCTGCATACGCTGAAAATTTATTGCCAGAATCAGGATCACACCAGTCCGGTGAAGTATTACTACGGATTTTTGAAGTCATCCAGACACGACCATCAGGGCCCAGCATGGCGTTATGTGGATCAGAGGGATTCTCAAAACCCCACAAATGTTCCATACCCCAGAAATTGGACGGCTGTCCTGGTGCCGGGAAACGTGACGGTACATCACGTGGATCATCTCTGGTAGGAATCACAATGTCATAAGCATCATTAGTGATCGGATCAACTACTGATAACAAACCGTGGCCTGAAGACACCGCATAAGTAGGGCCATAGGCATTCACTGTAGGGTTGTTTTTGTCAGTGGTGATTTCATCATGCATGAAGTCCTGATCGCCACCAATGTCGCGCAGGGTGACAACGATGTTGCGCTCAATGCCTGCCGGACGCGGCGGTACAGGAGGGAGTGCACCAGCTGCAATACTATCCGTCCAGTTAGCCATGGTTGTTGCCATGGCATCCAGACCAAACTGGGCAAAGTTGCCAAACATGGAACCACCACGAACGCCGGTCTGGGTACGGTATATCCACGATTCCTTCGAAGAATCATGTCCCAGCGCATCCATGTGACCAAGAGTTCGGGTAATCTTGTTGCCTAACTGATGACAAAAGCCACAGTCACTTTTGAATTCATGCAACATGCGTTTCTGGCTGTCGATAGCCGGGGCAAAACCTTGACGATCTTCACCTTCCGCAGTTAGCACATCATCACCAGGGAACTGAACTAAAGACATCCAGTAATCCGCAGGATAATATTCTGCGGCTTCAGCTGGGGAGCCTGCCACTACAGCAGTTAAATCCAGATCCCTGTCACCAGGGCGGGCTTTTATTTTTTCCGAATCAACTAATCCGTAGCCACGCACCCAAATCATATAGGTCGCCACAGGCATCTGAGGTAATACATAGTTGCCTTCATCATCTGTAACAACGATTTTGACAAAAGGGGTATTGGTTTCTTTGGTTTCAGCGATAACCCATACGCCTGCTTCCGGACCATTTTCACTGATCACTTTTCCGGTAATGTATCCATCTGGATAGACACGTTCACCGATATAAGGTACCTGAGCCAGTCCGGCAGTACTGATAAACAGTAAACCCAGCGTGATGGCTCCCAATAAATTCTTCATAACTCCTCCTAAAAATGCCCTGCGATATTATTATAAATAGTCAATTTAACAGTCGAAAATTAGCGATGTGGAAATTAATCATTCCCTTCCCTTGCCGCGGGGAGAGGCCGAGTATACCTGATCTTTTTTTCGATATTAATGCTTTTCTCACCCTGACAAGGGCATATATTCTGCTTGCCCTGACAGACTTTCGTTTTATCCATATTCACAATACAATCTTGCGCCTTTCAGGCCTATAATTTCCATTTTATGGTCTTCACATGCTTTGCTATCTGATTGCCAGCTAATAGATAGCTGAAGCGAAGCCAAAAAACAGCTAACTTGCAGTAATCGCATTCCCCAATGGCAGTAAAAGAGGTATCCATGTCTAACAACATTTCAGCCAACAGCCTGCAAATTTCCCAGGTTCTCTATGATTTCATTGAAAAGGAAGCCACTCCCGGATCCGGCATTTCACCCGACCAGTTCTGGAATTCCCTTGCTGAAATCGTTGCTGAATATGCGCCCCGCAACAAGGCACTGCTCGAAAAGCGAGATTCCTTACAGGCACAAATCGATGACTGGCATAAAGCCCATGATATGGCCTATTACCTGAGCCATCGGGATGAATACAAACAGTTCCTGCTGGATATTGGCTACCTGGTTCCCGAAGGTGAGGACTTTAAGGTCAGCACCTGGAATTCAGATTATGAAATTTCTATCTGCGCCGGTCCGCAGCTTGTAGTGCCGGTAATGAATGCCCGCTATGCACTGAATGCCGCAAATGCACGTTGGGGCAGTCTGTTTAATGCGCTCTACGGAACCGATGTGATCCCCTTGAGCGGCAATGAGATAAAAGGCTATGACCCGGATCGCGGACAAAAAGTTATCGATTGGACCGATGAATTTCTCGACCAGGCTATTCCGCTGGAACGGGGCCGTCACTCCCAGGTGAGTGCTTATGGATTGGTCAATCAGGATGGACATATCGCCTTGCAAGTCGAACTTCAGGACGGCACTACCACCATGCTGACCAATCAAGACAAACTGGTGGGCTGGCAGGGGTTTTCTGAAGCACCGGAAGCCTTGCTGTTTGTAAACCATGGACTACATCTGGAAGTTCAGATTGATGGCGAGAATCAAGTCGGCAAACAACACCATGCCAATATCAAGGATATTGTTATGGAGTCTGCCATGACTACTATTCAGGACTGCGAAGATTCTGTTGCTGCAGTTGATGGCGAAGACAAGGTCAGTGTTTACCGCAACTGGCTTGGACTCATGCACGGCACCCTTCAGGAATCTTTCGACAAAGGTGGCGAAACGATTACCCGCAGACTCAGCCAGGACCGTTTTTATAAAGGGACCAGTGGCGAAACCGTGTCCATGCAGGGTCGCAGCCTGCTGCTGGTTCGCAATGTAGGACACCTGATGACTACCGATGCGGTGCTGGACAAGGATGGCAACGAAATTCCTGAGGGCATCCTCGATGCTATGGTCACAACTCTGTGCGGGAAACATGATTTATTGAGGAACAGTCCGGTTCGAAATAGCCGTAACGGCAATATCTATATCGTCAAACCGAAAATGCATGGCCCTGAAGAAGCGGCTTTCACTAACGACCTGTTTAATGCCGTTGAAGACGCTCTGGAACTTAAGCGCAACACCATCAAGGTTGGTGTGATGGATGAAGAGCGCCGCACCAGTGTTAACCTGAAAGAATGCATCAGAGCGGTCCAGGAAAGAATCTTTTTTATCAATACCGGCTTTCTTGATCGTACCGGTGATGAAATTCATACCAGCATGCATGCGGGTCCTTTTCTGCCCAAGGAAGCTGTCAAAGGACAACCCTGGATTGGTGCCTATGAAAATTCCAATGTTGACATAGGCATTGAATGCGGCTTCATTGGCAAGGCACAGATTGGCAAGGGTATGTGGGCAAAGCCGGACCAGATGGCTGACATGATGATGCAGAAAGTTGCCCATCCCAATGTCGGTGCCAGCTGCGCCTGGGTCCCCTCTCCTACCGCAGCGACCCTGCATGCCATTCATTACCACCAGATAAATGTAACTGCGACTCAGCGCCGTCTGGCTTCCAGAACCAAAGCCAGCGTCGATGACATTCTTACTATTCCGCTGATGACTGAAAACAATCTCACTGCAGAAGACATTCAAAAGGAGCTGGACAATAACGCCCAGGGAATACTGGGGTACGTGGTACGCTGGATTGATAATGGCGTCGGCTGTTCAAAAGTGCCAGACATAAATAATGTCGGCCTGATGGAAGACCGCGCCACGTGTCGTATTTCAAGCCAGCATATTGCCAACTGGCTTTGCCATGGCATTTGTTCTGAAGAGCAAGTGATGGAGTCGATGAAAAGAATGGCCAGGATCGTGGACAAACAGAATGCAGGTGATGCTCTTTATCACAATATGGCACCCGACTTTGACGGCATTGCCTTTCAGGCTGCCTGCGATCTGGTGATCAGAGGGATGGAGCAACCCAATGGTTATACCGAACCGGTATTACATGCGCGCCGCAAAGAACTGAAAAGCAGTACTTGATAGCCAAAGACAAAGGAAAAAAGTACGTGAAAAATAACAAATACAAGCCAGCAGGCCTGACAGCACTTTTACTTCTTCTGACCAGTGTTTCACTCAATGCTCAGCTGCCGGCGCCCAATGCGTCCGGAGTGAGTACCGGCCATACGCATTTAATCGTCCCTAACGTGGCCAAACACCGGGAAATCTGGAAGCTGCTGGGCGCCCAGGAACGTTCTTCCGGGCGCATCGAGGCCTTGATGCTTCCCGGCATGTTCATTTTGTTGCGTGAAGGCGAACCAGCTCACCCTTCAGTTGCCACAACCGCCAATCACATGGGCTTTATGGTGAACGACTACAACCTTTACAAAGCAAAGCTGGAAGCAGTGGGTGCCAGTTTTTTCTACGATGATGGGGAAGGACAAATCCTCGCTGACCTACCTGATGGTGTCAGAATAGAAATCGCCCTGGATGAAAGCCAACAGGCCCCTATTATTTATCACCACACCCATCTGGTAGCTGAAAACGGCGAAGAACTGCGCCAATGGTATCTTGATGTATTCGGCGCCGAAGTCGGTGAAAGAAGAGGCCTGCCATCAGCATTGATCCCCGGCGGCCAGGTTGATTTTCTACCCCTGCAAGGCGACCTTCCCCTTCCTACTCAAGGCACCGCCATCGATCATATCGGCTTTGAAGTGGCTAGCCTCGATGCCTTTGCAACAAGAATGGCAGACCTGGGCATTACCTTCGACAGGGAACCCGCCTGCATTGATGAAATAAAATTATGCATTGCCTTTATCACCGACCCCACCGGCACATTTATTGAATTGACCCAAGGCCTGGCAGTTATTAAATAGGGGACAGTGACTTTTTCTTTAAAAAAGTCACTGTCCCCGTTTGAAAAATTCATATTTCCAACTATCCTGATAGGATTAAAGTTACCGGCTGAACAAGGATTGTTGAATGCCAAGAATTGCCCGGGTAGTCCTACCCAACTTCCCCCACCACGTTACTCAACGTGGCAACCGACGCCAGACCGTCTTCTTTAGCGATAACGACTATAAAGCCTATATATCTATAGTCTCCAAAGCACTGACCAAAACCGGCACACAAATCTGGGCCTACTGTCTGATGCCTAATCATGTGCATTTGATAGCGGTACCTACTGCAACTGATGGTCTAAGCCAGCTATTCAGGGAAGCCCATGTCCGCTATACCCGCATGATCAATAAACGTGAAAACTGGCAGGGGCATTTATGGCAGGAGCGATTTCATTCCTTTGCCATGGATGAAAGACATTTGATCGCGGCAGTCCGCTATGTTGAATTGAACCCTGTCCGCGCGGGACTGTGTTCCAGTTCTGACGAGTGGCGCTGGTCAAGTGTCCATGCACATTTAAATAAGAGAGATGACAAGCTAGTCACCGTCAAACCAATGCTCGATCTGATTCAAGGGGATTGGAAAACTTACCTGGACTATAGAGACCTGGATGAAGAAACCCGGCAAATCCGCAAACACAACAGCACCGGGCACCCTCTAAGGGGACAGTGACTTTTTCATAGAAAAAGTCACTGTCCCCAGAATACCATACTCCTATTCTGACAACGAAAAAACAAACAGACTATTGCCATTACCATTTTCAATATTGAGCTTTACCGGCCCCATTGAACCAGTGTTCAAACCAGGGTGAGACAGGTTATTACCGGTGATCACCGCCACATATTGTTTGCCATCTACCGCATAGGTGATATTGCTGGTGGAGACCGGTGCATTCAAAATTGTCTCCCATAGTACTTCTCCGGTATCCAGATCCTGCGCCCTGAAACGACGGTTTATATCTCCCCAGAACAGTAAATCTCCACCCGTGGTCAGCACTGATGAAGTTGTCGGTACCGGTCCGGTAACCCAGTAGGTAATTTCACCGGTTTCCATATTTACCTTTGCCATGCCATTTAGCTCTTCTGGCGGAACCCCGGGAGCAGACATACCAATTCTGCTTTGTGGTGTAGCGGGCATGGATTCCGTCGCCGGCATGGCAGACGTCATATTCAGGCAGTTCTTGATATAGGGCACATACATGGAATTACGCTGCGCATCATAGGACGCCGGCCAGTAGGAACGCGTATTAAAGTAGCAAATAAGACGGTGGGCACCGGGCTGATCGAGAATCAGGTCACGATTAATCATGGTGGCACCAGTATTTACATCAATATCTTCTATGAGGAAATTTTCCGTGTCCTCCGGAAATGGCATTGCCCACAGGAACTCCCCGGTATGCTTGTCCAGTACCCACAGACCACCGCCCTCACCGACATTTACGATGACATCCCTTTCTTCTCCCACCACATCAGGATTGATCCACTTCACATGCTCAGGATCGGGATTGACCGGGGTGCGAAAGATTATTCGCTCCTGGTTCATATCCTCATCCCAGTCATCCCCGGGCAAATGCTGGTAATACCAGTTAAGGGCGCCAGTATCAGGGTCTATGGCCAAGGTGGAATTACTGTACAAATTTGCCGGTGCCGAATAGGACACAGCGCCTGGATTGCCGTCATGTCGCTCGTAACGTGTATAGGGCGAAGGATTAGCGACACTCCAATAGATCAGGCCGGTTTCAGCATCATAG
>CAWUSW010000042.1:0-18429 GCA_963925675.1 uncultured Pseudomonadales bacterium
AATTTATGTGCTGACAAGAGCATAGGTAAAGTCAGGCACATCATTAAAAATTGTCTCTTCTACTATTATTTGTAATCTCTAAACATATTTACCACTATCTGTATTATCCCGCTGTTCGAAATGCAGGCATAAAAAAACCCCGCTAAAAAGCGGGGTTTTTTATTCTTACTGCTTAAACAGTCTTAGAAAGACGCGTTGTAAGACAGTCTGAACATACGGCCACGGGGATCAAACAGACCTCCATTTTCCGTAGTCAATGTGTTGGCAACCAGAGGTGAATCCTTTTCGCCCACGTTCAGGATAGCCAAGGTAATACTTGATTCAGTATTTCCTGGCATATTGTAGGAATAAAGGAAGTCATGAAAGGTTGCACTACCTTCAATGGTGTTGTACTGGAAAGAACCAGGGTTACGCAGGGTGGTTCCGTCAGTAAAACGGGAAGTCCAGCGCACGTTATGATTGCCCAGTGCATAAGTTGCCACCAGGTTGATACGGTTCTCAGGGTTGGTGCCTACACCAGATACACCACCACCGTCAGTACCGACAACGTCAATCAGTTGACCATCGTTAGTGGTACCGGCATAACGCTGCACATTCACACCTGACAGCCTTAAGCCTGCTTCACCGCCTGCAAGTTCGAAACTGTAATCAACATTGTAGTCGATACCACTTGTCTCAACAGTATCTCGGTTTACGAACGAGGAGTTAAACAGGGAAAAGTCCAGACCAGTAATACAGCCACTAGGCAATTGGTTAGCATCAACTCCGTCCCAACGTCCAGTAACTTCGCACACTTCACGCGGACGGCCAGGGAAGACTTCATTACGGGGATCGTCGATGAAACCGTCCGCCATATCTTCCAGCAGAATGTCATCAGGGCTGATGGTTGTTATCAGATTACTAAACTCATAACTCCAGTAGTTTACTTCCACTGTCCATGCATCGTTGATATCCCAGGTAAAACCAACACCCCAGCTATCGGACGTTTCTGGCTTCAGATTCGGGTTACCAGCTGCAATGGCACGGGCCTGTGTTACTTCACCACCAACCGGACGGATAGTGGTGCCAGAAGCGCCAATACCGAAAGACTGGAATTCAGAACCCAAACGGAAAGATGAACCGGCTGAAGCGCGGACAAACACGTTGTCAGCTGGGGTCCACAAGGCACTGATTTTTGGTTCAACAGAACTTTGACCAAGCGTTGATTCGTAACGTGCCGCAAGGTCTATTTCCAGAGTATCAGTCGGGTACATGACCATTTCTGCAAACAGTGCATCAGTGTCACGATTAGATGACCAGTCCTGGATTACCTGTGGCGCGAAACCAAAACCACCGTCTTTGGAAACTGGATCCTGAAGGATATCAATTACCTGACGACGATACTGAAGACCAGCCGCAAAACCGGTAGTACCACCGGCCATTTCCCAGAGTTCGCCAGTTGTAACAAACTCCATGGAGTAGAACTCAGCATAACCGCGATCCAAACCACCCCATGTCATCCAGTCCTGCAAAGACTCAGAGTTGTAGGTAGGGTCGCCAGGCTCTGAAATCAGACGCGACGCAAACGGGTTCCACCACTCACAGCCGCCTTCACCTTGCTTCAGGTTGGCATTGTTAGCCAGACCGTCAACCAGGTTGCCTTTACAACCAGGACCACCGTAACCCTGAATAGCACGGGCATAACGGTCAGCAATGGTATCAGCAGTCTGTGAAGACTGTTCGTTGAAAGACATGGTACCGGTTAAACGCCAGTCCCATACATCAGTCAGCATACCTTCCAGAGCCAAAGAGGTGCGGAAAGTATTCTGACGGGCAAAAGCTGTCAGGTCACCTTCCAGCGGACTGGCCTGGCGGGTAAAGATGCGGTTGTAGTCCTGCAGTGGGAATGTACCACCGGAACGTGCATTGGCATCGATTACACCCGGGTTGTTAGCAGGCAGCAAAGCGCCAATACCGGTCAAAGCCAACAGCGGTACACCAGTACCAAAACTGGAACGGGTTTCCACACGAGCAAAGCTCATTTCAACAGTAGCCTGTTGCAGGAAGTCGCCATTAAACTGCTTGGTAGCAACTGCCATACCAGTTAACTGTTCATTCTGAGGAATAATGGTACGTTGCAATGACAAGGTGCCGCGACAGAAACCGGCAGGGTTGGAACCATCGAAGATACCGTCACCGTTATGACCAGTGGCGCCGGCTGGATCCCAGATCACATTGCCAGGCAAACCGCCAACTTCTTCGCTGCCACACAGTGGGTCACCGAAAAATCCATTTGTTGAGCCGCCAGCCTGTGGTGGCCCAAAGTAACCAAAAGTACCTGGATTGTATAGACCGGTAATAAGGCCTTCACCCAGACGCTCAGGACTCCAGCGATCTTCAGCCTGCATTTGGTCTGCACGCTTGTACCACTCAACAGCCATTACCAGGCCAAGGTCATCGCCTTGAACACCGAAAATACCGCTGACAACTACTTCAGGAACTGAACTCTGATTACCAGCATGCTGGGAAGAAACAGAAACTTCAGCGCCTTCAAAATTGTTACGGGTAATAAAGTTGGCAACACCGGCTACCGCATCAGAACCATAAAGGGCGGAAGCACCGTCCAGTACCAGTTCGATACGTTCGATCATGATAGCAGGTGCCAGGTTGTTGATATCTACCTGTGAACCACCATTGGCATCAATTGTTTGACGTTGTCCATTCATCAGTACCAGTGTTGAACGAGTACCCAGACCACGCAGGTTAATTGAGTTACTGGGAGTGTTGAAGTTACCAACGGTATTGGCAGATGAAATCTGCGGCATATCACGCACGGCTTCTGCAATGGTGACACGCTGGTTAGCACTAAGCTCTTCATTGTCCATGACGGAAACAGGCTGTGGCCTGTCAGCAGGACGTGAAATGAAGGAACCCGTAACCTGGATTTCTTCAATGTCATCCTGCGCCATCAAGGAGCTTGAAGCAGTAGTCGCTGCTGCTGCAAATGCAACTGCAGTGGCGAGCTTTTTATAGCTCATCATTTCGACTGATTTTTTCATGTAAATCCCCTTTCTTATTTATGTATGCTATTTAAAAAAACAGCAATCGAATTCCAATAGGCAATAGGTTCCGTATGTTTCGGGCTTAGAATTAACTATAAGCACGACAAACCAATATGAACTGACTATTTGGGTGATGGGAAGACAAAACATATGACACTGGAATCACAAATCGATCCCGGATAAGACAACAATGAATTCCCCTTTGTTTACTTAATTCACCCCCGATTTAAATTTTCTAATTTAAAAGGTTCATCAAGTAGGTGAGCATAATAGTCAACCTCCGAGTTGATCGCAAGTTTTTACAGCCTTTTATTTTAATTGGTATCTTATTGATTATTATGAAAAATAAAGAGCATGCGGGGTGTGTTCTGGGGTCTCGAAAAGAGACTAAAGACCTTGCACATAAAATAGCTGATATATGCTATGTATATGCCTTAATATGCAAACTTTATGAACTTACTTTTGCTTGAGTTAAGTGTCTGATTTATAGATTATTTAACTTCCCAGGTATGGCCACTTTGAAGAAGTTTACCGATATTTCCCTTGCCTCTGGTTTCACGCAGTTCCAGGCGCTGGCTGCCAACATCGCTGACATAAGCGGTCACCGGTTTATGGTAAAGAATGCCTACAGCTACCGGAAAATCCGGGCCCTGCATGGCGGCCAGCAATTGGGCCTGGGCAAGGTTGGTTTGATCATGTATCAATAGGGATGCAAGATCAGACTCATCTTCAACAGCAACTACTTCGAGGCTCAATGCTTCCCTGTTTAGGCGAATCCCTTTATTTTTTTCCTTGCCAAATATAAGTGGTTGCCCATGTTCGGCTTCGATGCGGAAATCAGCGGCAATTTTCTTGTCTTTTACCTGCTCGAAAATGCCATCATTGTAAATTGGGCAATTTTGCAGAATCTCTATAAAAGAGGCGCCTTGATGAGCGTGGCCTTCTTTTACCACGGCAGTTAAATGCTTCATCTCTGTGTCGATAGTGCGGGCCACAAAAGGCGCACCGGATCCCAGGGCAATAGCACAGGGGGAGAGGGGTCTGTCTACGGATCCTTCGGGTGTTGAGGGTGAGCGTGTACCCACTTTCGAGGTTGGTGAGTATTGCCCTTTGGTAAGTCCATAAATTTCGTTATTAAATAGCAGGATATTCAAATCCACATTTCTGCGTAAAGCATGCATGGTGTGGTTGCCACCAATACTTAAGGCGTCGCCATCACCGGTAATCACCCACACATCAAGCGCGGGGTTGGCAAGTTTAACGCCGGTGGCAATTGAAGGCGCCCGACCATGAATGGTGTGGAAGCCATAGGTTTCCATGTAGTAGGGAAAGCGCGATGAGCAGCCGATACCGGAAATAAAAACCTGGCTTTCCTTGGGGCGATTCAGTTCCGGCATCAGCTTCTGAATAGCTTTCAAAATGGCGTAGTCGCCACAGCCGGGGCACCAGCGAACTTCCTGATCGGAGGAAAAATCCGCTACACTTAATTTGTCCACTGCCTGATTCATCTTGCTGCTCCAGAGGGCGTTTTTAGTCGGCCAATTCTGCTTTAATGGCGTTACTTATTTCCCGGATCTTGAATGGTTGACCGGACACCTTGTTTAATCCTTTGGCATCGATCAGAAAATCAGATCTCAACATTTTAACTAATTGTCCGGTATTCATCTCGGGTACCAGTACCTTTTCATATCCGGACAACAATGTCTGCAGGTTGGACGGGAAAGGTGAAAGGTAGCGTATATGAATGTGACTCACATCCAGTCCATCTTGCCGGCAGCGTTTGACGGCCTGGTGGATGGGACCAAAAGTAGAGCCCCAGCCAACGATTGCCAGCTTGCCTGAAGAGTTTCCCAAAGCAACTTCCTGTAGCGGGATGTCGGCGCTGATGCCATCGATCTTGGCTTTGCGGGTGTCAGTCATTAGCTGATGATTATCCGGGTCGTAAGAGATATCCCCGGTTTCATAGCTTTTTTCAATGCCGCCTACACGATGTTCCAGTCCAGGGGTGCCTGGTTTAGCCCAGACTCTTGCCAGCGATTGCGGATCTCTCAGGGAAGGATTAAAACCTTCAGCTTCGGTTCTGAAATTAACCGGAAAAGCCTGGTAATCATTCATGTCTGGAATTAACCAGGGCTCCGAGGCGTTGGAAATATAGCCATCAGACAACAGGATTACGGGTGTCATATATTGAATGGCAAGACGGACGGCTTCAATGGCCACGTCGAAGCAATCCGACGGTGACGTTGAGGCTATTACCGGTAAGGGGGTGTCACCATGCCTGCCATAAACCGCCTGCAGTAAATCTGACTGCTCTGTTTTGGTGGGCAGGCCTGTTGATGGGCCACCACGTTGTGTATTTACAACTACCAGGGGTAATTCGGCTGACACTGCCAGTGAAATAGCCTCTTTCTTGAGGGCAATGCCAGGGCCGGCACTGGAGGTTATACCAAGGCTGCCTGCAAATGAGGCGCCAATGGCCGCACATACGGCAGCAATTTCGTCTTCTGCCTGAAAGGTGGTGACATCGAATTCTTTTCTGGCTGCCAGTGTATGCAGCAGACCCGATGCGGGCGTAATCGGATATGAAGCAAACAACAAATCAATGTTAGCCAGCTGCCCTCCGGCAATGAGTCCCCATGCCAGGGCCTGGGTACCGTTTACGTTTCTATAAGTGCCGGGAGCAACTTTTGCCTGTGGGACTTTATAGACATGAACGCCAGTAGGAAGCTCGGCTGTCTCACCAAAGGCATGCCCTGCATTCAGAGCAGCGATATTGGCATTGGCAATATCCGGTTTGCTGGCAAACTTTTTTTGCAGGTTTTCAGTGGTGGTGTCTTTTTCCCTGTCAAACAGCCAAAGTACCAGGCCCAGTGTCCACATGTTCTTGCAGCGCAGTGCCGCTTTATGTCCTACGTCAAACTTTTCTACTGCAGAAAGTACCTGCGAGTGGATGTCGATAGACAAAAGTCGATAGGCATCCAGAGAGCCATCTTCCAGAGGATTGCTTTTATAGTTGGCTTTCTTCAGGTTTTTATCACTGAAGGCACCTGAATCGGCAATAATTAGCCCGCCAGGGACGACTGTGTTCAGATTGGTGGTCAGTGCTGCCGGGTTCATGGCGACCAGAACATCGACGGCATCACCTGACGTGGTAATGTCATCTGAGCCAAAATATATCTGGTAAGCGGATACACCAAAGGTTGATCCCGCAGGGGCGCGAATCTCCGCCGGGAAGTCCGGGAAAGTGGCCAGGTCATTCCCGTATAAGGCAGTAACGTCGGTAAAATTTGAGCCAGTAAGCTGCATGCCGTCACCGGAATCTCCGGCAAAGCGCACAACAACATCTTCCAGAGTCTGACTCTGGTGAGACCTTGAATCGTTTGCAACTACTTCTTCGTTTTCTGCACTCATCCCTTATTTCTCAAAATAGTTCTTAAAGCTGGTTCTCAAAAACTTTTTAGCCAGTGTCATGCGCGCTTATTATTCCCTGATGTGATGTCTGCCAAATCAGTTTGCGTGGAATAAACGGGTTAAAGTTATTAAGACCGTTGGCCTTGGTTCTCATTTCACCATGGACGGTAAATTTAGGGCGCGGATTATAGCAATCCCGTCGCTGAAATGGCTAATAAAATAAAGTACCAGTCATTAAATGTGCAGGGAATAAGTATAACTGACGTGGATGTTATTGCATGTCTGTGCAAATGGTTTGGGCACATAGCAAGCCTTGTGCAACATGGTGACCTGCATTATGCTTGGTTGCTTCCGATCGCCCGGCACAGCTGATTAAAGCTAGGGAACAAAGATTCCTATAAAAAAACGGGCGGCTGATAAATTAATAATTACAAGAAAAAGGAACTGTTATGTCCAACGGTGTTCTGGCCTTATTGTCGCTTTTGCCTATTATTTCAGTAGCAGTCTTTCTGGTCATGTTGCGCTGGCCGGCAAGTCGTGCGATGCCTATATCCTATATCGTTGCCGTATTGCTGGCACTTTTCATCTGGCAGGTTCCCTTTATTAAGGTCATGGCAGCCTCTGTTAACGGTCTAATTGATGCTATTGAGCTGATCTATATTATTTTTGGCGCCATTTTGCTGTTAAACACCTTGCAGGAAAGCGGGGCGATTCAGAGTATCCGCAAGGGCTTTTCCGATATTACACCTGATCGCAGGATACAAGTGATCATCATAGCCTGGCTGTTTGGCTCTTTTATTGAAGGCTCTGCTGGTTTTGGTACACCAGCGGCAGTGGCTGTCCCTTTGATGGTGGGTCTTGGTTTTCCTGCCATGGCGGCAGTGGTGTCAGGAATGATAATTCAAAGTACACCGGTTTCTTTTGGCGCACTTGGAACGCCGATGCTGACGGGTGTTTTCACCGGTCTGCAAGGTGATCCCGAAATAGTTGCCTACTCGGAAGCGCTGGGCTACGAGTGGTATGATTTTATTTCATTCATTGCGGCGAAGGTTGCCTTTCTTCATGCCATCGCTGGAACCTTTATTCCCTTGATCCTTGTTTGTGTAATGACCCAGTTTTTTGGCAAAAACAAATCCTTTGTTGAGGGCATGAAAATATGGAAATTCGCTATATTTGCGGCATTTTCCATGACTATTCCCTATGTGCTGGTTGCCCGCTATCTGGGTCCGGAATTTCCATCATTATTCGGCGGTCTTATTGGTCTGGCCATCGTGGTGACTGCGGCAAGGAAGGGTTTTCTCATGCCCAAAGACGATGAGATATGGTTATTCCCTGAACGCAGTGAATGGGACTCACACTGGGTTGGGCAATTTGAAATGAAAGAAAAGCAGTTTGATGGCGCCACAATGAGTCTATTTAAAGCCTGGGCTCCCTATATATTTGTGGCAGGCCTGCTTATTTTGACCCGCTTACCGCAGTTGCCCTTGCTGGACATGTTGCGCGGCTCTATGGCCACTTTTACTGTCAGTGATATATTCGGTACCAGTATCGGCCAGTCCATACAGCCTTTTTACTCGCCCGCGGCCCTGTTTATTACGGTCTCGATTATTACTTATTTTCTGCATGGCATGGACAGCCGCTCCTATGTTAATGCCTGGAAAACATCGGCTAAAACCATTTTTTCGGCAGGTGCTGCTCTGGTGTTCACTGTGCCCATGGTGCAGGTCTTTCTGAATTCAGATGGTGGTGCCTCAGGTTATGATCAAATGCCCAGAGAGTTGGCAGAAGGGGTCGCTACTCTTGCCGGAACCGCATGGCCATTCTTTTCTACATTCATAGGTGGTCTGGGTGCGTTTGTGGCAGGCAGTAACACGATTAGTAATATGATGTTTTCATCCTTTCAGTTTCAAACTGGCATACAAATTAATGCCGACCCGACCTGGATTGTCGCCTTACAGGCAGTGGGCGGTGCAGCCGGTAATGTGATCTGTGTGCATAACGTGGTAGCCGCCTCCGCCGTGGTTGGCTTGATTGGCAGGGAAGGGGAAGTGATTCGGAAAACCCTGATGGTCTTTATTTACTATGCGCTGTTTACCGGATCGATAGGTTACGGCATTGTCGCCACGGCGAATGGCAGCCTGTTTAATATTGGTTATATTCTGGCAGGTATTATCCTGCTAAGCGCCATTGCGATAATCATGAAGTATGGTGTCAGTAAAGATGAAGAACCGGGTATGGCAAATTAAGACGTTACTAATTATTTTTAACATTGAAAAATTTGAATAGACGCAGGGCATCATGTCAAAGAAAGAAGATAGACAAAAAATAAAAGAGGAAAAAAAGGCCTCCGCAAAACGTAAGGAAAAACTGAGCTCACTGTTGCTGAAAGCCGCTGTGGTTATACTGGTTCCCCTGGCGCTTTTTGTTTTTTATCAGGGAATTTTCTCAGGTCCGCCAGTTCTTCCGCCAGATATTATTGGCGAAGCTGATCACGTACGCGGAAACTCAGAAGCGGATACTACGATTACAGTGTATGGTGACTTTCAGTGTCCTGCTTGTCTGACTGAATTTGACGTTATCGTTAGAGCCTGGCCTCGACTCAGAGATGACGCAAAATTTGTGTTCAGGCACTTTCCTCTGGACACGCATCGTTTTGCTTTTCAGGCGGCCCGTTATGCGGAAGCCGCAAGTTTGCAAGGACGCTTTTGGGAAATGTATGACCTGCTTTATTCCAATCAGCTTGTCTGGAGTGCTTTAGAAGATCCGGCACTGTTTTTTGATGGCTATGCTGAGCAGTTGAATCTTGAAATGGAGCGCTTACGCGCGGATATTGAGTTGCCAGAAGTGCGGGCCAAGATAATCTCTGATCAACAAGGGGGGATTCGCGCCGGTGTCCGCGGCACGCCTGTTATGTTTATTAATGGTGATCTTGTTCCAAATCCACAGACACCGGGCGGACTTATTGATCTGGTTAATGCCGCAAAGGCTGGGTAGTACTACTAATAAATGCTAACTTGCAGTAGCTACTGCGCTCGGCCAACCTTCGTCAAGAGGTAAATCCGAGACTCGTTATTTACTTGAAGTAAACTGCCTCGCTCGAATCTACCTTTTTCCTCGTCTGGCCTTCGCTCGCTACGCTAGCAAAATTTTAACGTCTAATAAGGCAACGAAAAATCTCGAATGTAGTTCCTATAATTCTCTCAGCTGTTCCAGTAATTCAAAGGATGGATAGCCGTCGGTGGGCAGGTTGGCCTGTTCCTGATAGGCGCGAACCGCAGCTCTGGTTCTTGACCCCAAAATCCCGTCAGGTTCGCCTGCATCGACTCCCTGGGCATTTAGCAGAGTTTGCAACTCCGTCACCAGTTCCCGGCTCATAGGGCGTTCTTCATTTTCAGGCATATTTATTATTGGGCCGCCGCCAACAAAGCGATCGGCAAGATGCCCAACTGAAATCGCATAGTAGGTGGAACGATTCCAGACCATAGTGGTGCGAAAATTATTATAGGCAAGAAAAGCCGGGCCGTTAGATCCCGCCGGTAAAACGATTGAGCCTTCCAGGTCAGCATTTCCCAAAGGTGATTTATTCACTCGGGTAATACCAAGACTGTTCCACTGAGTCACTGTCTTTCTGACACCGGTGCCGGTGAGTGTGAAATCAAAGCCTTCTGGAAGAATTACTTCGCGGCCCCAACGTTCATCTCCGCGCCAGCCTGATTGTGAAAGAAAATTTGCTGCCGAGGCAAAAACATCAGGAACGCTATTCCAGATATCGATGCGGCCGTCACCATCGCCATCTTTTGCATAACTATAAAAAGTCGTTGGCATAAACTGACATTGGCCCATGGCGCCTGCCCATGATCCGGACATTTGTTCAGCTGAAATATGGCCTTCCTCAATAATCCGTAGAGCGGTGATAAGTTCACTACGGAACATGTCATTGCGGCGTGGGTCGTAGGCCAGTGTGGCCAATGCATTAATTACTGAAAAGCCGCCGGTGAAATCACCAAAGTTGCTCTCCAGAGCCCAGAAGGAAACCAGGTAATGCGGTTGTACACCGTATTCATTTTGAATCCTCTGAAACAGTTCGCGGTGTTCTTCAAGTAATGCCTGGCCACGTTCTATACGCGCCTGACTCATCCGATTGCGCATATAGCCAGTAAAGGTTTGTACAAATTCAGGTTGGCTACGATCGAGTTCAAGAACTCGTGGAATAGGTGCTTCTACTGTGGCAAAAGCTGCGTTCAGGGTTTCATTACTAATACCCTGACTGCGTGCATCAGCTCTTAGCGCCATTAACCAGTCTTCAAAAGTCTGTTCCTGGGCAAAGCTTATGCTGCTTGAAAAAAGAAATACCAGCAAAGATAAAGTTCGCAATACGAAAGGTTTGATTTGCATCAGGAAGGATTCCTTCATCATAAAACTAGGGTCTTGAGGTTCAGCTTTGCAGGCTATAGCCATTCAAATTTGTAACCCACCGCATAAAGTGAGTGAATCAATTCAACATCAGGGAGTTTTTCTGCAATTTTCTTGCGTAACTTTTTAATATGGCTATCGATCGTTCTGTCACTGACAACACGACCATCATTGTAAATTTTATCCACTAACACGCTGCGAGAAAATATTCTTCCCGGTTGGTCAGATAAGACTTTCAGTAATTGAAACTCAACTGCTGTTAGATTGAGGTCCTGCCCGTTAACGGTGGCTTTATAAGTATCGGTATCCAGCAGCAAGCCTTTGTCAGAAAGCTTTTCGGTGCTATCTGCACGCCTCAGCACAGCCTTTACCCGGGCTACTACTTCCCTGGGGCTGAATGGTTTGCAAATGTAATCATCGGCACCCAGCTCAAGACCGAGTAAGCGATCAATTTCTTCGACCTTTGCAGTAATCATGATTATAGGCAGGCTGGAGTGCTTTCTCACATCCTTGCAAATATCCACGCCGGTTTTACCTGGGAGCATGAGGTCTAGCAAAATAACATTGGTGCTGTTTTCGCTTAACCATTGCGCTACTTCGGAACCATCGTACAGAGTGTCTGTTTCAAATCCGCTTTGTCGCAGGTAGTCCTCTAGCAAGGAGGCAATTTTTACTTCGTCTTCGACGATTAACACATGTTGGCTCATAATCATTTAAACCTTTTAACCTGGAGTGCTAGTGTAATTCGTGAGACAGGCTGGAGCAAATGAAACGCAGGAGGATTTTCAGGTTTCAAGGCAAGGGAGTTGAATGACCAATTTAAGCCCGCCCAGGCTGGAATGCTCTGCTTCTATGGTACCTTCATGGGCTTCAACGATGTTTTTGCAGATCGCCAGTCCAAGACCGGAACCGCCCTGTTTTCTGTTGCGTGAAGAATCAACCCGATAAAGACGATCGAAGAGGTGGTGCAAGTCTTCATCGGTGACGCCCGGCTTTGAATCATACCATTCGATGGTTACTGATTTTCTGTTCTGAGAAATGGAGATAACCAGCTCGCCACCATCATCAGTGTAACGGCAAGAATTCTGAAATAAATTATCAAACAATTGGATTAGCCTGTTTTCATCGCCGGTCACGTTTATCTGGTCGTCAGCAGAGCGGGAATGAATACCCTGAATTAGCTTTATCTGATGTTTATCAAGCATTTGCTTGTTCATGTCCCGCGAGCGTTCAAAAATCTCGCTAAGATTTATTTTTTCCTTTTCATAAATCAGCGCGCCCTGGTCGGACATAGAGAGTTCATGCAGGTCATTAACCAGGGCATTGAGATGGACAACTTCATGATGCAGGGAATTGATGGTTTCTGGATTCATCGGGCGAATCCCGTCTTGCAGAGATTCCAGCTCACCTTGCAAAATAGAAAGCGGTGTTCTTAACTCGTGGGAAATATCGGCAATCCATTGCTGGCGCGCCTGCCTGTTCTGATCAAGGGTATCTGCCAGTAAATTAAAATCTGCAGAAAGCTGGGTCAGTTCATCAGAGCCGCTGACCGGAATTCGCGAATTGTAGTCTCCATTCGCCAGTCGTCTGGTGCCATCAACCAGTTCCCTGATAGGCCTTACCATAAAGGTGGAAAGTGGGAAGGCGATTAGCGCAGAAATAATGCCGAGAAACAGGGCAAAGGTGATAAAAGATTGTTTCTGTTGATCTGTGTAGAGCAGGTCTGCCTGTTCGGACAATACCTGTCTGCTGGTCACTGCCAGATATCCGACGGTGTTGCCCCCGACTATTATGGGATTCTGGTTGGCTGCCGGTATAGCGTCTTCGCTACCCCAAATGATGGATTGGTCAGCATCCAGCAGGGCTATATAGGGTCTTGCCGGGCTGTACTCAGAGGTGTAATACCAGTCATTTGGAGAAAAGCGCGCGGGTGTAGGGCGTTGGGCGCCCCGTGGTGCATCAAATTCTGGATCCACAGTGCTTTCAATACTTTCGCGAATCAATTCGCCAAACTTGCTGAAGTCCTCACGGATGGGGTCCCAGGATCCGGTGTGTTGATAAAAGCTTTTCAGCCCCTCAACAAGAGCAGGTACCTGTCTTTCTTCAATACGAGAGATGTAATCCAGAAAACCACTGTCGAAGCTGTAACGACCAATGCCATACATTGCCACATATACGATGAGGTGCACCGACAAGATGGCAAAAAAGAGTTTGTATTTTATGCTTAATCCCATAGCCTGGAGTGCTTGCGATTGATTGAAATCTGGTTTTTACGGTAGTGTGTTTATAACGGAAAGGCTACTATACAAGGTAAAACTGAGCTGGAATATTTTTTTTGAGAATGGATATTACGTTTCTTATTATTTGCACATTAAACTTCTTCCGCGCTATTTGCAGACAAGTTTATTAACGATGGGTCATCGTTGATCAGAGGCTCCCCAGGTCTTTACTTAAGCTTTTCAGTAAAATTTCTCAGTAACCCCCTTGATTCAAGGCCGTGATAGATAATGTTTTTTGACAAATTTCATCCAGTCAGCAAAGCCTGGTTTGAAGAAAAGTTTGGACAGCCCACTGCTGCCCAACAGGAAGCGTGGCCGGCGATTCAGCAGGGGCGCAATACACTTATTGCGGCTCCCACCGGGAGTGGTAAAACGCTCGCTGCTTTTTATGTATCTATTGATCGCCTGGTGCAAAAAGCAATCAGTGGCATGCTGGAAAAGCGTACCCAGATTATCTATATCTCGCCACTAAAAGCCCTTAGCAATGATATTCACCGCAACCTCGAAGAGCCGCTTGCGGGTATCTTCGAAAAACTTGAAAGTCAGGGAGCGGCGAGAATAGATATTTCGGTTGCTGTACGAACCGGTGATACCTCTCAGT
The DNA here is from genome assembly GCA_963925675.1 of uncultured Pseudomonadales bacterium. Taxonomy (GTDB): domain Bacteria; phylum Pseudomonadota; class Gammaproteobacteria; order Pseudomonadales; family Pseudohongiellaceae; genus Eutrophocola. The sequence continues at coordinate 13,746 of CAWUSW010000042.1, forward strand.
ATGAGCGTCAGCAAATGCTGAAGCACCCGCCCCATATCCTGGTAACCACACCAGAATCTCTTTACTTGATGCTGACCAGTAAGGGCGGGCGGGATCTTTTGCGACATGCCGATACCCTGATAGTCGATGAAATACATGCCTTGTTGGGTGACAAGCGCGGCGCCCATCTTGCCTTGTCGGTAGAGCGGCTGGAACACTTGACTGGCAGGCCCTTGCAGCGTATTGGCCTTTCCGCCACACAAAAACCCATTACTGAAGTTGTTAAATATCTGGTGGGCCGCAGGCACATAAAAAATGGTGTCACTGATTGTGTAATTATTGATGGCGGCCACAAGAAAGAGCTGGATGTTCGTCTGGAGGTGCCGGGGTCGCCATTAACGGCCCTGATGAGCAATGAAGTGTGGGAAGAATTGTATGAGCGCCTGGTGGAATTGGTGCAAAGCCACAAGACTACTTTGATTTTCGTGAATACACGGCGACTTGCAGAACGCCTGGCTCTCTCCCTGGGTGAGCGCATTGGAGAAGATGTTATCAGTTCTCACCATGGCAGCATGAGCAAGGAGCATCGCCATAGTGCCGAGCAAAGATTAAAAAATGGACAGCTTCGTGTCCTGGTTGCCACTGCTTCTATGGAGCTGGGTATTGATATTGGATCGGTGAATCTGGTGGTGCAGTTTTCTTCTCCCAAAAGTATTTCTGCTTTTTTACAACGAGTAGGGCGCAGTGGTCATCAGGTGGGCGGCATACCAAAAGGCATTCTTTTTCCCCTGACCCGGGATGATTTGGTTGAGTGTACCGCTTTGCTGGACAGTGTCCGGCGCGGAGAGCTGGATAAGCTATGTATTCCTGACAAACCCATGGATATTCTTTCGCAGCACATTGTGGCGGAAGCCGGGGCCTGTGAAAATGAGGATGAAGGCCTGGCCCTGGATGCACTTTTTGCCTTGTTTAGTCAGGCCTGGTCTTACCGGGATTTGCAGCGCCAGGAGTTCGATCAGATTGTGCAAATGCTTGGCGATGGTTATACCAGCAGGCGAGGCCGCAGTGGCGCTTTACTGCATGTAGACCGGATTAATGGCCGCGTCAGACCGCGTAAAGCTGCCAGGCTTACTGCCTTGACCAACGGTGGCGCTATTCCCGACATGTTCGAATATCAGGTTGTGCTGGACCCCGAAGATATTGTGGTTGGCAGTGTGAATGAAGACTTTGCGCTGGAATCCCTGCCTGGAAATATTTTTACCCTGGGACATCATAGTTGGCGCATGCTGCGAATAGATGGGCTGAAGATTCGCGTAGCTGATGCCAGTGGCCAGCCGCCAACCATTCCATTCTGGATCGGTGAAGGCGGGGGTAGAAGTCAGGAGCTTTCAGAATCTGTTTCCCGACTGCGTCTTATTTTGCGTGAATTCATTGATGAGTCGGTATCAGCGGCTGTAGATTTTCTTGTGAAAGAAATTGGCTTGCAGCTTTCTGCTGCGCAGCAAATTGTACAATATCTGAAAACGGGTAGTGACGCCCTGAACGTTATGCCGAGCCGACAAGCAATTGTTATGGAGCGGTTTTTTGATGAAGTCGGAGATATGCATCTGGTGATTCATTCTCCTTTTGGCAGTCGTATGAACAGAGCCTGGGGTCTGGCATTGCGCAAGCGTTTTTGTCGCAGTTTTAATTTCGAATTACAGGCGGCGGCCAATGAAGACAGTATCGTTATTTCTCTGGGGCCCGTGCATAGTTTTGAGGTAGCAGATGTCTTTCATTATTTAAACTCTGCCACAGTCAGGGAGGTATTGGTGCAGGCCTTGCTCGATGCCCCTATGTTTGAGTCGCGCTGGCGCTGGAATGCAACCCGCGCACTGGCAATCCAGCGCAATCGTAATGGCAGTAGAGTACCACCTCAATTTCAGCGCATGAATGCAGAAGATTTGATCGCACAGGTTTTCCCCGATCAACTCGCTTGTCAGGAAAATCTGACTGGGAAAAGGCAGGTACCTGATCATCCCCTTGTTCAACAAACCATCCATGACTGTCTTACCGAAGCTATGGATCTGGATGAATTGATTTCCCTGTTAAAAGCCATTGAAGAAAATGAACTGGAGCTTGTAGCGAGGGATTTGCGTGAACCATCCCCGTTTGCCCAGGAAATAATTAATGCGCGTCCCTATGCTTTTCTTGACGATGCGCCGTTTGAGGAAAGACGTACCAATGCCATTCGTAATCGTAGCTGGTTAGACCCGGCAGAATCGGACGATTACAGCAGTCTGGATATGGATGCTATCAGCAGGGTTAAAGAAGAGGCCTGGCCGTGGATACGCTCTGTTGATGAATTGCACGATGCACTGATGATACTTGGGTTTATGTCCGATGCTGAAATGAGTCAGGGTCCGGATGGTGAGAGTTATCGGGTTTATCTGGAGCCATTGTTGCAGTCAGGTCGTGTCACTCTTGCTTGCCATGGAGAATCACGCTTGTGGATCGCTGCAGAAAGGCTGGCCTGGTTTGAAGCGTTGAAATTGCCATTTACTTATGAGCCGGCATTAATACATGCGCAATTACCGGAACATGTTGAAGTGAGCAGAGAGCAAGCACTTACCGAGATCACTCGGGGCAGGCTTGAAGGACTTGGGCCGGTTACTGCAATTCGTCTCGCCAGAGATATTGGATTACCGGTTTCTGATATTGAGTTTGCCCTGAACGGATTGCAGAGCGAGGGCTTTGTGTTTAAGGGCCGATATACGCCCCTGGTGCCTGGTGCTGTTTCGGTAGAAAGCGAGCTGGGGGCATTAGGAGCATTAGGAGAAGAATGGTGTGAGCGTCTTTTATTACAACGCATTCATCGTTATTCAATTGATGCCCACCGGGAAAGTATCAAGCCTGTATCTTTACAGGCTTATATGGAATTTCTTTTTCAGCATCATGAAGTGCGCAATCTCGCAGAAGAAGAGGCATTACCCGTCCCGGCAAATCATGAAAGCTTGCTGCGTGTTCTGAAAAAACTTGATGGTATAAGTGCGCCGGCCTCGGCCTGGGAAAGCGATATATTACCCAGCCGTTTGGCCAGCTATGATCCTGCATTGCTGGATATGTTGTGCCTTAGTGGGCGAGTCAGTTGGGGAAAATTTATCACCTCTTCACAAGCGCAGAAAGCGCAATCCAGACTGGATAAACAAGGCAATCCTTCTGGCCCTAAATCAGGACCAATAAAAACCACCCCGATTAACCTGGTACAGCGTGACAACCTTTCCCTATGGGCTGCGCTAACCAGTCATTTTGCCGAATCAGAGCGGGTCATGAGCAGTGATGCCCGGGAGATCAGGGACGTGTTAGCGGGATCGGGAGCAAGTTTTTTCCTGGACATAGTCAGGGAGACTGGCCTTATAAAAACCCGCGCTGAAAATGGCCTCGCCGAGCTGGTTAGCCTGGGTGTCGTCACCAGTGATAGTTTCAGTGGTATGCGAGCCTTACTCTCCGGCACTCGTAAGAAAAATAATAAAGGACGTATTGGCAAGTGGCGCCGCTCACTCTACGAAATTGAGGATGCTGGCCGCTGGGTTCTGATTAATAAAGCGTCAACTGTGAATGAAGAAAACCAGGAGCAGGAAGAGAGAAATCTGGAAGCGCTTATCAACATTTATTTACAGCGTTGGGGGGTAGTCAGCAGGAAGTCCATGGAAAAGGAAAACCAATCACCTCCTTGGCGCATGCTCCTGTTAAAACTGCGGCGCATGGAGTTGCAGGGAAAAGTAAGAGGCGGGCGGTTCATTGCGGGTATAGGAGGAGAGCAATTTGCTCTGCAGGAAACGGTTAAGGGCTTGCGCCAGTGTGCAGCTCAGTTAAAAGAAAAAGCTGAAGATAAAGTTAGTCGCAGAGTTATTAATGCATCAGACCCATTAAATTTAGTGGGTATCATTTTACCTGGCAGAAAAATTCCGAACCTTGCAAAAAACCGCATCTTATTTGAAAATGGCTTGCCAGTAGCCGTGTTGGAAAAAGATGAAATCAATTTGCTCAGACCCTGCTTACAAGAAGAGCTGTCACTTTATCGGCAAACCTTGCAAAACAAAGAATACCCAACACGCTTGCGTGCATACTTGAAATAAAAGTTAAAAGGTACAAGATGCAGGTCGGAAAAGGGCGCGGCCCGTCCTCCGACATGGCGGACAAGGATCGTCTGGTAAGTCACAAGGTATATATTAGAAGAATGATAGGAGGGGAGTTAACTTTTAAAGCCTGCCTGATCTCTTCACCGTGTTATACTGTTATCTCGCAATAAAATCTAAAAGCGTTAGATAATAGTTTCATGAGATGTCCTGATGAAAAGTTCAGAAAAAGAAAAGTCGATGGATTTAAATATTGAGAAAACCGAGTTAAAAGGATTTTCTCGCCGTCTGACAGAAATTGAATTCTTGTTGCTGATTCTTGTTATTCTTTATTTTGTGGTTCCGGGATCCACTGTCACCGCAGAGCCCTTCTCGATGATGCTATCAATGTTAGCGTATGCCTTTTTTGTTCTTGGCTTCAACTACTTCAATTACGTTAATCTTAACAATCTGCAATACACCTGGAAAATTGCCATAGAAACCTGGGTGATGATTTTTTTTATCACCTGGGTACTGTGGAATACCGGGGATGTTGAAAGCCCTCTTCTCAATCTCTATCTGTTGGTGGTCATTGCCAGTGCCATAAC
>CAWUSW010000043.1:0-55735 GCA_963925675.1 uncultured Pseudomonadales bacterium
AGACAGAGATATTCAATTTTATTGAGATGTTCTACAATCCGATTAAACGGCATAGTCATACTGGAGGTATTTCTCCAGTGAAATTTGAAGAAGACTATTTTTCCAAGCTAGAAAATGTCTAGTAAAGGCTGGGAAGTCCACGTTTATAAGTCTGCATTCCCTCGTATTTCTAGCGTGTAGATAAAAATGTAGATAATCAGCTCTAATTAATTTTATCTGCTTGAAAAGACAGGGGCTTCTTCATAGGGGCGGGGGTAGGGCGGATGGGTCGCTGTATTGTTACAGGGGCTGGGTAGATACTTAATAAGGCATTTTAGAAAGCAGCAGCCACATTAATTCCACTTATAAAAAAGCCCAGCTATTAACCAGGCTTCTCTGTGCCGTACTGCCAGATGTTGCGGCGCTATGCAGGAATTGCAGTAGGGCTCCTCTCCTGTGGCTGTTTTGGCCTGGAAGAAGGGGGCCACTAATGGGGCTCTTTTTCAGTCTGGCTAACTTCACTTGCTAACACTTCATTACCAAGCAGAAACTTGAGGTCACGCTCAACGGCGTTAACTTCATCCCACATGACTGTATCTTCACTTAACAAGCTTTGCCGTAGCTCTTTGAGCCTTTCGATAACAGCTATATTTAACGTCATTAACTAACCAAAGACTTTCATACTAGAAACTACCATTCCGCGCCAAGTGCTCCGTTATTAGTTAGATTTATTGTTTGCTTTGTGGTTTTTTTAGATCTGAATTTTCACCTACTACTTGAGATGGGTCATTGCTTACTTTGAGAAATTCACGAGCCGAAAGAAATAGTCCAATCAGCATCAGCGTGAAGACGAAAATTGCAATATAAGCTAGGATAACAGTGCTCATTTCTTATTCCCCATAATAGCCATAAGCTTGAAATAGATCCCAAAACATAATATTGAAGGCACCCATAATGCGGTAAAAAGTGCTTCATCTTGCTGCCCTGAGAACCAAAGATAGGCTGAGACTGCAAAAGAAATCGCAACTGCCAAAAGAATGAAAAAATCTGATTGCTTAAACATATTATTACTCCCGTTATTCATCGTAGTATCCAGTTGCAGCTAGTAAACACCCTAAAACTGCAATTGCAGCAACGCTGCGAAGTCCAGAGTGGCCCAAGACTTCGAAATTTTTTAAATCGAATAATCCAATTAGAACAGATAGCGATATCAGCACAGAAAGTACTAATAAGAATATACCTAAAAAAACAAATCCTTTTTTAAGGTTAGTAAGTTGGCTGAAATTCATAATATACATTACACTTTTGGTATTATTTTATTTAAATCTGCGATAGTCATACGTTCAATTCTTGTGTTCGGATGAGTATTTCCGCTATATTTCTGGGAGTTCAAGGGGTCAGAGTCCTTGATAATTCGATTAAGTATTAGGTAACTCATCATGGCAAGAATATTAGGGATCAATAACTCTGACCCATTGATTCCATTGATTCTTGGTTAGTCCTCTAAATTTCTATTAATCCTGATAGTCTCAAGGTGCAAGCTACAGAGAACTAATCCAGCTCGCTGATAAGGCGCTCGCGTTCCATCTGCCTCGAAGCTGCGCTTCAAAAACGGCAGACTTCACCTTCGCCTGGGCACCACATATCCCCTAAAGAATTATTAGACCCGAACTTTTGGTGATTCTTATCTGTTTACACCCCGTGTTACTGAAGTTTTTCAAATTTGGTTAACCAATAAAGGTAAATTCACAAAAGTCTGAAAAACTGGATTTGAGAAAGTCTGATAGCATTCATTTTAGCTGATTTCCTTTTAAACGATTTAGACATCCCCTGCTATACTATAGCCTTTAAAATTTTCCAATCAGGATGCCTGTCATCTACCAATGCCAGACATGAAAGAAACCTCCAAAGACACACTTGTCATGCACTTGGCCGCTGCACTTACCACGGTGCTGCTGCTTGTTACTGTGCTTGTCAGCTGGTATTTCAATCTCTTTCATACGGGTGTCTGGTTTCTCCGCGCCGGCTTGTTTCTTGTTCTTGCGCTGGCTCTGATCTGGCGTCTTAGTGTGCATATCAACACACCCTGGGTGAGAGGTCTCACCGCAATTGTTCTGGTGGAGCTTCTGGCTTTTTATGCGGCCGGACGTCTGGTGTCTTTTTATTACCAGGGCGAAAGTTTTAACGAAGAATTCTTTTTCCACTTCAGTCCTGAAACCGCGAAGTTTGCTCTGACTGCATTTCCGGGGCTGGCGACTTTATCCTTTATGTATTTAGTCGGGGTTGGTGCCGGGGCGTACTTCAGCGTATACCGCGTTCAGGCACTGGCGCTGGATAACCGCACAATATTAATTTTGCCGGGTTTGTTTCTGGTGCTGGTGATGGATCCGGACTTGTTCAGATTAGCAAATATCAGCATGCAGGATGCCAATGCCAATCGTGGGCTGCAGCTTTCAAATATCGATTTTGAAGCGACCAATCTCAATCGAGAAGCCATTTATAAAATGAGCGAAGATATTGTCGCAGGCAAGAACGTGGTGATGATTTACCTGGAAGGCATGGAGCGGATGTATTCTGATGAGGAGGTATTTCCTGACCTGACACCTTTTCTTAATTCCTTGTCAGGTTCGGCGCTGCAGTTTGACAGTATTTATCAAACGCGTGGCACGACCTTTACTGTAGCCGGGATACTCTCATCCCAATGCGGAACGCCACTTTTATTTCCCAGCGGCCCTGGTGGCAATGATATTTTGAAGAACGGGTTTCTGCAGGAAGGATTTTGTTTTGGCGACATCCTCAGCTCTGCCGGTTACCGGAATGTTTTCATGGGAGGTGCCACCACGCGATTTGCTGGCAAAGGCGTTTTTCTGTCAGCACATGGTTATGAGGAAGTCCTAGGCCTGGAGGAGCTCACTCCCCTGATGGAAGACCCTACGTACCTGAACAACTGGGGCTTATATGACGATACCTTGCTTAATCTGGCTACTGACAAGTTTGATGAACTGGCCGCCGATCCAGATCAGCCTTTCAATTTCACGGTGCTCACCGTAGATACGCATCCACCGGATGGCACTGTGTCTGAAAGCTGTACTCCTTATCCGTCTATCGATAACAATATATTTCATGCAGTACATTGTACTGACCAGCTGGTAGAAAAATTTATTACTCACCTGCAACAGAGCCCTGCCTGGGATAATACTGTAGTGCTGATGATGAGTGACCACCTGCACATGCGAAATACCGGCATGGATTTCTATCCGCCTGAATACAATCGCAGATTGTTTGTAAATATTCTGAATGCGGGGGCAAGTGGCGTAGTAGAAACGCGTGGGGCTCATATGGATATTGCGCCAACCCTGCTCAAGCTGATGGGTGTTCAGCACCAGCAAAGCTTTCTGGCAGGCAATGATCTGTTAGCACCCGGTCGTGAAGATATATGGACTAACTATAACGACCCGGCCAGGATATCGGCCATTCGTTATATCAATACCAGTCTGTTATCCCGCATTGAGGTGGGGCTTTGCGAAGTAGATCCGTTATACAGTTATGACCAGGAATCCCTGCAGGTGGCAGGTCGGGAAATCGATCTCAGTTTGCGCGGCAGACCTTTACCTCTTCGGTCTCTGGGGACAACAAACGCCTTGCTAACGCTGGTCTCCAGAGAGGGCAAAGTAGGCCTGACCTTTCCGGTGAATCTGGCTAATCTGGATTACGTCATGTTCCAGTTTCGAGCCAATAATTTTATTTTGCTCGCGCCATATGATGTTGTGGAGCAACTGGATCCGAACCTGGAATCTTTCAATGGCCTGGGTGTTTTGTTCGGCAATCTGGAAAACTCTTTTGATGTACTGGAAACTGATATTGCCATGGACCAGGATTTCACCGTCAATGCTGATTGTGGGGATTTGTTGAGTAAGGCTGGGGAACTTGGCGACTTACTGAGTATTGAAGCCCTGGGTAGAATCTGTAATTACACGGTGCCTGCTGGTACAGAATGGGTGGAAAGTGAAGGGCGCATAAGACTGGGCAGTGTGGCTTACGCCAACCAGCGCTATCAAGCTGAATTACAACGCAACAACAATGGTTGGTACGCTGTTACCAGTCTTTCCGAAATCCCGCCTGATGAGCTTGGTACCGAGAGAACAGCGTGCCATGCCTACTATGGTAGCCAGGAAATCCTGATTCCTGGCATCATGACTGAAGAGGGTCCGTCGAGCATGATTCTCAATAAGGTTCCTGGTGTCACTTTAACGTTTGTATTGGGCCCCGTAACGTCTCTACCGGAAATTTAAATAAATTGGGGTCAGAACAGAATTTCTTGATGCGCAATAAATTCTGTTCTGACCCCAATTTATTTTACAAATCAGCGTGAGAACTTCACCAGTCTCTCGCCCTGAAATGAACCCACATATACATTGCCACCCACTTCGATAGCTACGGAAGTGCCATTAATCAAGGCGCGTCCTTTTGAATCAAACACGCGCGTGATTGCGCTGGTATCCGGGTCAAGCTGAACCACTTCAAAACCCTGTAGACAGGGAAAATCACTTTCTTGCGGACAATTGCCGCCTATACCCTTGATGCCTGCCGCCAGAATCTTGCCGTTGGGCGTCCAGGTCAGGTTATCCGGCATAAAGCCAAGATCCACCTGCTTAACTTCCTGCTGGGACCTTAAATCATATTTGTGATAATCGCTGGTGGTCCAGCCACTGATATAGGCATAGCGGCCATCACTGGAAACCAGTACGCCATTGGGGTAGCCGATTTCTGTGCCGGGGAGTACCTTTTCACCCTCAGCAGCATTCCATTGTGCAACGTTACCGGTAGCTTCGCCGCTAAATACATTGTCGCCTTCTCCCAGAAATGCAGTAGGCCGGGTAGCAACAAAACTGCCATCGGCACTGGTGGCTACATCGTTATACGGCACGTCAGCCAAAACGCAGCCATGCCACACCAGTTTCCAGGAATCACCTTCCGGTAACAGCTCATACATTTCCATGGATTCGCGCACATTGTGATTTACCACATAAAATTGCCACTCACCTGCACTACGCTGTGAAAGGGATAAGCCATGAGGACTAACCTGATCACCAATAGATTCAGTGCAAGCGGATTCTCCCCAGCCAGATAAAGGTTCGGAGGAGAGAGAAATAGCAGTAAATTGCTGGGTGGTAAGATTAAACAGATCCAGCGGCGAGTCATCGCCCTGGCCATATTTGGCCACTATCAGAAAGCGGCCATCTGGCGTCACTTCGAAATCTTCCGGGGCACGTGTGCCGCAAATCATTTGCGCATCACCCTGTTGTCCGCAATCCAGTAGCGGCGGGCGGAATGCACCAGGCTGGGCGATGCCTGGAAATGAAACAGTAATAAATGTAAAAGAAAGCAGGGCGAGTAACAGTTTTCTCATAATTAGGTTCTCCGATAATCAGCGAGCATTGTATAAGCGGATGGCGTCAAATAACAAAGTGTATATAGCGGGCTTCTCCTATAAATACAGATAGGAGCCATCCGGTCTCACATAGGGTTCGCCCTGGTACAAGCCATCATTTCTTGCCGAATTAATTTCTCCAATCAGATTTACCCGATCTTCATGGAAGGAGGCACCGATGCCGGGCAGGTCTGTGGGCCAGAGTTTGCCGTCACGCAAGTCGTAGGAATCGTTGACATAGTCGCCTACAGGTTGCCGGCTGATTTCATTGAGCACCGGGCCGCTGATACTGAAGATGGCATGGCTGACCGCGGCGGTAGCCAGTGGTGCAGTGAAATGAGGTACCACGCCAATGTTATGGGCTTCACATAAGCCGGCAATTTTTCTGAAAGGGGTAATACCACCAGTATTAGGCATGGAACAACGCAGGTAATCGATCAAGCCTGCTTCTACTAAAGGACGAATACCATCCATGATGTCGCCGAACTGTTCCCCGGCTGCCAGAGGGGCGCTGACCTGATTACGCAGGCGTTCAAACTGTACTGTGTCAGTGATATTGCGCAATGGGTCTTCGACAAAGAATGGGTTCAGGGGTTCAATCAATTTGATCAGGCGGGTGATGTCAGCAAGGTCGAAGCGGGTGTGGGCATCCAGTATCCAGTCGCCTTCATCACCAACTCCAAGCCGCATCTGTTCACACACGCGTGCCGTTTGATCGACTGCTTTTCTGGCATTGAAAACGAGATTCTCATCGTAGTCGACACCATGAAAACGCACGGCGCGGTAGCCGGCGTCCATTATCCTGCGGGCATTGTCGCGAGCGTTGTCCACATTCAACGTGCCATAGCTCTGATAGCATTCCACATGATTTCGGGTCAGACCACCGAGCAATTCATAGAGAGGCACGTCCAGCGCCTTGGCTTTTAAATCCCACAAAGCGCAGTCCAGCGCCCCAATAGCATGAATCTTTTCCCGACCAGGCGGATAGAACTTGTTACGGTACATCTTGCTCCACAGGTATTCAATGCGGAAGGGGTCCTCGCCAATGAGCATGCCGCCGATGTCTTCGATTAAATCCTTGCTGCCGCCCTGGCCGACACCAACAAGGCCCGAGTCAGTTTCAATAGTCACCAGAATGGCGCTTTGATTAATCCAGCCGGACAGACCGCTGGTATCGCTGGGGTTATAGAGGCGAATGCGGGTGATTTTCATATCACTGAGCGCCCCCTGGGCTTGTTGAACCAGCCCGGCATTCAGAATTGGGGTAGCCATGAGGCTAAGGGCGATAGATTGGCAAAGGTTGCGTCGGCGCATGTCGGGCTCCAATGTTTTTTAGTCTATAAATTCAGGTTACTGAGGTGGTGTTAAATTGTTTTTACGTTACTAAAGTCTTTCTTCGCCAGCTGGCAAATGTTCATCAACTGTTATTGCAAAAAAACCACTGACTGCATAAGTATTCATTACTGCCACTATATCCATGACACCCTTGTTGCCGAAAAACTCAAGGGCTTTGGCGAAGGTGGATGAATCCACTTTTTTGTCTCGGTATAACTGTCGGCCCAGATGAATGATGGTGGCATCTTTTTCGCTGATGCCGTTGACGTTTTGGTTGGTGCGTACAATTTCCAAAACGCTGGCAGGAATGCCGGCTCTTAAGGCGGCAGCTTCATGGGCATTCCATTCCAACTGGTAGTTAGTCTCACGGCAGGCCACCATGATGGCCAGCTCTCTTTCATAGGCATTCAGGGTCTCGGCGGCTACGGCGGCATTGTGTAAATCCAGCAGCGCTTTGGCGACACCAGGATTATAGGCAGGCCAAGCCAGTGGGCCGGACACATCGCCGCCTGGTCGTTGTCCCGGCAACATGTCATAAATGGCCTGACCATCGGCATCCAGGTCTGCGCGTTTAACATAGGGCAAGCGCGCCAGGGAATCGGCGTTTATGTCAGATGGGAAACTGGATTGGGCCTGGATGCTCAGTGAGCCCAAAGTAAGTATGAGAATACTGGTCAGTCTGAAGATTGTCATTTTTCTTCCTCGTTATTGCTTTTTTCATGTAGTGTTTATTTGTAGTTCAGTGTGGATTTGCTTTGGGACTAAAGTCCTTCCTGCAAGTGGAGCCTTTGCAGAAGCAGTTTTAACTGTAAAGAATCAACAATTTTTTTCAAATGCATGTCACTCAAAGTCCAGATGCTCTGAGAAAAATGGCAGCAAATGTTGCTCGATACGCTCACTTACCTTGTTGTTATGATCGCCTTCATAAGTAAGAAAGGTATGACTGATACCGGCCTGGGTCAGTGCTGTATCGAGTTGTTCATTTTGGCTCAGCAAACCGTCCTGTAAGCCTACATCAAACTGAATCGCGGTGTACTGACGCATGTTAACCGTGTACTGATCCAGCATCGGGATAATAGAATTTGCCAGCCACTTGGCCTGGATCTCGGGACGTTGCACGCCATTCTCCACCGGCAGATCTACATAGAAGGGCGGCTTCAGACGATTGGGTGACCAGGCTGCGGCACGGGCAAAGGTGGATTTATTGGGGTAGCGCAGGGCGACCACTTCCTCTCTTGTGGTGTAGGTATTGGCAGTGGTCAGGGCGTCACTGGGTGCACCGCTCTCCATCATGCCGGCTGCTGCCATGGGATACAACGCGGAAAACACATCCGGGCGTTTCATGCCAATGCGCAGCGTGCCGTAACCCCCCATGGAATGCCCGGCAAGGCCGCGGCTCATGCGTTCGGGAATAGTGCGGTAGTGGCTATCGATATAGTTCACCAGATCATCGGCAATAAAAGATTCCCAGTCGCCGGCGGTAACAGAGCTAGAATAAAAGCTGCCGTCATAAATCGTGTAACTGCTCGGATTAACCAGGATAATCTCCCTGGCCTGATCGCCATCAGCCAAACCACTCATGGCTCGATTGGCTGCTCCTTCGATATCAAACAAGGTCATCCAGCGTTCAGCGCGCAGGCCGTAGCCGTGTAGCAGGTAAACCACGGGGTAATGACGTGCGGGATTGTCGGCATAGCCGGAAGGTAAATATACAAAGACGGAGCGTTCCACCGGATTGCCATCCAGGTTGCCTTCCAGAGCATGACCATGCACAAAGACTTCTTCTACAGTACCGGATTGTGCGCAGGTTAGTGAGACAGTGAATAGCAGCAGTATCGAGAGCGCAGAGTGGATTGCAAGTTTGCTGAAGTTCATGGGGATTCCTTTGCAAATAATTTTTTATCATTTTTACTGCGTCAAGAATACCAGAAGTGTTAGGGGGTGCCATGGCTGTCTTATATTTAGATCCTTGTTCAAAATGAAGTTTGTAAACAGGCTGCTTGTTTTCAAAATCAATAGCCATTAACGTGGCGACATTATTTTCCATTCTTAGGTAGGAAGAAAAAAGGCAATACCACAGTGAATGAAGACGTACTACTCTGGGGGCTTTTGTTTGGCTCAATTGGTATATTTTATTTTCGCTACGGGAAAAAAAGCGAAAATCCTGTAATGCGTTATACCGGTGTCGCTTTGCTGCTTTTTCCTTATGTGGTCCAGAACACTATTGCCATGGTTGCGGTAGGATTGGGTTTGATGCTGCTGCCCAAGTTGATGAACCTTTAAAATTTACTTAATGCTATGAATACATATATTGCAGATGCTGAATCCAGTCTCAGGCTGGGAGTTTTTATCTCCTTCTTTATTATTCTGGCGATGCTGGAGCTATTTTTTCCAAGAAGAAATTTGCACTATTCAAAACTTCAGCGCTGGGCAAGCAATATTGGCCTTAGTGTGTTCAATACGATTTTTCTTCGAATCGTGCTTCCTTTTGCCGGCGTCGGCGTTGCCGTGCTTGCCCGCGAAAATGGCTGGGGTGTGTTAAATAAGATTGAGCTGCCGGGCTGGCTCGGCACAATTATTTTTTTGATTATTTTTGATTTAACAATTTACTGGCAACATCGCATTTACCATCTTGTGCCAGTGTTGTGGCGCTTTCATCGCATGCATCACACTGATATGGATTACGACCTCACTACCGGTAATCGTTTCCATCCATTGTCTATTTTGTTGTCCAGCGTGATTAAGGTCATGTTGATACTTGTGATGGGGCCTTCAGCTTTCGCCGTGGTGTTGGCAGAAATAATTTTGAATGCAACATCAATGTTTAATCACAGCAATATCAAGCTGTCTGATTTGCTGGACAGAAGATTGAGGAAAATACTGGTGACACCGGATATGCACCGCATTCATCATTCGGTTGAGCGTAGCGAGCATAATAAAAATTTTGGTTTTAATCTCAGCTGCTGGGACCGGATTTTTTTCAGCTACCTGGAAAACCCGCGGCAAGCGCAAAGCGAAATGGATATTGGTCTGAAAGGCTTTCAGGATAAAAAATCCCTGAACCTGTTTAGCCTTTTATTGCAGCCGTTCAGGTCAGGTTCTGAGCCAGAACCTTGAATCTATAAAAATTTTGATCAGAGTTTTCTGTCTTTAATTTTTTGGATCTTATTACCAGGAATAATCGTGTTGGCGGTCAAAGTGCCGGGCATGTCACTTCAGCGTTTCGTCGACTTTCAGTCCGGTTCCCTTGGTAATGTCATCCACCGGGTAGCCGGCCTGCAAAGCATGGGCCCGCTCGATATCGTCGGGTGTTGGTTTTCATTGTTTATCCAGGGAAAAAATAATACAGGGATGTCTTATTATTTTCTGAATACTTTTTTTAGCAGAATTTACTGCAAATGGCGAATTATGCGACTAAATACCATAAGTAAAGAGGGAGAAGGAAAGGGAATGGAGTAGCTAGAGGGCATTAATAATTGGCTGAACTTCACATTCTTCTTACATGGACTTTTCTACCCTTGATTTTGCCTTCGGATAAAATCGCCAGAGCATCTTTGGCAATCTCTCTTTCCACCGCGACGTAGGACACGAAATCAAAGATATCGATTTTTCCAATCTGTTTGCCTGCGATGACTTTGTTGGCAGTAAGTGCACCGAGTATGTCACCGGCGCGCATTTTATTTTTGCGGCCGCTATCAATGATAAGAGTCACCATGGTCGGTTTGGGAGTCTGGCCATCGCTACTTGTTGGTATGCTTTTAAATAACAGGGGTTTTTCCAGGTAGGCTTCGATGGCCTGCACCTTTCTGATTTCGGAAGCCAGGAACAGGCTCAGCGCGAGGCCTTCCTTGCCTGCACGCCCGGTACGGCCAATCCTGTGTATATAAATTTCCGGGTCCGGTGATATTTCGTAATTAACTACCACTGCCAGATCCTTGATGTCGAGGCCGCGGGCTGCCACATCGGTGGCGATTAATACCTGAATGCTTTTATTGGAAAAACGCACCAATACCCGGTCACGTTCTTTTTGTTCCAGATCGCCGTGCAGAGCCAGAGCATGAAAGCCTTTCTGGCGTAATTCATCAGCCAGTTCCTGGCACTGCTGTTTGCGCTGACAAAACACTACGCAGGATTCAGGCTGGTACTTTTTTAACAGGCTGATCAGCGCTTCGGTTTTATGGCCTCTGTCTACTTCATAAAACTGCTGTCGGATAACACTGTCGTCATGCCGGCTTTCTACCTGGATAGTCACTGGACTGATTTGCACACTTTCGCTGATGTGCTGAATCTCTTCGGGATAGGTGGCAGAGAACAACAAAGTCTGGCGCTGCTTCGGGGTGTAATTGATGATGGCGCTGATGTCTTCCAGAAAACCCATGTCCAGCATACGGTCAGCTTCATCCAGTACCAGTGTGGCGACATCATCCAGGTTCAGTTTTTCTTTCTGGCAATGCTTAAGAATTCGTCCGGGGGTACCAACCACCACATGCGGTGAGTGTTGTTCCAGTGATCCGAATTGTGGCCCGATCGGTGTGCCACCACACAGGGTAAGGATTTTGATATTGGTGATAGGGCGCGCCAGGCGTCGAAGCTCCTTGCTGACCTGGTCTGCCAGCTCGCGAGTTGGACAAAGCACCAGCGCCTGGGTAATAAAATCCTGTGGCCTTAATTTATTAAGCAGACCAATGCCGAAGGCCGCGGTTTTGCCACTACCGGTTTTGGCTTGCGCCTTGACATCCTTGCCTTCGAAAATGACCGGCAGGCTTTGAGCCTGAATCGGGGTCATTTCTTTATATTGCAGGGATTCCAGATTGGCGAGAAATTCCGGAGAAAGGGACAGGCTGGAAAAAGCGGTAGATGTCATAGCGGTTCAGAGACTGGAAAAGCGCGCAAGGTAACGCGATTCTTGTTTTTAAGCCAGTAAATAGGCTCTTTTAGTATTTTTAAAGGCTTTTTAGAATATCCGCCCCAATGCCGAAACTTTTCACTCTGGCTTCATGGTCATAGCAATGACAGGTGAGTATCAGCTCGTCTGCCCGGGTTCTTTCCAGGAATCTTTCGATAAAACTGCTCGCTGATTGTCGCGATCCTACTGCTGACTCGCATAATACCTGTTCAGCCATGGCAATTTCCTGAGGGGAGGCAATGTCGGATAAATTTTCTGCCGGGGGCTTCAAGGGGCCTGGCTGGCCGCGACGTAAATAGATAAAGCCCTGCATCACGCCGCGCATCAGCGCTCGACCTTCTTCATCGCTATCAGCTGCAAAGCAGTTGATGGCAGCGCCACAATAAGGTTCGCTTAACTGTGCCGATGGCTTGAATTGTTTACGGTAAACGGCCAGTGCCTGATCAAGCTGATCGGGGGCAAAGTGAGAGGCGAATAAATAGGGCAGGCCCAATGCTGCAGCCAGTTGGGCACCGAAGAGACTGGAACCCAGGATCCATAAAGGAACATGCAAACCATGACCGGGGACGGCTTTGATGTTGTGGTAGCCCTCATGGAAATAAGCCTGCAGCTCCTGTACGTCCTGGGGAAAAGTTTCGTCAGCACGGAAATTATCCCGTCTGATGGCATAAGCCGTTTTGCCATCTGTGCCTGGTGCACGGCCCAATCCCAAATCCACACGCTGCGGATATAAAGAAGCAAGCGTGCCGTAATGTTCGGCAATGATCATGGGTGAATGGTTTGGCAGCATCACGCCCGCCGCGCCCACTCGAATCGTGCTGGTGCCTTCGGCCACATAGCCAAGCGCAACGGAGGTGGCGGCGCTGGCAATACCGGTAGAGTTATGGTGTTCCGCCATCCAGTAACGTTTATACCCCATGCTTTCAGCATGCTGGGCCAGATCACGGGAGTTGACCAGCGCATCACGGACGGTGCCGCCTTCAACAATGGGGGCGAGATCGAGCAGGGAAAAGGCTTTCAGGGATGACAATTCAGGTCCTTTATATTTTAGTGACTGTCTTTTATGGCTGTGAAATTTTCTGACGGGATAAAGGATAAAGGATAAAGGATAAAGGGAAAAAAATATGCAATAAGCAAAAATAAGTAAAAGCTTTAACGAGCCGATTCTTTTAACAGCTTATGTGGCAGACAGACTGAATCGGCACTAGATTGAGAAGGCGAAAATTCATATTAAATATTAGTATCAATAGTGATATCATTAATGGCCAGCCTTGAATCCATACTTGAACAGGTGAAAAGCAATCCGCAGGGAGTGCGTTTTGGCGATCTTTGCAAAATATGTGATAGCTGGTTTGGCAAGGCCAGAAATACTGGGTCAAGCCATAGAATATATACGACTCCTTGGCGGGGTGATCCCAGAATAAATATCCAGAATAAACAGGGTATGGCGAAAGCCTATCAGGTCAGGCAGGTGTTGAAGGCAATAGCTTTAATGGAGGAGCGTGATGGCAAGAGTAATTGATAAATATACTTATCGCGTTACCTGGTCCGAGGAGGATCAGGAATATGTGGGTTTATGCGCAGAGTTTGCCAGTTTGAGCTGGCTTGATGAGACCCAGGAAGCCGCTCTGGCGGGAATAAAAAAACTGGTTCGGCAATGTCTTGCCCAGATGAAGAAAAATAATGAAGACATTCCGCAGCCTTTTGCCGCAAGACAATTCAGTGGTAAATTTGTTGTACGTGTACCACCGGAAACCCACCGTATGCTGACTATCCAGGCAGCAGAATCAGGCGTGAGTTTAAATCGTTTGGTGTCCAGTAGGCTTCACTAAAAGTGAATAGTTGCTCTGACCTTTTTCCAGCTTTAGTTTTTTACCAGCTATAACCAAATTCAATTTCAAACTGATGCATTTTTAATTCTATCTGCTGCGTTGGATCGAAAGGGTTTGGCCCGCTGATTTTCTTTTCCGGGGCATACATCACACTGAAGCTGTATTCCTTGCCATTGTTCATGACATGGGTGAAGCCGGCAGTAATGTGATTTTCGATCACGCCCGGCGCCATCATGTTTAACAGAACCTGTTCATCCCTGATGGGTTGCTTGCCGTGACTAAAGCCGACACGCAAGGTCCAGTCTTCCATACTTCTGGGTTCCCACTGGTAGCCAATTTTGTGCGTGGTCATGTCGTCCCAGCCAAAACCTGCACCACGATCACCGCCCAGGCAGGAACCCAGATCGGTGCCGCCAGCGCCAGCAGTTGGGCAACTGAACAAATTGGACAGGGGATTGCCCACAGAATCGATGTCATTGAACTGCGTGTGCTCAACGTCATAATGGAAAACAGAGGACGGGCTGAGATTGAAGGAGATGCCGCCACGGACACTGGAAGGAATATCAAAACCGCCTCCCTGGGCAAACAGGTCACTGTAGTTATCGAACTCTGACATCTCGATCTGGCTTTGATAGCTCAGGGCGACATTGATGCGCTCTGATGCATCCCAGATAAAGCCCACCTTGAAACCAAGGCCATAGGCGTAGTCGAGCGAATTGTTGCTCAGGGAAGCAGGCATTGTGGTGCCACCGGAAGCGGCGAAGGTTTCCGTGTAGGGAGTGAAACTGGCGAAACCGTCCGCTTCAAAGGCCTGGCCAGCCAGAACAAGGGCAACGCCCCAGGCCAGATCACCATTGCGCTTTGAATAGGTGATGTCTGTAAATGCCTGCATCAGGTTCACACCTGCTTTCCCGGCGCCGTAGGGTCCAGGCAAGCTCATCACCGGAGCCGGTCCCGGGCCATCGGGATCGAATGTGGCCGAGCCGCTTATGTAATCGGTGTTCATGCCGCCGCGACCATAGAAGGACAGGCCAATCGCAGTGTCTTCATTCAAATCCCAGGTGCGGGCAATATAGGGGATTGGGAAAAATTCACTACCGCTGTCCACTTCACCGGGGTTAATAGTAAAGGCGCCGCCCTGACCATTAGCCAGACTCGCTGTGGCGGAATAGGAGCGTTGTGGTGAAAATATAGAAATACCGCTTTCGAATTTATTCCCCAGTACTACCGCAGAAGCCGGATTCACCGAAGTAGCCATAGCTTCCTGTGGTGTAGCAGTTCCGGCACCCGCTAAAGCTTTGTTCTTGGTGCCAAGGCCGTGAGTAAAATATCCGTTGGTGGCAAATACCAGCGGGCTTGAGGTGATCAGTGCCAGGGCGATACCTGCTTTAAGTGAATACGCTTTTTTCATGAGATCCAGATTTTATTGGTGTTTTAAAAAGTAAGTGCCGGGGATGAAAATTAGTCTAGCACGTTCAAAAGCGGAAAATTCTACCAGTTTTATTGATTACGGCAACAAATTCCCTGATAAATCATGGGCTTTGCAGATTCAGGAATGGACAATTTAAACGGTTAAATAAAGCACCAGAACATAGTTGCATGGAGCGCTTGCAGCACACCTCAACAGATTCCGGAACGAAGGGTTGGACATTACCCACTTAATCGGGTCATCATCCTGTGTTGAAATAATGGCATTATTCATAGTCAGGTAATAATTACCAGTGATCAGCAGGGGGCAGGCTGTGCAGAAATCTTTGTTTAAATCCGGCATATTAAGTTTGCTGCTACTGGCAACGGCAGGCCAGGCTGCTGATGCAGATTTCCCACGCGCCTGGGATGGGCATCCAGATCTGAACGGTGTCTGGCAGGCCATTGGCACTGCTCACTGGGATATTCAGGACCATGGTCCCATGGCCGGACCGCCCGAGTTTGGTGCTATCGGCGCTGTACCGCCCGGACTGGGCGTGGTGGCTGGCAATGAAATTCCCTATCAGGCATGGGCGCTTGAACAGAAACAACAGAATTTTGCCAATCGCTTCACTGCGGATCCTGAGATCAAATGTTTCTTGCCTGGCGTCCCACGTGCTACCTATCTTCCTTATCCTTTCCAGATTGTGCATGGCGACAAAAAAATAATGATGGTCTACGGCTTTGCCGAGGCCAGTCGCACTATTCATATGGATAAGGAAAACCCTGAAGCAGCGCCGATTGATTCCTGGATGGGTCGTTCCCATGGTCGTTGGGAGGGTGACACCCTGGTGGTGGATGCCGCTGGCTTTAATGGTCAATCCTGGTTTGATCGGGCTGGTAATTTTGCCAGTAGTAGCCTGCATGTTGTGGAACGTTATACACCTATCAACAGCACTGCCCTGATGTACGAAGCCATCATTGAAGATCCCGAGGTGTTCACCCGGCCATGGAGTATACGCATGCCCTTGTACCGGCGTCTGGAAGAAAATGCCCGGGTACTGGAATATAAGTGTGTGGAATTTTCCGAAGAAATTCTTTACGGACATTTGCGGCGCGCTGCAGATGGAGAGGAGGAATAATCATGATGACCAGACGAATTCCCATTTTTACGTTGATTGCTTTGCTGGGCTTGCTGCCTTTGTCCGCGCAGGCTGGTTCTATCAGTCATATCCAGTTGGCAGCACCCAGTCCTTTGCAGGCAGTTGACTGGTATACACGCTTTCTTGGTTGCGAAGCTGTTGCTGGTCGTGATGGAGCGGTTAATTGTCATGGCATGGATATAGAGTTTATGCCCCGTCCTATCCTCGGAACGACTCAGGGAACCGGCGTTGATCACATCAGTTTCTCCTTCCCTGATGTGGCCGCAAAAATAGACGAGCTGGAAAAGATTGGCGTTGGCGGTATGGGTGTGCGCTTGCAGCGCTTTGATGATGGCCGTGCCTGGCGTGATATCGAGGGTTTCTTTACGGTGGGATTTATATTTGATCCCTGGGGCACCAGCATTGAACTTGTGCAAGACCCTGATCACAACGGCTTCCATCACATTCATCTTAGTGCCACTAATCCTGCTGAAACCCTTGCCTGGTATGAGTCAGCATTTGCTGGTGAGCGCAGCAATATCACCGCCTCCCTTGAAGGTTTGAAATTTGATGAGGCCTGGTTGTTGGTCAGCGTGCATGATGCCGTGGAACCTGCGCCTACCGAGGGCAGGGCGCTGGATCATATTGCCTTCACCGATTCTGATCTGAACGCCTTGGCGACAAGTCTTGCCAATCAAGGCAAGCCACTGCTTGAGTCGCTTGCGGTACCGACCGGTGCTCTTAGTCAGGCACGCAGGGCATTTTTGACAGGGCCGGACAATGTGCGTCTGGCAATTGTTGAAAATGGCTGGGCCGGGCTGGCATTGGTGGCTGAAAATGCGGAATCTCTGACTCAAATTGAAGATTATCGGGCTCCGCTGACGCCGTGGGGAGAGCCGGATATTCAAGGTATCTGGTCTGGTGATGCTGCTCATGGCATACCCTTGCAACGTCCCGAAGATGTCCCTGCTACCGAAGCTCTGAGTCAGGTGGAAGCGGCTGCGCGCCGTGAGCGGGGCACTTTACGCAGTATCTGGGGTTATGAAAGAGAGTGGCGTGATACCACTTTGGGCTATACCAAAAATGCACCGCTGACCCAGGTGGCGATGATTATTGATCCTCCTGATGGCCGCCTGCCTGCTTTGACAGATGCGGCTTTGGCACGTCAGCAAGCCAGCAGTAATCAGGGACAATCGGTTCCGGCTGGGCCAGAAGATTTGAATTCATGGGTGCGTTGTATTACCCAGGGCCTGCCCAATCACATGATGCCCACGGTGTATAACAATGGCCTGCAAATTGTGCAGGGGCCGGGTAGTGTGGTGATTCAGAAAGAAATGATTCATGAAAACCGGATTATTCCTATTGATGCGCCACCGGTTAATGAAAATATTAAGCAGTGGCTGGGGCAGGCCCGCGGCTGGTGGGAAGAAGATTCCCTGGTGATTGAGACGCGAAATTTTAATGGTAGAGTTTCCTTTCAGGGCTCCAGTGAAAACATGGTGCTGACAGAACGTTTTACGCGCGTGGCGCCGAACTTATTGCAATACCAGTTCACCGTTGATGACCCTGAAGTGTGGAGCAAGCCCTGGACGGCCATGTTTCCCTTGGTGCTGGATAATGCACAATACGATCTGGTGGAGTACGCCTGCCATGAGGGAAACTACGCCATGTCTAACATTTTAAGTGGTGCGCGCGATAGCGAAACGCAATAGAAGTGGAAAGTGGAAAGTGGAAAGTGGAAAGAATGTAGGGCGGAAGATGGCCGCAGGCCGATATCCGACATGGCGAACGCAGTTCGTCTGATAAGTCGCAAGTCACAAGTTAAAAGATAAAAGATAAAAGGGTGGGGCAATGTATAAAAAGTGGATAACAATGTGCATTATAATTCTTGGGCTGCCTTTAGCGGCGCTGCCGACTTTCGCCCATCATGCCTTTTCGGCAGAATTCGATGCCACCAAACCGGTGCGACTGGAAGGCAAGATCAATCGAATGGAGTGGATCAATCCGCATTCCTGGCTGCATGTAGATGTTAGCAATGACGATGGTTCGATAGATACCTGGATGGTGGAAGCCGGTCCTGCGGGGGTGTTGGTGCGACGTGGCTGGCGCAAGGATTCTATCGTAAGCGGGACTGATGTCATTGTCGAAGGCTACCAGGCTCGTGATGGTTCCATGCGGGCAAATGGCCGCGATGTTACATTGCCCAATGGCGAGCGTCTGTTTGCCGGCTCTACTGGCCCTGGAGCACCACCAGAAGCAGGAGAGCAATAATCGTGCTGGACTTTATTCCCTCGGTTTTACCAGTTCTTTAAGGTCAGCTCTTGGCAATGAATACATGGCAACGCTGGCTTCAGGCCCCACAAACACATTTGTTACGCCGCGCTTTATTCCAGGTGCATTTGTGGCTGGGCATCGCTTTCGGTCTGTATGTATTGGTGATCTCGGTTAGCGGTACGGCGATCTTGCTGAAATCCCCTTTCTATACCTGGTTTGAGCCAAAAACCCTGGAGCCTCTTGAAACTTCGCCACTGGAAGGGGATGCCTTAAAAGCGCGCATGGCTGAGGTATATGCCGGCTACAACCTGGGCTTCTCCATTGAAGCGTTCAATGAAGACGATGCCACCTTCATTGTGCTGGAAAAAGACGGTGAGTTTATTCCCCATTATTTCAATCAATACACCGGCGAGGATAACGGGCTTGCCCGGCCCTGGATGATCGAGGCGGTGGAATGGGTGGCGAGTGTTCATACAGAACTGCTGCTGGGGAGAGAACTAGGTCGTAAAGTGAATGGCGTCGGCGGTGCTTTGTTTGTATTGATGAGTATCACTGGCTTGCTGATCTGGTGGCAAGGGAAGCGGCGCTGGTGGGAAGGGCTGTTAATTTTACCCGGTAGTTCACGCGGGATACTCTGGCAGCTGCACAGTTTTATTGGCTTCTGGGCTTTGATTTTAATGATCGCCTGGGGAGTCTCCGGCTTTCAATTAGGCTTTCCGCGGCAAATGGATTCAATCATAGAGTGGTTTGGCGGTGCTGAGGCAGGCTTCAGGAATCGGGGGGGAATGCTGGGCTTTTTCGGTGATGTCCATTTTGCTGAGCCTGGCGGGCAAAATATTTTCGCGCGCTGGGGATGGATTCTTGCCAGCGTATTACCTACGGTCATGTTTGTCAGCGGCTTGATTGTGTGGTGGCGACGCGTGCTTATGCGGTGGTTCCGTAACGCCCAATTTACAAAGTCCTGAACAGCTCAAGTTGGTAACTTTCTATTTTTAACTTGTAACTTGCCATCTGCCACCTGCAAATTGGTATACTGCGCGCTTTGTCAATTTATCACTAATAATTAATACCCAAAAAAGGGGAGATTTTTAATGGCTGAACCACAAAAACCAGTAGGACCTGTTTCCCTGACGTCGACAGCTCATAAAGGGGTGCACATCAGGGATATCGGCAATACTGATCATATTGCACCGAATCATTTTGCCAAGATCTACACACCGGAATTCGTTAAAGCAGGTACCGATTACCCGATTATTTTTGTTAAAGATCCTGAAACCGGCACTTTCTTTGCTGCGGTAATGTGGGGGCTTGAGCCAGGTGAGAACCTGTTTATTGAAGATGGCGTCTGGAAAGGCGGTTACTTTCCCGCTTCAGTGCGTTGCTATCCTTTTGCCGTTCAGCCTGATCCGGAAACCAATGATCGGCTGTTTATAGGTATCTATGAAAATGCCAGCGTTCTTAACATGGAAGAAGGAAATCTCATCTTCAATGATGATGGAACTGAAACCGCGTGGATGCTTGAAGTGAAGGAATTCCTGGTAAGAGTATTCCAGCAGGAAGAAATGACCAAGCAATTCGTTAACAAACTGAATGAACTGGAGTTGTTGGTTCCCCAGAGTTTGTCGATCAAGAATTCCAAGGATGACTCCACACATGACGTGAGCGGTTTTTATATTGTGGACCGTGAGAAGCTGGCGAATTTGTCAGACGAAACATTCCTGGAGTTGCGCAAGAGTGGCGCACTGGAAGTGATCTATAATCACATTATGTCACTGGAATCTCTGGACAAGTTACTCAGGAAAAAACAAATCAAGGCGCCTTCCACACCGCCTGGATCAGCTGCGGGTTAGTACTTTGTTGCCATGGACCGAAAAGGTTCGGAGCCAAATTAACAGCAGTATGCAAAAAAGGGAATCAGGATTATTGAAATTCTGCTTCCCTTTTTTATTAATTCTT
Source organism: uncultured Pseudomonadales bacterium (assembly GCA_963925675.1). Lineage (GTDB taxonomy): Bacteria > Pseudomonadota > Gammaproteobacteria > Pseudomonadales > Pseudohongiellaceae > Eutrophocola. The sequence continues at coordinate 20,263 of CAWUSW010000043.1, forward strand.
ATTTCATTTCCACTTCTACCATCACTTCATTGCGCCGCATAAAGGGCAAAGCGAAAGGGGCGTTATACGCTGCAAACTCTGGTTCACCAATAATCTTCACGCCAGAGCTTGCCAGGCTTGCCAATAATTTTTCCTGGTGCTTGCTGACATTTTTTTCAGACCAGCGTCCCGAAAAGGTAATCACTGCCATGGTGCGCGAAGCCACCTGTTGCAAGGTAATGTCCGGGTTATCTGGTATGGGGGCAGACTCCATGGTGTAGTTTAAAGGCAGCACAAAAGAAACCAGCCAGCCTTCATCGCTCTGAACTTGTTGCACCGGAGCGGTCATCGCAATTTTTTCGCCCCGGTTATTCTTGCCTTCCTGCTGAATTACCGGCGCCGTCATTTCGATTTTTTCCTGCCCGGTATTGTCGCCGGTGATGTAGCTGAACAGACGGCGAAAACCTACATTGCTGGAATCGGTTCTGCTTTGCGCTTCTTTCACCAGAGTTTGCGCAATGATAAAAGGAGAGTAGCGGCGGTACTCAATATCACCTTCTTGTTTCATCACTTCAAAATCAGGTTCTTCAATGGCCATAGCCAGGTCTCCAGACAAAATAAGCATTGGCAGCACCAACAGAGCCAGTAGGGAAAATACCGGCGTGTTTACATTTTTCACTGGGATATAAGTATTCATACTGCTTTTACGTGCGCAATAGACTGGCGGATTGCCTGATTCTGAATGAGCTTGTGGACAGATCAGAATTCAATGGCCTCAGCATCAGCCATGATCAGATCATGGAAAACCGGTAAGGACCAGCCCGCAGCTTCATGCTGATTCAGATTGTCTTCGAACTGTTGCAGAAAAGTTGATTTGTTGCCGTACAGCTCACGTAATTTTGCTTTGCTAAACGGCACTTCATAAACCGAAAGTCTGCACACTACACTCAGAGCATTATCCTGGCCTTCGGCCAGCGTATTGCCGGCGATGTATTGAGCAAAGGGGACATCCACATAGGGGTTGCGAATGCCGCCCCGGGCATTACCGTGATCATCGAGTGCCATCAGGGAGCCATCGTTATTGACGTTGCGATCAACAAGCACACGCTCTGCTCTGGGAGGCAGGATGCCGTTGTCCACCCATTGAAACAAATGGTGCAGAGCAACCGGAAAGTAGACTTCCAGAGGGTATTGGGTGGGCTTGTTGACACATAATTGTGGCGTTATACGTGGATTATGACGTGCCATCAGATGGCCGATGCCGGTAAATTCATAAACGCGGAATTCTTCTCCGCTGGCGTCACCATCCTGCACCGCTGTGGCGACATTCATATATTCATGTTGTGTAGGCATTTGAATCATCGGGACATCTACAGGCAGGATTCGAGTGCCGTTGGAAGTTGGCATGAAACCATCGAAGATATTGCTGCCATCGGCTAATTTAAATACCGCATGGGCCGGCAGGTAATCGGTGAGTATCCGTGAAGTGGCAGAGGTGCCGAACAGGATAACCTTACGCAGGCCATTGCCGGCAATCGGGCTGGTGTCGTGTTTGATAAGGGCGCCAGTCTGGGCCAGAATCTCACTGATCTGATTATTACTGACCATCATCCCTGCATAGCGCTGTGGGTTATGTCCCTGGGCGTGTTCCAGGCCCATGGTGGTCACTTCTACCGCGATATGCCCTTCATCCATGATATAGATACTGTTGTGCTCAAAACCGTGGGCAAAGCCTGCCGGGTGCATGGGTTCGGTGATCACCAGGCCGCTAAAATTTGACATGTCTGCGGGGCGGCGAACTACCAGACGCGCCTTGTATGGACTGCCATCTGCATTGCCGGAGAGTAGATATTCATCAGCTACATAATCAAAGTGCTCCATGTCATATCCAGGCCATTGTCCCAGCGCTGAATTATAGGGCGTGCCGGGGCCGGTTATGGGTGAGATCTCAGGAATGGATATTGTGGCAGGTTTCGTCGGTAAGTTGGCGGGTGCCATGAAGCCACGCTGAGCAAGAACAGCGCTCGGTATTAAGCCCATCATTAATGCTAACACTAGAATTTTTTTCATCACCTGTTCCATGGGTTTTCCCTCATCATTCTTTTTATCAGGTCAGGAATGAGAGAATAATGGGACAGTCGGCACTTGTCTATGAAAGCAAAAGACAGCTATGAATAAAAAGAAGTGATGGTATTGGCGTAAACCGGGTTCAGAGCAGCTCCATTTCTGTCAGGAAACGATTGGACTCGGCAATGGAGGCTTCCATATCGGCGATCAGCTGTGAAATGTCGCCCTCAATGGTGGCCAATTCCGAACGCAGCGAGGCAATGGCGCGCGAGTTCAGGTTGTGTTTCAGAAACAGTACCTGGTCACGAAAGGCATTAATGACCGGTTCCATTTTTGTTTCCGCTGAATGCATAGCCGTAATTAACTGCTGGTAGCGTACCCGGGTTTCACGCAGGCTGTTTTCACTGGAGCGACGTAACTCCTGGTTGGTATAAAGCCCCAACTCATCTTCCCATTCTGAAAACAGATCTGAAGAAACAGATTCAACAGCACGAATACGATCGCTGACCTCTCCTGCTCTGGATTCGCTTTTCTCAAATTCCCCCTCCAGCGTTTCATAAGTTTGCTGCAGATCACCACCATCAAAATTTAACAAGGTAGAAAACTGTTCAAGCGCAAAGCTGAACTGAACCTTGGCTTCTTCCTGGGAATCGCGCGCCTCTTCTACCCGGTCGACCAGAATGTCGCGTTTATGCACACCAAGCTGCTCCATAGCTGAGTAGTAGGCAGTGCTGCAGCTGCCGAGAAATAACAGTGTGCCTAGCAAAAACAGAGTGCGAAGTGTGGATCTCATGTTGACTCTCTTATTTGGAGGGTGGCAGTGATGAATTTACCCGGGCTGCTCAGCCTTTAGATTCCTTCACGGCTTTGATCAGTTCTTTGTTGCGCTTGTCTGCCAAGTGCGTATGAACAACAAATAGGGCATGGATAACACCGGGTACCCAGAAAGCCAGGGTAAGAAAGATGTTTAGAATGGCCTGGACAGGTTTGCCGCACAGGAAAACAGCTAAAGGCGGGAGAAGTATGGCTAGCAGATAACGCATGGAAAAATCTCCAGTAAGGTCAATTTTTATTGTAGATCAATTAAAGACTGTGTTTGCCTTATGAACAATGGTAGCAGGGAGTATTAACATGGGAAAGGCGCTGAGCCTTGTTGTGTAAACCGGGTTTGATTCAGAAGCGGAAGGTATACCTGAACTTGACGCTCAGATCAGTGGACATGGACTGGAATTCATTGTCCTTGTCGAAGTCTTCCAGGTTGTAGTTCAGCACGATGAAGGCTTCCTGGCCCGCTTCCGGAATCCACTGCAGACGAGTATTGATGCCCAGAACTTCCGAGATATTGTCATACTGGGCAAGACTCACCCAGTATAAATTGGAGGAAAAGGCATACTGGGTGTTGAGCGTAACCAGACGCGTAATGAAATCACCTTGCGGTAATGAGATGTCATTGAATTCATAACCAGCCTCGATAATAAACTTTTTACCCTGCAGACGAATATTGGTGTTGACGTTGTTGCGTTCACCATTATAAAAACCGCCAATACCACCACCGAGGAAAAATGAAACAGGGCGTTGGTTTGCTGTCTGCATACGTATGCCGCGCCGATTGAACTCATAGCGACCAGGTTCTATAAAGATATCTCTGCCTGGTTCGCTATAAACCCTGAAAGGGGCGCGCACTACTTCCTTGTTAACGGCGGCACGTATACGGAATGAATCGCGTGAACTGGTATTGGCTTCTATCAAGGTGATACGCAGCTTTTCTGTTTGCAAACCGCCGTCGATGAAATTCACCCGTTGGGCATCAAAGCCAAACTCAGCTTGCTGTAGCAGGCCGCCGGGGTTGAAAAAATGGCTGTAACCGACATTGGCAAGGTAATCACGGATACCGCTGTTATTAACAAAACCCATGGCTGGATTAAAGTTTTCCTGGACTTCCTTATAGTTAAAGCCTGCCCTGATGCCCTGGTTATTGGGTGAGCGAACGCCAAAGCCCCAGGAGGCATCATCGCCTTCCAGGCCAGCAGTGTCCGAGCGCATGAACCAGGCATCCCCTTCCAGGGCCATGCCACTGGACAGGCGGGTGTTTAGATAACGGAAGTCGACACCGTAAACAGAATTGTCCAGATTGGAGCTAGGGTCACCATCGGTGAGAATAAAACCAACATTGGATTCAGCCAACACATTGGCAGAAACCCGGCTGATGAGCAGCGTGCTGGGATCGAGATCATTCAAGCCATCCTGCTGAATGGCCAGGGTGCCGATATTCCAGCGCCCTACACGGCCGCTGATGCGCCCGCCATATTCAATATCTACCGGCGTGCCACCAGCCCCGATACCGATCTTGCGCGAAAAGTATGGGCGCGCGTTCTGCTGGGCACTATCTGAATCAGCCGAGTTACCCACGTTGCCGATATTGCCGAACTGGAACAGATCGGCGTCATTAAGAAAGAAATCGCGTCTTTCCGGAAAGAACAGATTGAAACGGTCCAGGTTGACCTGACGACTGTCCACCTCAACCGCAGAAAAATCCGTGTTGATGGTGAGAGCGGCATTGAGCGAGGGGGTCAGGCGGTAAAACGCGTCCAGAGAGGGGTTTACCTGGTCGTTAGTGGTGCCGGCCATGTGATTTTTTGATTGCACTACGGCAAGGGACGGAATGATGTCCAGGCCAACGCCCTGATCCATGTCGCGCATTCCTGACAGGGTACCGGCAATACTCGGATTGAAGGAGCGGTTGAAGGATACCCAGGCCATCTCTTCGTTGCGACGGCGAATGCCGCGGCCAAAGTTGAAGCCCCATTCCTCGGTGGTTGGGTCCATGGGCAGTGATTTGAAGGGGATCTCTATTTCGGCAATCCAGCCGTTTTCATAAGTGCTGGTCTTCACGTCCCAGATAGTGGACCAGTTGGCATCAAAGTCACTGACCGTTGTGTAAAGGGCATCATGGCGCACGCCATTGAGATTGGTTTCAAAACGATAGCCGGTTCGACGCGTATTGAATGGGTCAAGAATTACGATCAAACGGTCATCCGGTCCCAGGCCCTGGCCATGGCGTAAGGTGGGAGAAGCGATGAGTTCAGGATTACTGTCATCCATGCGCGCGGCGATATAGATAGCATCCTTGGTATAGACAATGCGTACTTCTGTGGCTTCCGAAGCAGGAGTCTGGTCGCCGGGGCGGATCTGGTGAAAATCGGTGATGGGCGTCGCCTGTGCCCATACAGCCTCATCAAGAATGCCATCTATGACCGGAGCGGTGTCAATCATCAAGGCCTGAACTGATTTACTTTCAGCGCCGGAGTTGTTCTGGGCGCCGGCCAGTGATGACAGAAAAAGACCAACGACGAAGAGAGTTCCTTCAAATATCCTGCTGCTACTCATTGATAAAACTCGATCTATTCCGGGATTGTATCGCTGGTATTTTCAACCTTGAGAAAGACACCTGATACCAACAAAAAATTGCAGAAAAATAAAAATAAATCGCAGGTTTGGTGTCAAAACGAAGGGGTGAAGTATTCCAGAAAAAGAGGGTTTTTGCACGGGAAATCCTTACTTTTTATTGCTTCAGTATGGTGCACTGGAGTCCTTTATTGTGCATGGCTTTAGCAAATTTTTTCGGGATGCTTTACACTAATGAGAAATCGTTTAAATAGGGAGCGTAATGATGAAATTGTTTATTAAATCAAATGAATTCAAGGTGTTGTCGAAACTGTTGCTTGCTGCATTGTTGGTATCAGGGCTTTACGCCTGTAGTGGAGAAGAACCCGCAGCGGTTGACGACGCAGTCAGCGCTACTGAAACAACAAGCGCCCCTGTGGAAAGCAATGCCAGTCAAATTCTGAGTAATGCAGAAGCAAATCTGAGCGTAGCAACTGAGCAGGCAAGACAGCGAGTCGATGATGCTGTCAATGTGGCGCAGGAAAGCGCTGCGCTTATGGTTGATGAGGCTGAAGAAGTTGTCGATGATGCCGAGGACCGACTCAGTGATGAAGCAGATGCTCTCAGAAGTCGATTGCCAAGTCTGGACAACTAATTTTAATGAGCCTTAACTTTTCTGTCGCGCCACCCATTGCACATGATGGGTCAGCGGCGTATCGGCACGAAGTTTTTCCAGGGAATTGAAATTCCTGGCCAGTGTCATTTCATCGTAGAGTTTATGAATTCCGCTGTGGCATTTACGACACACGTAAATGCCCAGTGCCAGCGCTTCTCGCGAAAAATTTTTCCGAAAAAATGTGCGTCGGTGCACCTTACGGGGAATAAGGTGATGGAAAGTAAGGGCTGTGTGGCGCTCACACAAGCTGCAATTATCAGGTTTTATTCGAGGCATAACCAGGCTGGCAGCATAGCGTTTAAGGAAATCATCAGGCCGGAATAGCTTTGCCATCCCAGGCAAAACAAAGACCGGTTTGTGAATGATCCAGCGAATCAAGCACTTTGATCATGTAATGAGCGGACTGCGATGGGGTGAACAGTTTACCTTCAGGCACTCTTGCCTGAAAAGGACTGGACAGCTTGCTGTCGACCGTCCCAGGGTGTAGTCCTACAATAATAGCCTGTTTATTGCGACGACCTGTTTCAATGGCAGCGGTTTTTATCAGCATATTCAATGCCGCCTTCGAGGCCCGATAGCTGTACCAGCCGCCAAGACGATTGTCGCTGATACTGCCCACGCGGGCACTCAATACAGCAAACACACTGCGAGTGTTTTTATTCAGCAGCGGCAGGAAATGTTTCATCAGCAGTGCTGGCCCGATGGTGTTGATAGCAAAAACGCGCTGAAGTTGTTCAGGGTCAAGTTGTTGCAGGGACTTTTCCGGTTGCAGGGTCTTTTCACTGCCAGCATCATCAGCACTGTGAAGAATGCCGGTGGCGGCAATGACCAGGTCGAGACTGCCAGCCCTTATTTTTTTTGTGGCGGCTTCTATACTGAGCTGGTCTTCCAGATCGAGTGTGGCATTTACAATATTGCTGCGGCTAAAGTCAGTGCCTGACCGAGAGAAAGCATAAATACATGCGCTTGTTTCCCGCGCAGCATACTTCTCAACGAAAGCCTTGCCGATGGCACCTGATGCGCCAATGATGGCGATGCGTGTCACAAGCTGGACTCCAGTTGTTGCGCCAAAGCGACTGCACTGAGGAAGGCACCTTCCACGCGCCCGGAAAGGCACCAGTCGCCACAGGCTCCGAGCTGGTTTTTTCGGTCCAGCAGGGCATCTTGTTCCAGTGCCTGCTCCACCCTTGCATAGCGCCAGCGTTGCACTGATTGCACAAGCGGTGTTGGCAAGGGATTAAGTGACAATTTGTTTAGCGCCTCCAACATGGCATTGCCGGCCCATTGGCTATCTTTATCAACATGGGTCTGTGCCCATGCATTATTTGATTGAATCACCAGTGTTGGTTTGTCCGGGCGACCGGGCTTGGAAGAATTCACCATGATCCAATCAATTGCGGAGTTTTTTACTTTCGCCGCCTGGAAGGGCAAGTCGATAGCTTCCTCGAAACCCAGCATCAGTGAAAAGCAGGGAGACATCAGGACATTTTTTATATCGACATCATGGTCAAGGGTTGATGAATCAAGAAGCTCGCCCAGCAAGGCAATGCTTTGCGTCACCGGTGCGGTGCTGATTACCCAGTCAAACGCTTCCGGGATGTCGGTTTCTGCAGATTGCAATTGCCATTGATTTTCGGCATTTTTGCCAACAGCGGTAATGGGTGTTTCCAGACGAATGTCCAGATTGCCGGCAAGGAATTTACACAGGTCATTCATGCGCGGCACGGCAACATAGTGGGGCTCAAACCAGTCTCGCCTGTCTGGTTTTTCGCCTTCTGCCAGGGTCAATACCCTCGGACGCCATTCCTGGATTAAACCTTCGCTGATAAAAGGGGCAATAAATTTTTGGAAAGCATTACTACGTGCAGTGAAATACTGGGCGCCATGATCAAACTCAAACTCCCCCAGGCGCCGTGTAGCAAGGCGACCGCTGACACCGCGAGATTTCTCAAACAGGGTGATCTGTGCCTTGCTTTCCAGGCGGCGGGCAAGAGTCAGGCCAGCCAGTCCTGCTCCGATGATGGCGATACGTTTCATAACGGTTGATTAAAATTCCTGATAAAAGGTATTAAGGAGTATTGCTTATACTGTTTTGAACAAGGTGCAGATCACCCGGATGCCTGCTCAGACGCCTTGTTGTTCCAGCCAGTGTTTCAATTGGTTCAGTGGTAATGCACCAGAAACGCGAGCGTCTTCTTGTCCATTTTTGAAAAGTAGCAGGGTGGGGATGGAGCGTATTTGCCATTGCCTTGCCAGTTGCTCATTTTCCTCTGTGTTGAGCTTTGCAAAACGCAAGTCTGGTTCCAGCTCTTTTGCCGCCTGTTCAAAAATAGGCGCAAAACTTTTACAGGGGCCGCACCATGAAGCCCAGCAGTCCACCAAAATGGGGATGTCTGTATTAGCGAGAACTTTCGAAGCGTTGTTTGCTGTCAATGTCATGACATGTCCTGCAAATAAAGAGTGTTTACATTTGCCGCAGTTAGGACGGTCCGCAAGACGTTCGTCGGGAATGCGATTGGTGGTATAACAATGGGGACAACTGATGTTGAGAAGGCTCATGGATGAATTCCTGTTGGATGTTGCTTACTTAATAACAAGCAAAGAATAACTATAGTCACAAGTCACAAGTCACAAGGTTCAAATTAAACCGAAAATTATGTAGGAGGGGTTTTAACCCCGAAAGAATTCAAAGTAAAAAGCATGACTACATTTCAACAAATCCTACCTTAGTTCAGGGTTTGAATCAGGTAATACATTTGGCAAGCTGCTGAAACAGGTCTGCTTTTTCCATTTTCCACGTTTTTACCTTAATTTGCTGGTGTTTTTTTCAGGGCCTAATGGGTAGAATCCCTGCCATGATTTATCAAGCAGATATAGCAAGCAGCCATAGAATAGAGAGGAAGAAAGCAGTGAATAATTTATTTTTTCGCGCAGCACTGGGTCTTTTTGCAGCGCTACTTTTCACCATCGCTATTGGCCAGACTGCGGTTCCACGTCCTGACAGTAACGAATCTGATTCCCGACCTGCTCCGCGCAACAGTGAAGGGCGAGTAATCCTGGGCACGCTTCCCGGAGAGGAAATGGGGGCCTGGGATGGTTTCGGCTCACGCCCGATGATTATTGATTATGACATCGTGCCGGAAGGCTCTATCGTTGCAAGCAATGACTATGAGCGACTGGTTAACGATGAAAACAGGCCTTTTGATAAAATTAATCTGACTGACGTACCTTTCAAACCTTGGGCCTGGGGCTTGTATCAACAGCGCACACGCACACGCTTTGAGCCTTACACACGCTGTAAACCTTCTGCCGGCCCAAGAGGGGTGACTACGGCTTATGGCACCCAGTTTGTGGAGTTTGATGCAATGCAGCGCATCTATATGTTTCCCGTAGGTGGGCCGCGTCATTTTCGGGTTATCTATATGGATGGCCGCGCTCATCCTGAAGATCTGGAGCCAAGCTATCATGGTCATTCCATCGGTCATTGGGAAGAGGATACTCTGGTAGTGGACAGCGTCGGCTACAATGAAAAAATGTGGATTGATGCAGAGGGCACTCCCCATACTGATCAATTGCATCTGATCGAACGCTTTACACGGGAAACTTACAACACGCTTAAATATGAAGTGACCATTGATGATCCTGGTGCTTATACCGAAACCTGGAGCAGCGGCTTTGTCATGCCCTGGCGGCCGGGTGAAGCCTTCGAATTTGTTTGTCAGGATGCCAATATGGCATTCGAGATGATGGTTGGTACTGAATATGACAGTATGGATCGTAGTCATCTGATTTTCCCTTGAGTTATTTTTTTATGATTACTATGCGTCGTCTGTTCTCGTTTAAACAATGTTTGGGCATGCTGCTTGTCGTATTGCAGTGCCTGGCTACTTTTTCTTTGCAGGCTCACCACGGGACTGCAGTAAAATTTGATACCAAGGTGTCCATCACTCTGATTGGTCGGGTAACCAAAGTGGACTGGGCTAATCCCCATGCCCATATTTTTATGGTGACAGAGGGTGAGGCAGAAGACTGGTATGTGGAACTGGAAAGTCCGGTAATTCTTGAATGGAACGGCTGGTCAGAAACCTCGCTGGTTCCTGGCGCCAGTATTCGCATTGAAGGCTTTCCTGCTCGTGACGGTAGTCCACAGGTGTGGGGAGAGCGTGTTTTTCAGGGAGACAGAGAATTGTTTTCCGGTGATGTCTCGGCCCTGAGTCTTGCCAGAGAAGTTAGTCAGGATATTTCCATACCGCGTTGGGACGATGGTCAGCCGCGTCTTGGTGCTGTGCTTGGGGAGGAAGGTTACTGGGTGCCGGACAGCACAGTAATGATGGAAGACGGCGTCAATGTCCCTATGACCTCTTATGGATTGCTTGAAGATGTATCAGATGCCTCACAGGTAGCCCCGTTTAAGGAGTGGGCGTTAAATCTTTATGAGACGCGTCAGCGGAATTTTTTGCGATCAGACCCAAGTTATGTGGAATGCAGACCCCCTGCAGGTCCACGAAAATTTCAGACACCCTTTGGCATTCAGTTACTGGAAGACAAATCCTGGCAGAGAATTTTTGTAGTTGCCGGCGGCGGTAACCAGGACTGGCATCTGATTTACACAGATGGCCGCGGCATTAATACCGGCTTCCCCGTTGATAATGACAACGTGCTTTATTACGGCAGAAATGTCGCCAACTGGGAAGGCGATACTCTGGTGATTAACTCGGAAGGCTATAACGAAAAATTCTGGCTTACTGGTGGTCTGCCTCATACCAGCATGATGGCAATTACAGAGCGCCTGACCCGCACTGATTTCAATACCCTGCAGTATAAGGTCACCATTGATGATCCCGGGGCCTATACACGTCCCTGGTCAATGAGCTGGAATCTGGTATGGCTGGAAGGCGGCGATCCACCCGAGTATTACTGTCAGGATAATCGGCTTTAAAAAATAGGTACAAGGTACAAGTTTAAAAGAATGTAGGCCGGAAGAGCGCAGCGATGTCCGGCAGAATGCAGAGCTAAAAGCTAAAAGAAAACTATAAAAAGAAACTTGACCTTCAGGTCAAATAAAATAGAATTTTTGTACCTTGTACCTTGTACCTTGTACCTTGTACCTTGTACCTTGTACCTTGTACCTTATCCAGTTTCGTACTCCGCAACCGGCGGACACGAACACACTAAATGCCGATCCCCATAAACCTGATCAATGCGACCCACTGGTGGCCAGTACTTGTTGTCTTTTAATTCTGCCATGGGAAATGCTGCGGCTTCGCGGCTGTAAGGCAAAGTCCATTCTTCTTTTAATAAACTAGCGGCGGTATGGGGGGCATTATGCAGCGGGCTTTCCTGTGCATTAATTAAGCCGTCGGCCACAGCCTGAATCTCTTCCCTGATGCAGTGCATGGCATTAATGAAACGGTCAATTTCCTGTTTGGACTCACTTTCCGTGGGTTCGATCATCAGGGTGCCTGGCACGGGAAAGGACATAGTGGGCGCATGAAATCCATAATCAATCAGTCGTTTTGCTACATCTTCAACGCTGATGCCGGTGCTCTCCTTGATGGGGCGCAAATCTATAATACATTCATGCGCGACAAGGTCATTCTTGCCGGAATACAAAATGGGGTAGTCGGCTGCCAGATTTCTCGCCAGGTAGTTGGCATTGAGAATGGCCACTTCAGTTGCCTGCTTGAGGCCGGCTCCGCCCATCATTTTCAGATACATCCAGGTAATGGGGAGGATGCTGGCGCTGCCATAAGCGGCAGAGGCCACAGCATTGTTTTTGTTAGCCAGTGTGCCGTGGCCTGGCAAGAATGGTGTCAGGTGAGACTTAACACCGATAGGGCCAACTCCGGGGCCACCGCCACCATGAGGAATGCAGAATGTTTTGTGAAGGTTAAGATGACTGACATCGCCGCCAATGTTGCCGGGTTCAACATGACCCACCATGGCATTCAGATTGGCGCCGTCAATGTAAACCTGACCGCCATGCTCATGCACGATGTCACAAACCTCGGTGACCTGGGCTTCGAACACACCATGAGTGGACGGATAGGTAATCATAATCGCGGCCAGATTGTCGCTGTTGGCGACAGACTTTTTCCTTAGATCATCAATATCTACATTCCCTTCCTTATCACAGGTCACTACAACGACCTGCATGCCACACATTTGCGCTGATGCCGGATTGGTGCCGTGGGCAGAGGCCGGGATAAGGCAGATGTTGCGATGGTTCTCTGCGCGACTGTCATGGTAGCCGCGAATAGCCAGCAGTCCGGAAAACTCTCCCTGGGAACCCGCATTAGGCTGCAGGGAAATAGCATCGTAACCGGTGATTTTGCAGAGCATGGATTCCAGCTCATTGATCATTAATAAATAGCCTTGTGCCTGATCGCTGGGTACAAAAGGATGCATAGCCGCAAAAGCCGGCCAGGTGATCGGCAGCATTTCCGAGGCGGCGTTAAGTTTCATGGTGCAGGAGCCAAGAGGAATCATGGCCCGGTCCAGTGCGATATCCCGATCAGCCAGTTTGCGCAGGTAACGCATCATTTCGGTTTCTGAATGATATGTATTGAATACCGGATGAGTGAGAATTTGATCCTCACGAAGCAAGGTTGCGGGTATTGGTGAGAGGGACTCTGTGGTGATGTCCTTACTGCCAAACAATAACAATAAAGCGTCTATATCTTCTTCAGTAGTAGTTTCATCTATTGAAATGCCAAGGTGCTGGTCATCAATTTCGCGGAGATTAATGTCTTGGGCTCTGGCAGCAATGTGGATATCCAGGGTTTGCTTACCCGTTGCCAGGGTGAGAGTGTCAAAGAAGGAGGCATTCACTACATTGATTCCCTGAGCTTTGATCCCGGCGCCTAATTTGCAGGCAAGATTATGAACCCGTTGAGCAATTTTTCTGAGTCCCTCAGGTCCATGATAAACCGCATACATCCCTGCAATGACCGCAAGTAATACCTGCGCCGTACAGATATTACTGGTGGCCTTCTCCCTGCGGATATGTTGTTCACGAGTCTGCAGGGCCAGGCGATGAGCCGGGTTGCCATGGACATCCTGAGAGACACCGACCAGACGACCAGGCAGAGAGCGTTTAAAATTTTCATGACAGGCCATGTAGGCGGCATGAGGTCCCCCGAAACCGGGGGGGACACCAAAGCGCTGTGTACTGCCAACCGCCACATCGGCCCCCATAGCGCCGGGAGATTTCAGCAGGCACAGGCTCAGAATGTCGGCTGCCATTACCGCCAAAGCGCCACTTTCATGGGTCGTAGCAATCAAATCGCTATAGTCTCGAACCGCACCACTGGTGCCCGGGTACTGTAAAAGTATGCCGAAACAATCGTGGTTTACAGCTTCGTCGGGCTTGCCAATAAGCAGTTCAAATCCCAACGGTTTTGCCCGGGTTGTCAGTACAGCAATGGTTTGCGGCAGACAGTCTTCATCAACAAAAAACACATTGGCTTTTGCCTTACTCATACGCCGGCAAAGAGCCATGGCTTCTGCAGCAGCTGTGCCTTCATCGAGAAGGGAGGCGTTGGCAATATCCAGGCCGCTCAGGTCACATACCATGGTCTGAAAATTTAGCAGCGCCTCCAGACGACCCTGCGATATCTCCGGCTGGTAAGGAGTATAGGCGGTATACCAGGCCGGATTTTCCAGAAGATTGCGCAGGATAACGCTCGGAGTATGGCAGTTGTAATAGCCCTGACCAATCCAGGTTTTATAAAGCCTGTTTTTGGCGGCAATCTCTCTGAGTTGGGCCAGAGCAGCGGCTTCATTCAGCGGTTCGCCAAGCGCATCATGCAGGGCAAGAGGATTATCCAGGTGAATGGAGGCGGGGATTACATCGTTAATGAAAGAGTCCATGTCTGTGTAACCCAAGGCTGTCAGCATTTCTTCCTGTTCCGCAACATCAGGGCCTATGTGACGGGCAATAAACTCGCTGTTGTTCAGCATTTTTGACTCTGACATGAGCTTGTTTTACTCCGGTAAAAATAATTCACAGCAACTTATTTCACGTAACGGTGCAGCACAAAAGGTAGCGTTGTCACCGAGACAGGAAGCGCCTTGCCTCTCACCATAGCGAAAAGACTGAGCCCCTGTTTAGCCAAGGGACTTTCTACGTAGCCCATGGCAATAGGCGCTTCCACACTTGGGCCATAACCACCACTGGTGACTTTGCCAACACATTGATGATTTTCATCTACAAGCTCTGCACCTTCTCGTACCGGAGCGCGGCCTTCAATATGCAGACCAACCCTTTGGGTCCCAGAGCCCTTGCTCATTTCTTCGAGGATAATCTTGTCTCCCGGAAAACCACCCGCTCTGACGCCATCTTTGCGCCGCGCCTTGCCAACACTCCATGCCAGCGCCGCACTGACAGGCGTGGTGCTTTCATTCAGGTCATGGCCATATAAACAAAGGCCGGCTTCCAGACGCAGAGTATCGCGCGCGCCTAAACCTATGGCTTTGACATCATGGAAGGCCAGCAGTTGTCGGGCCAGTGAATCTGCTTTGTCAGCAGGTAAGGAAATTTCAAAACCATCCTCACCGGTATAACCAGCACGAGTGATATAAACGGGGGCATGATCGTATCGGCTTGCACAAGCATGCATGAATTTAAGGGGGTGTGATTCAGGGAAGAGATCCGTAAGCACATCGGCAGCAGCAGGACCTTGCAAGGCTAATAAGGCCTTATCGTTTTGTTCATCAATAGTCAGGGATTGAAGATTAGCCCTGAGCCAGTGCAAATCTTTTTCCTTGCAGGCAGCATTAATTACCAATGAGAAACAGTCATTATCCAGCCGGGCAATCATCAGATCATCAATGATGCCACCAGCAGCATTCAATAGCTGTGTGTAAACCTGTTTGTGAACCTCTAAATCTTTCAAGTCAGCGGGAACCAGAGATTCCAGCTGTTCAGCGGCATTGCTACCCTGAACAATAAGCTGCCCCATATGGGAAACATCAAATAAGCCTGCCGACAAACGTGTATGCAGATGCTCGGCTTTCACGCCTTCAAATTGCACAGGCATTTGGTAGCCAGCGAAGGGCACCATACGGGCGTTGAGCTCCAGATGGAGATCATAAAGAGGTGTTTGCTTCAGGAATTCAGACTGGTTTACTGCCATTGGGCGGCACTTCCACTAGTGGGTGATCACTATCTTATTATAGTAAGTTTTTTAAGGTAACTGATAACAGCTCTACCGCAATAGGATTTGCCTATTACCCTTACTGGTTTATTTTCACGAAAACATACAAATTGTACATAGAATTGAGTATGTTAGGCCTTGTCTGAAATCAGGGAAATTGATGTCAGTGAAAATTACACAAAATGATTTTAAAAGTGAAGATATTTAATGGAGAAGCACAATGAGTGATAAGGTCTATGAAGCCGGCTATAACGTGGCAGTGGAAATGTGGGGGCCAGAAATAGCCGAGGCACGTGAAAAAAACGCAACACAATTTAATCGACCTTTTGAAGATCTGGTCACCAAGTATTGTTTTGGCGAGGTCTGGGCCGAGGATACGCTTGATCGAAAAACCCGCAGTATGCTCACCCTTGCTGTGCTTACTGCCCTGACCAAGCCAAACCAGTTGAAAGTACACATCAAAGGGGCGATTGCTAATGGCGTCTCGGTGGAAGAGATTCGGGCAATCCTGATTCATAGTGCCGTGTATGCCGGCATACCCAGCGGCGTAGAAGCGTTTAATGCGGCTAAAGAAGTGCTTGGCAGCATGGGCCTGGATGAGTAGCAGCTCGGCTTTTACCTGGGCGAAGTAATGTCTGGAATATTAAAAATACCTTATTGAAATTAAACATCAGGAGTAAAAATTGGAAGGCTTAACTAGTATTAAAGTAGGATTTATCGGCATTGGTAACATGGGCTGGCCCATGGCCATGAATATTTTCAATGCAGGCTACAATCTGACAGTTTTTGATCTGGACAGTGTGCGCTCGGAAAGTTTTGCCGTGGAAACCGGAGCGAATTCTGCCGCCAGCCTGGCAGATCTTGCGGACATGGATTTTGTTATCACCATGTTGCCCAATGGGCATGTGGTGCGAGAAGTGTTGCTGGAGACAGAAGACGGAGCCTTTATCAAAAATGTGAAGGCAGAATGCGTTGTTATCGATATGAGCTCTGCGGAACCAACAGGTACAGTCGCCCTGGGAGAAGAGCTGGTAAAACATAGTGTGATTTTAATTGACGCTCCAGTGTCCGGTGGCGTGGCCAGAGCCGAACTGGGGTCATTAGCCATCATGATAGGGGCTAATGATCACGATACTCTGGAAAGAGCCAAACCTTTACTGCGCTGTATGGGCGAACAGTTGTTTGAGACCGGCAGTGTTGGATCAGGCCATGCAACCAAGGCTTTGAATAATCTGATTGCTGCTACATCATTTGTGGCAACCTCTGAAGCTTTGCTGACGGCCAAACGTTTTGGTCTGGATTTAAATACTTTCATTGATGTAGTGAACGTTTCTACAGGGCATACTTTTATGTCAGACAAAGTGATGAAGGATCATGTGATTGATGAAAAGTTTTCAACCGGGTTTGCGCTGGGTCTGCTGGTGAAGGATGTTGGTATTGCCAATGAGCTTTGCGATGCCGTAGGCATGAACGCGCCCTTGTCGAAACTGGTACATAAACGCTGGCAGGAAGCACTGGACGAGAAAGGGTTTAGTGCTGACAATACTGAAGCAATCCAGGTTTGGGATGAAAAAGACTGACTCTAATGGGTAGACCAGGGCAGATGGTGCAGAAAATAGAATATGGATAAATTTAATTTACAGATTCGTCTCGGCATTATTCTCATCATATTTTTTGTGATTGCCATTGTTTTGCAGACATTAAGATCTACCAATATTGCTGACATAAGAATCCGGCAAGAGGAAGAGTCCATTACTGAACTGGTGAACAATATGTTCGCTATTATGCAAAATGGCTCTGATTTGAATTTTAATCTGGAAGGCAGGCCGGCATTATTCCAGCAGTTGATGGCTCTGGAAAATATTCGGCATATTGATATCCAGATTCAATCTGCTAACTCTGAAAACTCTCAGGATAGTGAAGATTTACTTAGTCATATCAATGCGCCAGGCTGGTATATCGCAATGGCTTATCCCGATACAAGGATGAAAATCAACACACTCCAGCAGAGTAACGGTGATACTTTCAGCCTGTATATCGATCCCGGTGATGAGATAGAAGAGGTATGGTTTGAAACGCGTAATCGCCTCGTAGCTTCATTTTTGTTTCTGGTGTCGTTGATGGCGGCTGTTGTCTATTTCACTAATCGCTGGATGAAACCTATTGATTTGATAATTAATGTGCTGGAGCAGGTGGAGTTAGGTGATTTTAGTCGGCGTATTCCGGCATTTAGTTTGCCCGAGCTGAGCAAAATTGCTGATCACATTAATCACCTGACTAACAGGCTGGGTAGTATTAAGTCAGAGAATGAACGCTTAACGCGTAAATCAATCATGGTGCAGGAACAGGAAAGACGCTACCTGGCTCAGGAACTCCATGACAGTCTGGGTCAATCTGTAAGTGCCATCAAAGCCATTGCTGTTTCTATTGCATGTAGATCCCTTGAGTCTGATCCGCTTACTTCAAAGAGCGCAAGAAATATTGAAGAGATCGCCGACAACGCCTATGACAGCGTTCGTAAATTGATGACCAGTCTGCGTCCCTTTGTGCTGGATGAATTGGGATTGACCACGGCCCTGTCACAAATGATGGATGAGTGGAATGTGCATCACGAAGATACTTTTTGTCGTTATCGGTTTGAAGGTGAATTCTCTAATCTGCAGGATGGACAGCAAATAAACCTTTATCGTATTGTGCAGGAAGCGCTGACCAATATTTCAAAGTACGCCAAGGCCGAAAATGTCAGTATTACTTTAAGTGGTGATGAGATTATCTCCTTACTGATTGTCGATGATGGCATAGGCTTTGCCATGAATGAAATGACCCGGAACATGGGGTTAACCGGAATCAAGGACAGGGTCACATTACTACAGGGTGAATTTGAACTTGCCAGTAAGCCCGGTAGAGGCGTGTCAATTCAGATAGAATTTCCCAGAGTAAACTACTTCAGGAGGAGGTCGGGTGACTATGAACAAGTTACGGATAATATTGGTTGATGATCATGCGGTGGTGCGCACGAGCTACCGATTGTTGTTGGAAAATGATCCGCAAATTGAAGTCATTGCTGAACTGGAAAGTGGCGAAGAGGCCAATCAGCAAGCCAGGGAACTCAATCCTGATGTGATTGTGATGGATCTTTCCATGCCAGGTATGGGGGGGCTGGAAGCCATCCGTCGTATCAAAGCTAAAAACCCTGAAATTTATATTCTGGTGTTTACCATGCATGACAATGTAAGTTTTGTTGAACATGCTTTGGAAGCAGGTGCTGCAGGATATATCACCAAGAATAATGCCCCCAATGTGCTGATTGAAGCTGTGCACAAAATTGTCAAGGGGGAGACTTATATCGAACCCGAGTTGAAGAGTGAAATGAATGTGCAGCATAAGCTGGGTAAAAGCTCGGCGTTGTCAAACCTTTCTCATCGTGAGTTTCAAATATTTTGCCTGTTCGCGGAAGGATTTAATGCCAACGATATTGCCACTGATCTTTCGCTAAGTGTGAAAACAGTGGCTAACTACCAGACCCAGATTAAGGAAAAACTGGCCGTTAACAGCACAACTGAACTGGTAAAGCTGGCTATCAGCAATGGCATTATTCAGCTTTAGCTCAGCTTATAAAAGCGCAGGTTAGTGCCGACATTCAGTGATAAAAGCGGGATCAGCATCCAAGGCAGGAAAAACAGAAGCTGATATAATCTATTTTCTTTTTACCTTCCATTTTGCAGGGGAATTAATGCGCGGTTTCTATCGAGCTTTGTGTCGAGCTCTCGATAAGGTCAGAATGCCTGCTGTGTTTTTTTTATGGGCGTTGTTGTTGCAGGCAGGAAGTCTTATTGCCCAGGAAAATAGCGGCACTGTTATTGAAGAAATTATTGTTATCGGAACAACACCGGGTTCTGGACTTGGCGTGGATATCAATAAAATACCCTTTGCAGTAAGAAGTATTGGCAGTAATGATTTGCAACAGGCACAAAGTCTGGACCTGACCGACTATCTTAATCACAAAACTCCTGGCGTTAATATTAATTCTGCACAGAATAATCCTCTGCAGCCGGATTTATTGTTTCGCGGCTTTACCGCTTCGCCATTATTAGGTTTGCCGCAGGGCATCGCGGTTTATCAGAATGGCGCGCGCATTAATGAGCCATTAGGGGATTCGGTGAATTGGGATTTACTGCCAGAGTCCGCGGTAAGCAGTATTGACCTGATTAGCGGTTCTGACCCCTTGTTTGGACTGAATACACTGGGTGGTGCACTGGTGTTGAATATGAAAAATGGTTTCAATTTCAACGGTAACCAGGCGGAGATTTACAGTGGTTCCTGGAACAGAACAGTCGCTAATATTGAAAGCGGCGGCAATGATGGTGAGCTGGGCTATTATCTGAATTTGTCACGTTTTGAGGAGGATGGCTGGCGTCCCTTTTCAGCCTCTGAAAACATTAATTTTTATAGTGCCATTAGCTGGCGTAATGAGGAAGATTCCACACTGGATTTAACCTACCAGCGCGGAGACAGCGATTTACGTGGTAATGGACCGGCACCAGTAGGTCTGATGGCGCTGCAAAGGGATGCCATTTTTACGGCTCCGGATATTACAGATAACCTGATGGACATGGTGACACTGGATACTAGCCATTTCCTGACATCGGAAATCCAGTTTGCCGGTTCGGCATTCTGGCGCAAGAACCGTACCTCTTCTTTTAACGGTGATGCTTCGGAATATGGTTTATGTGCTTATGCCGAAGGAGCACAGTCTCTGTTTGAAGATTTTCAGGAACTGGAAGAAGCACTTCAAGGTAAACTTGGTATTGAACTGGATGACATATGTACTGGGCAGGAAAGCAGCATCAATGGTCTGGATGACCTGGAAAGACTTATTGCACAACAAGCACTGATTAAAGGCCTTGATCCCGAAGACTTCGAGCCGGAAGACATAAGTTCAGAATTATCAGGTAGCGGAATTCTTAGTGATGAGGCGATTAATAATCTTAGTAATCGCCGTCAGGAAATGGAAGGGCTGGATGGCAAGTTTATTTTTACTCAGGATTTGTTTGGTCTTCCCAGTCAACTTACCGTGGGCGGCAGCTATCTGAAAGGCAATACTAAATTTAATGCCGTGGTGGAATTGGCCCGCCTTGATCCTCTTACACGCAGCACTGAAAATCTTGGTGTTGGCTCATTTGTGGACGAACAGGCGACGCAAATTAAAACAGAGTCTGAAATATTCAGCCTCTATTTTTTGAGTATGCTGGATTTAAATAACAGACTAACCCTGACAGTCGGCGGACGCTATAACGATACTGACATTAGTTTACGTGATCGCTCTGGTGAGCGTCCTGAGCTAAATGGCGATCATCAGTTTTCACGTTTTAATCCATCCCTAGGCTTCACCTATGATGCGACAGAAAGCATGAATGTTTACGCTTCCTATAGTGAGTCGAATCGGGTTCCGACACCTATTGAACTGGCCTGTAATGAAGGTGTATTCACCCTGGCACAGGAGTATGCCATCGCTGCCGGTGAAGATCCGGAGGATATTGAATTTGAATGCCGGTTGCCCAATGCCTTCCTCGCAGATCCGCCTCTTGATGACGTGGTAACCAAAAACCTGGAGCTGGGAATGCGTGGTGATATCGCCTCCATGGATTATCAGCTAGGTCTTTTTCATACTACCAATGATGATGATATTTTATTTCAGACTACAGGCAGATCTACCGGTCTGTTTGCCAATGTTGATCAGACAAAGCGCTGGGGACTTGAGTCAGCGGTGAGTGGCAGTCTTGATCAGTTCGACTGGTACGCTTCTTTATCAATGATACAGGCAACATTTGAAGATAATTTCGATGTGCTTAGCCCCAATCACCCCGCTGCCGATGAGGAGGGTGTTGTCCCTGTTACTGGTGGCGATCACATCCCAGGTATTCCGAAAAGTCTGCTTAAGATAGGTGGAGATTATCAGTTCGGTAACCTGGTCCTTGGCGCTGAAGCAATTTACAACGCCAGTCAATACCTGCGTGGTGATGAGAGTAATGACCTGGACAAGGTTGATGCTTACATGCTGCTCAATCTGCGAGCGCAATACAGCCTGGGCGATAACCTTTCCCTGTTTGCCCGTGTTACCAATGTCCTGAATGAGGAGTATGAGAATTTTGGCATCCTGGGCGAGGATCCAACGGAAGTGATACCGGACATTGATGATACGCCGATTTTTCTTGGGGTTGGTGCGCCGCGGGCGGCGTGGGTGGGATTACGATTTCGCTTTTAAAGATAAAAGTATGTGGGAGGGGTTTTAACCCCGAAAGAACACTCGTTGAAAGTAGAAAGAGTGGTAGGTCGGATAAGGCCGCAGGCCGCCATCCGACATGGCGACCAAAGGTCGCCCGTTTGAGACTTGAGACTTGAGACTTGAGACTTGAGACTTGAGACTTGAGACTTGAGACTTGAGACTTGTAACTAATCTTTTATATCCGGCTCAAAGAAACACCACACCACTTCCGGGAATGCGTCACGAAATTTTTCTTCACATTTATTTATGGCGTGAATCAGGTCAGTATCTGAAGGCTGCGGTGCCATGCGGGCTTTTATGGCAACCATTACATCACTACCTAATTGCAGAGTGAGCAGGTTGTAGACTTCATCGATACTTTCCTGTTCGTTCAATAAACTGATCATGGCATCATATTTTGGTGTTTCCACACCCTGGCCAATGATCATTTCTTTCACTTCCTTACCAATTAAAATAGCAATAATCAGCAGCAGGATACCGATCACAATGCTGCCAAGTGCGTCGTAAAGGGGGTTGCCAGTGATCATGGTAAGAGTAACGGCGAGAAGTGCAAACACCAGGCCCAGAAGGGCGGCGATATCTTCACCAAAAATGACCATCAGTTCACTTTGCCGGGTTTCCTTGAACCAACGAAAGTAAGAGCGGTTGCCTCTAACCTTGTTAATTTCCCTGACACATCCCGCAAGAGATAAGCTTTCAGCAACAATGGCAAATACCAGTACGCCGATGGCAATAAGCGGAGAGGAAAGTCCATCGGTTTCATGCAGTTTATGGCTGCCTTCGTAAATGGAAAATAAGCCGCCCATACTAAACAGCATGATGGCGACGATGAAAGACCAGAAATATACTGTTTTGCCATAACCCAGAGGATGTTTCAGATCAGGAGGGCGTTTGGCATTTTTTACCCCTAGCAACAGCAAACCCTGATTTCCGCAATCAGCAAAAGAGTGAATGCTTTCCGCCATCATCGAACCTGAGTTGGTGATAAACGCCGCAACAAGCTTGGCGATAGCAATGGCAAAGTTAGCTACCAGGGCGTAGATAATCGATTTTACTGAGTTGGCTTGGGACATATAATTATGGCTAAAGGCTAAAGGCTAAAGGCTAAATAAAGTCTTGACTGCTTGTTCGTTAGACTCATTATTGTTCAGCTTTCAGCTTTCAGCTTTCAGCTTTCAGCTTTCAGCTTTCAGCTTTCAGTCAAAGGGATGATTCAGAATAATAGTCTCTTCCCGGTCCGGCCCCGTAGAAATTATATCCACTGGTGCCTCGATTTTTTCTTCAATAAAGCGAATATAGTTAAGTGCGTTCTCTGGAAGATCATCCAGGGACTTTGCCCCTGCCGTGGATTCAGACCAGCCAGGTAATTCTTCATATATTGGTTCAAGACTGTCATAGCTATCGAAGCTGGTTAGACAGGTCATGGAATTGGCATCAACGCCTTTATATCCGGTACAAACCTTCACTGTTTCGAGACCGTCGAGAACATCCAGCTTGGTAAGACAGATCCCGGACACAGAGTTGATGCGAATGGACATTTTCAGAATTACGGCATCAAACCAGCCACAGCGCCGGTTCCTGCCAGTAGATGCGCCCAGTTCTTTTCCTACAGTGAATAACATCTCACCGACGTCATCAAATAATTCGGTAGGGAAGGGGCCACTGCCTACGCGTGTGGTATATGCCTTGGTAATGCCCAATACATAATCCAGATAAAGTGGGCCAAAGCCACTGCCTGTGGCAGTACTTCCTGCCGTGGTATTGGATGAAGTGACATAGGGGTAGGTGCCATGGTCAACATCCAGAAGCGAGCCCTGTGCGCCTTCAAATAGTATGTTTTCGCCATTTTTTCGTGCTGTATGCAGAATCTCTATGGTATCGGCCACCATGGGTTTGATACGCTGGCCCATGATCAGGGTTTCATCCAGGGTTTTCTGGTAGTCGCACGCTTGCGCTTTGAAATAATTGGTTAGCACAAAGTTATGGTAATCGAGTACTTCCAGCAGTTTCTCGGCAAAATGTTTTTCATTGAGCAGTTCGCCCATGCGGATACCGCGACGCGCAACCTTGTCTTCATAGGCTGGTCCAATACCACGACCAGTGGTGCCGATTTTATCATTGCCGCGTTTTGCTTCCCGGGCTAGATCCAGCGCAATGTGGTAAGGCAAAATTAAAGGGCAGGCGGCGCTGATCTTGAGTCTGTCGACCACTGGAGCAGATTTCATTTCCAGTTCATCGATTTCCTTGAGCAGGGCTTCTGGCGAAACCACTACACCATTGCCAATAACGTTAATGACATTTTCACGCAAGATGCCTGATGGCAGCAGATGCAGGACGGTTTTTTCACCATTAATGACCAGGGTGTGACCAGCATTATGGCCACCCTGGAAACGCACCACGTTCGTCGCTTTGTCCGTTAACAGATCAACAATCTTACCTTTACCCTCGTCACCCCACTGGGTGCCGAGCACAACAACACTTTTTCCCATTATTAAGCCTTACTAGTTCAATGAGAGTTAAAAGAAAATAAATTATTTACAGAGAATTTACCTGCCAGCTTCCGTCAGTATTCAGCAACTCAAAGTTGCATCCCATCTCGGCAGCAGATTCTGATTGACCCGGGAAGGCGCTGATAACGTGCTGTCCTTTCTGACGCAGTGAATCAATTGTCGCTTGCAATGCAGGGTCATCGTCAGCAGGTGCAAAAATACATTTTGCGGGCGCAAAAGTTTTCTTGCCCTGAGCGAGGAGAATTTTCAGGTCAGCATCAAATCCGGTTGCCGCCCTTGCTCTGCCAAAACCTTCGCCAATATCATCATAACGACCGCCATTGGCAATGGCTTCACCATAGCTGCTGACATAGGCGGCAAAAACCACGCCCGTGTGATATTCATAACCACGCAACTCGCCCAGATCAAAATACAGGGACTGCTCGGGAAAGCGCTGGTTGATAACAGAGGCAATCTGTTTCAGCTGTCCAATGCTTTGCTTGACTTCAGGTGCCTTGGTGTTGATCTCATCAAGGGCACGATCGAGCACGCTGGCATCGCCATTGAGCGTGGACAGGCTTTTTATATTATCAATAAGTATTCGCTCAACGGAGGCATCTTGCAGTAGCTGTTCAATTTCACTGGTTGATTTTCTCTGCAAGGCAGCAAAAAGCTTCTCTTCCAGTTCCGGTGCAAGACCAGCATCTCTGGTAAGCGTGCGATAAATATTCACATGTCCCAGCGCCAGTTGGGCTTTGTCGATGCCTGCCTGTTGCAATGTGTGGAGCATCAAACTGATCACTTCGATGTCGCTTTCAATTCCCCGATGACCATAAATTTCGGCACCGATTTTTAACGGGCTGCGAGAACCCAGTAAGCTTTGGGGAATTGTATGCAGAACACTGTCGGCATAACACAGGCGGGTAGGGGCTTCGCGTTGAAGGACGTGGGAATCGATTCTGGCTACCTGAGAAGTAATATCTGCCCGCACACCCATACCGCGTCCAGTAAGCTGATCGACGATTTTAAAGGTTTGTAATTGCAGTGCGTTACTGGGAAGTATCAGCAGGGAGTCGAGGAATTCAATGAGCGGCGTCATCACCAGCTCATATCCCCAGGTGCTGTAAAGATCCAGAATATCCCTGCGCAGGGTTTCCAGTTGATTTGCCTGGGGCGGCAAAATTTCATCAACGCCGTCTGGTAACAGCCAGCGGTTTGCCTTGGTCATGGTATTTCAGGGCCGTGTTAAAAAACTAATTAATAAAGTACAGCAGTGCTATGCCTGTAATCATACTTCCCAGTCCAATCAGGCGCAGGGAAGAATCGCTAATTTCTGCGAGCGTTGCCACCAGTTTGCGCCAACGGCCCGGATATAAAAAAGGGATTATACCTTCAATCACTAACATAAGACTGAAGGCTATTCCTATTTCATTCCACATTAATCAGGTTGTGTGCTTTTGTTCAAATATTTGAAAAAATCACTATCAGGACTGATTACCAGGACATCGCCATAGTCGCTAAAAGTATCTATGTAGGCATTTAAACTACGAGTGAATCCATAGAATTCAGCATCCTGATTAAATGCTTCGGCGTAAGTAGCTGATGCCGTGGCATCGCCTTCACCGCGAATATATTCTGCATCACGATAGGCGTTGGCTTCTATCACTACACTTTCGCGATCGGCCTCTGCCCGGATACCTTCTGCCAATTCTTCACCAGTGGAGCGTAGCTCGCGGGCTTCTTCCTGTCGTTCAGTATTCATGCGCTGATACACGGATTCACTGACATTGGGAGGTAAGTCAATTTTCTTGACGCGGATGTCAATGACTTCAATGCCAAATTCGTTTTGGGCAATAGTGTTCAGTTCTTCTGTCAGTTCAGTCATCAGGGAGTCTCTTTCCCCGGATACTACTTCATGAACAGTGCGGGTACCGAACTGGTTGCGCAGACCAGTGTTGATTCGCTGTGCCAGCAGGTTGTTGGCGCGGCTTTCATCACCAGATGTAGCACGGTAATAATCGGCAGTGTTATGCACACGCCATTTGGCATAGGAGTCCACTTCCAGATATTCCTTTTCCGCGGTCAGGAAACTCTGCGCCGGAGCATCCAGTGTTTGCATACGCCCATCAAATTTAAGCACGGTGTGTACGCCAGGCATTTTGCCATGTATTCCAGGAGGAACATCAAAGTTGGTCACTTCGCCAAAGGTTAGTAGCACGGCGCGGTCTATTTCCTTGACCACATACAGGCAGTTGAAGGCAATGATTAAGCCCAGTGCCATGGCAACCAGGGTAAAAAGTGTTGAATTTTTCATCGTGCAGCTCCTCTGACCGGTGCTGATCTTGCGGGCACCTGATTGTTAAGGTTGCGTAACTGGAAATCGTTGCCGCCTTCAAATGCGCCACTGACTTCGCTGGCTCGCTGGCGTGATGACTGCATAAGCTGGTCAAGTGGTAACACCATCATATTATTGCCGCCGCCTTCGACATCGATCATCACCTTGGTTGCATTGCTCATCACAGTCTGCAGGGCATCCAGATAGAGTCTTTCCCGGGTAACTTCAGGGGCTTTTTCGTATTCCACCAGTAATTGCGTAAAGCGTCGGGCCTCACCTTCTGCCCTGGCAATCACATTTTCCCGGTAAGCACTGGCATCTGCAGTCTGACGCAAGGCATTACCACGTGAGCGCGGCACTACGGTATTGGCATAGGCACGAGCTTCGTTCTGGTAAGACTCACTGTCTTCATCTGCCTTGATTACGTCATCGAAGGCGTTTCGTACCTGCTGCGGTGGCAGGGATTGATCAATGTTGACCTGGCTTATGGTGATACCAGTCCCATATAGATTCAGGTAATTCTGTAGACGCACCATGGTGTCCTGGGCAATCTGTTCACGACCTGTGGTAATTGCATTGTCCATTGTGGAACTGCCGACAATATGACGGATTGCTGATTCTGCAGCATGTTGCAGGGACATTTCAGGGTCTTCTACTTCAAGATAATAGTCGCGGGCATCAGTAATCACATACTGTACGGACATGGTGATATCAATGATGTTGTCGTCTTCAGTCAGCATGGTATTGCTGAAGTCACGGTCATAAACGCGCGTGACATTGATCAGGGTGACTTCATCAACTAGCGGCGGATTCCAATGCAGCCCCGGCAGGACCACGGCATCTTGAGCAACACCAAAGCGCAGTACTACGCCTCGTTCCTGCTCATCTACAGTATAAAATCCTGCGCCAACCCAGATAATTGCCAGTATCACGAGGACGCCAACTACCAGTCCGCCTGAGATGGAAGCGCCATCACCTTCGCTTCCGGAACCGCCGCTGCCACCTTTTTTGTTACCGCCAAAAATAGCGGATACTTTTTTGATGATGGAGTTCACCAGTTCTTCAATATCTGGAGGGCCCTGGTCATTGCCGCCAGGACGATTGCTCCAAGGGTCATCCTTGCGATCGTCATCCTTGTCAGGTTCGTTCCAGGCCATTAATGTCTCCTGATTCCGTTAAATAAGAATCTGTTTTTAAGAAAAATGAATTTGTTGTTTCGTACAAACGCGAAGCGGGATTTTACCGAATTTTGGGGCCTTTTAATACAGGTTTCGCCAGTCATGGTGCTGGTTTTATGTATTCAGGATTCTGGCCTTTTGCCGCATCGTCTCAGTTAGTGGGGTTCTGAATAGTCTCAGGGTGGTCATTGTCCATGTGAGCCTGTTCAAGATAGGGGGCTGGATCGATATCTTCTTCCTGCAACAAACGGATAAAATCAGCTTTCGGTAGTCTCAAAGACAGACAAACGTTACCTTCATCGTCCACAGCCTCTTTTCTTACCACATTCTGGTGATAGAGTTTTGCGCGGAATTTTCCCTGTTGGTGGGACAGTATTATTTCCGGTTCAACAAAGTCCACCCCCAGAATATCTGTGATGGCCTGAAATAATTCAGTCATGCCCAGCGCTGTTTTTGCAGACACCCAGACACGCCAGGGTATGCCGTCCTTGTCCCGATCTACTGTAACTTCCTGATTTTCCAACAGGTCAATCTTGTTATATACCAGTAAAGTAGGAATCTCGGCCCCGCCAATTTCTTCCAGCACCTTGTCCACCTGGTCTTTTAACAGCGGGTGTTCCTCGTTACTGGCATCAATTACATGTAAAAGAAGGGAGGCTTCTGTGGTTTCTTCCAGCGTTGCCCGAAAAGCATCTACCAGCTGGTGGGGAAGATTGCGGATGAATCCCACAGTGTCCACAAGAATGGCACTGCCCAGATCAGGCAGCTGTATTTTACGTAGGGTCGAATCAAGAGTGGCAAAGAGCTGATCTGCCACATAAATATTTGATTCACTCATGAGATTAAATAAGGAGGATTTGCCTGCGTTGGTGTAGCCCACCAGTGAGATCGTGGGGATTTCTGCGCGTTTGCGTGAACGGCGTCCCTGGTCGCGCTGCTTTTTAACTTTGGCAAGGCTTTTCTTTATGGATTTGATGCGAACGTTTACCAGACGCTGGTCAATTTCCAGCTGGGTTTCACCCGCGCCACGCATGCCGATACCGCCTTTTTGTCTATCAAGGTGAGTCCAGCCGCGAACCAGTCGGGTAATGGAATGTTGAAGCTGGGCAAGCTCTACCTGCAGTTTGCCTTCATAGGAGCGGGCCCGTTGGGCAAAGATGTCGAGAATCAGACCGGTACGGTCAATGACCCGGCATTTAAGTGCTTCTTCCAGATTTCGTTCCTGGCTTGGAGACAGTGGATGATCAAAAAGAACGATTTCTGCCTGATGTAGCTGGATCAGTTGTGCAATTTCTTCCAGTTTGCCAGAGCCAATAAAATAGCGGGCATTGGCCTGCTTCAAGCGGCCTGTAAGAATTTCCACAGGACAAGCTCCGGCAGATATTGCCAGCTCTTCAAATTCTATGGGGTGAGGAGTTTCCATTTCGCTGTCCAGGTCCAATTGAACCAGGATAGCGATTTCTCCACTTTCGGGTCGTTCGAAAAAGATATTAGAACCTCAAGCCAACCAGTTCAAAACTCTGGTTAGATAGTATTGCCTGTCGAATCTTCGTCAGGGGAGTCTTCAGTGCCTTGCATTGGCACGTGGATTTGGCGACTTGGTACAACAGTGGAAATGGCATGTTTATAAACCATTTGGTTTACAGTGTTTTTCAACACAATAACGAACTGGTCGAATGATTCGATCTGACCCTGAAGTTTAATCCCGCTAACCAGGTAGATAGCTACAGGAACTTTCTCCTTTCTTAGTACATTCAGGAAAGGGTCTTGTAGTGAGTGCCCTTTTGACATTGTGAATCTCCAGTTAATTTATTAAGACTACAATATGGAATCCTGTCTATACGCTGATTATAGTGCTTGCGGATTACCTACAACTACTTAATGGAGGTCTGATGTAGAACTTTCAAGCACTTCTTCACAATATTTTCACTTTCAGAGCCTGTTTCGACCTCTATCCGGGTCAAGTCGGGCCAACTTCTGAGCCAGGTCAGTTGTCGTTTGGCCAATTGCCGTGTGGCGGCGACCCCTTTGTCTGCCATTGTCTGGTAGTCATATTGACCATCCAGGTATTCCCAGACCTGCCGGTATCCTACTGAGCGGATGGCAGGCAGGTCATGAGATAGATCATCTCTTTCAAATAAAACTTTCACCTCATCTACAAAGCCTGCTTCCAGCATTTTCTGAAAGCGTTCAGCAATTTGTGCATGCAAAGTGCTGCGTTGTTCAGGGTGTAAGGCGACAAATACAAGATTGGACATAAAGTCAGGTAATGCACTTTGTTGTGCATCTTCATCGCGATGATGTTCTGTCAGTGCTTTACCCGTGCTTTCATAAACTTCAAGGGCACGCATCAGGCGCTGTGGATCGTTGCGATGTATACGGGCTGCAGATTCAGGATCCACTTGTTCCAGCCGTTTGTGTACGGCATCCCACCCTTGTGCATTGGCAAGATCGAGTATTTGCTTTCTTACCTCTGGATTGGCGGCTGGCATCCGGGCCAAGCCATCGCGCAAGACTTTGAAATAAAGCATGGTTCCACCGACCAGAAGAGGTTTTTTCCCTGCCTGTAAAATTTGTTCAGCGGCCTTGATGGCATCCTCGCGGAATTCAGCAGCAGAGTAGGGTTTGGCGGGATCGCGTATATCCACCAGATGGTGAGGAATTTCAGACAATATTTTTTTGTCCGGTTTGCCAGAGCCAATATCCAGGCCTTTATAGACCAGTGCCGAGTCCACGCTGATAATTTCGAAATTATGGTGGCGCGCCAGTTCAAGGGCGATGTTGGTTTTGCCCGCCGCGGTAGGGCCGGTAAGACACAGGATCGGGGGGGGCGATGTTGAGTTTTTAGTGCGCTGCAAGGGTGCCTTCGATGCCTGGTTGGCTCGGGAAGTAGATAATTGAGATAAAGGATAAAGGATAAAGGATAAAAGATAAAAGGGCTAAACTTTCAGGCTGCTCTGAACCCGCCCACCTTTATCTTTTATCCTTTTTCTTTTATCCCCCTGCTCTTCACCTACGCTACAATGCAGTCATTGATGTTAACGGTAATTATTAATGAATTCATCCTTACCTGTAGGTGTTTTTGATTCCGGAGTTGGAGGACTTTCAATCCTTAAGAAAATCCATCAACTGCATCCTCGGGAATCAATTTTGTATGTAGCGGATTCTGCTTTTGCTCCCTACGGTCCCAAAGGCGATGAATTCATTATTCAACGCAGTCGACACCTGATGGGCTTCTATCTTTCTCACCCGGTAAAGGCTGTTGTTGTTGCCTGCAATACAGCAACTGCCGCAGCGGTGGCGCAGTTACGAGAAGACTACGATCTGCCCATAGTAGGCATGGAGCCGGCATTGAAGCCGGCGGCACTGGCAAGCACTGGCGGTGTGATTGGTGTGCTGGCGACAGAAGGGACCTTGGCAAGCGATAAATTTGTTGATCTGAAAAGTCGTTTTGACGGCGATGTAGAAATAATTACCAAGCCGTGCCCTGGTCTTGTAGAGCATATTGAGCAAGTCGTTCCAGATTGGCGGGCAATAAAGCAATTACTCAAAGAGTACATCACGCCACTGCTTGATAAAAAAGTCGACACCATTGTTCTTGGTTGCACACACTATTCGTTTATTACTAAGCAGATAAAAGAAATTGCGGGACCGGACATAACTATTGTGGATACCGATGACGCAGTAGCAAGGCGACTTGGTAGTGTGCTGGAAGAAAAGGATTTGTTAACAAATGATGAAGCCCCCGGAGAAATTATTTTTTATTCCAGCGGAGATTTAACTGTGCAGAAAAAATTGATATCAAAATGTTGGGGTAAGGAAGTAGACGTGCTTTCATTATAATGTAACTTGTAACTTGCTCCTATTGTCCTCTTAAAAATAATTTATCCAGATCGCTCAATGACATCTGCGTCCATGTGGGGCGTCCATGATTACATTGGCCCGAACGTTCCGTTCGCTCCATATCCCTTAATAAAGAATTCATCTCCGGAATTGTCAGCTGCCTGTTGGCTCGCACTGAACCATGACATGCCATCGTAGATAGAATTTCATCTCTATGTGCCTCAATACGATCACTGCTGCCGTGCTCGATAAAGTCAGATAAGACATCGCGTACCAGTTGCTCCACATCGGCACTTTTCAGGATCACAGGAACCTGGCGAATGCTCAGGCTTTCGGGACCAAGTCTGTCCATCGACAAACCGAGGTTTTCCAGCGCCTGCTTATTTTCATCGGCGCAATCTGCCTCGCCTTCACTTACTGCAAGTGATACAGGAACCAGTAAGGGTTGGCTTTTAATCCCGGCATCACTCATGGAGGTTTTCATATATTCATAGGTAATGCGTTCATGGGCAGCATGCATGTCCACGACAACAAGTCCGTGGGCATTTTGAGCAAGGATATAGATGCCATGCAGCTGGGCAATGGCAAAACCCAGGGGCGGGATATCCTGTTCTTCTATTGGTTGCGTGAAATCCGGCTGCCCAGTACCCGCTATGTCGCGTAATGTACCAAGCTGCGACTGAATTGCTTCCCGACTTATAGCGCCGCGGCCATAAGAGGGCTTACCACCACCAAAATCGCTATATTGGAGGGTATTTTGCTGATAATTTCCCCCGGCCTCCTGGATATGTGCTGGATCCAAACCGGCCTGGGCAGCGGAAGATTCAAACTGGTCTTCAGGCCGGACATTGGCCAGAGAGCGGTGCAGGGCGCTAAACAGGAAGTCATGCACAAGACGCGAATCGCGAAATCGTACTTCATGTTTTGTAGGATGCACATTCACATCCACTAATGAAGGCTCCAGTTCCAGGTAAAGCACAAAAGCAGGATGGCGGCCATGAAACAGAACGTCCCGATAAGCCTGCTTGATGGCATGACTTACCAGTTTGTCGCGAATAGCCCGGCCATTGACATAAAAATACTGCAGGTCTGCTTGTGAGCGGGAAAAGGTAGGCAGGCTTACCCAGCCTGACATACGCAGGCCGCTGGACTCCATATCTATGGTGACGGAGTTATCAATAAACGCTGGGCCACAAATCTGTGATACCCGGCGCCTCATATCTGATTCGCTTTTCGCTTTTTCAAAACGATGTATCACACGCTGGTTATGCTGAACATTAAATCCCACATCGAAGCGGCTTAAGGCCAGACGTTTGATGGTTTCATATATGCGTTTGTATTCAGTTTGTTCAGTGCGTAAGAATTTACGACGTGCAGGCGTATTGAAAAACAAATCCCTGACTTCCACGTTGGTGCCTGGTGGATGAGCGGCCGGGCTGACATTGGCATCCATGTCGCGGCCTTCAGTTTCTACTTTCCAGGCTTCGCTTGCTTCGGGTGTTCTGGAGATCATTGTCAGCCGGGAAACAGAGCTGATACTTGCCAGAGCCTCACCCCGAAACCCCAGAGAGCTGACACTTTCCAGGTCATCCAATTGGGCAATTTTACTGGTGGCGTGGCGATTGAGCGCCAGGGGAAGGTCTTCTTTTTCTACGCCCAAACCATTATCGCGAATACGGATGAGTTTAATGCCGCCTTTTTCCAGCTCGATATCAATGCGATCTGCACCGGCATCGAGACTGTTTTCGAGTAATTCCTTTACGACAGACGCAGGGCGCTCGACCACTTCACCTGCGGCGATCTGGTTGCTCAGGCGTTGGCTTAGAAGATGTATGCGGGGCCTTTTAAATTCAGGCATAAACTATTCAGGAAGATGGAATTTTAATTACTTGTCCGATCCGAATAGTATCACTATTTAGTTGGTTAGTTTCGCGGATTCGAGCCAATGATACGGAATAATCATCGGCGATTTCTGAAAGGGTTTCACCTCTGGCAATGGTGTGTTCAATGAAGCTGGTGGCAGAGGGGCTGATAAGGCCGTTGGGAATAACAAGCTCCTGCCCCACACGAATACTATTGGAGTTCATGTTGTTGGCCTGTTTCAGGGTAGCCATTGGAACACTAAATCGATCTGCAATTTGAGACAAAGTGTCACCCCGACTCACTGTATAACTGCTTGGCCCGCCACCGTTTTCCTTATGCCATGCGATATAGGTGCCTCTTGGCGGTGTGTCGTAAAAATAAGCCGTAATGCCATTCACAATGGCCGATGAAAAGCGCTTGCGCCAATTGCTGGAATCCAGATTACTGGCATCAGTGGGGTTGGTGATATAGCCGGACTCCACCAGCAGGGAAGGAATGTCAGCGCTGCGTAATACCACAAAATTGGCTTGCTCGACAGTTTGCCGCCGCATGCGGGTTACCTTGCCCACAGAGGAAATGATTTTATTGCCTGCTTCCAGGCTGGCGGCAATGCTGGCTGTCATACTCAGATCAATTAATACGCTGCGCAGGTCTTCATCCATGCCTGCCAATCTGACACTTCCCACACCGCCAATCAGGTCTGCTGCATTTTCCTTTTCTGCCAACAAGCGCGCCTGTTGACTGGTTGCGCCGCGTTGGGACAAGGCATAAATAGTGGTGCCCCGAGCTGAACTGCTTTTGTAGGAGTCGGCATGAATTGCAATAAAAAAGTCGGCACTGTTTTGGTGGGCAATGCGGGTACGTTGCCCAAGCGTCATGCCGTAATCGCCATCACGCACCATTACCGCTTTGTATCCAGGGGTGCTGTTTATCTGTTTTTCTATTTCCCGGGAAATCGCCAGCGTCACCTTTTTTTCCTGGAGGCGATTTACACCGATGGCTCCGGGATCTTCTCCGCCGTGACCGGCAGAAATGGCCACCACAATATCGCGCTTGTTATTGGCAATTTCATCGCTGGATTTACGCACTACTGTTTTTTTGGTCTGGGTGTTCTGGTCATAAAAATCAATTACCAGACGGTTACCGTACTGCTCGTTGGGTTCCAGAAGAAATGAGCGCGGCTGTACTTTACTGGTCAGATCAAAGACCACACGAAAATCATTGTTGTTGCGGGGGGCGCTGCGGATATTGCTGATCGGTGTTCCGGCCAGATCGAGCGCAGAAAAGTCGGCGTTTAGTTGTACATTGGCAAGATCAATAACGATACGTTCAGGATTATCGAGGGTAAAAACCTCGTGGTCGACTATGGCGCTGAGGTCAAAAACCAGACGGGTATAGTCCGGTGCCCGATAGGAGCGCACGGTTTCCACCGTGGCAGCATAGGAAATGATGCTTATCATCATTAAGCAAAATGCAGCTATTGTCCTGGTAAGGCGTCTTTTCATTAGCTTTTTTGCCAACTACTCTCAGCTGAAAATTCAATAAATATTATAATTTACAGTGATTTAGGTAAGATATCTAGTCTTTTTCTAGAAAAATTCAGGGGTGAAAATGATGAAAAATCAGGCTTCCCAGTACACCAATTAATCCAGCTTGGGCCCGATCTCACTGAATAGAAGCTTCAAGCTTTGCAGAAATCTCTTCACCCAGGGCTGTGCGGGCGCCCCAGGAAATCACTCTGCCCCTGTTATCAATAGCCAGTTTGAATTCAATGTCTGCTGTTGGTAAAACACCTAAGGCCTTTTCTGGCCATTCAATCAGTACCAGAGCATCTTCTTCGAGGTAGTCCCTCAAGCCAATAAATTCAAGCTCTTCAGGATCCTCCATTCTGTATAGATCAAAATGGTAAATGCGTTGAGTGCCTATTTCATAGGGCTCAACCAAGGTATAGGTAGGGCTTTTTACTGCACCGCTATGCCCGCAGGATTGAATCAAACCCCGGCTCAAGGTGGTTTTGCCAGTGCCGAGATTTCCGCTCAAGGTGAATAATCCGCGACCTTTAGAAGTTTTGGCCAAAGCCTGACCAAAGGCGACAGTGGCGGCTTCATCAGCAAGAAATACAGAATGGCTCATAGACGCGCTGATAGATTGATCAAGGATTCACCAGCTGGTGAACGCAGGTGAGAAGATCAGTGGCAAGCAATCCGCGTTGACC
>CAWUSW010000044.1:0-25933 GCA_963925675.1 uncultured Pseudomonadales bacterium
CTCCAGTGAAATTTGAAGAAGACTATTTTTCCAAGCTAGAAAATGTCTAGTAAAGGCTGGGAAGTCCACACTCTAGAATCACCGCCTCTAAATATCCCTAAAGTGCTTTGTCCAGAGCGGCCATAGCAATCTAAGAATGCACCGTATTTCCTTTATTAGTTAAGGATTTGTTAAGAATTACAGGTTGAATTAGAAGGGTTTGAGGTAGGAGAAAATCCGATAACCCCAAGGGAGCTGAAGAGCCAGAAGATAGAACTTGGACGACTTCTTTTTTAAAATAGCCTCTGATGTATCTGGGTAGATACTGTAAAAATCTACGAAGCCATGCGCCCTAGGCCGGTCTATTTTGCAGGACTTGCAGGACTTGCAGGAATTTGTGCAGGAATTGGCAAATACAGGTCTGTAACTGGCTGATATGAATGAATAAAATCAATGACTTAGTGGTATGCTGGTGCCCAGGAGAGGACTTGAACCTCCACGCCCTTGCGAGCACTAGCACCTGAAGCTAGCGTGTCTACCAATTCCACCACCTGGGCATTAGGTGAGGAGCGCGCCTTGGGGCACGAGGAGCGCACTTTACCCATCCAGAACGCCCCTGTCAATCTCACCTGCAGCAGTTGTTTTACCTAATACCAGTTGCCATTACGTACCTCTATCCCCTCATCAACCATGTTGCTGAATAATGCTAAATCACTACCACGATAGTGATATGGGTAGACGATACCTGGCCTGAAAGCATTCACTGCATCTGCAGCCTGTCTTTCCGTCATGGTGTACGGCAAGTTAAAGCATATAAAGGCAACATCAATATCTTCCAGCGCACGCATTTCCGGAATGTCCTCGGTATCGCCACTGATATAAACACGAGTATCACCGAAGGTCACCACATAGCCATTGCCGCGGCCTTTGCCATGAAACTGTAAACGATCCTCAGTCAGGTTATACATGGGTATGGCCTTAACTGTAATATCCAGGCGTTGGGCAATGCCACCGTTTGGCAAGGACACGGCCCGCTCTACCAGGCCGCCAGGAAGCTGGGCTAAAACTGCCGCTGGCGCAACAATTTCTGCATTACCTACAATGCCAGCCAGAGTAGCGCCATCCAGATGGTCAGCATGAATATCTGTGAGAAGGATCAGGTCGGGGCGCGGTAAACCGTCATAGGCACCTACACCGCCCACGGGGTCCACATAAACAATCTTGCCGTTCCAGGACATGATAAAACTGGCATGTGAAACCGGATTGATGACCAGGTCACCTTCCGAGGTTGGCACAGTACTGCCGTTGAGCATTTGGGCATTGGCTGAAAAAGAAAAGACCAGCAACGCCAGCAGGGAAATTAACGGAAATTTGAATTTCATGAATGAGCCCCAATATAATGAAGATGGATGATTTGTTTATCGCTGAATAAATACTATCAGATACCGAAAGGAGTAAACCCGTCCAGTCACTGCGTCAATGTAGAAACTTAATGCAGGAACTGCTTGTTCTATTTAGGCACTGCAATGCAGGCGCTTAATGTAGGAACTACATTATCCCGTGTATACTCAACTACCAAAGCTTTACCCCAACCAGGAAATGAATGTCCAAGGACAATAACATACAAGACCCCCATGCCTCGCGCGAAGCCGCCAGGTATTCCAATCCCATTCCCAGTCGTGAATATATTCTTGAACACCTTGAAAGCCGAGGTGAACCTTGCCAGTTCAATGTATTGTGTCGCGAACTGCAGCTGGATAATAACCTTGCCTGTGAGGCATTGGAAAAACGCCTTAATGCCATGTGCCGCGATGGCCAGCTGATTTGCAGCCGCTCGGGAACTTATGGTCTGGTCAATAAAATGGACCTGGTGAAAGGCAGGGTAATGGGCCACAAAGATGGTTTTGGCTTTCTGATACCCGAAGATGGATCCGGCGATCTCTATTTGGGTCCGCGGCAAATGCAAAAAGTATTTGATGGCGATACCATCCTGGCGCGTGTATCAGGCATTGACCGCCGTGGCCGCAAGGAAGGCAAGATAGTCGAAATTCTGACTCGGAAAAGCTCAACTATAGTCGGACGTTTTTACAAGGAAGCCGGCGCTGGTGTGGTACTGCCTCACAATAAACGCATCTCTCAGGAAATACTTATTGCCAAAAAACATCGCAAAGGCGCTAAAGACGGCGATTTTGTATTGGTCGAAGTGACTCACTTCCCCGAAGGCCATCGCAAGGCCAGCGGTGAAATAGTAGAAGTACTTGGGGATGTGACAACGCCCGGCATGGAAATCGAAGTTGCGCTGCGCGCCCATGAAATCCCCTATGAATGGCCACCCGGTATTGATAATGAACTGAACGCGCTGCCAGATGAGCCCAATGAAGGTGAAACCGAACATCGAGTGGATTATCGCTCCCTGCCTTTTGTCACCATCGACGGCGAAGACGCCAAGGATTTTGATGATGCTGTTTATTGCAAAAACAATGCAGAGCAGGGCTGGACATTGTATGTGGCAATTGCCGATGTCTCTCATTATGTAAAGGTGGGTTCAACGCTGGATCAGGAAGCTGTCACCCGCGGCAACTCCGTTTACTTTCCCGGCTATGTCGTACCGATGCTGCCGGAAAAACTTTCCAATGGCTTATGCTCACTACGCCCCAAAGTAGATCGCCTGGTAATGGTCTGTGAAATGGACATCAATACACAGGGAGAGATTAGCCGTTACCAATTTTCTGAAGGCGTGATCCATTCCCATGCCCGCCTTACCTACACTGAAGTAGCCGGCATGGTGCAGGAAGCACATACCGATGCACAGACTCATGCAAAAGGAATGCTTAAAGAAAAATACGCAGGCATCGTGAGTGACCTGGATAATCTTTATGCCCTGTACAACACATTACACCAGTCCAGACATAAGCGTGGGGCCCTGGATTTTGAGACTGTGGAGACCCGCATCGTCTTCACCGAAGACCGCAAGCTGGCAGAAATTCTTGAAGTAGAACGCAACGATGCCCACCGCTTGATTGAAGAATGCATGTTGTGTGCAAACGTCTGTGCGGCGAAGTTACTACTGGAAGCTAAACTGCCAGCCCTGTACAGAATCCACTCTGGTCCTAATCCGGAAAAAGTGGAAAATTTATATGACTTCATGCGCGGCATTGGCATTGGTCTGGCGCGCAAGGAAAATCCCACGACAACTGACTACCAGGCCATTCTCAAACGTCTTGAAGATCGGCCCGATCGCTTGTTGTTACAGACCATTGTAATTCGTTCATTGATGCAGGCTGTTTATTCGCCAGATAACATTGGCCACTTTGGTCTGGGCTTTGATGCCTATGCCCATTTCACCTCACCAATTCGCCGCTACCCTGACCTGCTTGTACACAGAGGAATACGCCATCTGATTCGCAACCTGAAAGGCGATAAAACCAATCCTCACTTGCACAAGGTCGACGGCGCCAAAACGTTGGACAAAAATGCCATATATCCCTACACCACAGGTGAGCTGGACGAACTGGGCGGGCTTTTATCCAGCTGTGAACGTCGCGCTGATGCCGCCAGTTACGATGTCATTGACTGGCTCAAGTGTGAATACATTCAACAGCATATTGGCGATTCCTTTGACGGCACTATTGTCACCGTCACCAACTTCGGCATCTTTGTAGAACTCGATAATATTCACATTGAAGGTCTTGTCCATGTCACTGCACTGCGCAATGACTATTATCATTTTGATCAGGTGGGCCATACCTTAACAGGAGAGCGTACCGGGGAAAGTTTCCATATGGGAGACCGGGTCCATGTCCAGGTATCCCGGGTTGATATGGATGATCACAAAATCGACCTGCAACTGCTGGAAGTGACAGCACGCAACAGAACCACCGCAGCATTGCCGCAGCGGGAACGCCCGAGCAACAAAAAAAATGCCCGTTCAGGCAGCAATAGAAACAAGAAAAAAAATAGCGCTGCTAGCAATAACAACAGTAATAAAAGCAGCACTGGTAGTCTCAATAAAAGCAGTAAGAGCAAAAATAAAAACAAGACCCGAAAAAAGAAAAGAGCACCCCAAAAACAATGAGTAAATTGGAAATGGTATACGGCATCCATGCCGTGACCAGCCTGTTATCCCATCACGGTGAATCAGTAGCACAGCTGTTTCTGCAGGCGGATCGCAAAGACAAAAAAGACAAGCGCTTTCAGGAAATTCTGGATAGCGCCAGGCGCGCTGGTATCCCGATTATCGAATGCTCACGTGCCGAGCTGGATGAAAAATGTACCGAGGTACATCAGGGTGTACTGGCACTGAGCCGACCATCGATCCCGGAGAAACATGAAAAGGATCTGGATGCACTGCTTGATAATCTTAACCACCCGCCTTTTCTGCTGATACTTGATGGTGTAACCGACCAGCATAATCTGGGTGCCTGTTTACGGTCCGCTGAAGCGGCCGGAGTCGATGCCGTCATTGTGACAAAAGACAAGTCTGCCCAACTAAGTCCTACGGTGCGCAAAGTAGCCTGCGGTGCTGCCGAGATTGTGCCCTTTATCAGCGTCACTAATCTGGTGAGGACACTGCAGTCCCTGCAGCAACGGGGCATCTGGACCTTTGGCGCAGCAGGCGAAGCGGCGCAATCCGTTTATCAAGCTGACCTGAAAGGTCCCCTGGCACTGGTCCTGGGTTCAGAAGGAAAGGGACTGCGAAGATTGACCCGGGAAAATTGCGATAACCTGATTGCCATTCCCATGGCGGGTGAAGTAAGTAGTTTAAACGTTTCTGTTTCTACCGGGATTTGTTTGTTTGAGGCAGTCCGGCAGCGCAACGTTTGAATACCCGAGCAAATAATAAGTGGACTTAGGCGCACTTTTTTCCAAACCTCAAATCCTGCTGCCAATGGTAGTTCTGTTTTATGCCGTCCTGTTTCTGCTTAAAACCACCACCTTCAAAGGTAAGCTGGGTGACAACCTTATCAAGGTCACTACCCGTACCTATCTGGATAATCATCTCTACCATGTGCTAAATAAGGTGACACTGCCTGCAGCAGAGGGTACTGCCAGAATAAATCACCTCATCGTTTCTATTTACGGGGTTTTTGTCATCGAAACTCTGAACATGAAGGGCTTGATTTCGGGTTCGGTGGATGAACAAACCTGGCTGCAGAAGCGCAATCTTCGTAGCCAAGCCTTCCAAAATCCCCTGCTTCAGAATGACCATCAGGTAAAAGCCCTGCAGAAGCTTCTGCAATTATCCTCGCAACAAGTATTTTTATTGCTCGTGTTTATTGATGACAGTCGTTTCAAGTCTCCAATGCCCGACAATGTCACCCAGGGCAAGGGATTCATTCAGTTTATCCAGAAGAAAAAGACTCCTCTGCTTACCGAGGCCCAGGTCAATCAGTGCCTGGAGACCATCGAAAAGGAACGCCTGTTTGAATCTATCTATGCCAGGGAGATACATTTGGCCAATACCCCGCCCAGGGAAAGAAAACACGAACAGATCCTCTGACAATACCTTCCCCGCAACGAGCTTCTACGATTATCCTCGTGGAGCGGGCAATTTAGTTGCAATTTCACCGCCAACTCCTTAGAATGCGCCCTCTTTTTAACTCCTTGTCTTACCGGAGTCCCCTGCAAAACAGGGATTGAAGTGCCTCAATGCACGCTGCGGAAGACTGCCTAACCCTTGGGGAGCAATTAATGCGCCACTACGAAATTGTATTTATGGTGCATCCCGACCAGTCCGATCAGGTCGCCGGGATGACCGAACGCTATTCAAAAACTGTCACCGATGAAGGTGGCAATGTCCATCGTCTGGAAGACTGGGGACGCCGTCAACTGGCTTACCCGATCAATAAAATTCATAAAGCCCACTATATACTGATGAATATCGAGTGTAGCCAGGTTGCGCTTGACGAAATCACTACCCAGTTCCGCTATAACGACGCTGTCCTGCGCAATATGGTTATTAAACGCAAAGAAGCGGTTAGTGACATGAGCGACATCATGAAACAGGAAAATGAAAGTCGCGAACGTAAAGCTCGGGCTACTGCACGCATGCAGGAAGAAGAATCCCGCTACGCCGCCACTAAAGCTGCTGAAGAAAAAGCTGCTGAAAGTGAAGCTGCTAATGCGGAAAGTACTGACGCCGCTGAAGAAAGCCCCGTTGAAGCAAGTGCAGACGAGAGCACTGATAACAGCGAAGCCCCTGCGGTAGAAGAGGTTGTTGAAACTGAAGCTTCTGAAGAAGCTGAAACTGAAGCTTCTGAAGACGAAGCTGATAAAGCATCCTAATTAAGATTTCACTGGAGAACACTCATGGCACGATTTTTCAGACGCCGTAAATATTGCAGGTTTACTGCAGAAGGCATTTCTCACATAGATTACAAAGATCTGGAAACTCTGAAAGCTAATATTTCAGAAACTGGAAAAATTGTACCCAGCCGTATTACGGGTACCAAAGCGAGATACCAGCGTCAGCTTGCAACGGCAATTAAACGTGCACGCTACCTGGCTCTGATTCCTTATACAGATTCTCACGAAGCATAAAAAACCAGGTTCATTTAACCTGAACCCGGGGGGAACGCCATGCGCGGGTTGGCAGAATATGTAATGCTTGGTCGCCGTCAGGCAATCATCATTGTTCTGCTGAGCGGCTTCTTCCCCCTGCTGTACTTTTTCAGTGCAGCGGTAATTGCCCTGGTAACCCTGCGCAAGGGTCAGGCAGAAGGATTGATAGTCCTGCTGTGGTCGTTATTACCAGCGGGAATGATGTGGGCCATGGGAGACTCTTCTCCCGTGTTCCTGATGCTAGGGACTTATGCCCTGGCTACAGTGCTCAGAAAGACCGAGTCCTGGCAACTGGCCATGTTATTGGCCACTGGCATTGGCCTTGCCACCCAGCTCAGCCTGGTATTCCAGCCGGAATATCTGGCGCAGGTGAAAAGCGTGGTTAGTGATGGACTGCAAGTCCAGCTTAACCAGGGCGGAGAGACTGAGTACACACAAGAGCAAATTGTAGACCTGCTGTTAAGTTTTTACGGCGCATACCACGCGTTCATGCTCATTATCTGTTTGATGATTGGCCGTTGGTGGCAGGGAGCCTTGTACAACCCAGGTGGTTTTCGGCAAGAGTTTCATGGCTTGCGGTTCGACCCCAGGGTAATGATTTTTTTGCTGGGACTGATCCTGGCAGGTTTGCTGGATATCCCGCCGCTGGATGGCTGGTTACCCTTGTTTAGTGTGGCGCCGATGTTTGCAGGTTTGGCGATTGCCCACTTCGCAGTGGCGAAAAAAGGTCTGGGTTCTGTCTGGCTGGTGTTGTGTTACCTGACACTGTTCATGATGGCACCAGCGATTATCATGCTGGGACTAACAGACAGCGTGCTGGATTTACGCAAGCGCCTGGACGCGATGAGCAACAAAGACGGCTAGAGGGTTTGCCTGAAACAGGCACCGAATTAAGAATTAAAACCAGAATTTTGAGCTGGAAATTACAGTTAAAAATTAGAGTAGTACAAGACAAGATTGAACAGATTATAGCGAGGATAAAAAGATGGACGTTATTTTATTACAAAAAATGGGTAAGGCCGGTGATGTTGGCGACCAGATTACCGTCAAGGCTGGTTATGCGCGAAATTATTTATTCCCTTTTTCAAAGGCTATTCGTGCAAGCAAGCAAAACATTGCAGAATTTGAAGTACGTAAAGTTGAGCTGTTAAAAGCTGCTGCCGAGAAAATGTCGGGCGAAAATAAACGCGCGGCACTGCTGACAGGTCTTGTGCTGACTATCGAAGCCAATGCCAGTGATGATGGCAAACTTTACGGCTCTATAGGCACTCGCGAGATTGCCGCAGCTGCCGGTGAAGCCGGACATGAAATTGACAAGAGCGAAGTGGAACTTCCAGAAGGCGCGTTACATGAATTGGGCCACTATGACGTTACCATTTCCCTGAGCCCTGAAGTAAGCACTGAAATCAAGGTTGCTATTACTTCTACTGGCCAGTCTGCGGATGCAGTCGAAGGTGCTATGGATGAGCAGCCTGCAGCTGATGATGCAGCTGACAGCACAGACGAAACACCTGCTGCTGAGTAAAGTATCAGAATAAATTCAAGAGTTAGTAGTCCGGCATAACCGGATCAACGCAAAAGCCCGGATTCAAAAGATTCGGGTTTTTTTTGCCTGGAAGTTGTTGAGATTTCTTCGCGGTTGAAACCGCTCCTACGAGGAATCGCGAATCCATGTGTAGAGGATAAATCTCGAAAACTTACTTACTGGTTAATTAATCGGGTTTCCCAGATCACCTCGGTATCAAGGGGCTGGGAGTAAACCAGTTCACCGCCGAAATTGGTATTGTCAAAACCGAAGACTTCAAACAGGGCTTCAATACTAAGCGGAGCATCTGCTTGCAGACCTTCAGCAAGACTTGTCAGAACACGCGGATCCGTCACTTGTTCAGAGACATTGATCAGTCCTTCATCACGCATCCCCGCTACCAGGAGAAAATGGTTGCCATTGGGGGCTGGAAAAGTTGAAACCAGTCCATAGTCCTGGAAACTTTCATCCCCGGATAAACCGGAGCTACCCGTGTAATATTCATTGGTCTCAAGGTTAATCAACTGATCAAAGGTTGCCCCTATGGAAAGACCGGAATCTGCAAACATTAAATCCAGCAATGTCCCTACTCCG
Source organism: uncultured Pseudomonadales bacterium (assembly GCA_963925675.1). Taxonomy (GTDB): domain Bacteria; phylum Pseudomonadota; class Gammaproteobacteria; order Pseudomonadales; family Pseudohongiellaceae; genus Eutrophocola. The sequence goes on from CAWUSW010000044.1 coordinate 8,660, forward strand.
CTCAGGTATCCCAGATAAATAATATGGTTGCTGGCAAGATCTGATGTCGCCAGATCCGAAATCATTTTCACCCTGATCTGACCCGCTTTCGCATTCACAACCGGCAAGATCTGCGCCATGGCATTGGCAATACTTACCGGGATATAACTCAGATCCAGGTTGTAATAATGCTTTCCTGTTTCCGGGTCTCTGTTCTGAAAGCCAAGCAGATCTTCCTCAGAATTAACGTCAAATTCCCGTACCATACGGACAACATTCCCCGCCTCGTCGGTTTCTCCAAAAATATAATAATCGCCAATCACCAACAGGATCGGCAGATCATCGTCCAGAATTGACTGCCAGGGTTGCATGCCTGACTGGAGAGTAGATTGGCCACTGGCCTGGGAAGATAATTCCTGTTGCCCGCTTTGCTCGTCTTCACCCGGAATCAGATTCAACAACAGCAGAAGCACTACCAGGCCAGCAAGCCAGGGAGTGAAGGAAGGTCTGTTAAGTGGCTTGCCAGTAACACTCACTGCGGGCTCATCTTTTTGTTCATTCAGACTGGCCGTTATCAGGTACTGCCCTTTCGGAATATCAAGACGGTATTTTTCCTGCTTTCCCAGTTCAGAATAGTAAATGCTCAATTTATTGCGCAAATGGTAAATATACACCCGCACAATGGAGTCCTTGCCAACATCAAAATCAGCGTCCTTACCCAATACATCCAAAGCAATGGCAGCTTCCTTGGGAGTTTTCCCTTCGATAGAACACTCCACAAGGTAGCGCAGGATTGCGCCATATTTCTTGGAACGACCCAGAACACCACTGCTGATGATCCGCTCAGTCAGGGCTTGAAGTTCATCGCTATCAATTTGGCTCATCGTTTTAATCACACACTCAATTACAGAATCACTATCATTTTGGACGTGCAGGCAACTATTTTGCCTAGAGCTACATTTTCACTGATTCCCTGGTTAATTCAAACCATTTTTTTAACGTTAAAATGTGCCTTTCCATTAAAAATTAACAATATTTTTAACATTATAAAAAGCAATATAAAACAGATAGTTACGAAAATATGCGAAGCCTTTCATATGAAATTTTGCGTACTCCAATAGAATCGGGGTTTTTCAGAGGGATGTGAAAGAATCTGATAATTAAACGTTAAAAATGCGCAATACAGTAAAGTTACAAACGAAGTTTGACCCTTGGAATGGCTTTTCACAGCGCCAACATCGTCGGGCCCTGATGCAGAACTTTCACCGATAATAAGTAAAGCTCACATTCCTGACTCAGTTTTTTAGCACCAAACATTCTCGCTGAGAGCTTATTTCTGTATAGGATGTGCACGGGCTGTGAGTAGCCTGTGGATTGTTTTCAGGAGTGGTTTTTTCCGTCAAATAGCGCTCGAATCAAGGGAAAAATGATGTTCGCACAGTATCTGATGAGTTAATATTATCGGACCGGTCAGGCACTTGTCAGACCCGGCAATTAATCAAATAAATTTATAATTATCCAGAACATTTCTGGCAGGCTGGCATGGCAGAATCACCCTTCAGTGATAACAAATTATCGGACGCCGCAATTCCCAGAGCGACCAGCCTGAAACTGCCGCCGCATTCCGTTGATGCTGAACAATCAGTGCTAGGCGCACTGATGCTGGATAACAGCGCCTGGCACGACCTTTCTGAAATCATCATCGTCGAAGATTTTTATCGCAAGGAACATTACCTGATTTTCCAGGCCATGCAGCACCAGGCAGCCGAGGGCAGCCCGATAGATCTGGTCACACTTTCTGAATCGCTGGATAACGCCAACAACCTGGACAAAGTCGGCGGTGTCGATTATCTCGGAGAGCTGGTAGAAAACTCACCCAGTTCAGCCAATATACTGGCCTATGCCAAAATTATTCGTGAACGTGCCATCCTGCGTAAGCTGATCAGTGCTGCCAATGCCATTTCTGAAAATTCTTTTAATCCGGACGGCAGGGACTCTATAGAACTTCTCGATCTGGCAGAAAAACAGGTCTTCAAGATTGCCGATGACAGGCCCCGCGATGGCGGTCCACAAATTGTCGGCCCCATTCTTGATTCCGCCCTGGAGCGCATTGATAAACTGTTCGCGGCCAAGGGCAGCATCACCGGCATGACTACCGGTTTTAAAGGCCTTGATGAAATGACCTCCGGCTTGCAGAAATCCGATCTGGTGATTGTTGCTGGTCGGCCCTCCATGGGTAAAACCAGTTTTGCCATGAATATGGTGGAAAGCGCGATATTAAATAGCGACAGCCCCATTGTAGTGTTCAGCCTGGAAATGCCCGCGGAAAGTCTGGTGATGCGTATGTTGTCATCCATCGGCAGAATCGACCAGACTCATATGCGCAACGGCCAGCTTGAAGAAGGTGATTGGGACAAGTTAACCAACGCCGTACACAAAATTAAAAACAAACCCCTGTTCATTGACGACACCGCCGGGCTCAGCCCCATGGAAATGCGCTCACGAGCACGCCGTATCTGGCGCGAACACGGTCACCTTGGCATGATCATGGTGGATTACCTGCAGTTGATGCAGGTAAAGGGCACATCGGAAAGCCGCACCGGGGAAATCTCGGAAATTTCCCGCTCCCTGAAAACCATGGCGCGTGAATTTGATTGCCCCGTTGTTGCCCTGTCACAGCTCAACCGCTCCCTTGAGCAACGCCCCAACAAACGTCCGGTAATGTCAGACTTGCGTGAATCCGGAGCGATTGAGCAGGATGCCGATGTCATTATGTTCGTCTATCGGGATGAGGTGTATAACGAAGACTCCGAACACAAGGGTGTTGCAGAGATTATTATTGGCAAGCAGCGTAATGGCCCTATTGGTACCAAGTTGCTCAGCTTTGTTGGCAAGTACACACGCTTTGAAAACTACATGCCTCTTAATGATGACTTTGGTGGAGGCTATGGTGGTGGCGCTTCATCCTCAGGTGGCGCACCTTCCGGCTCCTATGGCCAGGCAGCGATGGCGCCTTCCAGTAAATCCGCTGCCCCCAATATCCCCTATGATGCATTTTCCGATGATCCCTTTGAAGAGGATGACTAGTTTGATCAGTCATGTGATGCAGGCATCCCGATAGTGGTTCACCGAGTTCAGGCCAGCATTGACCTCAAGGCACTGCAACATAACTTTTCCATCGCGCGCTCCCGTGCCAGAGCCTCCCATGTCGCCGCCATCATCAAAGCCAATGCCTATGGCCATGGTCTTGAGTATTCAGCCCATGCTCTCAATGATGCAGAGCTGTTCGGCGTAACTGATGCCCATGAAGCAGTGGCGTTAAAAAATGCCGGTATAAGCCAGCCCATCCTGGTATTACAGGGACTGATTCATGCTGATGAACTGCAGTTAATAGTTGAACATAATTTCCAGCTGGTCGTGCATTCTTCCAGTCAGCTGACCATGATTGATGAGGCGCTAAGTAAGATCACAATAAAAAAACCACTCACTTTCTGGTTAAAAATGGATACCGGTATGGGACGCCTTGGCATTGAACCCAAAGGCTTTGCCACTACCTATAAAGCCTTGCTCGGCAGACCTTACACTGGCGCAGTGAATATGATGACTCATCTGGCCAATTCCAGCATTCCAGACTCTGTGCTGAATCATCAGCAATTAAAGGCCTTTCGAGAAGTGGAAGCCCAGCTTGAGGATGAATCCCCGGTCACCAGCATTCCGTCTTCTTCCGGGATTTTGTCTGATTTACCCCTGTCGTGTGACTGGGCCCGGCCTGGCATTATGCTGTATGGCAGCTCACCGTTTGACTACAAGCTGGAACACTTGCGCCGTGATAAATTCGATTTGCAGGCAGTGATGACCTTGCAGGCACGCATCATTGCCATCAGGGATCTCAAGCAAGGGGACAATGTCGGCTACTGTTCCCAGTATATCTGTCCGAAAGATATGCGCGTGGGCATTGTCAGTATCGGCTATGCAGACGGCTATCCCAGTAACGCACCAAACCACACCCCGGTGTTGGTTGCCGGCAAACACACTGGCACCGTAGGGCGCGTATCGATGGACATGCTGGGCGTTGATCTGACTGAGATTCCAGAAGCCAGTGTGGGAGACCTGGCGACTTTATGGGGACAAGATCTGTCTCTGGATGAAGTAGCAGCAAAAACCGGCATCCTTTCCTATAATTTAACGTGCAGTGTGGCGCGACGGGTAAGCTTTAAGTATTTGTGAGGATGTATATTTCAGCGACATGTTCTTGGCGGATATCGGTCCTGCAGACCATCTTCCTCCCTACGGGCTTGGATAAATATTGTAGGGCGGAAAAAGGGCGCAGCCCGATATCCGTCTGACGACTACGGAAAATTTCAAAAACAAAATGGCCAAACAAAAAACAGCCTATGTCTGCAATGATTGCGGTGCCGAATATACCAAGTGGCAAGGGCAATGCCTTGCCTGTCAGGAATGGAATACGCTTACCCGTATTTTGCTAGGCCCTGCCACTTCACCGTCTACGCCTAAGAACTTCAAACGCAAAGGGATTAGTGGCGATGCCGGCGGTCCGGCAACTGTTGTACAAACTCTCGACATGATCAATCTGGAAGAACAACCGCGTTTCACCACCACTGTAGGTGAATTTGATCGTGTCCTGGGCGGTGGTCTGGTCCCTGGTTCGGCGGTACTCATCGGCGGGAATCCAGGCGCCGGCAAAAGCACCTTGTTATTACAGATCATGTGCCAGATGTCACAGTCAGTGGATGCGCTCTATGTCACTGGCGAGGAAAGTCTGCAACAGGTAGGAATGCGTGCCAAACGCCTGGGTCTGCCCACTGACAAATTAAAAATGCTGACAGAAACCAATATCGAGGAAATCACTCGTGTTGCCGAAGAGTGCCAGCCAAAAATTATCGTGATCGATTCTATTCAGGTAATGCATTCCTCTGACGTTGCATCGGCACCCGGCAGTGTTAGCCAGGTGCGTGAGTGCGCGGCTTACTTGATTCAATATGCCAAACAAACCGGCACCGCCCTGTTTTTGGTCGGCCATGTCACTAAAGATGGAAATCTTGCTGGCCCGAAAGTACTCGAACATATGATCGACTGCTTCATGATGCTGGAAGGAAATGACGATAGTCGTTTTCGCACTCTGCGCGGACAAAAAAACCGTTTTGGTGCCGTGAATGAACTGGGCGTTTTTGCCATGACAGAAACCGGGCTTAAAGAAGTGAAAAATCCCTCAGCCATATTCCTGGCCCGAACCGAAGAAGTGTCTCCCGGCAGCCTGGTCGTTGTTTTGTGGGAAGGTACACGTCCATTGCTGGTCGAAATTCAGGCCCTGGTCGATGCCAGTCAATTTGGCAATCCGCGCCGTATCGCAGTGGGCCTTGATCACAACCGGGTCTCCATGTTGCTGGCCGTACTGCATCGTCATGGCGGTCTTTTCATGGCCGACCAGGATGTCTTTGTGAACGTGGTGGGCGGGGTAAAAGTCGCTGAAACCGGTGCCGACCTGGCCTTGCTACTGGCCATTGTGTCCAGCTTTAAGGATACCTCTTTACCCCGGGAGCTGGTGGTGTTTGGTGAAGTCGGACTGGCCGGTGAAATTCGTCCTGTACCCAGTGGACAGGAACGCTTACAGGAAGCGGCAAAACATGGTTTCACCCGTGCCATTGTGCCTAAAGCCAATGCGCCAAAAAAGCCCATTGCAGGCATGAAAGTGATTGCGGTCAGCAAACTCAGTGAAGCGCTGGAGGCACTTTAAATGTCCTCTTCGCTAATCCCCGAACGCCCCTTACTGATCTCACCCACGCTTGCCGCTACCATTGGTCTTGAAGAAGCGGTTATGCTGCATGTGCTGAGTGAAATGAAACTGCGCATGCCGGTTGTTTTTCGCGACAACCTGCGTTGGCTGGATGTGAATCTTCAAGGCTTGTCTGATGTCATGCCTTTCTGGAATCTCGCCGAAATAACCCGCATCCAGCAAAGCTTGCTGGAGAAAGGCCTTATCCAGGTAGACAACGGCGATAGCCAATCCGGATTTTTCAAAATTGCCATTAACCAAGCCAGCGTCAGTCCAAAAACACCGGAGCCAACACCGGCCCAGCAAAGTACGGCAGCACAGGCTCCACCTGCACAACAAGCTTATTCTTCCAATCCTTCTGCCTCTTCTGTCACTTCTGCTCCGGCTAATCCATTTCACCAGACACCCACCAGCGGCAAAGCCTCACGGATACCCGATAACTGGCTACCCAGCGAAGATTTATATCAGTTATGCGGCAGACGAAATATCCCCAGAGAATTTATTGACGAACATGTCAGGTTGTTTGTAATCAGTCAGCAGGAAAGACGTAAAGCGCAATACTCCTGGCATAACACTTTTTATAAATACATTCTCAGGGAATGGGAAAACAGAAGAAGTCACATTGGTCTGAAAGAACTGGAAGCCAATATGTCCCAGGAATGGATGCCTAGTGATGATGCCGTCAGCATTCTTGAACATGCCGGCATCAACCATTCCTTTATTGAAGATGCCGTGCCGGAGTTTGTCCTGTACTGGCGTGAAACCGGTCTCAAGACCAGTACCTGGAACACCAAGTTTATTGCCCATGTGCGTAACCAATGGGCCAAATATGAATCTGCACTTGAACACGACACCACTCCCAAGCTGCTGCCAGAGGACTATGAAGCCAGTGAAGAAGTGTATGGCGTACTGGCAATGGCAAATATCAATGAAGATTTCGCCCGCGCATTGGTTCCGGAATTTATTTTGTACTGGCGGGAACGCAAAGAGTTGTCCGCTTCCTGGAACACAAAATTTTTACAACATGTGAAATTCAAGTGGTCGCACAGGGAAAAGGAAGATAAAGAATTTATTGAGCGGGTGACAGATCGAAGTTGGGCGAATTAGTTTGGCCTGGTTATATTTTCGAATGAGGAAGACAGCCCGTTCCACTGCGGATGAAGCGGCAGGCAAAACTAGAGTCCCAGCTCACTCAATCCTGGATGACCTTCAGGTCTTGGACCCAAATCCCACAAAAACTTTCGCTCGCTTTCTGCTATAGCCAGATCATTAATACTCGCCCGCCTGACCTTCATTAAGCCATTTTCATCAAATTCCCAATTCTCATTACCAAAGGAGCGATACCACTGACCTGTATCATCATGCCATTCATAGGCAAAACGCACCGCAATCCGTTTATCGGTAAAGGCCCAGAGCTCCTTGATTAGACGATACTCTTTTTCCTTTAGCCATTTGCGCGTCAGGAATTCCACAATCTCTTCGCGGCCATTGAGAAACTCAGCGCGGTTGCGCCACTGGCTGCCCACTGTATAGGCCATGGACACTTTCTCAGGATTACGATTATTCCAGCCGTCTTCTGCCGCCTGCACTTTTTGTACGGCGCTTGCATGGGTGAAAGGGGGTAATGGGGGGCGTTGTTCTGTCATGATTATATCCTTGGTTCATGCCGGACATCGGGCTGCGCCCTCTTCCGGCCTACAAAGGTCAAAAGCATTTATTGGTAGGCCGGAAGAGCCCATCGGGCGATGTCCGGCAAGATAAATATAAATAAATTAATCAGCGCCAAACTACTTCCAGGTAACCTCGGTGGCAAAAAAATGATCAAACACTTCCCGGGTTGGATGATTATTTTCATTGCGCTGCGGGCTGCGAATATAAAAATCCAGTTGCTGTGCTGCCGGGTTAACTGAGCCCGCTTCACCTGAATCCGGATTCAACTGCACTTTCAATGTTTTCCGATCACGCATGCCCTGGGTGACCATGAAATGAATTTCAAATTCTTCATAAAGTGTCTCCCCATTCAGGGTGGCAGAACCATAGCCCCACCCGGCAACATACAATAAGCTTTTCGGCCAGTTGCTGTCCCCGCAACCAGCATTACCGTGCTCAAATAAGTAGGCTGCAATACCGCCGTCCTGACAGGGAGAAAATTCGTTAAAACGCTCCATTTCCACTTTGTACAAACCTTCAGGTAAGACTATTTCAGCAATAAATGTGCCTGTATTGTCCATCTCATTCACATCAATACTGATCTGGCCGCCAACATAATTCAGATTATTGGCCCCATCATCCATATGATCCCAGGGTGATTCATCCCCCAGACTGCCCGCCTGATAGATATTCCTTCCCACAATATTAAAACGACCGTCATAGAGAGCATGCTGTTCAGGTGCGTACATGCCCATGGTGGTGTCAGGCTGAGTGCGTGCAGAACGCGCAGCATCAGTGCCAGACTGACACCCCGCTAAAAGCATGAACAACAGCAGTGAAATATTTCTCATGATATTTTCTCCATGATTCACAGTGATCCAAGCTATGTCACCAAGCATAACACCCGAAATGGACAACCGTGTACAAGGCAATAGCCACTTTACTTCCAGGGGCGCACCAGCATTAATATTTAGGTATACTGCGACGCCTTATATGAACACTAATACGTCAACAAATACTGCTCTACAAACCAGGCTGGTGCTGGTGTTTGCCTTTATCAGTGGCTTCATCATTATGGCCATTGAGCTTTTGGGCGGCCGTATTCTGGCGCCCTATTTTGGTAGCTCCATTTTTGTCTGGGGCAGTATCATCACTGTTTTTATGCTTTCACTGTCCATTGGTTATTTGTGTGGCGGCAAACTTTCCCTGCTTAAACCAAACCTGAAACTTTATGGCAGTTTTTTTGCCGGGGCCGCAGTGCTTTTATTACCGCTTGTCTTTGCTGGCAATCAAATCATGGAAGCCATCTTTCTTCGCATTGAAGATCCGCGCTATGGCTCGCTAGTGGTTTCCATGCTGCTGTTTTTTCTGCCAACCGCCGTGATGGGCATGATAGCGCCATACTCTGTGCGTTTGCTGGTCAGTTCGACCCATGGTAGCGGTCATGTCGCCGGTAAACTCTATTTTATTTCTACCCTGGGCAGTGCATTGGGCACCCTGGCAACGTCTTTTTATCTTGTACTGTGGTTTGAAGTGAACCAGATTCTGATTACCATGTGCCTGGTTCTGTTATGCACAGGCTTTATTGCTATTATTGCGGCTCTAAAGAGCGACGATACCTAATTATGCAAGTCCCGGAAAATACAATAAGTCGCAAGCAATCTGCCTGGAGAAATTTCAAGGTAGAAGCCTTGATCGTCCTAGCCATCGCACTGATTATTTTTGCCAAGGACATGCTGGCCCAAAATGGTATTCGCTATATTCATCAGGAACGTTCACTGTACCGCAATATTCTGGTAACTGAAGATACACAGCGACGCTGCCTGCGTTTCACAATTACCAGTCGCTCGGGTCAGAATCAGAGCTGCCGGTTTCTGGATAAGCCTCGGGAACTGGTTTTCCCCTATGCCAAGATGACCCTGTCCAGTCTTCTGGTTCAGGACCAACCTCAGCGCATTCTCATTGTCGGCCTTGGCGGCGGGACCCTGTCCGATACCTACAGCCTGCTTTTTCCTGACACCGAAATTGTTATTTCTGAAATTGATGATGCAGTGGTCAGAGTCGCCAGTGAATATTTTGATTTTGAAGAAACTGACAAAATCAGCGTTGATGTTGGCGATGCTCGCGTTTTTATAAAACGTCAGGGTTTACGCGGAGAAAAATATGACCTGGTGATTCTTGATGCCTTTAACGGGGAATATATTCCGGAACATTTAATGACCACAGAATTTCTGGAAGAAGTTAAACGACTGCTTCCGGAAAACGGCATGGTTCTCGCCAACACCTTCTCCACCAGCAGACTCTATGCGGCAGAATCTAACACTTATCGTGAAGTTTTCGGTGAGTTTTATAATATTCGTATGAATGGTACTGGCAATCGGGTTATTGTCGCGTCCATGCAGCCCCTGCCAGACCAGGAAACACTAACATCTCGTGCACCTGCTTTTCGTCAGCGCCTGGAGCAGTTCGGCATGGATATCACAGAATTTCCGCAACTCATGAGCACAGAGATTACCTGGGACACCAACCAGCGCATCCTTACCGATCAGTACTCTCCGGCAAACTTGCTGAACAACTAGCCTTTTAGCTTCCAGATAAATAAGCACTCTGCTAAATTTTCCAGCAGTTTTATTTTCAAGTAATAATTTTATCAAGCACTACTCGACGGCGTGACAGATCATGTCCAATCTCTTTAAATCAAAACCAGCGAAACTGCTTCTCGCTTTTTTCCTTATTTATTTCATCTGGGGCTCAACCTACCTGGCGATTCGTTACGCCATCGAAACTATTCCCCCTTTCCTCATGGCGGGCACCCGCTTCTCTCTGGCCGGCATTTTGTTGTATTGCCTTATGCGCTTATCAGGAAGTCCTAATCCTTCCCTCAAGCAATGGGGAAATTTATGGATCGTCGGCACTTTTCTTTTTCTCGGCGGCAATGGCCTGGTGGTATGGGCAGAGCTTCATATCACTTCGGGAATTGCCGCACTTCTGGTGTCACTGTTGCCCCTGTGGATGATCACTCTGGATTGGTTATGGGCCGGAGGCAGACGTCCAACTTTAAGAGCTATAGGAGGCATCAGCCTTGGCCTTGCTGGTGTTGTAATCCTTCTTGATCCAGTAGAAATTGCCAGTACCGATATTCATATTAGCGGTGCACTGACTGTGATCCTTGCTTCATTGTTGTGGGCGATTGGTTCTATTTATTCGAAAAAAATTGAGCAACCGCAGTCAATTTTTATCTCAGCGGCTTGTCAAATGACGGGAGGTGGTTTTTCACTTTTGATGGTTTCTCTTTTTCTTGGCGAGTGGCCGCAGTTCAACCTGACTGATATTTCCCTGGTATCGCTGTCCGCGTTTTTTTATTTACTGGTATTTGGTTCGATTATTGCCATTTCATCCTATGTCTGGCTACTGAAGAATGCATCGGCTGCCAGTGTTTCCACTTACGCCTTTGTGAATCCTGCCGTGGCAATTTTTCTGGGCTGGCTGATAGCGGGTGAAGAAATTAATCTTCATATTATTTCTGGTGCGGTGATAATCCTGATCGGTGTTGCGCTGGTGATTACCGCGCACAAGACTAAAAAATCCTGACAGATCAGATGTGCCTGAGTGAACTTGCTCAATAGTTTATTTTTTGTGTTTATTTGCATTACCCCATAGTGTCGCCACGGCCCTGTCACTGCCAAGCAAGCCAACAATCAGACAAACTCCTGCCACAGCAAAGAAAACAATTATCGGCAGAAATGCCGAGGCATCGCCTTTGGCCATGGAAAAAAATAAGGAACCGCCGGAAAGTCCAAGAAACAAAAGCCCAACAACCAGCAAGATTACACGACTGGACTTTTTGTACGCATAAGCGCCCTCGCCTGTTTCAAAACGATCAAGCACAAAGCCAAAAATCTTTATAAAAATTGCTTTAATAGTTTTCACCTTGCTTACATAAAGTAATCTTGCAGATCACCAGATTTTAACCCTTTCATCTGGTGCCAGATATAAGGCATCGCCCGGCTGAACATCGAAGGTTTCATACCAAAGGTCAAAATTTCTGACAATACCATTGGTGCGAGCTTCACTATGGGAATGAGGATCAGAGGTGATACGATTTTCAAGATTCTCATCTCTGTATAGACGCGCCCAGACCTGAGCCCAACCCATGAAAAAACGCTGATCACCGGTGAGACCATCGATTACCGGAGCTGCGCGTCCGTTCAGGGACATCTGGTAGGCTTTATAGGCCACCGCCAGTCCGCTCAGATCACCGATATTTTCTCCCAGGGTGAATTCACCATTGAGGAATTTCCCGGGAAGGACCTCAAACTGATTGTACTGATTGACCAACGCGCTGGCCCGCGCAGTAAATGCGTCGACATCCTCCTCGGTCCACCAGTCACGCAAGTTGCCTGCACCATCATACTTGCGTCCCTGATCATCAAAACCATGACTGAATTCATGACCGATAACTGCGCCAATCCCTCCATAGTTCACCGCATCATCGGCTTCTACATTAAAAAATGGTGGCTGCAGGATTGCTGCCGGAAACACAATTTCATTCATCGGCGGATTGTAATAGGCATTCACGGTATAAGGCGTCATAAACCATTCTGCCCGGTTAATCGGGCTACCCAGTTTTTCCAGTTCCCTGCTGTGTTCCAGACGACGTGAACGCAACATATTGCCAACAAGATCAAGGGGATCAGCGCTTAGTGCGGAATAATCTTTCCATTCCTCGGGATAGCCAATTTTGGTATTAAACTTCGCCAGTTTTTCCTGGGCCTGGCCCTTTGTTGCATCGCTCATCCACTCAAGTTCGTTAATACCCACCTGGAAAGCTCGGCGCAAATTTTCCACCAGCACATCCATCCGGGCTTTCGCTTCTTCCTGAAAATATTCATCAACATACAAGCTGCCAACAACCTCTCCCAGAGCGCTGTCTACGACACCGACCCCCCGTTTCCAGCGCGGGCGCATTTCTTCCAGCCCCCCCAGCGTACGTCCTTCAAATTCAAACTGGGCCTGTACAAAATCATCACTCAGGTAAGGCGCCAGAGAATCGACATACTTGAAGCTGCTGTAATCCTGCCATTGCTGCAGAGAAATATCATTCCAGAGTCGGTTCAAGCCTTCGATATAACTGGGCTGTCGAATAACATAAGTAGTTTCTGAAATTCCCAGAACCTCCATGTAGCCACCCCAATTCATGTCCGGTGAAAGGCTATTCAATTCATCCAGGGTCATCTTGTTGTAAGTCAGCTCCTCTTGTCTGTTTTTCACTCTGTCCCAATGCTGCTCGGCAATAAGAAACTCAATAGCCAGCACTGAATTGGCGGCCTCGCTTGCACGTTCATAACCGGCAAGCCCCAGGGCAGTTTCGATATAGCTCTGGTACGCAGCCCGGGCCTCTTCGTGAGTTGCATCATCTTCACTCAGATACCAGTCACGATCTGGCAACCCTAGCCCCCACTGACTGAGATAACTGATGTATTGATCTGACTGCATGGCATCAACATCAATATAAATCCCGACAGGCATTTGCACACTGATATGATTCAGCTCTGCCATCTTCAACCACATTTCATCTTTAGTGGAAACTTCTACGATTTCAGCAAGAGTAGATTGCAGCGGTTCGGCACCAATCGCATTTACAAGATCCTCCTCCATAAAACTGGAAAAGAAACTGCCTACTTTTTGTGTTTCTGAACCCTCAGGCGCATCCTGGCTGGCAGCATTTTCAATGATGATGCGCAGATTTGCTTCTGCTTCATCACTTAATGCAGTAAAAGCACCATAGTTGGATTTGTCGGAAGGAATTGGCGTATTACTGAGCCAGGATCCATTTACATAGCGGTAAAAGTCATCGCCAGGGGCGATAGTGTCATCGAAATTTGCCATGATAATGCCTGAGCTCAATGTCGTCGGTAAGGCAACAGTAGAAATATCAGCGGCATCTTCAGAGGAACATGCCATCAATGCACTCAATAAAATTAACAAAACCGGTAATTTCATAGTGATTTTGTCCATATCGGAGTCTCTTCAAAAAAGGGTTAATTGATTAACTGGAAATAATCAGGAGCTTTGGTTAATCAGTATATAGCTTTGACTTCAGTGAATTCAAACTGCTCATCAACTTTGCTGCCACAGGAACAGCACAATACTGAAAAACTGACCAGTACAACTGATCTAATCGCTATAGAGCTACGTAAGTGCAATAACTCTTAGATAACGAAGGCATTATCTTGTCTTTATTGTCCCCTTGATGGAGTTTTTTATGCCCTGTTCCCCAACAGGGCATTTTTTTTGGGGAAATAATTGACTCCAGGTAGCACCTGAAGAAAGTGATTAACTGTCCGGACGGGAAGTGTTGAAGAAATGTTTCCGGTAATGCTGCAACTCATCGATAGAATCACGGATATCTTGCAGGGCCTGGTGGGTACTTTCCTTTTTTAGCCCATCTGCAATATCAGGACGCCAGCGCTTGGCCAACTCCTTGATAGAGCTCACATCAAGATTACGATAATGGAAAAAATTTTCCAGCGTCGGCATATAGCGAGCCAGGAAACGCCTGTCCTGACAGATACTGTTGCCGCACATGGGGGAATAACCGCGCTCGCAATACTGTGACAAAAACTTGATGGTTGCCTTTTCTGCCTCACTTTCGTTATTCATGCTCAAACGCACACGTTCAATCAATCCGGATGCACCGTGATGGCGCTGGTTCCAGTCATCCATACCCTTCATCACTGTTGCAGATTGGTGTATGGCAAAGACGGGGCCTTCGGCGACAACCTGCAAATCCGTATTGGTAATGATGGTTGCGATTTCGATGATGCGATCGTTTTCCGGGATCAAACCGGTCATTTCCAGATCAATCCAGATGAGATGCTGCTTTTTATCCATTATTTTCTTATTGCTTGCGATAAATTGTTGAAGGATTGTAACAAAGGCACTGATAATATGCCTTATGATAAAGAAGCAGCTCAACCGTCGCCAACTGTGGCGAATACAGAAAATGCAGGATGCCTATACTGACAGAGCTGCCAAGAAGAAGGCCAGGATTGAAGGCTCACTCAATACAATGGCTCTTGGCGATGAACAAAAAGGCATTGTCATTTCCAACTTTGGTCAGCAACTTGATGTGGAAGCACTTGAGGGCGCAAACGAGGGCGACATTTTTCGCTGCTTCCAACGCTCCAATATAGATTCCCTGGTCACGGGTGATTATGTGATCTGGCAGGAAGGCGATCCGGTAGGCGTTATTATTGCCGTTTTGCCCAGAGAAAATTTTCTTGAACGCCCCTCCAGTTTAGGTGAAATGCGACCTGTCGCCGCCAATATCGATCAGACCATAATTGTGATTGCCCCTGTCCCACAACCCTTTGCCAATCTGATTGATCGCTACCTGGTGGCCGCAGAGCAGTACCACCTTGCTCCTGTGATCCTGATGAATAAATCAGATTTAGTGGACGAAGACAATCGACAGACAATGGATGACTTATTAGCAATTTACCGGGAAATCGCTTATCCCGTGCTGACAGTTTCCTCAAAAACCGGCGCAGGTATGGAAAATCTGAAGGTGTTGCTGGATGATAAAACCTCTGTTTTTGTCGGGCAATCCGGTGTCGGCAAATCGGCACTGATCAATACTCTTCTTCCCGATGCCAATACCCAGGTGGGTGAATTATCAGAAGCCAGACATAAGGGGAAGCACACGACTACCTCGGCGCGCCTGTATCACTTTTCTACGGGTGGCGATCTTATCGACTCACCTGGAATTCGGGAGTTTCATCTGGAACACCTTGACCATGACACCTTGTTAAATGGCTTTATTGAATTTCGTCCTTTTCTGGGACAATGTAAGTTCCGTGATTGCCGTCATGATCAGGAGCCCGGCTGTAGTCTGAAACAGGCGGTCGAAGCAGGGAAGATCAATGCCAAGCGCATGGATAGCTACCGCCAGATTCACCAGACCCTGGACAATTAAATCATGGTGGGTACAAGCATTACCGCTATTTCACCACTGCTTCACCATTGCCGGTGGAATCAGTTAGAATTCACCTTTCTTATCTGCACAGCTTAAGTTCCACATTCCCGGAAGCCCCAGTGTCATGCCTTTAGATCTTGATCTTATTATCGAACCGGAAACGCTGTCAGCCGTTCTTGGTGATGACAATCTTTTGATTGTGGATGTCAGCTCTGCCAACACTTATGCGCAAGTGCATGTGCCAGGCGCTATTCATGTTAATCCTTCTGAACTTGTCAGCGGCTTACCGCCAGCCCCCGGGAAGATGCCCGATAAGGAAAAGCTTGAAAGCCTTTTTTCACGTATCGGGTATTCCCCGGACAAGCACATAGTCGTCTACGATGATGAAGGCGGCGGCTGGGCTGGGCGCTTTATCTGGACCCTGGATATCATTAACCATCAACATTATTCCTACCTCAATGGCGGCATTCATGCCTGGGCTAAGGAAAATCACTCGCTGGACAAGCAACCGGTGTCAGCGGCCCCCACGCAAGTTACTCTTACTTTGGATAAATCATTCAATGCAGAACTTGATGAAGTTCTGGCATCCCTGGATGATGAGCGCACCAAAATATGGGATGCGCGCAGCCATGAAGAATTTATTGGCACCAGGTTATCCTCTGCACGCGGCGGCCACATTCCTGGTGCAATCAATCTTGACTGGCTGGAGACTATGGACCGATCTCGTAATCTGAGATTGCTCCCTCTACCAATGTTAAAGCAGATGCTTGAAGACCGGGGTATACGATCAGGTGACAGGATCATTACTCATTGCCAAACACATCACCGTTCCGGCCTGACCTATCTGATCGCCAAGGCATTGGGTTTTCAGGTACAAGCCTATGACGGCTCCTGGTCAGAATGGGGCAACTTGCCTGACACGCCGATAGAAACCGGTGCAGGCTGATCCCATACACGTCATGAAATCCCTGTTTATTTTCTTTCAGCATATTGCTCCCCAGCACCTGCTTTCCCGTCTGGCAGGAAAACTGGCAAGCGCCTCTTCCCCATGGCTGAAAAATTTCATGATAAAGAAATTTATCAAACGCTATGGCGTGAATATGGCCGAAGCAATTCATTCAGACGCAGAGGACTTTGCCACCTTTAATGAATTTTTTACGCGCGCCTTAAAACCTGGCGCAAGAACAATTCATCAGGCTGAAGATACTGTGGTCAGTCCGGCGGACGGCATCATCAGTGCCGCCGGGGATATCAGCGGCGATCAATTGTTTCAGGCCAAGGGAAAGAATTTTTCATTGACCGCCTTGCTTGGTGGCGACAGTGATGCTGCAAGTCCGTTTCTGGATGGATCATTTGTCACAGTTTATCTCTCGCCTAAAGATTATCACCGTGTACATATGCCTTGCGCCGGCACCTTGAAAAAAATGATTTACGTGCCCGGGAAACTGTTTTCAGTGAATCAGACTACCAGCGAGAGAATTGATGATCTGTTTGCCCGCAACGAACGTGCAGTGTGTCTGTTTGATACTGATGCAGGCCCGATGGCGATGATTCTTGTCGGCGCCATGATTGTTGCTGGCATAGAAACAGTATGGTCTGGTCAGGTAGCCCCTGCGCCACATGGCCTCAGCGTAAGCGATTATGCAAACCAGCACCCTGCAATTCAGCTGGCCAAGGGGGAAGAAATGGGACGGTTTAAGTTGGGCTCTACAGTAATTTTATTGACCGGCCCGGGAGCCGTTAATTGGTTGCAGGACGTAGATGAAAATTTTGCCGTGAAAATGGGCGAACAAATTGGCGAAATAAAAAAATAGCTTTCTCCCACTGCGTACTACTCTTTCCAGGGGTCATGTTTCTTTATTGGAATCTCTGC
>CAWUSW010000045.1:0-14538 GCA_963925675.1 uncultured Pseudomonadales bacterium
TCTGGCAAGGGGATTTCTCCAGTTGCAGTATTGCTCGCCACATCAATGATATTAATCAGCGCGCCAAATTCGGCAGAGATATAGGCTGTGCTGCCATCTGCGCTAAACAAAGAATCGCGCGGACGCAGGCCAACGCCAATACGTGTGATTTCTGCACCAGTATTGGCATCAATGACACTGATGTCACTGGCCACTTCGCCCGTTACGTAAAAAATGCTGCCGTCTGGAGAGAGCCTGACGCCTTCGGGTTCAAGACCAGTGGGAATTGTCATCAGAATTTCACCCTGGGCCAGATCCAATATTGTGGCGGTATGGGTGTCCTCATTGGAGACATAGAGCTTCCCTGTTTTCCAATTTACGTCAAATTGTTCAGGATCAGAGCCACTGGGCAGAATGCGTACAACTTCCCGAGTAAGCGGGTTTACTTCGGCAATACCATCGGCAGCCTTGTCTGCAGTCATGGCTTCACAGACCTCATCATCCATGGTCGGCGGACATTTTGGTGAACCACTGAGGGCCACATAAAACACACTGCCATCGGGGCTGACCTTGATGCCGCGCGGGCGTTTACCGACTGGAATAGTGGCGATGACTTCATGGGTGTCACCGGAGATCATGGTTACTGAATTGGAGTCTTCATTGGTCACGTAAATAACACTACTAAGCTGTGCACATGCAGTGAGGGTGAAAAATAAAGTGCTTGAAAGGCTGGCCTGCAAGAGCATTTTTCTGATGAATTTATTCATGATGACAATCTTTTCTTTTTTGGTTTGGGTTTGACGTTGAATGAAACAGTGAATGGAAAGGATAGGGACTACTTTAGTGAAAGTCCATGCCTTACGTTTTACGTTACCAGCCCTGGATTTGTCCGTTTTTCTTTTTACCAATTACGTGTATCTTTGAATGGACTTCTTATTGGCTATTCAGCTCGACTCATCATAGGAAATGATAATGACAATAAAGGTCATCGGAGCAGGATTGGGCAGGACCGGAACCGCATCACTCAAGCTGGCCCTTGAGCAATTGGATTTCGGCCCCTGTTACCACATGGGGGAAGTCATGGTTAACATAGAACAACGGGCTCCCTTTTGGGTTGCAGCCAGTAAGGGGAATGCCGACTGGGAGGCGATTTTTGATGGTTACCAGTCTGCTGCGGACTTCCCATCATGTTCTTTCTGGCGCGAGCAAATGGCTTATTATCCACAGGCCAAAGTTATTTTATCAACACGCTCGGCCGAGAGCTGGTTTGATTCAGTCAATGGCACCATCATGTCACCAGATGCCACTAAATGGCTGGAAAGCAGTCCCATGGCCGAGTTTTTCGAAACCTGTATGTGGAAAGGATACAAACCCCATATTTATGATCGCGATTGGATGATTAATTTTTTCAATGAGCGTGAAGCGCAAATCAAAGCCGAAGTGCCCGCCGAGAGGCTGCTGGTGTTTGATGTGAAGGAGGGGTGGGAGCCCCTGTGCCGCTTTTTGGATGTGGCTATTCCTGCGTCGGATTTTCCGCGTGTTAACAGTCGTGAAGAAACCCGTAAAATGCTTGATGCCATGGTGGCGATTCAGGACGATGGTGATATCAATGCCACTCTGGCGACAGAAAAAGAGCGTCTGTTTAAAGATAGCTCTGAATAAGTAAGACAAATAACAGAACCAAGAGGAATAAAAGATGAATGATTCCATCCAGTGGCCCAGAAAAAACCGTGAGCTTCACAATCACCATATGGATTCCACCATCTGGAATGAATTTAAATTTCGTAATGATGACATCATCATCGGCTCCTTTGCCAAGGCCGGTACCACCTGGACCCAGCAGATTGTTGGTCAGTTGATATATAGCGGTGACCCGGATTTGATGACAGAGCAATTAACCCCGTGGCTGGATATTCGAGTGATGCCCAAAGAAGTGAAATTCGAAATTCTCGAAGCGCAGAGCAATCGTCGTTTTATCAAAACCCATTTACCACTGGATGCACTGGTTTTTAATCCCGCCTGTAAATACCTGTATGTCACACGCAATCTGCCGGACATTGCCTGGAGCCTGCACAATCATCTGTTAAATGCCAATGATGAATTTTATGACATGATTAACAACACTCCGGGATTAGTGGGACCCCGACTGGAAAGACCGTCTGCAGATGTGAAAGAATTCTGGTATCGCTTATTGCGTGAAGATGGTTATCCCAACTGGTCTTTTTGGGAAAATATCAGAAGCTGGTGGGAATTTCGCGATCTCCCTAATTTGAAACTATTTCATTTCAATGATCTGAAAAAAAATCTGGCAGGTAAAATACGAGATATCGCTAATTTTCTGGAAATTATGGTGGATGAAAGTCGTTGGGATGACATAGTTGAGCACTGCACCTTTGACTGGATGAAAGGCCATGCGGAACAGGTCACGCCCATGGGTGGTCAAATCTTTGATGACGGCGCCAAGGTGTTTATCAACAAGGGCACCAATCAACGCTGGAAGGATGTCTTAACTGATGCAGATATTCAGGAATACCAGGAATTGGCCATCAAGGAACTGGGTGAAGAATGTGCACAGTGGGTATTTAATGGCAAAACCGCATGACTCTGGAGCAGTTGGCAGCGCTTGCTGAAATCATTGCTTCTATAGCCGTCATTCTGTCACTCCTGTTTGTAGGGTTTCAGCTGCGAGACAGTAATCGGCAAGCCAGGGCAGCTGCCGTACAGGATTCCCTGGCCTCGGAAATTCAGATCAGCACTATTTTTGCCGAAAACGCTGAAACCTGGGAAAAAGTTATTAGTGGAGAGCCGATAAATGAAAAAGGCGAGCTACGAAAAGCCATCCATTTATATAATATTTTGATGAGTGATTCTGAGAATAGATTTTATGAGCACCGACAGGGATATCTAAACGAGGAAAGCTGGCAAAGTCGATTAAGAACTCTGGAGATTTCCAGTAAATTGCCGATTTTTGTCCACTGGCGAAATTCACTTTCCGGTCAAAACAGGGCGGAAGATTTTTTGGTATTGCTGGATGATATTTGTCAATAAAATAAAATAAAATAAAATAAAATAAAATAAAATAAAATAAAATAAAATAAAATAATACAATACTGTCCTATTCTTCTCTATTAACTTTAGTGAAATAACATGATTTTTAAACAACTTTTTGATCAAACCTCTGGTACCTATTCCTATTTGTTAGCCGATGAAAGTACGCGGGAAGCAGTGTTTATTGATACCGTTTATGAGCAACATGAAAGAGACCTGGCACTTGTTTTGGAGTTGGATCTTAAATTGCTCGCCTGTCTGGAGACACATTGCCATGCAGATCATGTTACTGGTGCATGGTTGCTGAAAAATGTCCTGGGTTCTGAAACTCAGGCCTCATCCGGTTCGGGTATTGAAGTGCTTGACCGCAGTCTTGTGGATGGCGATAACATCAACTTTGGTAGCCGTTATCTGAGCGTGGCGGAAACGCCAGGTCATACCGATGGCTGTGTCAGTTTTATTCTTGATGACCAGAGCAATGTGTTTAGCGGTGATTGCCTGTTGATTCGTGGTTGCGGTCGCACGGACTTTCAGCAGGGCTCAGCCCTTAAACTGTTTCATTCTATTCATGACAAGTTATTCCTGCTGCCTGACAACTGTGTTGTGTATCCGGGGCATGATTATGCCGGGCGTACAGCCAGTACAATTGGTGAAGAGAAAAGATTAAATCCAAGAATCGGGGGGCAGGCGAATGAAGGCGATTTTGTCGGCTATATGGAAAATATGCAGCTGCCACATCCGAAACAAATTGATATTGCTGTGCCGGGTAACATCAAGGGTGGCGAGCCTGATCAAGAACATTTGCCTGTAAAACCTGATTGGGCGCCAGTTATCACAACTTATAGCGGAAGTTTTGAAATCACGCCGCAGTGGGTTGCGGCAAACATGGACAAGGTCAGTATTCTGGATGTGCGTACACAAGTTGAAACCAATGAAGAGAATACGCGCATTGAAGGCGCCGTACTGATTCCTATTAATGAACTTCGGGATCGTCTGGATGAGGTGCCTAAAGACAAGCCGGTGATGGCGCTTTGCCGTTCAGGAAAAAGGTCGGCACTGGCAGTGAGCATACTGAAAAAAAGTGGGTTGGAAAGGGTAGCCAACATTAAAGGCGGCCTGTTGCAATGGCAGGCAGAAGGCCTGCCGACTACGGATTGATCTCGAATTAGGGACGCTTGCAACTTAGCAACTTAACACTGGCTTAAGTTGCTAAGTTGCAAGCGTCCCTGTTTTTTATCGGCGACGACGACGCTGTTCGAGCAAACGTTCAGTGGTATCAGGATTCAGGTCTTCCGCAAAACGTGTTTCGCCGTTAGCAAAAGTTATATCCTTCATATGCACGATATTTTTTTCTTCACGGGAAGGATTACCAATCACGGTGATGGTATCCCCCGCTTTTACTTCATCTCCGCTCCAGCCATGACGCAACAGGACTGTGCGTGAACCACCTTCTGCCATCCACTGTTCAGTTTCACCAGCGTCATTTACTTTTTCAAAATAAACCCGAATGTGTGGATTGCCCATACGAAATTCTGTCACCGTTCCGGACATGGTGACCTCCTGATCCATGTGATAGAACACTGCTGGCGAGTGATGAGCAAGGACCAGTGAGCTTGTTGTCAGTAATGCAATAGCGAGTATTTTTTTCATTTAGAATTCTCCCGGGATATCTGTACAGAAATCCTCAAGAATTTCTACGTCAGGTGTTAATGCCCATTTTTTATGAAACATATAAGGCTCTTTCAAGGTGACAGGGTCTGTCAGCGTCATGTCAGCGCTAAGGATATTGCCTCCATCCAACAGTGAATAGCGTTCAATACCGCTTAGCTGGTCACTGTGGCCACCACCGCCATGAAAGGGATTATAGATTTCAGCACTGATGCCACGGGTTTCAATCACCAGATCTTCACCTTCCATATGGCCGATAGAATAGCCAAGGCGGGTGTGTTCAAGATTGTCTGGAAATTCACGTCCATCCATGTACACGGTTCTGTCTAAATTCCATTCCTCATAATTGATATGGAGGGTATCGCCTTCTCTGGTCATCTCTAATGGCAGAGGGTTGAAGGACTGCCTCATATAGCCATAGTCATGGCAATTGATGGATGGGTTGTTCTCGTCGGTACTGTTTTGTTGCATCGCAAGTCCCTGAGGTGTTGAGATGCTGGCCAGATGCTCACGCATGTGGCCGAAAAATTGCCCGTTAAGAGCTTCCCAGGGCATATCATCATTGGCGGGATCATCAAGCAGAGACACCAGTAATTCATAGGAGGCTTTCGGACAGCCTGCCCAGCAGGTAATGAAGTCTTCCACATTCCAGTATTCATGATCCGGGGTCGTCATGGATCCGCTCCAGATACCTTCAAATGAATCGACATCCTGTGCCTGTGCCGACAAACAAAGGGTGGCGGCTGACAATGAAAATGCGAGGAGTGATTTTTTTATTATTGTTTTCATAGTCACCTTATTGCTGAATTAAATTATGCCAATGCTGTTTCAAACAGTGCCAGCAATCGGCTATGGGCTCTTTCTGCCTCGCCTTCATCGTAGACTGCAGAGTCCAGCGAACACCAACCATGCTGGGCATTGTAGACTTCGATTTCAGCGGCAATACCGGCATCTTCGTAGGCCTGGCGCAGTGTGTCTTTCATCCCGGGAGCCTGGGCATCATCATTGGCAGCCAATGCGTGCAGCATACGCGCTTTGGTCTGCGGAATAAGCAGATGAGCACTGTCAGGAGCGTCTGACGCCATGCCGTTACCGCCATGGAAGGTGCCGCCAGCCATAATGCGGTGAGGCATGGCTGCGGCTGTGCGCATGACAATGGAACCGCCCATGCAATAACCGGTGGTACCGATACCGCGACTGGTGTCCACTTCATCCTGGGCATCGAGCCAGGTAACAAAAGCTTCTGCATCCTGGAATTGGGTTTCTGGCGTCAGCGAGCCCATCTGGGACATCAGCATATTGCGCGTATCAGGATCGCTGAAATCGGCGCCTGGCTGGGAGCTGGGCGCTTTGGTAAGCCGGTAGAAGGGATTTACCACCAGTACCGAGTAACCGGATTGTGCTAGTCGGGTTCCCATCTGTTCAAAGGCAGGACGCAGGCCGAAGATATCTGGCCAGACCAACACGGCAGCATGCGAGCCAGAGGCTGGATGTACGTAAAAACAGTCAGCCATACCGTATGGCGTGGTGACTTCAACATTTCCTGACACCACTTGCTGGGCGTTGGCCACTGGCGGCAGCATCATCGCCAGTCCGACACCGGCAGACATTTTATTGAACTTGCGGCGGGTGACCTTTGATTTTTTCTTCAGGAATTCAGCATTTTCTATTTCGGTTCTTTCATCGCACATATTCTTCCCCTTTCTTCGAATTCTATCTAAACAGCGAGTGATTGTTGTTGCCTGGTCCCAGAGCATAGCTATCAAGTGGATTTTTGTCTATGCCCTGATAAAGGGACGCTTGCAACTTAGCAACATAAGCAAACGATAAGTTGCTAAGTTGCAAGCGTCCCTATGGTGAAGACAAGCTGTTATGATTTAAAAAAAAGAAAGAGGGAATGATTAATGAGAAGCTTACTGTCCTTAATTAAAATAGTTTCAAGAATGAGCGGTATATTTTGTGCTGCTGCGTTTTCATCTTTTTTGTACGCGCAAACCTCAAATCCTCCCAATATTGTTTTCATCATGACCGATGATGTTGGTTACGGGGATATCGGTAGCTACGGTGCGCCGGATATCAATACTCCCAGCATTGATCAACTTGGCAGAGAAGGGGTCAGGTTTACTGATTTCTATGCCAATGGCCCGGTGTGTTCACCGACCAGAACCGGTTTTATAACTGGCCGCTACCAGCAGCGTTATGGTCTGGAAAGCCCAATTCTTTCTGCGGAACCGGCGAATGGAAAAGGGTTGACCGCCGAGGGAAGCTCTTTGCCGCAGCTGCTGAACAATGCGGGGTACCGGACAGGATTGGTGGGGAAATGGCATCTTGGTTCGGGAGAACGGCATAGTCCTGGTGCCCATGGTTTTGATTATTTCTTCGGCTTTAAAAAAGGTTACTCGGATTATTACCAGCATACCGATGGGCTGGGAGAGGCAGACTTGTGGGAAAATGATCAGCAGGTCGTAGTAGACGGTTATCTGACCGATTTAATTACCGAGAGGTCCATTACCTTTATTGAGGAAAATTCTGAGCAGCCGTTTTTTCTTTCCGTGCAATACAACGCTGCCCATTGGCCTTATCAGGTCCCGGATATGTCATCCGATGCCATTGACCATTCCCGCCACCTGATGCCAGAGGAAAACAACACCAGTACCCGTGATGATTACATTGCCATTCTTGAACGCGCTGACCAGGGCATTGGTGAAATCATGGCTGCTTTACAAGCCAATGGTCTGGCCGACAACACACTTCTGGTTTTCACCAATGACAATGGCGGTGAATGGTTATCCAGCAATGCTCCTTTGCACAACCGTAAAGGCACGGTCTGGGAAGGGGGTATTCGTGTTCCAGCAATTGTGCGCTGGCCTAGAGTGATTCCGGCAGGACAGGTCACCGAGCAGGTCGGCATTACCATGGATTTATCTGCCACTTTTCTGGCAGTTGCCGGTGCTGAAGTCCCCGCTGGCTATTCTCTGGAAGGCATCAATCTAATGCCGGTTTTAACCAATCAGTCTTCTGTAGTAGAACGCACACTATTTTGGCGTGAAGGTAATCAGGCCAATCGCGCCGTGCGCAGTGGCGACATGAAGCTAATCATGAATGGTGGTCGTTCATTTCTGTTCAATGTGCGTGACGATGTGGAAGAAGATCATGATCTCACCAATCGCGGCCAGAGCGAAATACGACAATTAAGAATGCTACTTGATGCCTGGGAAAGTGAGGTTAATGCAGAAGCCCAATCCAGAGGTTTGCGATAAGAATAAGAAAATTAAATTATTGTGCAGACAAGTGCTTTCCCAATAAATCAGCAATGGCTGGATTAGGTTCAATGCCAAATTCCGGATTACCCATGGCAATATCCAGCGGCGTCATGTCGCGGGCATTTTTCAATGAGATGTCTGAGCCTTGCTCCAGCAGCCATTCGATAATCATGGCAGAGCCGCGGGTAACGGCACCATGCAGGGCAGTGTCACCACTTTGATTGGTGGCATTGATATCAGGATCATAGTCGTTTAATAAGAACTTGAGGGTGGTGAGTGCATCGGCTTCACGGCCGCGGCTGAGGCCTTCGCGCCAGCTCACACCGGCAGCGACCATGAACGGCGTAGTACCACCATTGGACGTGCGCATATTACCGCCCATGCCCATCGCTTCGCGTTCATCGGTGCCTTTCATCGGTTCAGCGCCGGCATCAATCAACATGCGCATAATAGCCAGATCACCTGACATGGCTGCTCTGAAGAAAGGGGTGGAGCCTTTGTTGAGAATTGGGTTATGGGTGGCGCCCACGACCATCCAGGGGGGCAGGCCGCTTTCCAGCGCCAGAGCTGGATCAGCGCCTTTAGCCAATGCCAGACGCACAATATCAACAGGTTTTAAGGTATCCAGTGGCATTGGCGTGGGGCGCGGATTGGCATCCATGGTATTCAGGTCGGTGGCGACAAACAGCAGGTTTCTGCCCCAGCGGTCACTGATATCAGGGTCGGCACCCGCTTCCAGCAGCAGGCCAGCTATATCAAGGTGACCATTCAAGGTTGCCAGTACCAGGGCGCTGGTGCCTTCATTGTCTACGGCATTTATATCGGCTCCTGCAGCAATGAGCGCCTTGACGGTATCAAGATGGCCTTCGCGGGTAGCAAACAAAAGGGCAGTCATACGTCCCTTGGGAATATTGGTATAAACAAAGCCGCCTTGATAGTACTCGGGATCAACCGGTGCGATATTAATTACAGTGGATTCTTCATCAATACGAGCGCCACCGGCTAGCAGTGCCATTACAGCATCGGTATGGCCCATGCCTGCGGCCCACATCAGCGCAGTTTGTCCTTTCCAGCCATCCTTTGCATTGGGGTCGGCGGCAAGCCCCAGGTAGTGTTCGCTGCCTTCCATCAAGGCATTAATGGTTTCAACACTGCCGGTACGAGCAGCGGCCATAAGAACGCTTTCTCCTTCCAGATTAATGGTGTTCGGATTCGCCCCGGCATCGAGCAAGCCTCTGACAATTTCTGCATTGCCGCGACGAGCCGCCAGGATGAGAGCCGTGATGCCGTAGCGATTGGTGATAGTGACGTCCGCACCGGATTCAATGAGTAGCCTTGCCAGTGGGGTATTGCGCTCATGGATAGCACGCATCAGCAGGGTAGTGCCGTCTACTTCGGCGCTATTGATGTCATAACCATCGGCAATGGCATCGTGCCAGTTTTGTAGATTATCGGGAGCGTCGCCGGAGGCAGCAAAGCTCAAAGGCATTGCTGCCAAGAGCAATAGCAACAAAGGAACCTGGATGAGCTTAAGTAAGATAAGGCTTGTGCGCCGAAAACATATCATCAGCCAGTTCCTTGGGTAATCAGGCAAGACCAACCGTATGGCCTTCGCTGCGGCCAAAGGTTTCCAGTTCAACGCCCATCTGGCGCGCGATATCCAGATGCAAATCACCAATGGGTCGGGTTTTATCCGGCACCTGGATATGGCGATTGCCTTGCAGGAAGCCGCTGACAATGGCTGTTGGCAGGCGCAGTTTGACATGATCGTTACCGTTGCTCATGCCGCTGCCATACATCAACAGTGAGTTATCTAGCAGAGAACCTTCACCATCGGGTGTTGCGGCCAGTTTGTCGACAAAGGCCACGAACTGTTCCAGGTGATAAATATTGACGCGGAAATGTTTCTCAATGGTTTCGATTGAGTTCTGATGATGCGAAATAGCGTGATGTGGATCCGATACGCCGACCTGAGGATAGCTGAGATGGCTAAGATCCCGTGCCATCATAAAGGAGAAAACCCGGCTGATATCTGCCTGGTAGGCGATATGCATCAGGTCGAACATGAGGCCTACGTGTTCCTCATATGACTCAGGAATGCCGACTGGTGAAGCTGGTGCTGAAGAGGAAAGTTCATCACTGCGACTTTCAGCATTTTGGATACGACGTTCTACTTCCCGAATATTGGTCAGAAAATCACTGACACGATTGCGGTCTTCTGCGCCGAGTTTGCTTTCGACTTTTCGGGTTTCCTGCAACACCGAATCCAGGATGCTGCGATTTTGTTCCATACGCATGCGGCGTTGCAGTGGGGTGCCAGTACCGCCGAACATCTGTTCAAACACAATGCGCGGGTTGATCTGCATGGGTAATGGGTTTGTTGAGGACGCCCAGCTTAGGGTGTCGAGATAAGCGCAGCTATAACCAAAGTCACAGGCACCTACTAATTCACTGACATCTTCAATGGCAACTTGCATGGAAGGAAAGACACTGTCCTGGCCGATGTGCTGTGCAATGACCTGGTCAATGGAAACGCCAGCTTCCATATCAACGCCCTGGGTTTTCTTGGGGAAGCTGTCGGTCAAAAAAGCAGTTGGCGCACCGGCATGCTGGCCAGCCATATCAGCACCCATCAGGTTGCTGACAATAGTGAGCTTGTCATGGTAATTTTTTAAGGGTTGCAGGGTAGGGGTGAGTTCAAAATTGTTACCAACAGTGGCAGGTGTCCAGCGATCATCGTCGTCCGTCATAATCATGCCATGTGGCACATAAACGAAACCGGCTCTTTTGGGTCGATTAGCAGCAGTCTGGGCCAGCGCGGTAAGTGACGGCACCATGGCACTGACAAAAGGTAGCGCGATAGCAGTTCCTGCAGAACGCAGGAAGGTACGACGAGCCAATGATTTTTTCTGAATAAACATTCCTCTTCCCCTCAAAAGATCCCTGTTTGCGGCCTAGTCTACCGGAATAAACAGGCAATATATAGACATATGAACGCTCAGGAAGGCGCGTTAGATGTCTGCCAAATCTATGTTTTCATCATCCTGGCTGGCGGCGCGTTTCATTCTGAAAGGCACTGATTTTACGATTCCCTGCACGATGGTGGAAAAACGGTATTCTGATTTTTCTGCCTCACCAACAATCTGGCGTACGGTAGGCATGTCATAGAATTCAAGGCCACGGCCCAAGGCGTAGGTCAGCATTTTCGAGGTAAAGGTTTTTACGAAAATTTCAGGCTTATCAGCAATGGCCTGGCGTAAATCAGCGGGGCCGTCAATTGGAGAGCCATCAGCCAGAACGCCAGAGGCATCAATTGGCAGTCCGCCTTCATCGAGATCACGATATCTGCCAACGCCGTCGAATTTTTCCAGCGCAAAACCCAGTGGATCGAGCATGTTATGACAACCCGCACAGACCGGATTATCGCGATGTTTTGCCAGGCGTTCTCGCATCGAAAGTATGTCGATGGCATCGGCCGCGTTTTCTTCCAGTGCCGGCACATCATCGGGTGGCGCCGGGACTTCGGTGCCAAGAATATTTTCCAGTATCCATTTGCCGCGTAACACGGGAGAGGTGCGGTGTGGAAAAGAGGTCACCGTGAGGATGCTGCCATGACCAAGAATTCCCTGGCGCGCATTATCAGTGATGGTGACGCGCTGAAAATCATCGCCGGTAATGCCATTAACACCATAGTGGCGGGCAAGGCGCTGATTAAGGTAAGTGTAATCTGCCGTGAGCAATTCAGTGACCGGTCGATTCTCTGTCATGATGCTGGAAAAAAACAGGGACGATTCTTGCAGGAAAGCACTGCGCAGATTTTCATCGAAATTTGGAAACACCAGACCATCGGGATCGGCGCTGTTGAGATTGCGCAAGTGAAACCACTGACCGGCAAAATTCTTCACTAATGCCTGGGAGCGTTCATCGTCCAGCATTCTTGTTACCTGTTGTTCAAGAATGGCAGGGTTGCTAAGGCGCCGGGCAGCAGCCAGGTCGATTAATTCGTCATCGGGGACGGAGCTCCACAGGAAAAAGGAGAGACGTGACGCCAGTTCCAGATCGCTGATGGCAAATACTTCATCAGGTTCAGCATTTTCAGGATCCTGCTCCAGGCGAAACAGGAAATCAGGGCTCATCAGAACCCTGCGCAAACCCAGTTGAATGCCCCCGTCAAAGGTGCCTTTTGATTCGCGGCCGATGCGGAAGAAATCCATCAGAATTTCCATGTCTTCATCAAGGATTGGTCGGCGATAGGCTTTTCTGGCCAGGCTCGACAAGATCTCGTTGGCACAGCGTGCTTCCCGGGATGATCGGTCAGGATAGCAGCTAAAAATTGCTTCCCTGCTGGCAGTAGACTGTTGCGGTGTTTGCCCGTTGAAGGGGCCTCTTACGGTGACATGAGACAAAGCTACTATGCCGCCCAGATTTACCGGATCAAAGTTTTCCCGTTCAAAAGGTTGCAGCTGATCCAGTTGCAGGGCGCCGGTTTTTTCAATAAAGGTCAGGGTTAAGGTGTGCTTGCCGGCTGTCACCGGGACCAGCACCCGGGTTCGGGCTTCGATATCCAGTTTGGAGGCCGCCGAGTTTTCCATCATCAGGTTGTAATCGGCATTACCACCGATGGTGACCAGTTTTACGCGTTTGCCATCAATGGCCACTTCGTACTGGTGGGGAAATTGCAGTCCACGTATGGCATCAACTGAATTGCCCAGAAAACGCGAATTGATTTCATACAGCGCATCCAGCGGGAAATTATGTTCTATGGATGTACCGCCGCGGGTGCCCAGCGGCAGGCCTTCAAGATATTGATCCTGGGACAGTGCGTTGGAAACAGGGTAATGAGATTCTTCCGGCGGGAATTCAGGGTCGCCAACAGCAATCGCGCTAACCCGATCGGCTGCTGCCAGATATCCCTCCAGCAGGGTGGTGGACATGGTCATAATGTCGGCAATGTTGTCAAAACCGTAGCTGGAATTATCCGGGGGTAGAATGGCTTCAATATTAAGGTCAAAATCAAGAATATCCCTGATCACCGTCGCATATTCAGTACGGTTCAAACGGAATAGCCCAGGGCGGCCTGGATCAGGATTGGTTTGCGCATTGCTGTCGAGCTGCTCTTCCAGCCAGTTGGTCATGCTGTCATAAGCTGCCTGGTCAGGACGTGGCTGTCCTACCGGTGGCATTAATTGCAGGTTGAGTTTGCCAATAACTTTTTCCCATTCCCGTGCGTCCTGAGTGACCTGACCGAGGTCCATCAAATCCAGTGCCAGGCTTCCTTCCCAGTCTTCCAGGTTATGGCACTCGATACAGTAGCCATCAATAATTTCCTGATGGTCAGCATCCTGCGCCATGGAAAATGGTGTTGCAATAATGCCTGACAATAAAACCAGGCAAGTTTGCATACGGGTAAGTTGTTGTTTCATCCCAGTAACATCCTCCAGAAAATACCTGCTGCCTGTTTATCTCAGGTTTTAAACCCGAGATTGTTTAAACAAGTCGCTAAAATCAGGAATCCCTAACGGAAAAGGATTTTCCGGGCGGGTGTATTATTTTATAAAGACTAATGCTTGTGCTTAAAAGATACAAGAAGGATGCGGAATAAGGCTAAAGCATGGCTGGTGTGAAAGAGGGCGGGTATAAAGACGCATTACAGGATGTGAAGCGGGTGACAGGAAAAGAACAGGCCGGTGGAGACACCGGCCGTCTCTCAAACTTACTTATTCCTCAGCAAAACAGTAGGCGCAAATTTTATTGCCGTCTGGATCACGCAGGTAAGAAGCATAAGCATTAGGAGCAAAAGTACGAGGACCGGGTTCGCCGGCATCAGATCCGCCATTAGCCAGACCTGCTTCATGGAATTTTTTTACCTGATCTCTGCTTTTTGCAGCGAAACCAGTAGTGCCACCATTTGCGCTACAGGCGGCATTGCCGTCTGAAGGAGTCAGAATCACAAATTCTGGAGCTTCCTTGCCATACATCATGGCAGTCGGGTGAAGGTTGCCCAGATTATTAACGCCCAGAGCGCCTAAAGCCGCATCATAGAAACCTACTGCGTTTTCAAAGTCATTGGTGCCCAGGGTGACGTGTGTATATATAGCCATTTTATTATCCTGCTGATAAAAGTGAAAAGAATGTACAGATGTCCTAAACCGGGATTTTCCCGGTTATATTGCAGGGTTCTGTTTTCCCTAAATACGCTGAAATTGTAACTGCATCGAGGCAACACTGCTAGCAATTGTGTTGGCTGGTTTAAGCAATGAAGACGCAAGGTTTTATATACGTGTTGAGTGACTGGGTGCATTGAACCTGATAGATTCGTTCTATAAATGAAGATATTCTGATGCCTGTTTCTTTCGAAAAAAATATACCAAAGCATTATGTCCATTGCCGGATGTTGGGCGAAAGTACTTTAGAAGAAGTGCTACTTTATATTAGTGAAATTTCTGTTGATCCTGAGCTGAATCAGCCCTTTTATGAGATTGTAGATTTCTCGGAGATGGATGAGCTAGGTTTTGGTTATTACGAAGGGAATCACTTGATGGATAAGTATAAAGAGCTTGGCAAAAAGAAAGGTTATATA
>CAWUSW010000046.1:0-47097 GCA_963925675.1 uncultured Pseudomonadales bacterium
CCTGTACCGCCGCTGGCCGGTCGTTCACCCAGCTATATTGCCCGGGCTTTATTTGATTTGCAGGAAGGAAATCGACGCGGCCTGTGGTCACCGCTGATGGACGCTGCGGTAAAGGACCTGAGTACCAGTGACATGGTTGCCATCGCTGCTTATATAGCCTCTCTTGAGCCCTGATCAAGCCTTTCATCCACAGTGACAAAGACTTCCGCTAAAACAATTATCATCGGCGGCGGTCACAACGGTCTGGTGTGCGCTGCCTACCTTGCCAAGGCCGGAAGGCAGGTCAGTGTGTTTGAAAAAAGACATGTGCTCGGTGGCGCTGCGGTGACCGAAGAATTTCATCCTGGCTTTCGTAATTCTGTGTGTTCCTACACAGTCAGTTTGTTGCATCCGAAAGTAATCAAGGATCTGAACCTGTATCAGCATGGGCTGCGTATCATTCCACGCAAGGTGAATAATTTTTTGCCACTGCCAGATGGCGATAGTTTTGCGTCAATCCCGGGAGAACTGGCTGCAGAAGTTGCACGCTTTTCTGCAAAAGATGTCAGGGCTTTACAGCAATATGAAGAATTACTGGGAGCTGTGGTCCCGGTAATAAAAGATATTATGCTGATGACGCCGCCGGCAATTGATGAACCCGGCTTGTCGGATTTATTAGGCCTGTTTCGTCTCAGTCGACGTTTTTCCACACTGGACCGGCGCCAAAAACAATTTCTCATTAACTTGTTTGCCCGCAGTGCCGGTGAGATTCTTGATGACAGGTTCGAAACCCCGGCACTGAAAGCCTTGCTGGGGTTTGATGCCATTGTGGGGAATTACGTTTCTCCCTACACGCCAGGAAATGCTTATAACCTGCTTCATCATTTGCTGGGAGAAGTGAATGGCGAACAGGCAAGGTGGGGGCATGCAATCGGCGGGATGGGGGCTATAAGTGATGCGATTGCTGCAGAAGGTCTTGCGCATGGGGTCAGGTATCACACAAATACCGGGGTTGCCAGAATCATTACAGAGGCTGGCAAGGTGACAGGGGTAGAAACCCATGATGGCCTTGTGCATAAAGCAGATACGATAGTAGCGAATGTCAACCCGATGCTTCTTTTTTCAAATCTTCTGGATGCTGATGTTGTACCAGCACAATTACATGAACATTTTAGTGAATATAAATGTGGCAGTGGTGCTTTTCGGATGAATATTGCTTTGCAGGGCTTGCCTGAATATCAGGGCAGGCAGGTGGCGCATTATATGGAAGCGGGAATTATTCTGGCGCCATCTCTGGAATATATGGATAGCGCCTGGAGCAGTGCGCGCAGCAATGGCTGGTCAGAAAAGCCGGTAGTGGAAATGCTCATCCCCAGCCTGGTGGATGACTCGCTTGCGCCGCCCAATTGTCATGTGGCCAGTCTGTTTTGTCAGCAATTTTCACCTGACTTGGGCGCTAAGTGGGATCAATGCAAGAGGCAGGCGGAAGAGGCTATTCTGGAGACTGTTGAATCTTTTTTTCCCGGTTTCCGTGCATTGATTGTGGGTAGTCAGAGTCTGAGTCCATGGGATCTGGAGCAGCAATTCGGCTTGATCAGAGGGGATATCTTTCATGGCAGACTGACCCTTGAGCAATTATTTTCTGCAAGGCCTGCCGTGGGATTAGCGCAATACAAAATGCCGGTTAAAGGGCTTTATTTATGCGGGTCTGGTGCTCATCCCGGAGGAGGGGTAAGCGGGCTTCCCGGTCATAATGCTGCAAAAACTATATTGAATTAGAGCCAGCCTCACCAGTTTCCATAGGCATCTCGGGATCAGCGCTCCATTCCGTCAGAGAACCATCATAGACGGCGACATTATTCTGGCCCGCCAAGGTAAGTGCCAGGGCATTGGCACTGGCAGCAATGCCACCACCACAATAGGTAATCACTCTTTTCTGTTCCAGGCTTCGGCTTGGGGAGAACCTTTTCAGCAACACCTCTTTTGCCACATAACAATTGGATTCCGGGTCAAGCAGGCTTTCACAATAAAGATTCACACTGCCGGGTATGCGTCCGGGTCTTTTGTAAGGGTTCACTTCGCCGTTAAATATTGGTAATGGCAGGGAATGTAGAAGTAATGTTTCCTGTTCATCACAAGCAGCTCTGACTTCTTCTTTGCTTACCATCAGTTCTGGCCTATGCCTTAGGGTAAAAGTCGTTGCAGAGGGGTAGGAAGTAAGTTCAGTTGAGACTTCTCTGCTTTCAGCGAGCCATTTTTTCCAGCCACCGTCGAGTACCGCCGCATTATCAAAGCCACAAACTCTGAGCATCCACCATACCCGTGCTGCCCATGCATGATTACTTCTGTCATAGCAGATCACAGCAGTATTATCGCCGATGCCTTTTTGTTTAAGTGTGGAGACCAGGTCTTCAGGTTCAGGCATCATCAGGGTGAACTCATGTGTCTGGTCAGATAATTCACCGCCGACATCCACATAGATGCTGTTAGGGATATGACTCTCCTTCCATACATCGATTCCCGAGACAAAACCATAACTGCCATCGTCATTAGGCTGCATTATCAGACTGCAATCGAGAATTCTGATATCTGTATCCTGACTATGTTCAGCAAGCCATTGAGTTGAAACAAGGGGAGCGTCGAGGGTTAAGGTCATGCTTTTCTCCTGAGAATTGACGACTAATCATAAACACTTAGTGTTCTGGAGAAAAGGACAGCACAAAAAAAGGCCGGACTAAAAAGTCCGGCCTGAATCCGTATAAGGTCAGCAGACCAGACGGAGGGGATCATACAGTGTCGATTCAATTACACTGGTAATTAATCCAGAATCGCCTCAAAGGGATCACTTAACTCTTCGATGCAGGCGCGTATAACCCGGCGCAGATTAATCTGATAATCCTGATTGGCTACGATTTCTTCCAGACTGATCAGTCCGTCGTTGTTGCTGTCAATTCGGTCAAAGAGAACATAGGCTCTTTGTTCCAGTGCCAGACTAAGCTCACCCAGATTGATATAGCCATCGCCATCAAGATCTACCTCATCAAAGCGATCTCCCACTTCCTGGGGACCTTCCCAGTCAGCGATGGTTTCCCTGACACACTGGATAACAGCTTCACGATCAATGTCAGGACGATCATTTCGATGGCGGCGACGTTCAGCTTCTTCTTCACTCAACAGGCCGTCACCATCTGCATCGCGACGATCAAACTGGTCATCAAGACGGGCAAGTCGACCATCAACAAATTCCTCTTCATCGACAAAACCATCACCATCACTGTCCAGATGATCAATCAGCCTTTCTGGATTACCTCCGGGACGACCGGGGCGATGCCGGGATTGAGCAGAGCGACGGAATTCACTTCCACCACGTTGTGCTGTCACATCGATGCCTTCAATATCACGAGAAAATCGCGGGCTACCATCCTGTGCAGTAGCGGCCGGGAGAATTGCTGCGCTTAATAGTGCAGAGGTGCTTAGTATTACCAGACTTTTAAATTTCATGTTCACTTACTCCAAATTAATAAATAAATTGATTAAAAGTGAATACCGGCCGGAATATTCAGTTCACTGTATAAAACGTTGTCATCGCCACTTGGTTGACATGTCAGGTAAAAAACGTGAACAGGTTCACCTTATTAGTTCATTGAATAATTGGATTCTGTAGCGGCAGATGTCATTGCAAAGCAGTGAGTGAGCGGTAGAATGGAGAATCTTGAAAACGCATTTAAGCGCTGGGGCGAGCATTGTCACTACCGGAAGATATACGCCAGGAATACCTGCAAAAATTGGGAATAGACAGCTATTTCCCTCGCTTTAGGCTGCCATCAGCGCCTCAGTCAAAGCCTTGTGACTGGCCAGATTCCTGGCTGCAGGAAAAGCAGGCAAGCATTGATAAATCTCTTGCAGGGGAAGTCCCTGCAAAGGTTGAAGGCGTCGAGTCAGCCTCAGTTAAGACGGTGCCTGACAGTGCTGGAGAAAATGTGCCAGCGGCAACACCTGGTGCGCAATCTGAAAGGACGCCCATAGGACATAAGCCGTCTTTACACATTAAGGTAGCAAGTCCAAAAACAAATAAGGAATCAGTTGATAAAACCAGGGCCGAGACTGGACCAGAGACAGCAGTAAAACCTCGGCAGGAAGAGATCAGGCTCCAGCTACTTTGCATCAGGGTAAGTGAAGATCTGGCTATTATTAATGCCATGGCTCATTTCGGGCCTAAACAATTAACAAGCCAGCATATGAAACTATTGCAGAATTTTATTCAGGCGTCTGGCTTTAATCTTGAGGATTTTCAGGTGGATGAAAAACCTTTTCATTGGCCAATGGTGCAGGGGGAGTTTGTGGACAACAGTAAATCTGCTGCTGCCAGTGCCCTTACCGCTTATCTTCAGCAAAAGGTGGTAGATTGGCAGTTCCGAAATTTACTGGTTATGGGTGAACAGGTGGTTTCCCGTGTCTTTGCTCTTGATGAGGCTCAGCAGTCAGGTGAGGAAGGAGAAATGAAAAGTTCGCTGTCACTTGACCAGCAATCCTGGCAGACCTTTTATACTCGATCATTGGATGAGATTTTGCAAAGTCCCGGATTAAAAAAGGAAGTCTGGTCAGCACTTAGAAAACTTCAAGCCTGATTTTATCCAGCACTATGAAAGATTTACGTTTCAGGAAGATGGTCAAGGCTGACCTGCCAGTAATTACAAAAATTGAAAGTGACTGCCAATCCCATCCATGGACCTTGCTTCAGTTTCTCGATGGTTTTAATGCGGGCCATGAAGGCTGGGTAGCTTGCAAGGATTATGAGAACAGGGAATTAATCGTCGGTTTTGTGATTTTTTCCAGCGTCCTTGATGAAAGTACACTGTTGAATATTTGTGTGCGTCCTGCTTTTCAGAAACAAGGTTATGGACGAGCTATTCTTGAGCGCCTGCTTGATCAGGCAAAGTTGGAAAATATCGAGAGCATATTTTTGGAAGTCAGAATGTCCAACAGCTCTGCTATCAGATTATATGAAAGCGTGGGCTTTGAGAAAATCGCTGAACGCAGAGATTATTATCCAGCCATTATCGGCAGGGAAGATGGCCTGGTTTATTCACTGAAATCAATGCCAGACGTTTCCTGATCTTTTCGAACTACTTAGTCAGCTTTGTTATCAGTTTTGTTGTCAGTTTCAGTGTCGTTATCTTCGTCTTGCGCCTTGCTGTGAGAATTCATTATTGTATTTTTAATCCAAGCCAATAATTTGAATAAACTCACTGCAAGCAGAGCAAGTAATACGATACCAATAAAAAATATCCCTGTAGAAAAAATAAAATCACGCACATCCGTCGCGGGGATGTCGGCAAAATTTATGACTGCGAATATGGCTGCGACGCTTACCATGATGCCCGAAATAACATTCCGGGTTTTTTTATTCATTTTCTTTGTCATATTTATTTCTTCGATAATTTGTTGAGGAGCTAATATCTGATGCCGGGAGTATGTTTAAAAAATCAGCCCGCAACTACGATTGTATTATCGCCAGGGCATCAAGTAGTCGCAGGTTATCTTCCGGAGCACCAATCGTAATGCGTAATTTATCGCCCAGCCTATCCTCGTTTTTGAAATAGCGCACAAGAATTCCTTTCTTCTTTAATGCCAGATAAATATCTTCAGCTGATTGATTCTCTGGAACGGTGGCGAGTACAAAGTTACTCTGGCTATCAGGGACGATATAGCCGGCCTGACGCAAGGCGGTGGTAACATTCTGACGTTCTCTTCTTACCTTATGCCACGTGTTTAGTGCATATTGCTGATCTTCAATGGCTGCCTGAGCTAGAGTCTGTGATATCAAATCTGTATTGTAGCTGTCCTTGGTTTTCATCAGGGGAGATATCAGCGCAGGACTAGCAAGGCCATAGGCCATTCTTAAGCCCGCCAGTGAATAGCCTTTGCTGAAGCTGCGAAGAATCAGAACGTTATCAAAATCTTTCAGCAGTTGTGCGGAATCCCAGGCGAGATCTGGATCAACGAAATCAATATAGGCTTCATCCAGTAACACAACGCCATTGAATGCATCTGCAAGTTCCGCAATACGATCTATTGGTGTTAATGTTCCTGAAGGGGCGTGTGGGTTCACCAGGAAGCACATTTTTGCACCAGAGTGATTTAACAGGCTAGCGTAATTTTCCGGCTGCTCCCAGTTTTCGTTAAGCTCGAATGAGGTCAATGTGCAACCATGAGCTGCGGCCAGTACTTTATAGAGTGTGTAAGTAGGTCGCGCTACTGCAATACTTTCACTGGCCTCTGCGAAAGTAGCAATTGCCATACGCAGAAGCTCATCACCGCCATTAGTAACAATGACATTTTCCCTGTTTAGTCCATGTTTTTTCGCAATTGCCTCTTGCAGATTTTGTGCTGTGGGCGGTGGGTACTGCCGTAATCTGGAGACATCACAATCTGCCAGCGCCTTGCTGACCATGGGGCTGGGGGGGTAGGGGTTTTCATTGGTATTTAGTTTGATAATACCCGGTGAGTCAATTTGCTCGCCAGGGATATACGCTGCCATTGCTTCAATATTCTTTCGTTCGTAAGCCATGATAAAACCGTTTCTTGGTTTGCCAAAGTTGGGTATGAATTTCGTTAGGGAGTGCTTGTTTTGCTCTCTATGAAGTAACTATGATATGAAATTATGGGGCGTATGTATTGAGTCGATTATTCCAACCGGCCAACCAGCGTGATTCAGTTCGTTCAACAGGGGCGTTTTGCACTCTTGTTGCCAGAACATTGCGAGCTGATGCCACGAAGCCTTCTAAGGGAGGAAGGTCTGGATTCATGCCAAGCAATACCTGCTTGAGACCCCAGCCCTGTCCCAGATAGCTTTCAAGTACTGACGTGCCAGTACCCTTGAAATTCACATAATCGATCAAGGCATATAATCCATAGGGCAGGCTGCTATTTGCAACCATGAAAAAATTTTCACTTAAACGTGCTTTTGTTTCTGCTACAGTTAATCCTGATGAGTTTTCTGCAGTGACTGAAGCGAGCATTTTCTCCAGAGCGCCACTAAAGCGCTTGATAATAAATGCAGTTTGTTCCCTGCTATGCTGTTGTAAAAAACTGCGAAGTTCGGACATTCTGCGAGATTCAAACGCTGACTGGAAGGCAGGTCGGTCAGGCCACGGAGATTCATAATTTTCTTCCTCAAGCCATGCCGGAATTGTTACCCCTTCATTGCTGAGAAAGACAAGTAATGCAGGGAAACTTTCTTCAAAAATTTCCTCCTGTCCTGCCTGATACCAGATGAAATGACCAAGTCCGAGGGAGGGGAAAGATTCTCCCACGTTCCAGGAGGTTAAACATGCAGTGCGACGGTTACATTCATTGCTGAAAATCTGGCTGCCGATCCAGTCAATTTGCTCATCATTGAGGGCAGGATACTGATCGGCATAAACATCGACAGACATGAAAAAAACCCCTGTAAAGACAGGAACTTTCAGTGTGGCCGACAGGGCCCTTGTAAAGCTAATCCACGCCAATTTGTGTTAATCTTTGTCAAATTATTGGATACTTGCCGAATTCTAGCATAAAGTATTCTGAGCTCAGCCCCTTATACAGGGTATTTAAAGAGAATTATTGAAGAAAAATAGTTCCTCAAGGCAGTCTTTTTAGAAATAAATAATAAAAGATTAGCAATAAAAAAGTAAAAATCATTACTAGTAAAAAATCGGAAATAAAGTGGTAGAAGATACATCTATAGAAGAAGTCACTGTTGAACCGGCAGATGACAAGGCAAGTACTGCCGCGGCCCCTCAAGATAACTTTGTCCGTCAACTCGCTGGACTCTACAAGCAATTAAAATTCTCTAAAAACCTCAACAAGGCCATGAAAGAGGTTGAGGGCACTATTCTTGAGTTGATGGGCAGTAAAATGTTCACAATTTATCAAAGTGTTGATAATGGCAAGGAAATAGTCGCCAGCTTTAAAGGTGATACTCGTCCCCATGAAGGCGATGACGATATTGAAATCCGCGTACCTTTCACACCGACATCCCTGGCAGGTTATGTAGCTTTAAGCCAGCATCCGCTGCTGGTGGAAGATGTTTATGATGCAGAAAAGCTGACCGATATTCACGCCCGCTTACAGTGGGATAAAAGTTTCAGCGAATCCCAGGGGCTGTTTTTAAATCGATGATAGTGGTCCCGATCAAGGACGATATCCTTTTGGGAGTGGTTCAACTGATCAGGCTCAAAGATGATCCAGTCTTTAATAACATGGATCTCAAACATGCCCAGATGCTGGCCCAGATGTTGGCCAAGCAGTTTCGATCAGAATTTCAGAGCACACAGGGACCTTATGATTACCTGGTACAAAAGGGCAGGCTTTCAGCAAAGGATCTTGATGAAATAGAAAAGGGAGTGTCCTTATACGGTGGCACCATTACCAAGATGCTCATGGAAGATTACAAGATAGAGTCCGATGAAATCGGTAAATCCCTTGAGCTCTATTACCGTGTGCCTTACATGAAGTACGATCCCAATATCACTTTGCCTGTGGATCTGATGGAAAACCTTGGAGCCAGTTATCTGAGGAATAATCTCTGGATCCCGGTTTCCGGCAGTAAGGAAGAAGTTACCATCCTGATCAGCAATCCCAGTGATTACCAGAGAATCATGGAGATTCAGGGCATTCTAAATGCCAAGAACTATGTGTTCAGAATCGGTTTACCTGAAGATATCCTCAAGTATCTGGGAGGTACCAAGGAAGAAGAGCTTGAAGAAGAAGGCTTTGATGAAGTATTCAAAAGCCTGCAGGATGAAAGCACCATTGAAGTTGATGATGGTGATGATGAAAAGGATGATTCTGAGAATGCCGCCGCCGCTTCGGGCATTATCCAGCTGGTAAACAGAATTATTGTCGAATCTGATCGTCTTGGCGGTTCTGATATTCATATTGAACCAGGTAAGGATAAAAGCCCTGGTATCGTAAGAGTACGTGTAGACGGCATCTGCCGGGAGATTCTTAAAGTTCCGGCAGAACATACAGGTGCTCTGATTGCTCGTATCAAGGTAATGTCCAGACTCGATATTTCTGAGCGGCGCTTGCCCCAGGATGGTAAATGTAAGTTGAAAATCCGCGGCAGGGCCTTGGAGCTTCGTGTTGCGACAGTGCCAACAGTGAATGGTGAAAGTGCAGTACTTCGTCTTCTAGCTGCTGGCTCTGCAATGCCACTGGATAAAATGAACCTGTCTCCCGCGAATATGAAAAACCTCCTGGAAGCTGCCAAGCATCCCCATGGTTTGCTATTGGTAGTGGGGCCCACAGGTTCTGGTAAAACAACAACCCTGCACGCGGTGCTGGGTTACCTGAATCAACCTGATCGAAAAATCTGGACCGCTGAAGACCCGGTGGAAATTACCCAGCCAGGCTTACAGCAAGTACAGATGCAACCAAAAATTGGCTTTACCTTTGCCGCCGCGATGCGCGCCTTCCTCCGTGCTGACCCGGATATTATTCTGATTGGGGAAATGCGTGATCACGAAACCGCGTCAATCGGTATTGAAGCCTCACTCACCGGTCACCTTGTATTATCAACCCTCCACACCAACTCAGCCCCGGAGACCATCACACGTCTGCTGGATCTCGGGCTTGACCCTGTCAACTTCTCTGATGCATTACTGGCCATCCTGGCACAGCGCTTGATCAGAACCCTCTGCGGTAAATGCAAAGAAACCTATAAACCGGAAGAAAAAGAGCTAAATCACCTAATTGAGCAGTACGGCACAGAAGACTTTAAAACTTTGGGGTTTAATCCTTCTGAAATGGAGTTATGCCGTGCAGTAGGATGTGGAGAATGCGGTGATACCGGTTATAAGGGGCGTACTGGCGTGCATGAACTGCTGCTTGGAACCCACGAACTTCAGTCCATGATTTATAAAAAGGCTGATCTTTCGGACCTTACGAAACAAGCAATCAAGGATGGTATGCGGACTTTGAAGCAAGACGGTATTCATAAAATCTTCACTGGCTACACTGATTACGAGCAACTCCTGAGAATCATAGCTGAGTAAGCCGCGCTTTAGACGCTGAAAACGACGCCTTGGTTCTCCTGGTAGACAGCCTAAACAGCTGTATTGTAATCAGATTGAAAGGCTGATTTCCCAATTTGTGCACTGTTCCACACTTTGTCTTCGATGAAAGCATGTCAGGACAACGAAATAGCGACAGCTGCGTTTATCATAGGGAAACACCACTTTCGATTTTACTTGGGAGTATCCGGTGATTAAAACAGTTATTTTAGGACTTATACTCGGTTGCACACTTGGAGTGGCTCTGGCGGGAGAAATCTTCATGCGTATAGGCATGCAGCCCGCGACCTTTCTGGTTGTTTTGGCCGGTTTATTAATTGCGGCATTACTGCTCAATAGAGGCATTGCTGTGATCGCTGCCGCGATTGTGCTGACCACGACTATTCTGCAACCTGATCTAATTGGTCTTGACAGGGATTTGCTTCTGGCCGCTCTTCTTCTCACTGTTTTATACCCAATAGTATCTCGGATAATGCATCACTGATTTGGCATAAATTCAGTAAGTTTGAGGTCATTAATCAACTTAAAGTCTCTCTGGGCTATTAATTTCTCATTGCAAAAGCTGGCTTGCAATGGCTGAAGGTCAGCACATGGAGTTTATCCGTGCATATTCTAAAAATTAAGCCTTTGCTGCTCTGAAAAGTTGAAGCAAAAAACGCTATAAATAAAGGTGTTTTTTAATTCAATGATTTTTGTTTGTTAAAAAGCCCGAAAAATTATGCACAAAAACGGTAGAGTGATATTAGACACTGGAAAAATAGGGGTTTTGTGAAGATTGTGTTAAACGAATATGTAACACACTGATAAATAACAGAAATAAATTG
This sequence comes from uncultured Pseudomonadales bacterium, assembly GCA_963925675.1. Taxonomy (GTDB): domain Bacteria; phylum Pseudomonadota; class Gammaproteobacteria; order Pseudomonadales; family Pseudohongiellaceae; genus Eutrophocola. Next base: position 10,865 of record CAWUSW010000046.1, read on the forward strand.
ATTAAATTTTGATCAATTTGTAACAATACAGCTGTTTTTGGGCACTTCCTTGCCTTCAACAGGTTTTATCCAAAGAGTTATCCACAGATTCTGTGGAAAAATATTTACCTCAAGCATATTTAACACGTTCACATTCTGTATCGCGGATTTCCGATCTGATGATATACTTTCACCTGTTCCGAAATTCTTCTTCTGGCGACCAATCTGAGACCTTTAATGATCGAAATCGACGAAAACATTCCATTCCTCTGGCGTCTGCGTGCCCAGGAAGATGGTGATGGCTTTTGTTTGGTATCAATGGTTGTTCCATTTAATGCGGGAGACCGAAACCTGGAACACACAATTGAGACAGATATTGTGAGCCTTACTGCTGATTATAGTGGTGAGGAAGAAGATGAGATCCTGGAATGGAACGAAGATGATATTAGCCTGTTCCTGAAACTGATCGCTAGTCATTCTGCAGGACAGCCCCAGGTAATCAGCGGGACTATCAAGGTTGATCTTAATGATCGGGATACCATTGAAATCGTCAATATTGTTGCTGCTGCCGGCTTTGGCTTGGCCCAGACCGGTGACAGTTACATAGTGGAGTCTGATCACTCACAAATCAGTTTCGTCTGCGAGGTAGGTTCGCAAATATCACTGAGCACCGTGACAGGCTACAAACGTGGTGTGGTCGTTGATATGGATGAAGAGCATGTGGTCTGCGTTATGCTGGAAAGAATAGAGCAGGTGTCATCCTGTCAGGATGATGAAATTCTGCCCCATGATGTTTTATTGGTAAAACGGCACCAGGTTCTTGACCCTCTCTATACTCGCGCTGAACCATTTCAGTCGGATGTTCTGCATTAGCTGTATTTACACAGTCACCTGATTAGTTCTCCACCCTTTCTGAAAGCATTTAATAAGAAGTAAATTATGAGCCAGTTTGAAGCGGAAGTTTCCAAACGCCGCACTTTTGCAATTATCTCTCACCCTGATGCCGGTAAAACGACAATTACAGAAAAGCTGCTGCTCTGGGGTAAATTGATCCAGAAGGCCGGTACAGTCAAAGGCAGAAAATCAGATCGTATGGCAACATCGGACTGGATGACAATGGAGCAGGAAAGGGGAATTTCTGTGACCTCTTCTGTCATGCAATTTCCTTATCGCGACAAAATTGTCAATTTACTTGATACCCCGGGACATGAAGATTTTTCCGAAGATACTTACCGTACGCTAACGGCGGTGGATTCAGTATTAATGGTTATTGATGGTGCCAAGGGGGTTGAGGAAAGAACTGTCAAACTCATGGAAGTCTGTCGTTTAAGAGATACGCCAATTCTGACCTTTATCAACAAAATGGATCGCGATATCAGAGATCCTATTGATGTTCTTGATGAAGTAGAAAATATTCTTGGAATTGAATGCGCTCCGATTTATTGGCCCTTGGGGATGGGAAAACAATTCCAGGGAATTTATAACCTGTATACAGACACAATTTATGTCTATGACCACAGCCATGCCAATGAAATCAATGAAGTTAAAACTATCAAGGGACTGAACAGCGATGAAGCCGGCGCCTTGCTAGGCAGCTATGTGGAAGACTTTCGCGATGAAATAGAACTGGTTCGTGGTGCCAGCCATGAATTCAATCTGCAAGCTTATATAGAGGGCAGGCAGACGCCAGTATTTTTTGGTACAGCACTGGGTAATTTTGGGGTCGAGCAGATGCTCAACGAGTTTGTTGAGTGGGCACCGCCACCGCAAAACCGACAGGCACTCAGCAGGGAAGTGGATGCCAGTGAAACAGACTTTTCCGGTTTTATATTCAAGATTCAGGCAAATATGGATCCGCGCCATCGGGACCGTATAGCGTTTATGCGCATTTGTTCGGGTGCCTATGAGCAAGGCATGAAAATGAAGCATGTGAGAACTGGCAAGGAAATCAGAATCAGCGATGCTGTCACTTTTCTTGCTGGCGAGCGGGAAGCGGCACACTATGCCGTGTCTGGTGATATCGTTGGCCTGCACAACCATGGCACGATTCAGATCGGCGATACTTTTACAACTGGTCAGGATTTGCAATATACCGGCATACCGCATTTTGCTCCTGAGCTGTTTAAACGTATCCGCCTGAAAGATCCTTTGAAAGTAAAGCAACTGCATAAAGGCTTGCGCCAGTTGTCAGAAGAGGGGTCTACACAGGTTTTCATGCCCTTGAACAATAATGATTTAGTTGTCGGTGCGGTTGGTGTACTGCAGTTTGAAGTCGTGGCTTACAGGTTAAAAGATGAGTATAAGGTGGATTGCGTATACGAGCCGATCAACGTGCATACGGCGAGGTGGATCTACTGTGATGACGATGCCAAGCTGGCAGAGTTCAGGCGTAAGGCGGGCGATAATCTGGCTATGGATGGTGGAGATTATTTAACTTATCTTGCTCCCACCAGAGTTAATCTTGAACTGACCCAGGAAAGGTGGCCGGACGTGAGATTTAAGGCTACAAGAGAGCATTAGTTTTTATCTTGCATCTTTCAAGTTGCGTGAACTTTCTTTTGTTCTTATTTTTTTTGGACAAACTCACTGTAGGCGAAAGGGAAAATAATCATCAGAATAGCCAGTACAATTAATACATCGCGATCGATGTAATACTGGATCAGATATTCTTCCGGTAAATTTATGGGCAGGCTCACTAATAAAACAATAACGATTAGCCCTATGCTGCGAAAAGCGACCATGCAGGTTATCAGAAGAGCTCCCAGGCCGATAAACATGTAGTTTGTCCCGATTCCAAACATCTCCAGCAAACTGGAGCTGAGAGTAATACCCAGCGTCATAAAAACGACAATTGCTACTATAGCTGTTTTCATAAATATGGGTGCCTGAATATCCTTACGGAGAAGTACTTAAATTACTTCAGAATTGTTTAAAAACAATGAATTAAAGATGAAGGGTGTTCAGTAATTGACGCTTGCAGAAAAACCCATTGGCAAGACTTCCCAGAGAGCAGAAAAAGGATATGAGTCACTTATTTATAAATCTTTTATAACTGGTTATGAGCAGTTATGACAAGCTATAAGAAATTATCATCTTCTTTGCCATCATCTTCGTTAACGAGAGATAGTCCGCCGGTACGGTCCTCTTTATCATCACCACCCACTTCACTTTCTGCAAGCTGTACTTTAAGGCGCAGATTGTTGGCTGAGTCGGCATTTTTGAGGGCTTCTTCAAGTGTAATTCTACCTTCGCGGTACAAGTGAAAAAGAGCGGAATCAAATGTTCTCATTCCCTGGCCTTCAGATTTCTCCATCACTTCCTTGATTTCTTCGACCTTGCCGTTTTTGATAAGATCCTGCACGCGAGGGGTACCAAGAAGAATTTCAATAGCGGCAGCTCGCTTGCCATCCACTGTGGGAACCAAACGCTGGGAAACAATGCCGCGCAGATTGAGAGACATATCCAGATAGAGCTGCTTATGCCTTTCTTCCGGGAAAAAGTTGATGATGCGGTCCAGTGCCTGGTTGGCATTATTGGCATGCAAGGTTGAAAGACAAAGATGCCCGGTCTCAGCAAAAGCCAGGGCATGCTCCATCGTTTCCTGAGTTCGGATTTCACCAATGAGAATTACATCTGGCGCCTGTCTTAGTGTATTTTTCAATGCTTCTTCATAAGAAATTGTGTCCACCCCAACTTCACGCTGGTTTACGATGGATTTTTTATGTTGATGAACAAATTCAACCGGGTCTTCAATAGTAATGATATGGCCGTCTGAATTGGTATTTCTGTAATCAATCAGGGACGCAAGTGACGTAGATTTACCTGAGCCGGTTCCTCCTACAAAAAGGACCAGTCCATTTTTATGCATCATCAGCTTGGTAAGAGTCTCTGGTAATCCCAGGTCCTTGAAGTTCGGAATATCAGTCTTGATGTTACGGGCAACAATACCGACTTCATTGCGTTGTTGGAAAATATTGACACGAAAGCGCCCGATACCTTCTTCAAACAGTGCCAGATTCATTTCAGGGCTGTGTTCAAATTCTGCAATCTGGTCAGCACTCATGATGGAATAGGCGATTTTTTTGGTATAACCGGGTGGAAGAGCTTTCTCCGTCATCGGCATTAATCTGCCCATTGCTTTCATGCTGGGTGGAGCACCCGTGGTAAGGAACAAATCGGAACCGTCTTTTTCAATCATTACTTTGAGAAGGTCTTTTAATTCCATAGTGACAGCCTTTCGGATCAGTTATTACTGATGTGAATGTTAATTAAATGTTTCTAGATACTTATTCAAATCGTTTTTCAGTGTACCAGTTTACCGTAACAGCAGAATCATGGACCTGATCCTGTACTCCCAGAGTCAGAACAAAAAGCGCCATACGAATGAGGACGCCATTGTCGGTCTGGCGAAATATAGCCAGATTGGGGTGCTGATTCAGGTCGTTATCAAGCTCATTGGCTTCTGCCCGTGAATCCCTCGGTAATGGATGCATAATAACGGTATTGGGTTTGCAGTGACTCGTGTAGATTTCCTGGTTCAGGCGAAATCGCCCTCTGTAGATATCTGCTTCTTTTCTATCCTCAAAGCGCTCTTCCTGAATTCGTGTAAGGTAAACAGTATCGTTTCCTTTAAGGCCACTTTCCATATCCTCAGTTTCAATCACCGTGTTGCCGTTATTGCGTAATGCCTCGACAATCTCTTCCGGCATTTTTAATTCTGCAGGAGAGATGAGGGTAAAAGAGACCTTTTCATATAGGTTCAAAAGTTTGCACAGGGAGTGGACAGTTCGCCCATATTTGAGGTCACCGACCATAGCAATGCGGATACCATTTAAGTCATCGCCTATGCCAAGCTCTTTTTTAATAGTGTACAAATCCAGCAGGGCTTGGGAAGGATGCTCGGAAGGGCCATCGCCCGCATTGATGACAGGAACCCGGCTGGCACGGGAAAATTCGTCCACCGATCCGGCAACCGGATGACGCATGGCAATAATGTCACTATATCCGCTGATTACTCGTGCCGTATCATAAAGGGATTCTCCCTTGGTGATGGCAGAAGCCTTGATATCGGTGGTTTCACGCACTTGCCCACCTAGCAGGTTAAAGGCGCAACCAAAACTGACTCTGGTCCGCGTGCTGGGCTCAAAAAACAAATTGCCGAGAATAGCGCCATCAAGGACGCGAGTATGCATTTTACGCTGTGCGTAGGGCTCCATCTCATCAGCTACAAGAAATAATTCTTTTACATCATTTTTATCAAATTGACTGATGGAAAGTATATGTGAGCCGAGAAAATTCATCTGGCGATTATATGACTAAATTAGACACAAGTCTCAAGTCTGAAGGGGCTAAGATTAACCTTTTGTGAAATTTATCGAGGACATAGACAGGCAGGGGCCTGTAAATCCATCAAGTGGTATGGCTACTGGTGCTGGTTCACTTTTATGGACATCAGGCTTCGATATTTGATATCAGAGTCGCAGACAAAAATTGTTCCAGTGCCGGGATTTCAGAAAATAGACATCGAAATCCGATGTAGCCATCAGGACGAATTAAATACATGGTCGGTGTTTGATCAATTTTATAAGTAGCCTGGAAAGCTTTTGAATGCCCCAGCACATAAGATTGAAGGGATTCAGAATAGGATCTGGCCAGATCTTTGCCCTTACCTGCCATTTCCAGGTCTTCACCGGACAACAGCAGCGTATATTTTGTATTGCCGATGATGCTGAATAATGATTGTCCTGTGTCCAGATCCACATCCGGTGCCCGATCACCTGCGGTGGGCCCCGGTAAGGGGCTCAGGTCAGGGTATTGTTCAATATAATCCTTGTAGGTATAGGAAATGCCTGAGCAGCAGCCTACGACCTTTTTCAGGAAGTCTGCATCTTCCATTTGGTCGCCACGTTCACTGATATCTTTGCCATGGCCCATGAATATTTCATGTAAAGAGGAGGCTGCCCATATAACCTGCTCGGCTATCGGTCTGCGTTCTGCTTCATAAGTATCCAGTAATGAGGGAGTAGCCAATCCTGATTCCACCATGCCCAGTTTCCAGCCCAGATTCCAGGCATCCTGAATACAGCAGTTCATGCCCTGGCCGCCGGTTGTCGAATGCACGTGTGCAGAATCACCCACCAGAAAGATCTGTTGGTTTCGATATGCTTTTGCCAGACGTACCCAGCTTTCCCATTGTGAATGCCAGATTCTTTCACCCATGCTGACGCCATCAAAATGTTGATCCATGAGTTTTTGAATACTTTCCTCAGGTGTGGCATCCGGATCTGTTGATTCTCCCCGGTCACTGACCAGCAAACGGTAAAAATCACCGGGCAACTTGGCAACCATCATGAAATGATCCGTTCCTGCGCAGTAGTGAATGTGCTCATTACTGTCGGGGAAATTATTCAGACGAATATCAAGGTTCTGCAAGACCGTACCTTTGTAATTGCTTTCATCCTGTTCAACTTCCAGACATCGACGCACCTGAGAATTAATGCCGTCACAGGCAATGACATATTTTGAGCGGATGATTTCTTCTTCGCCGGTAGCAGTATTTCGTACTACGGAAGTAAGCCCTTTATTGTCTTGTTTGACATTGATGAGCTGCATGCCCCATTCGGCAGTTCGCTTAAAATGCTGCTGCCAGTAGTCCCGTAATACTTGTTCTGTTTCGTCCTGCCGATGTACCAGCAGGTAGGGGTAACGACAATCCGTGGTGGTGAAATCAATGCCCATTTTTACTACATCACGTTTCCCATGATTCACATAGTGAAGGTCATACCCTTTGTTTTTTATGCCTCGTTGCAAAAATAGTTCAGCCAGTTTTTGATCAAGTAATTCAAATATTTCCAGCATTCTGGAATGGACAGTGATTGCACGTGAGGCAAGAGACGGGGCGGATAAGCGATCAATAGTCCGGAAGGGGACGCCGTAGCGGGACAATTGCAGGGATAACATGGTGCCAGACGCACCCCCTCCAACGACAAGGATGGAAGTATCAGATGTTTTTGTCATATTTATATTTGGAACCTGACTGGTAATTCACGATGAAAATTTATGCTACCTTAAGCCTTTTGTGATCATTAAGCCAAAACTGAAGGCCTCTCTTGAATAAATGAACATATGACTCAGGGAAAAAATTGTCATATTCTTGCAAAATAAAATAATACATATTTTTAGTACTTGTTGTACGACGAAAAAGTAAGGAGTAAGTCTGTGGGGGCTAAACAAAAACATGTCAGGAAGATACCGCGCCGGGAAGTACTTGGAGGCTTGTGCTTAACGGGACTAGCCATTCCGGTGGCCAGCACAGCACAGATTCCTGATGAAGCCAGCCTCATACCACCCAGAGAAAATGATGTTCTGGTACATAGCTTTGGCGATGATTCAGGTAAAGTTATTCGCATAGATGAATTGGCAGCGGACACTAAACAGATTTTTGCCTGGGCCATGGATCCTCGGACCGGCAATGTGCGTAATGGCACCCGCTTGAATCAGGTGGTTCTCATTCGAGTGGATGTTTCGCGTATGACTGAGGCAACAGCTGGCAAGAGCATTAACGGCCTGGTTGCTTATTCCGGAGTTTGCAGCCATACCGGCTGTGATGTGACAGACTGGAATAGTGAGTTTCTGCGTTTCCAGTGTCCTTGCCATGAGTCCCAGTTTGATCCGGCTGATGGCGCGCGCGTTGTGGGAGGCCCGGCACCATGGCAGCTGGCTGCTTTGCCTTTGAAAGAGATTGACGGCAATGTCGGGGTTGCTGGAGAATTTGAGGGTAGGGTAGGTTTCCAGCAACCTGGCTTGTCACCTTTTGGAATATAAAAAAAGTCTGGAATAGAAAAAACAGTCTGGAATATAAAAAACAGTCTGGAATATAAAGAGATATTCGAGAATAAAAGATTAAAGGGGATAGCACATGAAAACAATAATAAGATCCGCAGGAATTCTTGTTTTACCTTTTCTGTTAGCCGCTTGTGAAAACGCTATGGTTGCGAGTGTTACCGATGATAGCAGCAGTATGAGTCGGCAATATATGGCGGTTACTGATGCCCGCCTGCAGAATCCTGAAGCCGAAAACTGGTTAATGTTTCGCCGCACTTATGACGGTTGGGGTTATTCACCACTGGATGATATCGATACAGGTAATGTCAGAAATCTCAAGCCGGTCTGGTCACTTTCGACAGGTCTGACGGAAGGTCATCAGTCTCCTCCCATCGTCAATAACGGCATTATGTATATCACCACGCCGCTGAATCATGTGCTGGCTATTGATGCTGCCAGTGGTGATGGGCTATGGGAATACAGCCGCCAGATGCCATTTGATATCAGTCTCATTCATCCTACAAACCGGGGTGTTGCCTTATATGGGGATAAACTTTATATGGCGACTTCTGATGCCAGTGTGGTGGCACTGGATGCTATGACTGGTGAGGTGGTGTGGGAAAAAGCAGTGGCGAATTATCGTAACGGCTACTACATGACTTTGGCTCCTCTCGCCGCACAAGGGAAAATCATGGTTGGAGTCTCGGGAGGTGAACGAGGAATTCGCGGCTTTATTACTGCTCTGGATGCTGAAAGCGGTGATGAACTTTGGAAAACCTATACTATTCCCGGACCCGGCGAAATGGGTCATGACACCTGGACTGAAGATGCCTGGCAAACTGGTGGCGGTTCTGTCTGGGTAACAGGTAATTATGATCCGGAAATGAATCTCACTTTCTGGGGAATAGGTAATGCTGGCCCCTGGGCAGGTGAAGCCCGACCAGGAGATAATTTATTTGCAAACTCTGTGATTGCCCTTGATCTGGATAGTGGTGAGCTGAAAGGCTATCACCAGTATCACTGGAATGGATCCTGGGACTGGGATGAAGTCTCCACGCCACTTTTAATGGACGTGGAAAGGGATGGAAGTACTTTCAAAGGTCTTGTTCATCCAGGCCGTAATGGCTTCCTGTGGGTACTGGAGAGAACACAGGACAGCATCAATTTTGTCGATGCCGAACCTTTTGTTTATCAGAATGTGTTTACTTCACTGGATTCGGATACTGGCAGACCTACCTATGACGAATCTCATAAACCGGGTCTGGGCAAGAATGCGTCGTATTGTCCTTCACTTTCAGGTGGCAAGAACTGGGTGCCAGCCGCTTACAGTCCGCAAACTGGCTTGTTGTATATTCCTGCCAATGACAACTACTGTTCTTCCTGGGAGGGCGTGGAAGCTGAGTATCGCCCAGGTCAGGGCTTTACCGGCATTACCAATATGAGTGCCAGTATTGTTGAAGGCGCTGATCATATTGGCGAAATTCAGGCCTGGAATGTCAATACCGGAGAAGAAGTCTGGACCCGGGAATTTGAATTGGCTAATTGGGGGCCGATCCTTGCGACAGGCGGCAATCTGATCTTTAGTGGTGGTACAGCAGACCGTTATTTCCGCGCGCATAACGCCAGCACCGGTGAATTACTCTGGCAGCAGCGTTTGAACTCTGGCATTACCGGCGTACCCACAACATTTGAAGTGGCTGGTAGGCAGTATGTGGCTGTACAGTCTGGCTGGGGTATTGATGCCGCCGGTATGCAGAGACGCCTGGATGCCCTGCAGGGCAGAACAACTATTGTGCCTCAGGGTGGGGTGCTTTGGGTGTTTGCGCTGGACTAGATAGTCGCAAGTCGCAAGTTACAAGTCTCAAGTGGGGCAGGTAGGCCGGAAGAGCGCAGCGATGTCCGACGTTAAGTTAAAAGTGGAAAGTGGAAAGTGGAAAGTTTGGTAGGTCGGATAAGGCCTGCAAGGCCATCATCCGACAAGGCGTCTGAAAGACGCCCACTTGTAACTTGTAACTTGTACCTTCCCTAATGCGTAAAAGAATAAATCACCGCATTTGTGCCAAGTCTGAAGGCATCGGTTGACGGTTTTAACGGCATCCTGCCATCGGAATACCAATCCCAGAAATTGGCCAGGTCGTTGTTGTGACCGGCCAATATTCCCAGACGACCACTTTGGTCGAAGAGGCCGTAATAGGTAATTTCTCCTCCGGGAACAGAATCCGCCATTGCTTGTAAATTTTCCAGAGACGTATGGATGCGAAAAACTTCGTGGTCCAGACGCACCGGTACAAAGTCGTTTTCAGGAAAGGCGCGTTTTACCTGCGAGCGCATTTGTCCCCACTGTACCGGGCCATCAAAGTCATCCATTAGTATAAAACCGCCCTTAAGTACATATTCGCGCAGGTTTATGACTTCCTGATCAGTTAACTCCATTTCACCGGGTTCACTGACATAGGCAAAGGGGTAGTCAAAGACATCTTCTTCTCCCAGCTCAATAATGCGATAGGATTCGATAGCCATATCAATGCGAGTGGATCGTTCAAGAAATTCATTAAGATTAATGTCAGAGTCGGGATAGTTGTGCGACCAGCCCATGTGCCCAATATAGCCATTAGTGCCAAAGTGCCAGCGCGCAGCAGTAAACTCTTTGGCGGGAGGAATGTTTTGTTGAATGCGAAAGCCGCGTCCGCCACCGCCAAATTGAGCATTGGCTGAGTGGCACAACAACAAGGCAAGGGTGGCAAAGCAGAGGGTATGTTTCATGGTGCTAATTTAATGGCCTTGTTAGCCAGATACAAGAGGCAAGGTGCAAGGTGCAAAGTACAAAGGGTAAGAGGAAGCCTGAGAGTTTCGGGGAAAAAGTTTGACAAGATCGTTCTGCGCTACATTATTGTCTTGCCTCTTGCCTCTTGCCTCTTGCCTCTTGCCTCTTGCCTCTTCTTTAATCCGGGAACTCGACAAGATTAAAGCTGGCTCCGTTTTCTCCGCGAAATCGCAAGGCACATTGTCCCCAGCTTTCCGGCATGCTCCATTCCACTTCAGCCTGGAAAGGGAGCCTGATGACGCGGGACTCACACTGGAAGTCCAGTGTTTCAATTTCACCATTCACATTAACGGCAGCCAGAATGCGATGGCTAGGGTGGAACAAGCTTTCACCATTGTAGATAAGCTGTGCAGACGTCAGTCGTTGGCCAGCATTCTGCAATTGTTTCACCTGGACCATCTGGTTTTCCATCTGCTCAGAAATCACATCATCATTGAGGGTTTCAAGTTTGTTGTAGGTGTTAATCACATCAGAAATATTTCCTGTCGTAATATTGGCGATATAGGCACGCTGATAAGCAGATTCCAGTAAGACATTGTTTAACACTTCCAGAGTGATTTTTGGGCTGAGGACGCCTGACGCACGTTGCGCTTGCCCCCGTTGTGCACCACCACGTAGCGGCGCTGAAAAGGGTTGTCTTGGCATATTTTCAAGCGCGTGGGATTGCAGACGTGTGGAGGTAAAATCGTCGACAAAAAACTCAGGGAGGTTTTGCACAAAAATGCGGTTGTGAGTGCGTGCGGTTTCAGTGTTGAAATCTGTATGCTCGTCAGGTAAATAGGTTTGTGTCGCCAGTTTGAATTCCTGGACTGCTTCGGCTGCCCTGTTGGTGGCGAGATAAACCTCCCCCAGCCTCAGGTGAAAAATAGCGTCTTCAAAGTACAGCTTTGTATTATTGGCAATGCTTTCCTTTAATAGTGCCTCAGCTTCTACTGCCTTATTATCAGACATTAAGGCTTCGGCTTCCTTCAGGGCCTCATTGGCGTTGATAGACATCGTGTGGAAAAGGTCTCGATAAACAAAACGTGCACTTAGTCGAAATCCTGGCCAGTCAACCGCATCGCCCTTTTCAGTCGCAGGGTCAAATTGCAGCTGACGTGCGGCAGTAATTGCTGCATCGACAAAGCGGGGTTCATGAAAACCTGCAACAGCTTCAATGTCATCAATGGAGCCATCGCTTTTCACCGTGAAGTCCAGAACAACCAATGCCTCCCTGTCCCAGGGCCTTGGGTATGCCAGTGTAATATCATCAAGATTCAGTACTTTTGGACCAAACTGCTGGGCAAATAATGGCGTGCTATATAGCAGCTGGGTAAATATAGTGAATAAAAAAGCGATAGCGCGCACGGCAGTGTTAATACGTATTCCCGTAGAGATGACCAGTTTTTTCATCATTATTCTCCTGACGATTGACTTTAAATATAGTCCAATCTCTCAATACTGGAAAGCAACGGCTTTAGTTAAAATAATTTAGGCATATATAGCTGGGAAATTTTGCCCCAATTAGCTCAAAATAGTGGTTTTAATAATTTTCTTCAGCCCCTTACCAATCATCGTGGTTTGTGGGATGCTTCAAGTCAGTTTTTATTTTGCAATCAGGCATGCTGATAAGGAATTAGACAGTATTGAGCACGCATAAAACCATCTTCTGGCATGATTATGAAACCTGGGGAAGCAATGCCCGCAAGAACACCCCTTGCCAGTTTGCCGGTCTCCGTACAGATGAGGATTTGAATATAATCGATGACCCCATCGAGCTGTATTGCCGTCCCTCGCCTGAGTTTCTACCTCATCCGGACGCCTGTGTTGTCACCGGAATCAGGCCCCAGGAGGCCCTGGAAAAGGGCGTCAATGAAGCAGAATTTTGTGCGCGTATCGCTGAGCAGTTTATGCAGCCCAATACCTGTGTGAGTGGCTATAACAGCATTCGTTTTGATGATGAGGTAACAAGGCATCTTTTATACCGTTGTTTTTATGATCCCTATGAACGTGAATGGAAAAACGGTAATTCACGCTGGGATATTATCGACCTGCTACGCATGACCTATGCCCTCAGACCGGAAGGTCTCAATTGGCCAAAAAAGGACGACGGGAGTCCCAGTTTTAAACTGGAAAACCTGACCGCCGCCAATGGTATTGAACATTCAGGCGCACATGATGCCCTGGCTGATGTCACCGCCACGATTGCAATGGCCAAACTGGTAAAAACTCACCAACCCAAACTTTACGACTGGGTTTATCAGCTGCGTAGCAAGCATAAGGCCTTGCCATTACTTGATTTAAATACCCGGGAAATGCTCTTGCATATTTCCGGTATGTTTCCTTCCAGTCGCGGTTGTCTTGCTGTTGTTATGCCGCTGATTATGCATCCTGTCAATAATAATGGCGTTATTGTCTATGATCTAAGTCAGGACCCGGACAGCTGGCTTGACCTTGATGCAGATGCCATCCGACACCGACTGTTTACCCGCAGTGCCGATCTGGAGGAGGGGCTGGAACGAGTAGCATTAAAAACGGTGCACATTAATAAATGCCCGGCACTGGCACCCATGTCCGTTCTCAACGAGGAAACAGAGAATCGTTTCGCCATGGATATAGAGCTCTGTGCGGAGCATCGGGAAAAGTTGCTAAAAGCAGAGAAATTGTTCGCAAAGCTAAGTGAAGTTTTTGCTGAACCAGAACTTGAACCCATCACAGACCCTGATCAGATGTTATATAGCGGCGGATTTTTTAATGATCAGGACAGGAATATGATGAATCAGATCAGACTTGCCAATAGTGCGTCTCTCTCAGCTCTTGATTTGCCATTTCAGGACAAGCGTCTGCCGGAGATGCTGTTTCGATATCGTGCACGAAATTATCCTGACAGTCTGAATAAGGAAGAGGCCGCACGCTGGATTGTCTGGTGTGGTGAACAATTGAAAAATAATACCAGTGGCATGGGACTGGCAGCCAGTGAATATTTTAGCCGTCTGGATGCCCTGGCAATTGAGAAGCCAGAGCTACAATCATTATTTGATTCCCTGAGAGACTACGGTGAGTCTCTTTGTGAACAGTTCGGAGTTGAAACTTGAGCGGGAAAAGTCTACTGAGTAAAACCGGTCCGGGCATTATTGTCGCCGCCACAGGATTAGGTGCTGGAGACATTGTCGCCGCCTCTGCCGCCGGGGCCCAATTTGGAACTGTGTTGTTGTGGGCTGTTGTCTTTGGGGGTGTGCTGAAATTCGCCCTGACGGAAGGCATTGGTCGCTGGCAATTAGCCACTGATACCACCTTGCTGGAAGGCTGGATCGAAAAACTGCCTAATTTTTTCAGTGCTTACTTTCTAATTTATCTTTTTCTTTGGACCTTCATGGTGGCAGCCGCAATGATGGCTGCTTGCGGATTGGCAGCGTATGCCTTTTTCCCAATTCTATCCGTCACGCAATGGGGCATCATTCATGCTCTGGTGGCGCTGGTCATTGTCTGGTTTGGTGCCTACAAGGTGCTGGAAACTGCGATGAAGTTTTTCATTGGCCTTATGTTTCTTACTATCCTTTTTTGCGCTCTGCGAGTAATGCCTGATATTTCGATTATTGCCCGCGGAATGTTTATCCCTTCAATACCTGATTTAGGCATGGCCTTTGTCCTTAGTGTGATCGGTGGCGTAGGGGGGAGTATTACTATTATGAGCTATGGCTACTGGATGAGAGAGGCTGGCTGGCAAGGCAAGGACATGATTCCAACCATGCGCATTGATCTTGGCATAGCCTATGGTCTGACGGCACTTTTTGGCATCGGTATTATCATTGTCTCAGCCGGTGTTCAGCCAGAAGTGGTATCTGGCAACAATATGGCCCTGGCAGTGGCAGATCAGCTGGTGCCGGTAATGGGTGAAACCGGTAAGTGGATTTTTCTGTTCGGCTTTTGGGGGGCCGTGTTCAGTTCCATGATAGGCGTCTGGCATGGGGTGCCATTTTTGTTCGCCAACTTTGTTTATCATTATCGACTACATACGCATCTGATTGAAACCCCTGGAAGTATCTCGAAAACAACTGCATATCGGGCTTACCTGATCTACCTGGCTATTGTGCCAATGAGCTTGCTGGCCCTGGATAGACCGGTATGGATAGTGATCATTTATACGATTTCAGGGGCGGTATTTATGCCTTTGCTGGCAGCATTATTGCTATATATGAATAATTCCAGAAGCTGGCTCAAGGAAATGGCCAATACATGGATAAGTAAAAGTTTATTGATAGCGTGTATGCTGGTGTTTGGTTATCTGTTTTTTAACCAGTTACAGGCGCAGTTTCAAGCGGGTTAATAAGAGTGCAGATAATTTTCCAATTTGCCCCTTAAGCCTTTAAAATTGCCCTATTCATTTAATATTAATTAATTGTCGGAAACACAATCCTGTATGGACCAATTTGAGGATATCAGACCTTATCGTGATGATGAGGTCAGGCCCGTTGTGGAAAGGCTTCTGGAAGATATAGATCTTTCCAAAGCCTTGGCTAAATTTGAGCATCCACTATTATTTAAATTCTTGCCTGGATGGATAACTGGCAAGGTTCAAACGACGCTGACCAAAGACCTGGCTCATGTCCAGAGTATTCATGATGTCCAGCTTGTCATAGAAAAATATCTGGATAAATTGATTGAGAGCACGACCAGCGGACTTACCTCTGAAGGGCTGAATAAAATTGATAAGGATGAACCTTATCTTTTCATCAGTAATCACCGCGATATCAGCATGGACCCCGCGCTGGTCAATTACATGATTTATCACCATGGGCTGGATACTCTGCAGATTGCTATTGGCGATAATCTGTTGAAACGTCCCTTTCTTTCAGACCTGATGCGGCTCAATAAAAGTTTTCTGGTTAAGCGTTCAGTGCAGGGGCGTGATTTACTCAAAGCCAGTAAAAATCTCTCTGCTTATATACATCACTGTATCAAGAGTGGTGAAAATGTCTGGATTGCACAGCGCGAAGGTCGAGCAAAGGACGGTATCGATAAAACAGAAACCGCCATCATCAAGATGCTGCATATGGCCGACAGGGAGTCGATTCTTAAGCTGACCCTGCAAGAATCAATTAATTCCCTGAATATCGTCCCGGTGTCTATTTCTTATGAATTTGATCCTTGCGATCGTTTCAAGGCGGAAGAACTCCATACCATTGAAACTACCGGCAAGTTTGAAAAAGATCAAAACTCTGATGTGCGCAGTATTCTTAGCGGAATAGTGGGTGAAAAAGGGGAA
The DNA here is from genome assembly GCA_963925675.1 of uncultured Pseudomonadales bacterium. Classification (GTDB taxonomy): domain Bacteria; phylum Pseudomonadota; class Gammaproteobacteria; order Pseudomonadales; family Pseudohongiellaceae; genus Eutrophocola. The sequence continues at coordinate 26,737 of CAWUSW010000046.1, forward strand.
GTTCATGTGGCTTTTGGTTCCAGGATTGTATTTTCCGATGCAGTAACGGCTGAAGGCGTGGCCTTACAAATTGATGCACAGATCATTAAAAATTATAAACTCCATGCCGTAAATTATCTGGCAATGGAAATGATTCAGAAAGATTACATGGATTTTTCCCGCTTGCCTGATTTGTTGGGGTCAACACCTGGACAAATCAGCCAGAAACGTAGCACATTCAAGAAAAGGCTGGGCAAAATTCCGAAAAAACTGCATCCCTATATTCTTAATATGTACGCCAATCCTGTGATCAGAAAAGCAGAAATTGGCGCAGATTGAAGCATATTAGATAAGGGACAGGACCCTTTACTCTTTGGCAAATAATCCAGACATACACTATAGTGAATTTACTCCAATTATTTTTGTTGGAGTAAATCTAGCCAATGCTATCTGAAGAACTCAAAAAAACCATTCAGCAAAACTATTCCACGCTTGTAGATAATAAAAATCTGCAAAATCGTCTGGGCCAAAAACAGATGATTGCTGAAATTGCCAATTGTCTCGGCTCTGTGGAAATGGATGCTGAAGGCAAAAGGATTTCGCCCCTGCCTGCAATATGCGTTATCGAAGCCGGCACCGGTATCGGTAAGACCATTGCCTACCTATTGTCTGTGATTCCTGTCGCCCAGGCTATGGGAAAGAAAGTGGTGCTTGCGACGGCTACTGTTGCCCTTCAGGAACAGGTAATGAACAAGGATATTCCTGACCTGTTGAAACACAGCGATATGAAATTTACTTATTCTTTGGCCAAGGGGAGAGGGCGTTATCTGTGTCTGTCCAAACTGGATAATGTACTCAAATCAAACAGCAGTCAGGATGCCATGGCGGACCTCTATGGTCTGGAACTGGAAGACCCAAGCGCTGCCGACAAGGCGCTTTACCAGGATATGCTGGATGCGCTTATTGATAACAAATGGAAAGGAGATCGCGATGACTGGCCAAGTGTCTTAACAGACCCTCAGTGGCGTGGTGTTGCTGTTGAAAAAGGCCAGTGTTCAGGTAATCGCTGTTCTAATTTCAGTAACTGCTGTTTCTTCAGAAGCCGAAACAATATGGAGAAGGCTGATTGTATTGTTGCCAATCATGATCTGGTTCTTGCTGACCTGAGCCTGGGGGGCGGAATTATTCTGCCTCCGCCTGAAGACTGTATCTATATATTTGATGAAGCTCATCATCTGCCCGTGAAAGGAATCTCCCATTTTTCACATTACATTCGTTTGAAGGCAACGCTCACCTGGCTTGATCGAATCACTGTAATTTTTAAGGGGATGACGGTAGAAATGGGGCAGGATAGCGAGCTTGTCACACAGCTTGAAAGAGCCAGGCAGGCAGCGGATAAAACCCGGGCGGTATTGCAGGAACATCTGCCATTGTTTCAGTCTTATGCCGAAAATGCCGAATCAGCCAATGTGACCGGTGATATAACACAGCACACATTCGATCAGGGTATTGTGACTGAAGAAATTCGCGAAACGAGTCATAACATCCTGCTGGAATTTCGCGATCTGGAAGAAAGACTGAGTAAAATAACTGATCGACTGAAAGACTTCATGGAAAATGATGCCGGGGAAGTTGACCGGCAGACTGCGGAAAACTGGTACCCGGTGATCGGCATTATGTTAACCCGTGCAGAAGCAGCAATTGCGTTATGGCGGTCCTTTTCTATTGAAGACCATGGAGATTACGCGCCTAATGCTCGCTGGTTAACCTATCGCCCGCTGGGCGCAGATACGGAAATAACCCTGTCATCCAGCCCGGTGATAGCTGCCGATGCGCTGACAGATTTCCTGTGGAATAACTGTTTTGCGGCGGTGCTCACCTCAGCTACGTTAACGGCACTGGGAACTTTCAATTTTCTCAGCATGCGATCAGGGCTGCATGATGAAACTGTATTTAAACAAATTAGCAGTCCTTTTGATTTTTACAATAAGGGCACATTGCGTATACCGGCCCAGGGTTTTGATCCTTCTAACGCCGATGCACATACGCAGGCGATTATAGAAATACTCCCTGAACTGATCGAGGAGAATAAGGGATCACTGGCATTGTTTTCTTCGCGCCGGCAAATGCAATTGGTTTTACAGGGTATGGACGAAGCTTTTCAGTTTAAAAGTCTTTCACAAGATGATCATTCAAAGCAGGAATTGATCAGGCTACACAAAGAAAGAGTCGATAAAGGGCAGACCAGTATTATTTTTGGGCTGGCCAGTTTTACAGAAGGTATTGATCTTCCCGGAGATTATTGTACGCAGGTAATTATTGCCAAAATTCCCTTTTCGGTCCCCAATGACCCGGTGGAAAAAACGCTGGGAGAATGGATCAAGGGACAAGGTAAAAATCCTTTCAGTGAAATCTCGGTCCCGGAGGCATCAATGCGCTTGATTCAGGCATCAGGGCGACTTCTGCGTACCGAAAATGACTCAGGATCTATCACCATACTGGATGAAAGACTGCTAAAGAAGTTTTATGGCAAGGGGATAATAAATTCTCTGCCGCCCTATAGAGTTGAGACTTTTATACCGGCAACGGCACTTCCGACTGAAGAAATATAATCTAATTTATTTCCAATATTTATCTCTTTTTAACTCTATTTACCTAACACCGATCAAGCTGAGTAAACACAATTAGATGAGTTAATGGTGCAATTATGAGTAATGAAAACAACAGGCAGTCCCCTGTTTATGTGCCGCCGAAAATCTGGCGCTGGGATACTGAGAATGGGGGAGGGTGGTCCGGCATTAATCGGCCAATAAGCGGTGCCACCGAGGTAAAGGATTTACCCGTTGGAGAGCATCCCTTGCAACTGTATTCCCTGGGCACACCCAATGGAGTTAAAGTTACCATTATGCTGGAAGAGTTGCTGGCACTCGGGCACGCTGGGGCAGAGTATGACGCCTGGCTGATTAATATTGGCAAGGGTGATCAGTTTACCAGCGGGTTTGTAGATGCGAATCCCAATTCAAAAATTCCGGCTCTAATGGATCGTTCTACCGATCCGGCTACCCGTATTTTCGAGAGTGGTTCAATCCTTTTTTATCTGGCGGAAAAGTTTGGCGAATTTTTTCCTTCTGAGCATTACAGCCGTACTGCAACCATGAATTGGTTGATGTGGCAGATGGGTTCAGCCCCATTTGTTGGCGGCGGTTTTGGTCATTTTTATGCCTATGCGCCTGTCAAGATGGAATATCCTATTGACCGTTACGCCATGGAAACCAAACGACAACTGCATGTACTTGATCTGCATCTTGCCGATAATGAATATCTTGCAGGGGACATCTACACTATTGCCGATATTGCGGTGTGGCCCTGGTATGGCGCGATAATGAATAACGCCTATGAAGCTGCGGAATTTTTGTCGGTGAGTGAGTACCAGAATCTTCGACGCTGGGTAAATTTGGTGGCTGATCGGGCTGCAGTAAAACGGGGCCGTATGGTCAACAGCACCACAGGTCCTTTAGCCACACAATTACATGAGCGTCATGCGGCTGAAGATTTTCTCTACAACACGGAAGATCAGGTCGAAAGCCGGGGCGGAAAAAGGAAATAGCAATGAGAAAACAGCTGGCACTAATGAAGCCAGCTGCATGGTTTTACTGCAGGCTTAATCGATAGCCTGCAGTATGTTCTGGTCAATTAAATAAGTAAAAATTGATTCTGCGCTTTTTTCCGGAGATGCCGAGGGAAGAATGACCAGTTCTGGATTCTCAGGAATTTCATAAGGAGAATCAATTCCGGTAAAGTTTTTTATTTCTCCACGCCTGGCTTTTGCATATAAATTCTTCGGATCCCTTTCTTCACAGGTTGCAATGGGGGTATTTATAAAAATTTCGATAAAGGGTAATTCATCTTGTTGGTGAATATCCCGAACCAGGCGTCGATCTTTTTCAAAGGGAGATATAAAGCTTGATAACACGATCATTCCGGCATCTGCGAATAATTTTGATACTTCACCCACACGACGGATATTTTCTTCCCGGTCAGAATCTGAAAAACCAAGGTTGTTATTCAGGCCATGACGAATGTTGTCACCATCAAGGACGTAGCTGTTATATCCCTTTTTTATCAGCAGATGCTCCAAAGTAAAAGCAAGTGTGCTTTTGCCAGAGCCGCTTAGCCCTGTAAACCACAAGGTTGCCCCGGACTGTTTAAATATTTCACTTCGCGACGCTCTGTCTACACGACTTTCGTGCCAGACAATATTTTTGCTTTTATTTTCTGTCATTGTATTTCCTCTTGATCCCAGAGTTCAGGGTTCAAGTTGTCGAATTGAAAAAATCACAATATCTTGCAGGGGCCGGCTCTGGCTGTCCACTTCTACTTTACCTATAGCATCCAGTACGTCAAGACCAACCCGGACCTTGCCAAAAACTGTGTGCTTGCCTGCTAGCCAGTCGGTGTCTACAAGATTGATGAAAAACTGAGAGCCATTGCTGTTCGGAACGCTGTTGGCCAGGGCTATGACGCCACGTACGGGCATCCGGGAGATAATTCGTTCGGTATATTGGTAGCCGAGGTTTTCGAAACTTTCCTTTACCGTCATGTTACGTATACGACGGTTCACTGCATCTATGTTGGCATCCAGTTCATCCTGACTGGAAATCCCCATTTCCTGATATAGGGGAATGAGAATTTTCTGTTGAAAATCCTGCTGGTTGCTGATGGCTAGAATTGGGTGCGGAGAACCTGTTTGGTCGATAACTTGCATTTTATCCAGACCAAGACTGCGGGCATTGATTTCATCCCTGAACTGGAAGCCTGGATTACCAGCACCTGATCCAGTGGGACTTCCACCCTGAATCATAAAGCCATCGATAACCCGCTGAAAAATAGATCCATCATAAAGAGGGCGCAACACTTGTTCTCCGGTTTCCGGATCGATCCAGGGTAAAGTGCCTTCGGCAAGACCCAGGAAATTAGCAACCGCCAGGGGGGCTTCATCAGGAAATAGTTCCAGGATCATAGAGCCAACATTGGTTCGAATTTCAACCACTGGGTTATCAAAATCCTCTCGGCTGAAATTAATGGTGATAGTAGAGGTGCTCTGGGTTTCAGAAGGGATACTATCCTGCTTTAAAGAGCTTGCTGTTAGCTCAAAAGTCTCCAGTGGTTCAAGCAGGGCGTTGTTACTTGTTGCTTCCGCTGCGAAGGCATTGACGGAAAAGAAAAATATCAGGAAGGGTAACAAGGCAGGCATGATATTAAGCGGAATTATCCTGTTTTTAATGGATGATCAGCAGGTAAGGTGCGCTCAATCCATAGGGCCAGTTTGTGTTTCATATGAATGATATCTTCCTGTCCTTTGGCTAGGGGCTGTATCAAATTATCCTTCACCAGCAGAGTGTAGATGGCCCTTACTTTAATGTCAGCATGATCATCGGGATCAAATTTTCCGGCACCACGTTTTTCAAAATAGGCGGTGCCAATTCGAACGGCCTCATGCAGCAATTCTTTTTCATTAGTTATTTTTTTGATAGACATATCAGGAGTTTATCATAAGTAAATAGTCAGAAGGTGTAAGACGAAAGGCGGTATTGGCGTGATTATTAACAGACATAAATGCGGGGAATAAAAAATAGAAGGCACAGTCAATGAGCGTTTTCGGTTTATGAGGCGCTCCACAAACCCTTTTTGCGAAGCCGGAAAAATAGACATCACTAATTAATCGAGCGAGCCTTTGAGTAAAACTCTAGCGAAACTGCCAGAGAATTTCCTAATGAACTACTTTGTTAGGATCGCTACCTTCCTCCAGTTCTTTCTGGCTTATTTCTACCACAAAGCTCTCCTGCTGCAGTTTCTTGGTTGCTTCGACGCGTTCTTCCGCCTCGGCCTTTTCCACCTTGGCTTCATCCTGAAACATTTCTGCATTAAGTGACATTTGACGGGTCAAATGTTGTTTTAGACGATCTACTACACAGGTCATAACTTCAAGTGTCTGGCTTAGCTGATCCAGTGTAATGAGCGTCTGCTCTGAGTTTTTGTCAACGTCTTTCTTGTCGGCCATAGGATTGATTCCTTGTGTTGCCCGAATTAAATTAAATTAAATCATTCCAGTTTTTATTATTATCTTCCGTAAATACTTTGCCTTGATTGAACCGGGAGTAATGTTTAGTCCCAATTCAATGCGCCACCTGTCTGGTATTCGATAACACGCGTTTCGAAAAAGTTTTTCTCCTTGCGTAGATCCATGATCTCGCTCATCCAGGGGAAAGGATTCTGGACGCCGGGGAATTGTTCTGGCAGACCGATCTGGGCAAGGCGACGATTGGCTATAAACTGGAGATATTCTTCCATCATGGGTGCATTCATGCCGAGCACGCCACGTGGCATAGTATCCCGGGCATATTCAATTTCCAGCTGGGTAGCTTCCAGGATCATCTGTGTTGCATCCTGTTTCATTTTGTCATTCCATAGCTGAGGATTTTCCATTTTGATCTGATTGATCATGTCGATGCCAAAGTTAAGGTGCATCGATTCATCGCGCAGGATGTACTGAAATTGCTCAGAGGTGCCAGTCATCTTGTTACGACGTCCCATGGAGAGAATCTGGGTAAACCCGCAGTAGAAGAAAATACCTTCGAGACAGCAGTAAAAGGCGATCAGATTTTTCAATAACTGTTGATCTGTTTCAGTTGTACCCGTGTTAAAAGTTGGATCTGAAATGTCTTTTGTATACTTGAGCCCCCAGGACGCCTTTTTAGCCACGGATGGAATTTCATGGTACATATTAAAAATTTCGCCTTCGTCCATACCTAAAGACTCTATACAGTATTGATAAGCGTGAGTATGGATGGCTTCCTCAAAGGCTTGTCTGAGAATGTACTGTCGGCATTCCGGATTGGTTACCAGACGATAAATAGCCAGTACCAGATTGTTGGCAACCAGAGAGTCTGCTGTTGAAAAGAAGCCAAGATTGCGTTTAACGATAATACGTTCGTCTTCGGTTAAGCCGTCTGGTTTCTTCCACAGGGCAATATCTGCAGTCATGTTAACTTCCTGCGGCATCCAGTGATTGGCGCAGCCATCCTGATACTTTTGCCAGGCCCATTCATACTTGAAAGGTACCAGTTGGTTAAGGTCAGCACGGCAGTTAATCATGCGTTTCTGGTCTACAGTAACTCGTTCCGCAGCGCCGGCCAGCTCTTCCTGGCCATCTGTGTAATCCATATCAGCAATTGCTTTCTGAGCCAGCTCTACCGCACTTAGCTCGCTGTCGTTGGCGTCAGTAGCAGCAGGCGCCGAAGTTTCAGATAGAGTTTGTGCTTGCGCAGTGTTTGCAGCGACGTTTTCCATTTTCTGTTCTTGAGGCTGGAATGATGTTTCGTCCTGAAATACAGCGGCAGGCTCTGCCTCGACTTTTAGTTCTGCTTCCACAGGCTGCACTGGCGCCAGCGCGGGTGCGTTTTCGTCTTTGTTAAATTCATCCCATGACATCATATTTTTTAACCCCTTGGCCTTTCTTTACTCGGCTTCTATTAAATTTCGTTTCAGGACGGACTTTCTCCGTCTTGTCGGATGACGCTGCGCTTATCCGACCTACACTCTTTTTATCTTTTATCTTTTATCTTGCCTCTTTGCTTACTGGCATGCTTCACAGTCCGGATCATCCAGCGAACAGGCTTGAGGCACTTCCGCAGGTCCTGCCGCAACTACCGGGGCATCCATATTGGAAGACACAGCATTCATCGTGCTGGAACTGACAGTGGACTTTTCTGTGCTGGTAGCGGCCATGGCGCGCAAGTAATAAGTCGTCTTCAGGCCGCGATACCAGGCCATGCGATAAGTGACATCCAGTTTCTTGCCATTGGCTTCACTGATATACAGATTCAGTGACTGTGCCTGGTCAATCCATTTCTGTCTGCGGCTGGCAGCATCGACAATCCAGCGCGGATTGATTTCAAATGCGGTGGCATACAGTGTTTTCAGGAGTTGAGGAATGCGATCGATTTTCTGCACACTGCCATCGTAATATTTCAGGTCATTGATCATGACGCTATCCCATAAACCTTCTGCTTTCAGATCGCGAATCAGGTAAGGATTAACGACGGTGAACTCACCGGAAAGGTTCGATTTCACATACAGGTTCTGGTAGGTGGGTTCGATAGACTGGGAAACGCCGGTAATATTGGCAATGGTGGCTGTTGGTGCAATGGCCATCACGTTGGAATTTCGCATGCCGGTCTGTTTGACTCGTGCACGCATACCATCCCAATCCAGAGTGCTGCTGAAGTCAACTTCCAGATATTTTTCGCCTCGTTCATCCTGAAGTTTCTTCAGAGAATCGATTGGCAGAATGCCCTGGCTCCAGAGTGAGCCCTCATAGGTTTCATAGGCCCCGCGTTCTTCTGCCAGAAGTGTTGAGGCTTCAATAGCAAAATAGCTGATGGTTTCCATGGAATTATCGGCAAATTGCACCGCTTCTTCAGAGCTGTAAGGTATCTTCTGGATGTACAGAGAATCCTGAAAGCCCATCAAGCCCAGACCAACAGGGCGATGCCTCAGGTTGGAAGTCTTTGCCTGGGGTACCGAGTAATAATTAATGTCGATAACGTTATCGAGCATGCGGACTGCAGTATGAATTGTCTTGCGCAGTTTGTCTGTGTCCAGGCCCGTTTCAGCAACATGATTGACCATGTTGATAGACCCCAGGTTACACACAGCAATCTCTTCCTTGTTGGTATTCAGGGTGATCTCTGTACACAGGTTGGATGAATGAACAGTCCCTACATGCTGCTGTGGAGAGCGAACATTACAAGAGTCCTTGAAAGTGATCCAGGGGTGTCCTGTTTCAAACAGCATGGAAAGCATTTTTCGCCAGAGGTCCGCAGCCCGCACAGTCTTGTGCACATAGAGCGCGCCATCCCTGGCCTTATTTTCGTAGTGCGCATAGCGTTCTTCGAAGGCCTTACCATGAAGTTCATGCAGGTCAGGGACCTCATTTGGCGAAAAAAGCGTCCATTCCTGATCTTCGAATACCCTTTTCATAAACAGGTCTGGAACCCAGTTAGCCGTGTTCATGTCGTGGGCACGGCGACGGTCGTCACCAGTGTTTTTGCGAAGCTCAAGAAATTCTTCAATATCCAGGTGCCAGGTTTCCAGATAGGAACACACAGCGCCTTTACGTTTGCCGCCCTGGTTTACAGCCACGGCAGTGTCATTAACTACTTTCAGGAAAGGAACAACACCCTGGGATTTGCCGTTGGTGCCCTTGATATAGGCGCCAAGTGCGCGCACAGGGGTCCAATCGTTACCCAGGCCACCAGCCCATTTTGAGAGCATCGCATTGTCATGGATGGCGCCGTAAATACCGCTCAAATCGTCAGGAACAGTGGTCAGAAAGCAGGAAGACAGCTGGGGGCGCAAGGTGCCTGAGTTAAATAGCTGTGGTGTTGAAACCATGTAATCAAAACTGGAAAGCAGGTTGTAGAACTCGATAGATTTTTCTTCCCTGTTTTCCTCATTAGAGGCCAGGCCCATGGCGACACGCATAAAAAAGATCTGTGGCAGCTCAAAACGGGTGTTTTCACTGTGAATGAAGTAGCGGTCATAGAGGGTTTGCAGACCCAGATAGGTGAACTGTTCATCACGATCAGCTTTCAGGGCTTCACCGAGGCGATCCAGGTCATACTCAAGTAGATGGGGTGACAGCAGTTCCAGCTCAACGCCTTTATCAATATATGAACGCAGGGTAGTGGCATATTTATAATGCATTTCAGATTGCGTAGCATTGTCGGCAACGCCGAGAAAGGTCAGTGCTTCACTGCGCAGGTTATCCAACAGCAGTCTGGCAGCAACAAAAGAATAATTAGGTTCCACTTCTACAAGCGTACGCGCGGTCATCACCAGGGTGATCTGGACATCAGTAAATTTCACACCGGAATAGAGGTTTTTCAGGGTCTCTGTATAAATTTCATCGCCGTTAACATCTTCCAGACCATGGCATGCTTCAGAGATGATTGTACGAATGCGGGCGGTATCCAGCGGGATGGTGGAGCCATCATCCAGTGTAACCAGGAGGTCGGATTTATCTTCAGATTCGGGTTGAGTTTTTAAATGCTCCTGACGATCACGGGCGCGTTCTGCACGGTAGATCACATAGCTTCTGGCAACCTTGTGTTCACCGGAGCGCATCAGCATTAGTTCTACTTGATCCTGAATTTCCTCGATATGAATACTGCCGCCTGATGGCATACGGCGTTTGAAGGTTTCATTGATTTCACTGGCCATTTTGTCGACAGTTTCATGGATACGGGAGGAGGCTGCTGCTGTCCCGCCTTCTTCGGCAATGTAGGCTTTGGTAATGGCAACAGTTATTTTGGAGTTGTCATAGCCAACAACTGCACCGTTACGCTTGATCACTCGCAATGTACCCGGCGCCATGGCGGTAATTGAAATGTCTGTTGCTTCTTGTGCTTGTGCAGTGGCGGTAGAAGAGGGGGTGGAAGAATCTACTTCTGTGTGCATTGGTGGCTCCAGATAATCTTTTTATTTATTAGTTATTTATTATTTTTTTGGTGTCGTATTTTTTGCTGTATTACTGCTTAAGCTGCAAATTCTGTATTGGTTTCTCTATACTTCCTATACTTGCGTATCGCTTTCTATCTTTTTACTTACGCTTTTACTAAATTTTCTCCTGCCGTTCCCGGTATGTTTCACCGTTTAAGGGCGCTTTGTTGTTAAATGCGTAAACACAAGATGTAGTGTTTTCACGAAATTAATCTGGCTCTGTTTTAAACCTTACAGCAGCCTGTGGATAAACCATCAGTAGAACGCAGAGGAATAATCAGCAAATCACGTTTTTAAAGCTCTGTGGCGTCTGAAAATGCCCAAAAAAGCCTTGGCATGTTCTGAAGCCCCGGTTTACTTCATCCCCTGTACGGCTATATCCAGTTTTTCAACTTACCTTAACTTGATAAGCTAAGCTGTGGTTGTTATTAGTTTTTTAACCTTTTTCCTGTGTATTTAAATACTATCGAAAGGATCGTAAAAGCACAAGATATGGTGTAAAAATATTGCTAGGCCACTATATCAGGTATATTTTCCCGGATGCAAGCCAATAATGTGTGAAATTCATGTGGATAAATTGTGTATAGAGTGGGTATTAACAGGTATTGATTTTCAGTGCTTAGACGGGCTGGTGTGGCATTGCACCAACAGTGAACAAGAGCGAGTTGAGAGAACTGTCTTCAGGTTCCCGGTTCCAGTTGCAAAGATGCCTTGAAAAACGGGGCCTTGAGGCTAATCAGGCGTTAATTTTGCTAAAGGGACACATTGAGGTGCCCGCTTATGGGGCGAAATGGGGCGAAAAAAGGGAAAAGGATAAATACTATATATAGTGTTTAGCGAATTTCACTGGCAGAGTGATTTTAACGGGAGCTTTGACCAATAAAACGGGCAATAAAGTCATTGGCAGGGTTTTCCAGTAATTGCTCGGCAGTTCCCCATTGCTGAAGGCTTCCTTCAAGCATCACACCGGTTTCATCGGCAACAGTAAAGGCTTCATCCTGGTCATGGGTCACCAGTATTGCGCTGATTTTACGTGCAATGAGAATCTCACGGACTTCCCGGCTCAGATTTTTGCGCATTTCACTGTCGAGATTGGAAAAGGGTTCATCCATCAACAGCAGTTTAGGATCTGGTGCCAGGGCTCTGGCAAGTGCTACACGCTGCTGTTGACCACCGGACAACTGGTGAGGATATTTATCTGCATGTTTTTCCAGATGGACGAGGCTTAGGAGCTGTTGAACTATCTCAGCGGCTTCTGCCTTATCGCGACCATGTAATCCAAAAGCAATGTTTCTGGAGACACTAAGATGGGGAAATAAGGCGTAATCCTGAAACACCATCCCAATTTGACGTTGCTCCGGAGGCAAAAGGCTTCCAGGTGTGCTCAAGATCTTATCATCAAGAAGGATTTGGCCGGCGTATATATTTTCCAGCCCGGCAATGGCACGCAGGGCGGTGGTCTTGCCGCAGCCACTTGGTCCCAGCAGGCTGACAATCTGCTGCTGCCCGACCATGAAACTCAGGTTCTCGATGATGACCTGGTCATCATAACGGCAGTTAATATTGCGGACTTCCAGCAAAGAGTTCATGTCAGTGGCCATGCCTGATTACAATGAATATTCACTTTAGCACATGAGAAATTCAAGCAGGGCTTTCTGGGCATGCAGGCGGTTTTCTGCCTGTTCCCAAACTACGGAATCTGGTGCATCAATGACATCAGCACTGACTTCTTCACCACGGTGAGCCGGCAGGCAATGCATAAACAGGGCATCCTCTGTAGCAAGACTCATCAACTCCAGGTTTACTTCAAAACCTTCAAAGTCCTTTATGCGTCTGACTCTTTCATCTTCCTGGCCCATTGAAGCCCATACATCAGTGCTGACCAGTGAGGCCCCTGGTAAGGCTTGTTCTGGCGTTCTTACAATTTTGACGCGGTCTTTATTGGCTTCAACGAGAGATGGCATTGGCTCGTACCCCTCAGGGCAGGCCACGACAAGTTCAAAATCAAGTAATCTGGCCGCATTAATATAGGAATGGCACATATTGTTGCCATCGCCGATCCAGGTGACCGTCTTACCCTGTATATCTCCGCGGTGCTCCTGATAAGTTTGCATATCGGCCAGTAACTGACAGGGATGGTAGTCATCGGTGAGAGCATTGATTACCGGCACCGTCGAAAAGTCGGCCATACGTTGAATTTTTTCATGCTCAAAAGTACGCACCATGATGGCATCTACCATTCTGGAGAGGACGCGAGCCGTATCTTCCACCGGTTCACCTCTGCCCAGCTGCGTATCCTGTGGGGAAAGAAAAATGGCAGATCCACCCATTTGTCCCATACCGGCCTCAAAAGACACGCGAGTACGGGTGGAGGATTTTTCAAAGATCATTGCCAGCACTTTGTTTTTCAACAGCTCATGGGATGTACCCTGAGCCTGAAAACTTTTCAGCTCGATAGCTCTGTCGATAATGTCCCTGAGTTCTTGTCCGTTCAAATCGAGCAGGCTCAGGAAATGTCTTGTACTCATTGTGCTTCTCCCTCCGACTCCACTTACAGGCCTTTAACAAGGTCACTGATGGTTTCTATGATCAAATCGCTTTCTTCTTCATTGATATTCAATGGTGGCACCAGTCTGACAACATTACCCGATGCCACATTAATTAATACGCCTTTGTCGCGGGCCTGAGCGACCAGTTCTGCACACGGTCGGTCCAGTTCCACGCCAATCATCAGGCCGCAACCCCGAATGTCGACAACATGCGGGCTGCTTTGCAGTTGCATACTTAAACCAAATTTTATTCTGTCACCCTGTACGCAGGCATTGCCTAGCAGGTCTTCTGCCAGTATGGCTTCATATACTGCAAGCGCTGCAGCACAGGCCAGAGGGCTTCCACCAAAGGTGGTGGCATGATGTCCTGGTTGAAAAGTTTCTGCAGCTTTGCCACTGGCCAGACAGGCGCCAATGGGGAAACCATTGCCCAGGCCTTTGGCGGTAGAGAAGACGTCAGGCAAAATATTATTATGCTGGTAGGCAAAATACTTGCCGGTTCTGCCGTTGCCAGTCTGCACTTCATCCAGCATTAACAACATGTCGTTGTCATCACAAATGCTGCGTAACTGGGTCAGGTAATCTGAAAGCGGGATGCAGATGCCGCCTTCGCCTTGAATAGGTTCAACAAGGACGGCCACAATGCTCGGATTGTTTTTGATGCATTCTTCAACTGCCGAAATATCATTAAAAGGGACCCGGTAAAAGCCATCCAGAAAAGGAGCAAAGCCCCCTTGATGACGGTTGCTGTGAGTTGCTGTGAGGGCGCCCATGGTGCGGCCATGAAAGGCACCTTCCATAACAATGATACCGGGAACCTCAATGTTTTTATTGTGTCCATACATGCGCGCCATTTTGATGGCCGCCTCATTGGCTTCAGCCCCTGAATTGCAGAAAAAGACACTGTCCATGCCGGAAGCCTGGCACAGCTTTTGAGCGAGTTCTTCCTGCAGGGGAATACCATAAAGGTTCGATGTATGGACCAGCCTTGCTACCTGTTCCTGAACCGCCTGGATAAAACCGGGATGGTTGTGGCCAAGTGCACACACGGCAATGCCGCTGATAGCATCCAGATATTTATTGTCATTACTGTCAAATAGCCAGGAACCTTCACCGCGCACAAAATCCACCGGAATCCGGTTATAGGTATTCATCACGGCATGTGTATCTTTCATTTTCACTATCCCCAGAAACGAAAAGGGCAGCCAAAGCTACCCGGGAAAGGCGAGAATTCTAATGAAAGCAGTCGCAAGTGACAAGTCCCAAGTGATTGTTCTACAGTCGCAAGTTACAAGTCGCAAGTCACATGGGGTGCAGGGCATTATTCAATTTAATGGGCAGTATCAGTTCAATGGAACCTGCTCAATAAAAATAACACTTTAACTGGATGTGCTTGAGACTTGAGACTTGGGACTTGCGACTCTTATATAATGTAATTATGAACTCAATCGAACTCAGTTTATTTGTCTCCCGCATGGAAGCCGTTTGCGATGAAATGGGTGTAGTGCTGCAACGCACGGCTTTTTCACCCAATATCAAGGATCGCCTGGATTTCTCCTGCGCCTTGTTTGATAAGCAAGGGCTTCTTTGCGCGCAAGCTGCACATATTCCAGTGCACCTGGGCAGTATGGCCTTTGCAATGGCCGATATAGTAGGGCGTTTCGAATGGGCATCCGGTGATGTGCTGGTCTTGAACGACCCCTATCTTGGCGGGACGCATTTACCGGATGTGACTATTGTTGCCCCGGTATTTGTGGATGGAGAGCTGGCGGCTTTTGCCGTGAATCGCGCGCATCATGCCAACATAGGTTCAGACTCACCTGGCTCAATGCCAATCACCAGCAAGCTGGAAGAAGAAGGCATCATTATTTCTCCGCAACTATTAATAAAACAGGGTGAGCTGAATCAAACTGTCTGGCAAGCACTGGCGTCAGTGCATGGGCAGAAAAATGCACGCAGTCTCAATGGCGATTTTGCCGCTCAGGTTAGTTCAGTGCGCACCGGTGTATTAAGAATGCAGGAATTGATCAGTGAACTGGGATTAGTGCTTTATATAGAAGGACTGGTTGAGCTCAATGAGTACGGCAAACGTGTTGCCCATGCTTGTCTGGATGACATTCCAGAGGGGTGTTTCGAATTTGAAGATTTAATGGATGATGACGGGCTTGGTAAAAAAGATATTCCGATCAGGGTAAGCCTGAAGATTAGTAAACGAGCTATAGTAGTGGACTTTGCAGGCACCAGTGATCAGGTCGCCGGCAATATTAACTGCCCATTGCCAGTCGTTGCTGCCGCTGTCTATTATGTGTTTCGCTGTCTCATGCCCAGCTACGCACCAGCCTGTGCTGGACTGTTCAGCCCCATCGAAATAAAAGCACCATCAGGCTCGCTGGTGAATGCATGCCATCCAGCCGCGGTTGCGGCTGGTAATGTGGAAACCTCAACACGCATTGTCGATGTGGTTCTGGGCGCACTGGAAAAAGCCTTGCCAGAGAGAATTCCGGCAGCCAGCCAGGGCAGTATGAATAATATAGCCATGGGACACAGGGGGCAGGCCGGGGCAAATGACGGTTGGGATTATTATGAGACTTTAGCTGGAGGGCATGGCGCAGGGCCAAATTTTGACGGACTCAGTGCCAGGCATTCTCATATGACCAATACGCTAAACACACCGGTAGAAAGTCTTGAAATGCACTTCCCTATTCGCGTCAAGCGCTATGCAATCAGGGACAACAGCGGCGGTAAAGGGCTTCATCAGGGCGGGGATGGGCTGGTGCGGGAATATGAATTCCTGGCTCCGGCTCAACTTAGTCTGCTTACTGAGCGGCGTACTCATGCTCCCTGGGGATTGCAGGGGGGTGAGTTAGGAAAGCCAGGAGAGAACTTTTTAAATGGTAAAGCATTACCCGGTAAAGTCTCTTTGTTTGTTGATAGCAACGATATATTGACCATCACTACCCCGGGAGGGGGAGCTTGGGGCAAGCAGTAAAACCTTAGCAAATAAAGGGTTTTACATGACAAATTGGTGTCGTATTTTCCTGCGCCGGTCATTGAAATCGGGTAAAATGCACCCACTAAAGCTATTCATCTAACTTTCATTTATCTATTTCAGGATTATCCATGAGCAGCGAAGCATCCATTGAAGGCATCATCAAAGACCAAATCAACAACAATCCCATCATTCTTTATATGAAGGGTAATCCTAATGCGCCACAGTGCGGCTTCTCAGCACAGTCTACCCAGATGCTGATGGCCTGCGGCCAGAAATTTGCCTATGTGGATATTCTCAGCAATCCTGATATCCGTGCCAATCTGCCAAAAGTTTCCGACTGGCCAACCTTTCCGCAGCTGTTTGTTGATGGAGAGCTTGTCGGTGGCTGTGACATCATGACCGATATGTACGAGAAAGGTGAACTGAAAATCTTGCTGGATGAATCTGCAGCCAAGCGTGGAGAAGCGCAGGAAGAAAGCGAAGGTTAAATTACTTCATTAAAAAGTTTTAAATAATATTGAATAAAATATAGGCCGGGCTGGGTACTCATCCCGGCCTTTTTGTGTCCCGGTAAAATAAGCAAAAATATAATGATAATGCTGTTGATAATGATTCTCATTAATATTAATATGATTCCAGCTAATTTGATATCAAGTTATGTCCGTAAATCTGGAGTTGTAAAAGCTAATGCAAGTCAAATTGGTTTCCCGTTTCCTCCTGTCCGTAACAATTGCCGGGGCATTGCCTGCATTGGCACAAAACATATCAACTCCTGTTTTTGAAGAAATCCTGATTACTGGTGGTAGAGAACGTATTGAGCGTTTGCCAGGTTCTGCGCATTATATCGATAGTGATCAACTGGCAACATTTGCCTATTCTGATGTTCAACGCATTGCCCGGGAAATCCCCGGGGTGTCTATCCAGTTGGAAGACGGCTATGGACTCAGGCCCAATATCAGTATTCGTGGAGTAGCCACTGAACGTTCCAGTCGCATAACCCTGCTGGAAGATAATGTATTGATAGCACCGGCACCCTATGCGGCATCATCTGCCTATTACTTCCCCACAGCTGGTCGTTTCGCGGGTTTTGAAGTAGTTAAAGGACCTGCAGCTATTACCCAGGGTCCTTATACTATCGGTGGTGCACTAAACATGATTTCGACACCGATTCCACGTATAGCCCTGGGTACGCTTCTTGTTGAAGGGGGAGATGATTCAAGCTACCGGGTGCATGTCACCTATGGTGGCTACAATACAGAAGGTTTTGGTTTTCTGGTGGAAACGCACCAATGGCAGTCTGATGGCTTCCAAACTATTGATCGTAGCAATAATAATACGGGTCTGGATGTAGAGGACTACACGGTGAAACTTGCCTGGGCGCCAGAGGATTCTCGCCACAAGGTGGAGTTGAAACTGCAACTTGCTCAGCAGGATTCAAATCAGAGCTATCTTGGTCTGACCGACGTGGATTTTGCAGCAGATGCCTATCGTCGCTATGGCATCTCTGATCTGGACAATATTAATACTGAGCATGAGCAGGTAATCCTGCGCTATGAATTTAATGCCACTGAAAATCTCCGTCTCAGTGCAACAGCATACAATAATGAGCATGCCCGCAATTGGTATAAGACTGAAGGGCTTGATCTGGATGGCAGTGATGATGCTGATGCTTTAAGCCGGGTTGGCTGGGGCAATATAATCAATGATATCAATCAGGGTGATAGCCGGGGTGGTTTCACAAGTGATCAATTGCAGTCCATTCTTGATGGCACACTTGACACACCCGTCGGCAGTATTGATGTGCGTGCCAACGACCGCAAATATTTTTCCAGAGGAATTCAATTTGGTTTGAATCTGGAAGGTAGCATGGGTGCCAGTTCTCACAGTTTGCAGGCAGGAGTGCGTTTGCATCGTGATGAAGAAGATCGTTTGCAATATGATTCTTCATACCAGCAGTTAAATGGTGCTCTTGTGTTAAATGATGTGGGTGCGCTGGGTGCTGCCGGAAACAGAATTCAGGATGCCCAGGCCTTGGCAGTTCATATTTATGATCGCATCGAATGGGGGAACTGGTTGTTTACTCCTGGTTTGCGATATGAAGATATTGAACTTAGTCGCATGCGTTTTAATGGCGGGGTGCAGCGTGACTTTCGCGATGGGCGCGAAAATAATGTGCAAGTATGGTTGCCAGGGATTGGTGCCAGCTACAGTGTTAATGAAAGCCTGACAGTTTTGGGCGGTGTGCATAAAGGGTTTACTACACCATCTAATTCACCGGGCGTAGAAGAAGAGCAAGCCATTAATTATGAAATGGGATTTCGCTTTACCAATGATTATATCAGCACAGAAGCCATCTGGTTCCATAGCGATTATGAAAACCTGCTTGGTGTTTGCACCGCCTCTTCAGGAACAGATTGTGTTATCGGCGATGCCTTTAACGGCGACGCTGCCACTGTAAACGGCCTGGAATTTCTGCTGAGTGCTGATTTAAGCCAGTCAACTGATATCTCTATACCCTTGATGCTGACTTATACCTGGATCGATGGTGAGTTCGATACTGATGTAGCTGATACGGCGTTTTTTGGTGATGTCAGTGCTGGTGATCCAATTCCCTATATTCCTGAAAACCAGTATCGCCTCTCACTGGGCTATGAAACCATGATCTGGGGACTGACTCTAAGCGCCAATTATGTTGCTAGTGTTTGCGTCAGGGCTTCCTGTACCCTTGCAGAACAAACGGATAACTCCCTGACAGTAGATGTCTCGGCTAACTACCAATTGAACGACCGGCTTAATATCTTTGCCCGTGTGGAAAATCTTGGCGATGAGAATGATATATTGGGACGTCATCCCTATGGGGCAAGACCCAACAAGGCGCGCACTGCGGCAATGGGTGCCAGAATGCGCTTCTGACAGAGGGCTGCATTGTCATAGTCTGAGCCAGTGCCTTAACGCTTTGCCTAAACAAGGCGGGTTACGTACAATCCGCCCTTCTTTTTCCCCGCTAAAAAATACTTATGTCTGATTCCTCTCGCGGTGTCTGGTACATGGCCTTGGCCACTTTCATATTTGGGCTGATGACTGTTTTCGTGAAGCTGGTTCCTGCAATTCCCCCGCTGGAGATAATTTTTTTCCGGGCGCTAGTTGCTGTGGTGCTTAGTTACTGGGGAATCAAGCGGGCGCGCGTGTCGGTCTGGGGACATAACAAAGGCATGCTCATCCTGCGTGGTGTAGCCGGCGTTACGGCCCTGTCACTGAATTTCTGGTTAATTCAGGAAATTCCTCTGGCCGCCGCATCCACGCTCACCTATCTGGCACCAATATCTACTACGATTATCGGCATCTGGTTTGTCAAGGAAAAGGTCAGCCCGCTGCAGTTTCTGTTTTTTGCCATCAGCTTTGCCGGCATTCTGGTGATCCAGGGTTTTGATGCCAGAATTTCATTGTTGCACCTGGGAGTTGGTTTGGTAACCTGCCTGTTTATGGGCCTGGCTTACAATTGCGTGCGCAAACTTTCTACCAGTGAGCACCCCATGGTTATTATTTTATATTTTCCACTGGTCTGTCTTCCCATTACAGGCCTGTGGAGCTTGCTGTTCTGGGTACAACCCGAAGGCCTGGAATGGTTTTATCTGTTCATGGTTGGCATTACCAGCCAGGTGGCGCAATATTTTATGACGCGCTCCTATCAGCTCGCAGAAATCTCTACTGTGTCGATTGTTAATTACACCGGTATTATTTATGCAATCATCATGGGCTATATTATTTTTGGTGAGGGTTTTAATTTGCTGACCTACCTTGGCATGGCGTTGGTACTGGTGGGTGTAATATTAAATGTGATGTGGAAACAAAGAAGTAAAAAAGCAGTGGTAGCGGATATTGCCATTGATAGTAATTAAGTTATCGCAGTTGTACACTTCTGCGATGAATAATAAAAATGAAATTTAAGGGATTAATCGATGACACGCTATGCTCTTATTCTGATTTCGCTACTTGCTTTTGCCGTTCCAGTATTTGCCCATCACAGCACTGTTGGTATTTTTGAACAGGATCGTACAATTGAAGTGAGAGGGACTATCACGGAGATATCCTGGCGCAACCCGCATGGACGGATTTTTCTTGATGTAATTGATGAATCTGGCAATGTCGAGAAATGGGAAGTGGAAACAGCATCGATAAGTATTCTGCGTAACCGCGGTGTGAGTTCAGACGTTCTTGCCGTTGGCGATGTGGTCACTGTTGCCGGTCGACCCTCGCGAAGAAGCAGGCCGTTTATGC
>CAWUSW010000047.1:0-9095 GCA_963925675.1 uncultured Pseudomonadales bacterium
GACACTGCCATGCCTTTCAAAATCGACTCGCAGGAAACCATTGGCGATAAGTTGGCGGTACAGGGTGCTCCATTCCTTGTTATCCAGCTCGGTACCAATGCCAAAGGTGGAAACCTTGTGATGATCAAACTGCATAATGCGATCATCGTCTTTGCCCAATAGCACATCGACCAGATACTTCACCCCGAAACGCTGACCGGTGCGATGTACGCAGGAAATGGCTTTTTGCGCAGCCAGGGTGGCATCCCAGGTTTCCGGTGGCGTTAAACAGTTATCACAATTGCCACAGGGCTCACCCATTGCATCGCCAAAATAGCGCAGCATAGCCTGGCGCCGACAAGTGGTAATTTCACAAAGCCCAAGCATGGCATCCAGCTTGTGTCCTTCAATACGTTTGTAATTTTCTTTACCGGTGGAACCCTGCTGCATTTGTTTCAGGGTAATCACATCCTGTAAACCATAGGACATCCAGGTATTCGCCGGCAAACCATCGCGGCCAGCACGACCGGTTTCCTGATAATAGCCCTCAATACTTTTTGGCAAGTTCAGGTGAGCGACAAAACGCACATCAGGTTTATCAATACCCATACCAAAAGCGATGGTGGCTACGATAATCACCCCTTCTTCACGCAAGAACCGTTCCTGATGGTGTTGCCTTAGTTCGTTACTCATGCCGGCATGATAAGGCAGCGCCTTAAGGCCTTTGCCTTCCAGCCACTGGGCAATTTGATCCACGCGTTTACGGGACAGGCAATACACTATTCCAGTATCCCCTTCATGCTCATTAAGAATGAAGCGCAACAATTGCTCGCGGGCATTGCCCTGATTTTCGTTGATGCGATATTGAATATTGGGGCGATCAAAGCCATCGTTAAAAACCTGTGCCTGGTCCAGTGAAAGACGCTGGATAATTTCTGCTCGAGTCGTTTCATCAGCTGTAGCCGTCAAGGCAATGCGTGGCACAGAAGGGAAACGTTCATGTAATACTGATAACTGAATGTACTCAGGCCTGAAATCATGACCCCATTGCGACACACAGTGGGCTTCATCAATGGCAAATAAAGAAAGCCTGGTGCGATCCAGCAAAGAAAGCATGCGCGACATCATCAGGCGTTCCGGTGCCACGTACAGCAGATCCAGTTCGCCATTGAGCAAACGGGTTTCAACCTCATTAACGGCTTCAGGACTCAAACTGGAATTTATAAAAGCAGCCTTGATCCCAAACTGACGTAAAGCCATGACCTGATCCTGCATCAGGGCAATCAGCGGAGAGATGACGATGGCGGTACCATCCAGCACTAATGCAGGCACCTGAAAGCACAGCGATTTACCGCCGCCAGTGGGCATTAATACCAGGGCATCGCCACCGGAAAGTATTTGCTCAATCACTGCTTCTTGCTGATTACGAAAGGATTCGTAACCAAACACAGATTGAAGTATTTGATGAGCCGTTGGATTAACTGCTAATTCGGTAGACACTTTTCGCCTTGATGAGAACTGCTTGTCAATTATGACTAATAAATAGGGGTCAGAACAGGTTTACTTTATTAAGATACCTTCTTGCTTGGTCTGCCTGGTAACTTTGGTCTTAACCGCCTTTGGTGACAAGCCTCCACTTCATCCTTGAACTTCTCACTACCAAAAGCCATATTCTTGTCTGTTGACTCTCTTAACTCAGTCAATAACTCCTGCTCTATCGCATCCTTGAAAAGACTCTGATATTTCAGTCTTCTCTTCTTCGCTGTATCGGCCAGGCTAAGGTAATTGGCGTGGAAAGTAATGAGATCAGAGTGCTTGCCAATTGCATTACATTGATAGCTTGACCAGTGGTATTTCTCCGGGTCATCAACCATTTTCGCTCTGACAGGATTCAGCTCAATATATCGATAGCAGCAAATCAAGTAATTGTCAGAAGCCACCAGACAGGATTTATAACGACCTTCCCAAAGAGTGCCAGACCGCTCGTAGGTAGAATTGAAATACCTGACATATTTTCTACCTATTGCCTGCATCATCAGAGAAACCCCGTCTTTAATATGCGGCGTCACAAGGAGGTGAACATGGTTTGTCATCAAGACCCAGGCATGGATATCAACTCCATAGAGCAACGCAGCTTCATGCAAACAATTTATATAGAAAGCGAAGTCTGGTGCAGAAACGAAACAAACCTGCCGGTTATTGCCTCTCTGGATGATGTGTTGAGAGATACCTGGCGGGCATAGCCTGGCTAGTCTGGGCATATAGATATCGAACCGGAATGAATTAGTAAAAATTCTCACTCAGCCAGATTAACTGGCCCTGGTTCAAGATTAGTACGATTTTATTATTCTTGCCGAAATTATTCTTAACAAAAGAAAGCTGTTCTGACCCCTATTTTAGGCGCCGTTTTGGCGGGTCAGGGTGAAGCTGCCGCTATCGCCACGATAGCGCCAGCTGCCCTTGATTTCGCGGGTGCGGGAAGTAATATTTGTCATCTCACCTTGCAGGGAAAAGTCGCCACTGTTTCCGGTGTCATCTGTAAGTGGCATTTCCAGTTCCACATGCCAGCGTGATGAGTCGAGAGTTCCCGACTCAATTTCAGTAGAGCCCGGACCGGGATTAACCAGGCCACTGATGCGCTGACCATCCCAGTTCATGATGATGGTGAGGAAATTATTGTTTTCTCCCCAGGAGCCTTGCCAGGTACCAACCAGAGGATGACCTTCCTGAGCCTGAACCACCGGCACTGTTAGCAGCAACAAAAGAAAAAACGTAAAGCGCAAATGTGTCATCTATATATCCTGATAGCCGGGTGTGAGTTATTTAATCTGCAAAGTGTTTTATTTGCTTGTTTACGGGGTGATTTTGCTGAGCCTGCCATCACCCAGCATTGACTCCGGTGACAGGTTGTTTTCCTGACAAACATATTCAAACATTTCATCTCCTTCCTGCCAGCCAAGAACGAAATTGCTGGTCCATGGCCCAGTGTAGGCACCGGGATCATCTATAGTCACTTCATAGTGGGCGGTGTCGAGGGATTCGCGACTGAAGCGTTCAATCAAATGCAACTGGTCGGTGCTCGGTAGACCGTCACGGCTCATCCAGGATTTTTCATTCAAGCCCACTGTATCTACCACCAGAGTGTCACCTTCCCAGTGGCCTACTGAATGACCGGAATAAGATGGCCGTAAATCTGCCGGATGCTCCCTGCCATCCATAAAAATAATGCGATAGCTCATGGCATTGGAGATATTAAAAATATACATTCTTTGTAAATCCGGCACAGAGACTATTTCCAGTCCGTAAGGCGACATAATCGAGCGTGGACCGCTGGCAGGTTTACATCGGGTATAGGGTTCACTGGCCAGATAGACGTCGTGACGATAATTGGTCAGCGCTTTGGCCCAGGGCTGTATGGGAATATCATCTATGTGGACAGGGGCATTGAGCGTACGCTGGGCTTCATAGGAATCCGGGTTGATGACCAGGGTGCTGGTGCGACGTACCCAGGTGCCACTCTCGCCCGCCGGCGGCTCAAAACTGATATGGCCATCTTCGCCGCGCGGTGCGGGCCGAAAATCCACTACCGCATCGTCCTGTGAAAAACCTGCCTGGGAAATCACCAACAGGAAAAAAAACAGAGCACGGTTAAACCCCTTGGGTGTAAAGCTAATTTTGTTGCTTGTCATGTTCATCTCTATTTGTCTGCGCTTATGTCTTTCAAACATGCCTTGGTCATTCTGGCTTAAATAGTTAAACCCTACTGCCGGTTATCCTGGCAGTAGTATTCCGGCATTTCTTCCCCGGGTACCCACTGCATATCCCAACTGCTGGTCCAGGAGCGAGTGTATGCGCCTGGATCATTCACCGTGACCGAATACCTAAGGGTGTTCAGATCACTACGGGTGAGTCGCTCTTCCAGTTGCAATAAACCGGTATGAGGCAGACCACCATTGGAAAACCAGAAGCCTTCATTAAAACCGCTGGAGTTGACCACCAGGGTATCGCCGTCCCAACGTGCCAGAGAGCGACCATAAAACAGTGGATTGTCATCATTACCGCTTAACTGACTGACCTGGTTGCGTTCGTCATTATAAATAAGACGCCAGTTGCGGTTGCCGCTTCCCATCAAGACAAAAAGTCGATCACGATTGCGTTGCTCCACCAGCTGCACGCCATAGGGCAACTGAAACTGTCGTGGTCCGCCGGGAGGAATGCAGAATAAATACAGAGGATCGTTACGCAGCGCGTTGCGCTGGCGCAGGACATATAAATCTTTCGCCCAGTCCTGAAAGGGGGCTACCTGATCTGCATCATCAATGTTGGCCAGCACGCCTTCAGCATCCATCACGATGCTTTGACCATCTTCAAGCAGAGACCCTGATCCGGTATTGATCCAGTAGCCGGTCTGACCTGGGGGCGGCCCCAGTCTTGGCTGGCCATCAGGCCAACGTGGCACCGGCCCAGCGGGACGCTCACTGAGCATAGTGTCCAGGGCTTGATCATCTAGTGTGAACAGCACTAAACCCTTACTGCTTGCGATGCGCTGGCCCCAGAGTTGCTCACTGCCATCCCGGGCTGGAAGTCCCCGCACTGTCAGAAGATCGCCAATAGACAGATCCTCCGACGTCCAGCCGTTGCGCTCCAGTTCGATAGTGCTTTCCAGCTCCACAGCCCAGTTGCCGGCAGGCCCCGCATCTTCATCCACCTGGATGAAGATATGTACATGGGGGTTGGCCCAGTCAACTTCGGTGACCCGACCGCTCAGGCTAATTGTATGGGCAATATCAAATTTGGCTGACACAGTATGATGGGCCAGCAATGGGCTTGCTGATGACAATCCAATCAGCAGGGCAATGCTTTGTCGCAAGAACCCGATAAGGCTTATATTCGATGACAACAATTTATTTCTCCCGTCTATCAGATCACGTAGCGTAAATCGGCAATAGCCTTATGTCCATCTGCGTTTTCCGGTCCTGAATAAAATCCACACTTGTTTCATAAATCGCAGAGAAAGGGATAATTGTGCTACTTTTACTGCAATGAACAATTTCAATAATTCGCAGGGGGAAGGATGAAAGCAATTAATGTTAAGGCCTGGTGGGACGGATCGCTCGGCATTCTTTTACTTGGCAGTGTGCTGGCTGTGATGGCCTGGCCCCAGTCGGCACTGGCACAATGCCGGGACATCTCCGCGGATCCGGCCGGCTGTCAGCCCAGCACCTTTGATACCCCTATCGGCCAGATGCCCTCCGTACGCGTCAATCAGCGCGGGCAGATCGACTCCTTTTCCACAGAGCGCCAGGCACGTAACGGTTTTTCCCGACTGCAGCGCAACCTGAACCTGACACGAAATTTTGAAATTCTGCATTGGGTAGTGACGGTGCCATCGCGGCGCGATACTGACGACGGTCCCTGGCAAGGAGGTGACCTGGAAGGCGCCGGTGACGCCAGAGGGATGGGCATTGCCGGGAGCTGCCTGTTTCTGGGTCATGGCAATGGTGCCGGCGTGGGGCGCGGGGTGGATATCTTCCGCATTCAGGATAACCCGGTGCGTAATGCGCCAGTGAAGATCGGCGAACTGCCGGTGATCCAGGTCGGTAACCAGGGCTATGATGATCGCGAGTTACGCGCGCTGTTATATGCCGACAGCAGTGGTAACGACCGTATGCTGCTGGTGCGCAATGCCACCACTCGCACCGAAGGAGTGATGGAAACCTTTGCTATCGACCCGGACACTTGTATGGCAACCCGCAAAAGCCAGGTGTTTGATTTCAACGGCCCCTCCCACGAATTTTTCCTCTGGCATGATCCAAACAATAGCAGCCGCGTGCTGGTATACATGGCCATGTTTGCCGGCGGCGGCTTGCCCGATCCAGCCGATCCTTCCCGGCGTCTGCCAGATGCCTATGCCATGGCGGTAACCGATGAAAATACCGGGACTGTGCTGGATGCCCCGAGTGTAGTGTCTACCTTCAGCCTGGAAGATATAGGCGGACCTCCGGTAAATGAGAGACCCGACGCCACCGGTCTGTATGCAGACGGACGCTTTGCCGATTTCAGCCATTTAACTGACGCCCGGGGCCGGGCGGGAAATTTCAACGACCGGCAAAACAATATGCTGCACTCTCTTTCCCTGTCCGATGATGGTGAACGGGTCTACGTAGCTGGCGGTAATGCCGGCTTTTATACTCTCAATTCTGCGGCCGTGGCGCGCAATACCAATGCCGCGCTTTTGGCAGGCAGTGCCGGTTGTAGTACCCGCTCCACAGTGGCATCAGTGAGAGGTCAGATGAATCCCGCCCTGATTGATGACATTGCCAACGACTGTCTGCACATGGTGGTCAGTGATGATCCGGGGCTTCAGGCTTATCTAGCCTCTGATGCATCAGATATCGCAAAAACAGTGCGCTATCAGGTACTGCTGACCCGCTCGCGTGTGGATGTACATCCGCCCAACAACTCACTTCCAACCGGTATTCATAGTGCCGTGATGGTGCCCAATCGCCCGGCCCAGGTGCGCGGTAATGATGCCGGGCGACCTGCCTATGTATGGGTTACAGATGAAAATTTCGGCGGTTGTCCCATCATGCATGCACGCATGGTCTCCATAGAAGTGGAAGCAACACCGGTAATGGTCGGTGCTTTTGCCATTCCGGATAACGAGCTCGATGAATGTCTGACCCAGGCGGCTACCGAACCCAACGGCGAACCACTGCGTCGCGTGTCACAGCAGAACCATAACCCCACAGTATTCGAAAATCTGGTGTTCAACAGCTGGTACGGTCACGGTATCCGCGCCATTGATATTTCCAATCCTTACATGCCACGGGAAGTAGGTCATATCATCACCCTGCCCCACAGCATTGCGCGCACTTATCCGGTGTTCAAGGATGGTCTTATCTACTGGACTGACAGTGACACCGGTTTGCATGTAGCCCGCTATACCGGACCGCGCGCTGATGAATTACCAGGAGCAGGCAGCGGCACCTATGAAAGCAACGCCACGAGTCCCCATCGATGAGGCAAGCAGGTCTTGCCCTGATATTGGGGTGGCTTATCTCTGGTATGGTTTCCGCACAGGATGCACTGACACTGGATACTGCTGCTTCCCTGGATGCTCTGCAGGTGTACATGTGCCCGATTCATTCCGACTATACAGCAGAAAGACCAGGCACCTGTCCCCGCGACGGCATGCGTCTGGTGCTCTCCAAGCCCTTTGATGTCCGTGATTACCGGCTTGAGTTCAACACTTTTCCTGCGGTACCTGTCGCTGGAGAAGCGCTGACTCTGAAGATCAGGATAAGACATCCCGAGAGCGGCGAAGCGGTCACCGATTTTGTTCGTGTGCACGATCAGTTCTTCCATCTA
The DNA here is from genome assembly GCA_963925675.1 of uncultured Pseudomonadales bacterium. GTDB lineage: Bacteria > Pseudomonadota > Gammaproteobacteria > Pseudomonadales > Pseudohongiellaceae > Eutrophocola. The sequence continues at coordinate 7,351 of CAWUSW010000047.1, forward strand.
TTTGTGGTGAGCCAGGATCTGGACTGGTTTCAGCATATCCACCCGGTCATGGATGACGAAGGAATGTGGTCCATTGATGTGACCTTGCCAGCATCCGGTTATTACAAAGTTTTGTCAGATTTTGTTCCCGTCGGTGGTACCAGCCAGTTCATTGCTCATCCTCTGGTCACGGCTGGTTATGATGGCGACATCATAGCCGACAGTGCGGCTCTCACAGCCGATACCGAATTAAGTAAAACCGTAGATGGCCTTACCGCCACCCTGGCCTTCGATCCTGCCCCTTTCATTGCCGGTTTATACGGACACCTGAATTTCTTTTTTACTAATGCTGACAGTGGCGAACCGGTCTTGGATTTACAGACCTACCTGGGCGCTTTCGGCCATACCCTGATTCTCAGTGCTGATCTGGTGGATTATGTGCACTCTCATCCTCTGGATTTAAGTGAAGGTTTTGATGAAGAGACCGGACCCATGATGTTCATGATTCCCATGGGGGTGGATGCGGAAAGTCTGCGCGGTGGTCCGCGCATTACCTTTGATGGCCTGATGCCTCATGCTGGGCTGTACCGGGCCTTTACCCAGGTACGCTGGAAAGATGAATTGCGCACCTTTGCTTTCACCTTCGCCGTGGCACAGAGGCAATAATGCACAGGCAACTCGTCAGAATATTCATTCTGTTGCTGGCAATGATTGCTACGGCATGGTCCGCACTCATTTTTCCTCATGCTGCCACCAGTAACTCGGTGCTGTTCGATCGTGAAATCGTGCGCATCCTCAATACTCATTGTGTCATGTGTCACATGACTGGCGGACCAGCCGAAGACATCGTCACCTGGCAGCAGACCTGGCTGATGCGCGATGCCATCCATGATCAAGTGCTAGCCAGACATATGCCGCCCTGGGCAGCTGTGGCTGGCTACGGCAGTTTTAAAAATGCCAATCAGCTGACGCTACGGGAAAAGCGCTTTATTGTGTCCTGGGTGGAAGGCCTGGGTCCACGCAATAACGGCGAAGTATTCTTCAATGTGCCGGGTGCGGACGGCACGCAAGATGAGCCGGTGACCGCCAGTTTTGATGCCACTGCCTGGCGTCTGGATGAACCGGACCAGGTGGTTCGGGTGGCAGCTGATGATTTCACAGGCGGATCCGTGGACGGCTCAGAACTGCTGCAGGCCAATGTGACAATTGATCCTTTTATTCAGGAAGAAACTTTTCTTACTGGCCTGGAGTTTTTGCCAGGCGATCGCAGTAATCTGCATGCAGTGGTGTTCAGCCTGGAAGATAGTGACCAGTGGCTGGGCACCTGGACACCCTGGTACGGCTATCGTTCTTTGCCTGAGGACAGTGGTGTGCGTCTTGCTCCTGGCCAGCAGATTCAAGCAGATTACTTGATGTCAGAAAGCAATTCAGGAATGTCTGTAAATGGGAGCCTGGGCCTGCATTTCACCAGTACACCACCGGCTCTGCAAGTACAGGAAATCTTGGTTGAAGTTAGTGGGCGCGGATCTCGCCTGCAAGCTCAGACCACTCTTGATAATGACACCACTGTTATTGCCTTATGGCCTGAATACTTATCTCCCACATTCTTGGATCGAATCGCCACAATAAGCTCTTCGGGAGTTGTAATTGTTCTTCCATCAAATGTAATAATTAAATCTCCTGCGCGAAGACCTGCTTTAGCTGCGGGGCCACCTGGAAGAATTGCATTTGAAGTGTCAGCAATTCGTGCTCCGTCACCTGCATAT